>NZ_CP170508.1:670903-1341807 GCF_052055875.1 Methanosphaerula subterraneus
TGCCGGTTTTTGTCCCGGCAGTCCACCCACCACGAGCTCGTCAATAACCTCCCCTGAGAGGAGCCCCCCCTCCAGCCGGAGAGAGGGATACCTGGTGCTCATCGCCGCACCCCAGGAACAGGGATGAGGACGAGCAGACCAAGGAGATCGGGAGGGAGGTGCGGGGTCACAACCACCCGCTTGCTTATCCCGATCGAGCCCCGTATCCGCCGGTGGGCGCCCTGAAGCCTGGCCGCATGCTCCTGTGCTGCCTCTGCATGGGCATCAGCCAGGGCTGCTATCTCCTGGAGGGCGTTCCCGATCCGGTCACGCCGCTCCTCCGGGGTCACATTGTCGTTCGGTGCAACCCCCAGGAGGGCGAGCGCCTCGTCCTCAGACAACCAGTCGATCTCAGGCGGGTGGCCCTGGTACGCCCGGACCAGCACCTCCTCCGAGAGCAGGGGCGAGGCCCCCGCCACCTCGACGGTGCACCGGACCCGGAGCAGGTGGAGTACCGTCAGGCGGGAGACCGCTGCGGTCCGAATCACACCACACCGGGCCGCCGGCGACCCGATCGCCCCCACCATCGCCGATTCGAAGAGCGCTGTTGCGAGGGCTGTCACGACCGGATGGTTCCGGCCAAGCACGGATGCGCCTGACCGGGCAGGTACGGAGAACGCCACCCGGGTACTCTTTTCCTCGCCCAGGGCCGCCAGCACCGGCTCAGGGAGCTGGTCAAGGGAGGAGAGGAGGACCGTCCCGTCGACCTGAACCTCCACCCGCCCCCCAAACCGCTGGACCGCATCGAGCACGAACGCACGGACAGCCCCCGTGTCGCCAAGGACCTGGTCCGTCGCCGCCAGCTCGACCTCGACCTCCTCGGGCTTGATCCCCTTCTGGGCAAAGCGGGTCCGGCTCACCTTCTCCCGGGCCGCCGCCGCGTCCCACTGCCGGTGGACCTCCATCACGGCAGCCCCGTCCTCGTTCGTCGGGTCTTCGACGAACGACGCAAGAGTCGTCTGTCGGGCTTTCGGCGGCTTGAAAAAGAGCGACCTGAGCACCGAATTCATCACCGTCTCCGACTCGACCGGCACCGGTACCGTCACCCCAAGCGTCCGCCGGATCTCTCCGGCCTTCCGGATCAGGACATCGAGGACGGCGATGTCGACCGGGTTGTCGCTTCCGTAGAGCTGGACCGCCTTCACCTCGCGGGCCACCTGGCCGAACCGGTCGACCCGTCCTTCCCGCTGTTCAAGCCGGTTCGGGTTCCACGGGAGGTCATAGTGGACGACCGCATCGAACCAACCCTGGAGGTTGATCCCCTCCGAGAGGCAGTCGCTCGCCACCAGGATTCGCCGTTCAGTCTGCCCGAGGCCGGCGACGATCTCCCGACGTTCCTCCTCGGGCTGCTCGCCCGTCACCGCGACCACCCGGAGCCCTCGGTACTGCCGGGAGAGGGCTGTCTCCAGCCCGGCCGCCAGGTACTTTGCCGTTGCGATGTACCGGCACCAGAGGATCGGTGACCGCCCCTCGTCAAGGAGCTGCCGGACGATCCCGATCGCGGCCGCGAGCTTCGCGTCCTGCTTCGGGCCGGCCAGCCCCTCCGCGACCTTGACGAACCGGGCGAGCGACCGCCGGCCGGAATCGCCGAGTTCCGCCCCGCCCTGCTCCATGATCGGACTCGGTGCCGCGTCCACGACCTCCTCATCCGTCGGCTCGTAGATGAAGGGGGCGAACTCATTCTTCTCATCCTCAACCATCTCCGCCCGTTTCAGGCCTGCCGCCGTCGCGAGGGCCGATGAGGCCGCCGCCGGGCTCGACATCACGCACCGGAGAAGGGCGAGCGCTGTCCAGTATCGGATCCGCCGGCTCCATCCGGTCATTGATTCCCCGGCCTTGACCAGTTCCTGCGAAAAGGCATACACCTCATCGAAGAGCGCCTGATACGCCGGCGTCAGTTTGTACGTCGTCTCCAGCGTAACCCGCTCAGGGAACGGCGTATCCTCTCCGAGCCAGTGGACGATATCCGCCCGTCGCCGCTGGACAAAGTGCCGGGCGAGCGATACCCGTTCCTCTTCCGTGGCCGTCGCGAGGTCGATGTTGGCAAAATCAGGCTTCAGGAGGCCAAGAAGGGACGAGAACGAGGTCCCGACCCCGCTGTGCGGTGTTGCGGTCAGGAGCACCAGGTGCCGATGGGGGTCGGCAGCGAGGGCCTTCAGGAGTGCATGTCGTTGCTGTTGCCCCTTCGACGACCCGGCCGGCTGTGCTGCACCATGTGCCTCGTCTACGATCACGAACGACGGGCAGTGGAGCAGGAACGCCGCCCGGTTCCGGTCCGACTTCACGTAGTCGATCGAAACCACAATGAAAGGGTAGTATTGGTAGATCGACAGGTCACCCGAGAGAGGCAGCTCCCGTTCGAGGGCGCCGACCGTCCCGGACCGGATCACGACCGCCGGCAGGTGGAACTTCTCTTCGAGTTCCTGTCGCCACTGATCGCAGAGGTAGGGTGGACAGAGCACGCAGACCCGCCGGACCTCCCCACGGTCGACCATCTCACGGGCGATCAGGAGCGACTCGACGGTCTTTCCCACACCCACATCGTCTGCGATCAGGAGGCGAACCGGGTCGAGCCTGAGCCCCATCAGGAGCGGCACGAACTGGTACGGCCGCGGCCGTACCGATATCCGGCCAAGTGACCGGAACGGAGCCGCCCCATCACGGAGTGAGAGTCGGGCTGCATCGAAGAGCAGCCGGACAGCGCCGGCATCTCCAGCCCCATCGACCGATGGAAGCGGGAACTGGGAAGGTACGACCTCCTCCAGCCCCAGGTCGACGAGCGACCTCGCTATCCCGGCGATCTCTGCCTCCGATCCCGCGAGCGGCCGAAGACGGATCAAACCGACGTCATCCGATGGCAGCACCACCCATTCACGGGAGCGGGCACGGACGATCGTTCCGATCCCGGCTTCGATATCAGTCATAAAGTTCCCTGTCCGAAGATGTCGGAATGTCGCTTCACCTGTTCTTCAAGGTCCTCATCGTACCGGATCACAATCACCCGGTACCCGAGGTCGGAGAGATTCCGTCGCCGTTCCTGATCCTTCTCCCGGACACTGGCCGGGTCGTGCACCGACCCGTCGCAGAAGATGCAGACGTTCGGGGCATACTGGAAGTCCGCCTCGATGAAAGCTTCGGGTGGGTGCCAGCCGGCCTCATCGGGGAGGCGGCGGTGGGTACTGTAGAGTTGTGCGAGGAACCGGCGTTCGAGCTCCGAGTCCTGGTCCGATCGGTCGACCAGCCATTCGTACTGCTCGTGGTAGTTTCTCGTCCCGGCCGATGAGAGCGTCGTCGAGCGGGCGAGCTGCTGGAGCAGCGGGCGAATCGCGTGCCGGTTCAGGCGGCGATAGTCCCGCTGATTGACGTAGGAGAGGAGGCACTCGTAACAGGCCTGGGCGCAGGTCTCCGCATGAGTGTCGGTCCCGTCCGCGTCAAAGTGGCACCGTTCGAGTGCTGCCGTAGCGACATCGACCAGGGCCTTCGCGTCGAGGACCAGCCGTTTCAGTACGCCGGCACCGCCCTCCGAGGCCTCCCAGAAGAGGAGGGCTGCGTCCTTGTCAATCCCAATCCGGGTCGAGTCCACTTCCCGCTCGTCGAGCTGGAAGACCTGCTCGATCCCCCGCTGAAGGGCGTACTGGAGCGAGGCCTGGACCTCTTCCGTCCAGTCCGCAGGATCGCCGAGATAGGAGACACGGAGCAGATTCTCCGTCTCTGATACGAAGAGCTTTACCGCCTCAACGGTCTTCGCGTTCACCGGGGCCTGGTCCTGGTCTTCGGTCGGATCACTGACGAAATCTCCGCTGCCCATATCGACATAGAAGGTCTTTTCACGCTGGTTCCGCCAGCCGTGGTTGATCCGGTAGAGCTGTGCCGACTGCCCGTATTCGAGCCGGAGTAAGGGAGCCCCGCCCTCGGCCGACGTGGTTGCGGCGAGCACCCGACGCTCTCCCGTCCCCTCGGTATGGAAAGCGAAGTGGGTCGTGATCTCGAACCCCCGCCGGTCCCGCTCCTCCTCATCTGAGGTGATCCGTTTCTTCTGGCGGGCCGAAACGTTCGTCATCTCCATAAGTGAGAGCAGTTCACTGTTCCCGCCATCGAAGGTCGTACCGCACTGGGCGCAGAGGTCGACGGTTTCGTTGTTGATGTAACCGCAGCTCTTGCAGACCTTTGCCCGTTTCTGGAGCGACGGGAAGCCCCCGGCCGGGGGCGTCAGCCGGGTGACCTTGAACTTCTGTCCCTCGTGATAGATGATCGAGCCCGGACCAAACTCTGTCAAGGCGAGCATTCGGGGTCGGGAGATGAACTCACCCTCGTTTCCTGCCTGGAGGAACGCCCGCAGAGGGATCCGGGGGAAGTTGTACCCTGGCAGAAACCCTTCTGAGGCCAGGTACCGGTAGGGGTAGAAATCCGTCTCGCTCCGTACCCCGCTCGCGTTGCAGAGCAGATCCTTCTGACGGCTCGCCTCATCGCGGAGTCGCATATGCTGCTTTTTGATGAACTTATCATGACAGGGCCGTCCGAGGAAGTCGGTCGCCTCGCGGTATTGCCTGTCCGCGGCCCGGTAGAGCTCGCGCCACCGGTTGAAGGCCCGATCGAACGCCCCGGGTGCCTCAGTCACCTCGCGGTGGAGCCAGCTCTCCGTATACCAGCCGTTCTCGATCAGCTCGCTGCCGGCTGATGCCAGGACCTCACGGATCGCCTCGATGCATTTCTCCATCTTTGACGGATTCAGGTGAACCTGGGTCTGCTTGCTCTCGGTGAGCGGAAAGGAAGGATCTGTGAAGTCCAACAGTTCGTCGACCGAAGATCCGAGCCCGAGCCCGGTGAATGAAAGCCAGATCGCGTGAACATGGGCCCGGATCAGATCCTCGTTCCCGAGGTCGACACGGGGTGGGGCGACCGAGCCGGCCACGAGGTCCTTCCGGTGCAGGAAGAAGTACTGGTCATGCCCCGACATCGCCGAGCAATAGGTCATCACCAGCGCCGGATCACCATGCCGGCCTGCCCGTCCGGACCGCTGGGCATAGTTCGCCGGGGTCGGTGGGACGTTACGCATGTGGACGAGCCGGAGATCAGCGATATCAATTCCAAGCTCCATCGTCGGCGAGCAGAAGAGACAGGCCAGGGAACCTTCGCGGAACCGCCGCTCACGGTCCTGCCGGTTCTCATTCTTCACCTGAGCGGTATGCTCACGCCCCTCCACCCGCTTAAGTGTCGATGCGACCGATTGATAGAACTCCGTGAAGTAGGGGTTCTGCCGCCAGGTCTCCCGGTTGTCGAAACGCCCGCCCTGGACCCGCCGCGAGTAGAGGGGGTCCCGTTCAGGCTCCCCCTTCCCGGGCCGCCAGACCATCGCGGTTGACTCAAGGCGGACGGTCTCCGTCCCCTCGACACGTGTACGGTTAAGGATCCCCTCAGAGACGAGTTTGTCAATGATCTGGTTAACGAGGGGTGCGTACTCTTCGTTGCGAAGTCCCTCGATCTGCCTGCTCAGGTACTGCCCGATCAGGGACCGCTTCTCCATACTCTTGAACTCCCGTATCCGAGGCTGGCCGGGCAGGACGGCATAGTTCGTCTTCGTGAGGTACTGCGCATCATGGACGTCTGGAATCCAGCGTGGGGCGAGTTGTTCGCTCCACTGCCGAAGTGCCTTCTGCTGGAACGCCTCATCGAAACTCTGGGTCCGGATGATCAGATTCCTGCGGAAGAAGTCGAGCAGGGTGGAGAGGATCCGCTCCCGCTTATCAGAAAAGTTGCTGGAGAAATGCGGTACGTCACGCCATTTGTCCTCGTCTCTACAGAGGTCTGCGAGGCCGGGGTAATCGAAGGTGAGTAGACCGCACTGCTCCAGGTTCGGCTGGACCACGCGCCACCCACGCTGAAGGTCCTCGTAGATCCGGTATTCGATCAGGGACTGGAACGCCTGCCATACGTCAGCTGCCCGTTTGCTCTCTGGCGAGAGCAACTGATTCTCGGCGATATCCGACAGCGTGAGGTCCATCGCGTCGAGCACCGAATGGGCGATGTTGTCGTATCTCAACACCTCCGGTGCGGCGAGGAGCGCTTTGTAGATGGCGCCGCGGAGGAATGAGACCTGGGTAAAGTCGTTGAAGTGACCGGCCTGCAGCGAGGCGTCCTGCCGGTTATCGGTGAATGAGAGGACCTTACGCGCCCCCTCCTCGATCGCGGCCTTGGGGGCCTGTTTGTACGCTGCGAGCGTGAGCACGGTCGTGGACGTTGACCGCCCCTCGGTCGCCAGCCCCGAGAGCTTCCGGAAGTCACTCCTTCCACTGTTCTTCATGTAGAACTCGCCACAGGTCTGGCAGAGGAGGAACGGTTTCGGCTGGTACCAGACCCTCACCCCGTCAGGAGAAGGGAGGCATTGGGCGCCGTCGGCGAAGGAACCGTCTGGCATCACCCAGAGTGGTTGGGGACGATTTTGCTGCCGTTCGCGCTTAATTTTGCCGTTCCGGTCGAACCACTCAGCCGGCAAGGCGTCATTGGACCAGACATCGCCGTCGGATTCAAGGGCGAGCATCACGTAGCCACGCTCTCCGAGTTCATCGATTTCGTCGAAGTCGTCGGCGGGATAGAGGCGATGTTTTGTTTCGTCACGGATGACCGAGTAATACTCCTGTCCACAGACCCGGCAGAACTTCAGGGGGAAGAGGACCGTCCCCTCGGTACTGCCCGGGCGGTAATACTGCCCCTCCAGCGTGAGATAGCGCCGGTCCGCGTTTTCCATTGTCGCAAAGAGCGTCCGCCCCTGCGAAAAGAACTGGTGAAGTTTAAACCCGAAGAGCGGCGTGCCCCGTTCAGTGAGGAGTTCGCTCCCGGCCAGGAAGACCTCGTGCAGCCGGCTCCGGCACCGTTCGGGATCTTCCCCCGTAAGGGCAGCGAGCTGCTCGCTCCCCTCGGTCAGGCTGATCGGGACGTTTCGGCGGTAGATGCCGGCGGTGTCGCGTGAGATCCCGAAGGTGGACTCCATCCATGCCGTCAGCGGGTCACCGATCAGGTCCTCGTTCGTCGTCGGTGTCGACCGGTTGAGCGCCTCTATGAGTACCTCTGCTGTGGGCTCTCCGGGATAGGTCGCCGTCCGGAGCAGCGTCTCCTCAATCACCTGGTTGGGGCCGATCTCGACGCCGAAGAGAGTTGTGGCAAAGGAGCCGACGGTCGCACGCCGCTCTTCGGCCGTCATCTCCTTTCCTGCAACCATGGTCGCACTTGTACCAATGCAGAGTAGGTTTTTGTTCCCGCAGCGGTTCTGCAACCGCCGGATCAGCAGGGCCACGTCCGCCCCCTGTCGGCCCCGATAGGTGTGCAGTTCGTCGAGGACGAGGAACTCAATCCCAGCTGTTGCACTGTCCACGAACCGGTGCTCTTCAGGCCGGACGAGCATCAGTTCGAGCATCATGTAGTTCGTGAGCAGGATGTGTGGTGGGTTCTGCTGGATCGCCTGCTTGGCCTCGTCGTCCTCCTGACCTGTGTATTTCTTGAATGTCACCGGGCAGGGTTGGTGGAATCGATGCTCATACTGCTCGGCGAACCGGGTCAGCGCCTCATACTGTGAGTTGACGAGCGCGTTCATGGGATAGATGATGATCGCGCGGACACGTGGTTCCGCCGTCTTGCCTTTCAGGACCGCGTTGAAGATGGGGATGAGATAGGTCAGGCTCTTCCCTGACCCGGTCCCGCTGGTCACGACGAACGGCCGGCCAGCGACTGCCTGCTCGATCGCTGCGACCTGGTGACGGTACAGGCGGAGCGATCGCCCCTCCCCGTCGCGGAAGATCTCTGCAATTCCCGGGTGAAGGAGGCCCGTTTTGACCAGTCCCTCGATCGTGTCGACAGATTCGTACGATGGGTTGACCTGGATCAGGGCATCAGGCCAGAGCGAGTTGTGTTGTATCAGTTCCTCATCGACAAAGGAACGGATGCGGGGTTCCTCGAAGGTAAAGAAGCTCTGAACGTAATTCCGGTAATCCTGAATAATGCCATCATGCAGATCGAAGATACTCATCCTTCACCAATGATCGACAATTTGCGATGAGATGATAAAGGTCTTTATCTTTCTCTTTTTTAACGAAACAACCGTTACCGTCAGTAGGAATTCCGGAGGAATCAGTCATTGCAAGAGTCTCCAAGGGTCGGTGTTGAAGAATAAATTGGTAGACAGATGTTTTGAGCAAAATCGGAGACACTATGTTTGATGAAAATCAAGTTGTTTCAGACAGATCATCCTCAAATATTGGTACCTGGTCAAGGAGATCAACAGATAATTCTCCCTCATAACCTTAAGAAAATGGTTCAATCGATTGTGAATATCATCCAAGTTTAAGCATTTCAACAGAGGCAAAAATTCAATTATTGAAGCCGGAAAATCTCTCGACCAGGCGATCGCCTCCTCCACCTCAACCACAGCCGGCCCTACCGAATATCCACCTGCTCCCTCACCAGTTTCTCATAGCACACCGAGCAGATCGCGGTCCCGCTGCCGGCATGACTATACGCTGCCACCTGAAGCCCGCAGACCGAGCACCGCCCGAGCAGGCCGGCATCGACCGGCTCGACCTCGTCGAGCGGGATCGCACCGGGCAGGATCTGGACAGCTGCCTGTTCGCGGGCCCGGGCCCGGTTGTAGCAGCCCCGGCAGATATGTCGGCTCCTCTCCTTCGGACCCCGGGCCTGCCGGGCCTGGTATCGTTCGGTGTAGTGCACCACCCGGCCACCACAGACCGGGCATGGCTCGATCAGGGGACCGTCGGCGATCGGAGAGTAGTCGCCCGGGTTCACCTGGGCGAGGGTCAGCGCCGGCGTGGGCGCCGGCTGAGGTGGTAAGGCTTCTGGTGCGGATCTCGAGATCGCGATCGGGGCCGGCTGATCATCCTGGTGGTTTTCAGCAGTTTCAGCAACTTTCAGCACGTTTTCAGCAACTGCTGAAAATGAACCGCTGTTTTTCTGCTCTCCTTTAGTCGATTCGGCGCCGTAAGAATTTATTTCATTTTCATTTTCAGCAAATGCCGAAAAGCGGGAGGGGGGGAGGGAAGACACCCCCTGATCAATTGTGTTGCCCCGCTTTTCTCGATTTGCTGAAAACGTGTTATCCTTATTTTTTTTAATAGAAGATCCTTCTTCCTTTCCGCTGTCAGGTTCAGGATTTGCCGCCGTCTCGTTTTCAGCAGTTGCTGAAAACGTGCTGAAAACGTGCTGAAAATGCTGAAAACGTGGAGGGTCTGGATCGGACCCATCACCACCGTCGCCATCGTCCGGCCGGAGCCATACCAGGCTACCCTTCGACCAGGAGGAATAGATCTCCCGGTTGAACGTGAAGGCCGTTTCTTTTCGGCGGATCGATGAGCCGGCATCCTGGCCGGCCGCGGAGGTGGTCTGGTCGTGGGTCGCCAGCGCCGGGCACTTCTCCAGCAGCCCTGAATACTTCTCCCCGCGGGAGAAGTAGCCCACGAAGGTTCTACGGATCGGCTGGTATGGGATCTGCGTCAATCCCACGATCGTCTGGAACGTGAACTCGGTGAGGCCGGCCCTGTCGATGATGTCGAGGATCTGGGATTCTCGTTTGGTCAGTTTCGTGTCCTGACTGCCGGCCTCACCGTTCAAGGCCGTGAAGATATCACCGGCCGTCTTGAAGTCGTCCGGCGTCGCATAGAGGCGGGTCGTCTCGTTGTCGATGGTGCGCCGGTCCCGCTGAAAGAAGCGGAGGAGGGCGGCAGATCTGATCAGGTCCGCGAGCATGTCGGGGTTTCTCCGGTTCCGGGCTGAGGAGAAACAGATCCGGTGAGCGAACCGGGAGAGGTTCACCTCTACCAGGCCGAGGCCCTGGAGGATCTCCCACATCGCCCGACAGATAGCGACCTGCCGCGGCTCACCGGCCGGCCCGGATTCGTCCCGCGATTCCTGCGCAAGTTTCCGAACGAGGACGGCGCGATCCTGCTCCTCTGACTCGTCCACCCAGACCATCAGCACCCGGTTCTGGACCTGCTCGTCTCCGGTCCCTTCCATCTTCGCAATCCACCAGAGGCAGCGGGCCGGTATCGTCATTTCTATAAATTTCCGCTCGTTGGTCAGGGTTCGATGGATGATCGGTTCTCTAAAGTCGGTCGTGGCCTCCTTCAGCGTCTCCTGTATCGAGTCGCTCAGGTCCTTATCATCTACCAGGATGACGGTCTGAGGCCGGAGGTCGTCCATATAGAAGAGCGACTTATCAGAGAACGACCCTTTGATCTTGTAGTCGTCCGGCACCTGCTTGAGCATGGCCCGGTATCCGTGGCTCTTGCCCTTCCCGCTCTCGCCGGTCGTCATCACGTGCAACCCTTGCGAGTTCCGGACCAGCCGGCTCGCCAGGGAGAGCGCTAGGCACTGCCCGAGAACCGGATCGCCTACGTGGTCCAGGTTGAAGGTTTCGACCATGTAGGTGAGCGGGTCGCCGTGCTCCAGGATCTCCCGGGCCTCGGCCAGAACCTCCGGGTCGGTTTCAGTTTCTTCCTCTGCCGGCACCGGTTCGGAGTCGTCCCGGCCGGCCGCCACTTCCCGTGCTTCGGCTTTCTTCTTCCGCCAGGCTGCCTCCTTCTCTTCATGGGTTGCGGAGACCTTCGCCGGTCTCTCGTACATCTCCCGTAACTCAGGCCACCGCTGTGACCCGCCGCCGCACGAGGCGTGATGGCAACCGGCATAGATCGCCCCGGAAGCGAACTGGATCACGAAGGCCCCGTCGGTGTGGGCCGATGAGAACGGGCAGGAGTCGAGCCGGTACAGGTCCCCGCCCTGGTAGGGCCGGCGATCGCTGAATCCGAGGCCGTGCTCCCGGAGCCAGCCGGCCAGGTCGAGCGTCTCCCCCGGTCCGTGGCCAGTCCCCTTCGCTGAAGGAGCCGGCGCTGCTGGTGCCGGGTCGGTGATCGCCAGGGCCGCGAGCTGCTCCCGTGTCACAATCCCGATCTGATCTGGTACCGAAAGCAGCCGGCTCCGCCGGTGCGGCCGGGATTCGGTGTTGTCCCCTTTTCTCGCGACGGTCCCGTAGACCTTCCAGATCCGCGAAGCGTTGAAGACCGCCGTGTCCACCGAGGCCTTCGCGTCAGAGAAGAGACCGTCGAGGGCGACGAGTGTCGCTTTGATCAGGGCCGTCGCCTGTTCGTCGTTGGGCAGATCCACCCGGTACAGAAGGTGAGCCCCATTACCGGAGTCGCCGGCGACCGGGGCCGGCCATCCCATCTCCCCAAGGGCCGCCGCAATATCAGCCGCCCGTTCCAGCGCCGCCCGGTGCTCCTCGTCGGAGGAGGAGACCCCCGATGGCCGGGCGGGGTCGATGTCGATCAGGAACCAGCGCCGGCTCAGGATGTCGGCGTCGCTCGTCGAGGAGTCCTTCTTGGCGAGCGGTCCCTTGATCCGGTTCGCCCTTCTTGCCAGGAGGTCCGGCAGCACCGGGTTCGGGGTCAGGTAGATCCCGTCCGGGTTCGCCGCGTCCAGGGCGGTGATCGCCTTCTCGGCGGCGTCGAGGTCGTCGAAGTATCCCGATGAAATCCGGTCGCCGGTCCAGCTCCGGACCTCGAAGACCTGGCCCGGGGCGACCAGCACCTCGAGACCCCGGCGGATCTCAGAGCCGGCAGGCATCGTCCCCTCCGATCTCCTGAATCCCGCCCGGGAAGACCGCGAAGTATCGCCATCTGTCCTGCCGGCACCAGATCCAGAGGTCAACGCTGACGACCGGCGAGATGTGCTGCCGGAGCTCATCCAATTCCTCGAAATATGTTGCCGCCACCTCGGCGATCGTTCCGGCTCGCGTCTTCCGTCGGCTGATGCAGACGAACCTGAAATGTCCGCCCTTCATCGCGATCAGGTTCACCCCCGAAATACTACCGTCGGTCCGGGTGACTGTGTACTCGAGTTCCCGCAGACGAAACACTGCTTCATATTCGATGGGATGCCACCGGTGGTAGGGAAAGACCGGCTCCGCTCTAGTATCTTCCGCAATTTCGGTTGACATGGCGCTACCTCACACCGAAGGCATCGGATCGAATCGGGACCTGGTTACACCACGGCCGGCAGCTGCGAGAGCAGCCCGGGGAATAATATACATGAGTCCGGACGGGAGACGGATCGCAATCCCCTCCGGACCTGAGGGTGACAGGACGACCGTCCCGCCAGCATCATAGATGACTGCCGTGTTCCGCAGGAACAACAGATCGCGCAGGGTATTGTGATCGAGATGTACCGCCCGGTTGGTGTGATAGAGCCAGACCGTGCCGTTCAAGCCAGGGGCGAGGGTGATGGCCCTGCCCGGATCCTCCAGAGCATCCGGGATCGCTCCGCGCATGCCTGATGAAAAAACAGATTCGCTCATTTTTCTCTCCCCAATTACGATAATAACATCGCTATCCCCCTATTATTCACATCTGAGTATAAATCTATTGATTCTCAGGATAATGTTAAACTATGTCTATAATCATTTCGCCAAAGAATTGTCCGACTCAAGAGAAAGAAGACGCAGATCTCGTTCTGGACGGTGAAACAGATTTCCAGAAAATCGCCGCAGAGGCCGTGAAAGTTGACAGGTTGATAACAATTCTCGCCGGCACTATTAATGGTAACGGTGGTTTCGCTCCTGACGGGTCCCGGTATCTCCGGCCGGCGGCGGGGGTCACGATCAGTGGGGCCGGCCCCGGGCAGACGACCATCGAGGCGGCCGGGTCGCCGTGCCGGATCGAGATCCCGGAGACCTCGCCGGGGGTGACGCTCGCCGGGTTCAGCGGTGTCGGCTATTTCGGGATCCAGAACTATGCCAGCCGGTTCACCTGCGAGGACGTGGAGATCGCCCACACCCTGGACGGGCAAACCTACCTCCCGTTCGGGAGGGCCGGCGGGTGCACGGCCGCGTTCATGAACTGGGGAAGGGACGGCCAGGTCCTCTCCGACCTGGTGTACCGGCGGTGCACCGCCCGGATGGCCTACCATCATGGCTTCTCCTGCAACACGACCGGCGCCGGCGCTGCCACGTTTCAGCGGGTCCTGTTCGAGGAGTGCCAGGCGATCTCCTGTGGCAGCGGGCAGGAGGGGGACGGAGTACGGGACTGGTCCTGCGGGTTCGACCTGATCGATACCGGCCACCTGCTCGGCCTCACGGTCCGGAAGTGCAGGGCGATCGACTCCTGGCAGTCCGGTTTCCACACGGACGGCTCCTGGGAAGGACACGAGCAGCGGACCGCCGAGCTGCTCTTCGAGGACTGCGAGAGTGAGGGGAACGGTCAGCGGTCCGGGACCACGCCAGCCGAGCTGTACCAGTGCGGCTATTACCTGCAGGACCATGTGATCCTGAACCGGTGCACGGCGAAGAACAACAGAAAGGCCGGCTATCTGTTCAAGAACGAACGGCCGAAGTCCGTCGTGCTCGACTCATGCCGTGACGACGGGAGCGCCTACGGCCTGGTGATCGAGTACGGCGGTGTCGGTATCATCGCCAGGGGGTTCGTCTCGACCGGTGCGACCCGCCGGGTCCTGCAGGCGACCGCGATCGATGCTGATCTGGAGATCGGGATCGTCCGGTTCGCCGGCGATGGCCGGCCCGTGCTGCTCGGGATCACCGAACGGCTGGACTTCGTCGACGCTCCCGCCCATGCGGCCGCCCTCGCTCAGTACCGGGCGATCGGCCGGCCGTTCTCCGGGTCCTTGATCCTGGAGGTGCCTGCCTCTGTCCCGATATCTGATCTGGTCGAGGTTCACCCGCCGTCGGTCAGGTCGGTCGACCTCTCCGGGGTGACGATCCGGGTGCGTGAGGATTCAGGGCCCCGGCCGCCTGTTCCGCCGGCTCCTGTTGTTACGGCTGGCCCGGTTTCGGGTGGTACGGTCTCTTTGACGATGGCCGATGGGGAGGTTGAGGTTTACGAGCTGGTTCGGAAGCCGGCCTGATAAGAATCCCATTGAACAATCTCCGTTCATCAGCGCGAAGGCGCCCGACAGGCGACCTCGGGGGAGGGAGGAACGGTTCAATGAGCTGCCACAATCCATCGCCCACCTCATGAAACCTCATGAAGGCCGATACAGGGCTGAGTGGATATCAATTTTGGGACAACCTCCATCAAAAGTTTTTTTATAAGATGATGTCAAGTTCCGCAATGTAAGGGAGAGGGAAAATGCTTGAAAAACTTGCTGAGAGTTCAGGAAATGTTGTAGGTTACAAAATTGTCGGAAACCTTGAGCCTTCCGATTATGAGAAACTGGAACCGGAAGTAAAAGCATTAGTGGAAAAAGAAGGTTCTCTACGTTTATTGTTTGATTTGACTGGGTACGAAGGAGGAACGGTCGGGGGTTGGATAGCCGATTACAAATTCGGACGTGAGTTCCAAAATAAAATCGAAAAAGTGGCCGTAGTTGGCGATAAGACCTGGGAGGAGTGGCTTACGCATTTGGCCCAAGTCGTTTATGCAATTGATGCCAGGTTTTTCCAATCTTCAGATATCAGCAAGGCCTGGGCTTGGCTTCGAGAATGATCGGTGTACATGCACGGGTTAATTGATGTACAACGAAAAATTATTATTTCCTTTTTTTATTTTTTTACCAGAAGATGACTTTCTAATCCTTGGTTGCCTGCGGCCGTGTAACTAAAAGAGAACTTTTCGGCTCTGTTGAAATGCTTCAACTATGATGACGATTACAACTGATTGAATCACCTTTATGAGATTATGGAGGATCATTTTGACCGTGATCTCCTCGACCTGGCACCACTGTTTTCGTGCCTTCAGGTCATCTCCGAATCTTCTTTTGATGACCAAAAATCAGCGTTTCAACTTTGTTCCTCTGACGATAGCGTTCAGAATCGATTTTGTTATACATCTCCTGTCTGTATTTCCCCGAATAGATCTTCCTTTTCCAGGTCCTGACAGGTATCACCGAATCGGCACCCCTCTCTTCCCTGATCTGTCGATGAAGTCCCTTTGAATCGTATCCTTTATCCATCACATAACACCCGGTTTTTCTGGTCCTCCGGCATTGCCTGAGGAGTGGTTCAGTGTGTTTAATGTCGTGTACTGGTTCCAGGGAGATCTTGGAGAAGAGGATCACCTGCTTGCGTGTATCTACCGCAATCGAAGTTTTCAGGAAGTTTTTCCGGGTCTTTCCTGTCCGCCAGGAGTAATACTAACTGGCGTACGAACTGGTGAATCCCGAAGAATCGATGGCAGTTGTTGGAACAATTTCACCCCAGGAATAAAACAGTTTAAGGGTCCTATTCAAGAATCTCGAAAGAATAATCGAAGTAGTTCGTGCCATGAACTTATGTATGGTCGAGTAGTGGGGAACCTGGTCCAACTGGAGGATCTCTTTGATCCTACCCATCAGATTGATGAGTTCAACCACATCGCGATAGTCAGTACCCAGGGCTTCACGAAAGAGAAGGATCGCCATGAACTGATGCTGAGTATACGTTCTCCTGGAATATTTGCAGGAATAAAGAGGGAAATGGGAGGATCGTAGTACTGAACAGATTTATCTGATAAGTTTGATATACCGGTTCGTTGACATTATCTCTGCTCCTTGTTGTTTGTTTGACCATTAACTCAAGGAACAACGATTCTTATTAGATATTTGCCTTATCGTGGGATCATAGTACCAGTGGGTTTCAACAGAGCCCAAAATACAATAATTCCAGAATCGATAGCGAGGGATGGATTTGAACCATCGGTCTACGGGTTATGAGCCCGTCGGGATATCCTGACTACCCTACCTCGCTTCCTATCTCTGCAGCTACTGTGTGAGGCACCAGTTAAGTAATTTTTGGCTCTGTTGAAATGCTTCAACTATAATGACGATCACGACTGATTGAATCACCTTTGTGAGGTTATAGAGGATCATTTTGACTTTGATCTCCTTGACCTGGTACCACTATTTTTGTGCCGGGAGGGGTTCTCCGAATCTTCGTTTGATGACAAAAACGCCGTTTCAACTTTGTTCCTCTGACGATAGCGTTCAGAATCGATTTTGTTATACATCTCCTGTCTGTATTTCCCTGAATAGATCTTTCCTTTCCAGGTTCTGACAGCTATTACCGAATCGGCACCCATCTCTTCCCTGAGCTGTCGATGAAATTCCTCGGAATCGTATCCTTTATCCATCACATAACACCCGGTTTTTCTGGTCCTCTGGCACTGCCTGAGGAGTGGTTCAGTGTGTTTCGTGTCATGTACTGGTTTTAGCGAGATCTTGGAGAAGAGGATCAATTGCTTGCGTGTATCTACCGCAATCGAAGTTTTCACGAAGTTTTTCGGGTCTTTCCTGTCCGCCAGGAGTAATAATGACTGGCGTACGAACTGGTCGATGTCTTTGATCGGGCTCATCAGATTAATGAGCTCAACCACATCGCGATGGTCAGTACCAAGGGCTTCACGAAAGAGAAGGATCGCGATGAGCGCTGGTGCTAAGCATACGTTATCTTGGAATATTTACCGGAATAAAGAGGGAAATGGGAGGATCGTAGGGCTGAACAGATGTATCTGATAAGTTTGATATACCGGTTCGGTGACATTATTTCTGCTTCTTGGGTGTTGAATTTGTCATTAACTCAAGGAGCAACGATTCTTATGAGATCTTGGCCTTATCGCGGGATCATAGTACCAGGGGGTTTCAACAGAGCCTAAATTTCATAAAGACAAGCGGCGGAACCGCAAGTAGGAATGTCCCGAGCAGCACCGACCCGACATAGAGCGGAGCATTCGAGAAAATTGCCGGAGGGATCAGGCCTACGATAAATGCGAATACAACGCCGATTCCTCCAATACCTCCGACAATCCATACTCCTGCCATTCCACCGGGGATCTTGAACGGCCGCGGCTGGTCCGGCTTGCTGTACCGGAGCTTGATCAGGGATGCAAATATCAGGAAGTACATGATACAGAGCAGTTCGACGGTCATTGCCGACATGATCCAGTACGCCTGGTTGACCGAGGGCAAAATGACGTACAGGAGCGAGATTACTGAACCGATAAGCGCCTGGATGACAAGAATTGCAACGGGCGATCCATATTTGTTGTGCCGGTTGAACATCGGGGGCAGATGCCCGTCAAGTGCCACAACGGGTGCCGCCGAGGCGACGGTACCGACCATCCCAGGATTGAACGATAGTGTGGAATCATGTGAAGACGAACAGGTATCTGTCGATATCATGGGAACCTCCCCCTCTACCATCATCGATCGCTCGTCCACTGCTGTTATCGGCGAAAGGTTTTTCAAAGTGCTGGTCTGGTAGGACTATGAATTGGAATATGCGAGACGATTGTTGAATCTCGCGTCATACCTGACAGCAGGCATGCAGCCCCGGATGACTGCATACCTGGGAGACTTTGATATGAGCACTGCACAATATATCCGATGGTTTGAGGAGATCAGGAACGAAGATGTCGATAGTGTCGGGGGAAAGAACGCTTCACTTGGTGAGATGTATCAGGATCTGACGAAGGAAGGCGTCAGGATCCCGAACGGGTTTGCAATCACCTCCGATGCGTACTGGCATGTTTTGAAATCGAGCGGCATCATTGACGGGATCAAAGATGCATTGGCCGGCCTTGACAAGACCAGTATCGCCGACCTTGCGATCAGGGGGAAAAAAGTGCGGGACCTGATCATAGGAGCCGGCATACCTGACGATATCTGGAGCGAAGTCAGGTCTGCTTATGACAGGCTCTGCGAAGAGTACGGCCCTGACACCGATGTCGCGGTCAGGAGTTCTGCTACCGCAGAAGATCTCCCCACCGCTTCTTTTGCAGGCCAGCAGGAGACCTATCTGAACATCCGCGGATATCTCGCGCTCAGGGAGGCCTGTAGCAAATGTTTTGCGTCCCTGTTCACCGACCGGGCCATATCCTACCGGATCGACCAGGATTTCGATCATTTCAAGGTAGCGCTCTCCATCGGGGTCATGAAGATGGTCCGCTCCGACCTGGCTTCAAGCGGAGTCATCTTCACCCTCGATACCGAGACCGGATTTCGGGATGTTGTCTTTATCACTGGCTCGTATGGTCTTGGCGAGAACATCGTGCAAGGGGTTGTCAACCCCGATGAGTTCTATGTATTCAAACCGACGACTCGGACTGGCCACAACGCCATTGTCAGAAAAAACCTTGGCGATAAGAAGATCAAGATGGTATACGGTCAGGGGACCTCCAAGGACCTGACGAGGAATGTCGAAGTCCCTGAATTGGATAGCCGGCGTTTCTGTATTACGGATGACGAAATCCTCGTGCTGGCACGGTATGCTCTCCGGATTGAGGATCACTATTCGCACAAGGCACACCAGCCAGTCCCGATGGATATTGAATGGGCAAAGGACGGAATAACCGGGGAATTGTTCATCGTGCAGGCACGTCCGGAGACCGTCCATTCCCAGGATGCCAGGGATGTCCTCCTGACCTACTATCTTGAAGAACGGGGGCCGGTGCTTGTAAAGGGAAGAAGCGTCGGCGAAAGGATCGCGTCCGGCAGGGCACGGGTGATCGCCGATGTGAGCCGCCTCCACGAATTCATGCCCGGGGAGATCCTGGTCTCTGATACAACGAACCCGGACTGGGAACCGGTTATGAAAACCGCTGCAGCGATCGTTACCAACCGCGGGGGACGAACCTGCCATGCAGCAATAGTCAGCCGGGAGCTTGGCCTTCCGGCCGTGGTCGGAACCAATGATGCTACAGAAAAGATCAGAACCGGACAGGACGTTACCGTCAACTGCGCTGAGGGAGATGAGGGCGTCGTGTACGAGGGTATCCTGTCGTTTCATGTCGAAAAAATTTCCTTAACTGGTCTCAGGCGCCCAAAAACGGAGATCATGATGAACCTTGGGGAGCCGGACGAGGCATTTTCCTTTTCGATGATTCCGAATGACGGCATCGGTCTTGCAAGGATGGAGTTTGTCATCAGTAATTATATCAAAATTCACCCGATGGCTCTTGTCCACCCGGAAAAAGTCACTGACGAGCGTGTAAAGGCACAGATTGGGGCACTCACGTACGGGTATGATAAACCGGAAGAGTATTTCATCGAAAAATTGTCACAAGGCATCGGAACGATCGCGGCGGCTTTTTACCCGAAGCCGGTCGTGGTCCGGATGAGCGACTTTAAGACCAATGAGTACGCCAACCTGCTCGGGGGGAGTTTTTTTGAGCCACAGGAGGCCAACCCGATGCTCGGTTTCCGTGGCGCGTCCCGGTACTACGACGAGAGATACCGCGAGGGTTTTGCTCTCGAATGCCGTGCGATGAAACGGGTCCGGGATGATATGGGACTTGGGAACCTGATCATCATGATCCCGTTCTGCCGGCGTGTTGATGAGGCTGAAAAAGTTCTGGCCGAGATGGCAAAGAACGGGCTTGTGCGGGGGGAGAATGGGCTCGAGATCTATGTAATGTGTGAAATCCCGAATAACATCCTCCTTATCGATGAATTCAGCCGGTTGTTCGACGGGTTCTCGATCGGGTCGAACGACCTGACCCAGTTGACACTCGGGGTCGACCGGGACTCCGGGCTGGTCGCCCACGATTTCGACGAACGTGACCCGGGCGTGATGAAGTTTGTATCCATGGCAATACAGGGTGCACGGCGGAACGGACGTCACAGTGGGCTCTGTGGACAGGCACCGAGTGATTACCCTGAGTTCGCCGAATTCCTGGTCAGGGAGGGCATAGAATCTATCTCTCTCAACCCGGATTCGGTGATGAAGATCACCCGGAATGTGGTTGAGATGGAGGAGCGTCTTGACCGGGAGAGAACAGAATGAATGTTCCGGTACCATTCCATAAGGCTGGAGACCAGAACTGAATTTGCGGTTGTGTATCAGGATATACCTGATACCATCTTTTAGGAGAACCATGGTTGAAAATTCGGGCTCTGTTGATATGCTTCAACTATGATGACAATCATTACTGATTGAATCACCTTCGTGAGGTTATGGAGGATCATTTTGACCTTGATCTCCTTAACCTGGTACCAATTCGTGCCTTCAGACCCTCTCCGAATCTTCTTTTGATGACTGAAAACGCTGTTTCAACTTTGTTCCTCTCGTGATAGCGTTCAGAATTGAAGTTGATATACATCTCCTGTCTGTATTTCCCTGAGTGGATCTTCCCTTTCCAGATTCTGACAGGTATCACCGAATCGGCATCCCTCTCTTCCCTGATCTGTCGATGAAGTTCCTCGGAATCGTATCCTTTATCCATCACGTAAAACCCGGTTTTCTGGTCCTCTGGCACTGCCTGAGAAGTGGTTCAGTGTGTTTAATGTCGTGTACTGGTTTCAGGGAGATCTTGGAGAAGAGGATCACCCGCTTGCGTGTATCTACCGCAATCGAAGTTTTCACGAAGTTTTTTCGGGTCTTTCCTGTCCGCCAGGAGTAATACTAACTGGCGTACGAACTGGTGAATCCCGAAGAATCGATGGCAGTTGTTGGAACAAATTCACCCCGGGAATATCGAGAGTATCGCAGAAGGAATTCGTGCCATGAACTTCAGGATGGTCTAGTAGTGGGGAACCTGATCCAATTTGAGGATGTCTTTGATCCTGCCCATCAGATTGATGAGTTCAACCACATCGCGAAAGTCAGTACCAAGGGCTTCACGAAGATCAAAGAGCATGCATTCACAAAAAAAGATCATGAGTAAGGATGGATCTTCCTGAATAACCATACCTTGATCTGGTCACTGATCAGGAAGGCTACCAGTGCATATCCCCAGACAATAAGCGCAAGTGACCATCCGATTGGTGTCATGACGAAAATGCCATAAATCGCGATAAGGGTCGCTCCCACCTGCGTAAGTTCAGCCGTGCCAAAGAGAGCAAGCGAGGGGAACGGGCGTTCCCAGAAATGCTGCTGCCCGGTACGGGCAAGATAAATCGTCATATGACCCGCGACAGCCAGCTTCAGGAAGATGAGTGTCTGTATGACGCCGGTATCAAGGTGGAAATATTCTCTTGCTACCCAGAGGAGAGTGAAGCTCGAGACAACCCCAAAAATCCCGAGGATCGTTGCAAGCGTCATGATACGGTTCATCTGCCAGCGCACCGGATTGGGTGCCACCGGTGCGTTGTCGAAGGCAATCATCATGATCGGGAGGTCGTTCAGGATCGCCAGCATGACGATCATGAATGCAGTTACCGGATAGAAGTTCAGTACTACGATACAGAGAGTCAGGAAGATCAGGACCCGGACCGTCTCGGCGATCCGGTAGACTGCATAATTTTCCATCCGCCGGAAGATCTCCCGGCTCCTCTGGATCGCATCGATGATAACCGAAAGCCCGGGTCTCGTTAAGACGACATCCGCCGCAGACTTTGCTGCATCGGTCGCGCCGGCGACGGCGATGCCGGTATCCGCCTGGCGGAGAGCTGGCGCATCATTCACGCCATCCCCGGTCATACCGACGATATGGCCTCCTGTCTGCAGGGCTTTCACGATATTGAACTTGTCCTCCGGAAGAACCTGGGCAAACCCGTCTACAGACTCCAGCTGTTTTTGCACATCTTCTCCATCCCCGGCGATCAATGCAGTCCGGGGAAGGATGTTCTGGCCGAGGCCCACCTTCGCAGAGATCTCCTTGGCAATGGCACTATGATCCCCTGTCACCATCTTCACGTTCACGCCAAGGTTTTTTGCCTCGGTTATGGTGGCTGCAGAATCCTCGCGGGGCGGATCGAAAAGGCCGATCAGGCCAAGGTATTTCCATATACCGTCCGGCCCTTTTCGTGCAACGCCGAGCGCACGGTACCCTTTCTCTGCAAACTCCTGCACCCACGCATTCAGCACGGCGGGATCATTCCCGGAGGTCCCCACAAGCGCAGTGATTGCCTGAGGGGCACCCTTTGCCACCTCCTCTTCCGCTCCGTCGGCGTTCCTGACCGTCGCCTTTGCATACTTTGAGACCGGATCGAACGGCACAAAATCGATGACATCGTACCCTTTCGTACCCGGCTCACCTGGGGTTGCGGTGGATACCTCCTCTTCTATAATCGCCTTATCGATGGGATCGTTGCTCTCTTTGGGGGAGGCCAGTGCTGCCGCGCTGATAACATCCTGTTCCGAAATCCCCGGAAATGTCCTGATATCACCGATGGTAATGGAATTCTGTGTAATCGTCCCGGTCTTATCGGCACAGAGGATATCCATGCCGGCCAACTCTTCTATCGCAGTGAGCCGGCTGACAATCGCCTCTTTTTTTGCAAGGGCCGTGGCACCGACAGCAAGTGTCACGGTCAGTACCGCCGGAAGTGCTGCGGGAATTGCCGCTACAACGAGGATAAGGGAGAACTGAATTGTTTCCAGAAAGGATTCGGATCTCAGGAGTGCAACGACAATAACGATGCTGACCAGCGCTATTGCGAGGATGATGAGATAGTTGCCGATCCGCTCGACAGCAGCCTTAAAATGGCTTCGCGGAGGTTTCGCCTGGACCAGCCGGGCGGTCTTGCCAAAGAAGGTGTTCCCCCCGATCGTGGTGACACTCGCATCCATCTCACCCTGCCGGGCGATCGATCCGGAATATACCAGATCGCCAGGCTTCTTCTCAACCGGGAGGGATTCACCGGTCAGTGCCGATTCATCGACCAGGAGATATTTTCCTTTGCCAAGGATGGCGTCTGCCGGCACAATATCCCCCAGCCGGATATGAACGAGATCGCCGGGCACGAGTTCACGGGCCGGGATCTCCTGCCAGGTGCCGTCACGGAGTGCACGGGCACCGGGTGCGAGCTGCATTTTTAAGAGTTCAATGGCGTTCTCGGCCTTTCGCTCCTGGAGAAATCCGACTACTGCGTTGGTCATGAGGAGAAGGAGAATGATGGCAAAGTCCTCCCAGTGTGAAATAACTGCCGAGAGGATGGCAGCGATCTCGATCATCCATGGGATCGGACCCCAGAAATAGGACAGGAATTTGAGCAGCGGATTTTTCTTTTCTTCCATGATGTCATTGAAACCGTACTGTTTCCTGAGTTCAATGACCGCTGCACTGGTCAGCCCTGTCCTGGATCCCTGGGCGGGTTGCGCCAATTCTGCTGGCGTATCTGTAGGTGCTGCACTATCTGTCATGGACAACGATCTCCGGTTATACCTGCTCTACTAAGTCCATGATTCTTTATATCTTTCGATGGCCGGATCTTCCATAATTCTTCCCCCACCTCGGCCAAATCCTGGATTCGATGAAATAACGGGTATCTTCATCCACAACAGCCTCGCAGAGTCAACTGGGCAGAGAGCGCCGAGGGGAAATCTCATCAGGATCCTCCGCATATATCTCCAACTGTCCATCGGAGGATCCGGGTTGGAGCACAAGAGGGAATGATATGGTTGCGGCTGCGGAGGGTGTTCTGGAAGATCTCAGGGAGGATGAGGCGGACCTGGTGGGGCCGGCGAATGATGCACGGCGGGTGACATCAGAGGATCTGCTCAGAGCCCTCCCGGAGACGACCGTCATCGACCTGCCGCTCCTGCTCCTGACCGGGGTCGCGACCATCGTCGCCCTGGTCGGCCTCTTCCTGAACAACGTGGCGATCATCATCGGCGCCATGGTCGTCTCGCCACTCCTCTCCCCGATCACCGGATTCATACTCGAACTGACGGTGGGTCGGCCGATCCGGGCCTTCGCTCACCTTCGAACCCTCCTCCTGCTCCTCATCACGGTCATCGTTCTCTCGGCCGTGGTCACTGCTGTCCTCTTTACCCAGGGGCCGGTCGTCTTCACCCCACAGATCCTCGCCCGGTTCGAGCGTCGCGATGTCTATCTCGTGATGGCTGTACTGCTCGGGTTCGCCGCGATGGTCGCCCAGGTCAAGGGTTTCCACGAGAGCCTGGTCGGGATCGGCATTGCGGCTTCTCTGCTTCCGCCCGCTGCCGTCGCAGGGATCGCGCTCGCCCTCTTTCAGACCAGTGCCTTATCGGCCCTGACCCTCGCGCTCGACAACATCATCGGAGTGATGATCGGCGGGTTTCTTGGTGTCTTCTTTCTCAAGCTCGGGCCTGGGAGAGAGAACCTGCCTCTCATGGCCAGACAAAAACTGTTCAGAACCCTCGGGATCCTGTTCGTGCTGTTCCTGCTGCTCTACCTGGACCTTATCTTCACAGCCTGATTCAAATTGGCTGTACCTTCCCATGGAGCCCGTCCATCGGTGGGGATGCGACGGAACATGAATAGAAGAGCAGACAGGGAAACTCCTAAATAGCGAGCCCTTCCATCTCAAGTCGATGCACCCCCGTCTGATGATAGCCGCCCTTGTCCTCCTGGTAGTCTGCGGCGGAACACTCGCAAGTGCGGCTGGAAATGGCACGTTCACCCTGTCGAACGCAAACGCGTCGCCTGGGGAGAACGGCGTGACGACGCTGTCACTCAATGCCAGCTGGGAGCCGCCGGCCTCGGATATCTGGCTGAATGTGCAGTATGACCCGGCCGTCATACGGTATGAGAGCACCCGTTTCCTGGTCGGCGGGACGGTCTCGGCAACCCGGACCCAGGCCGGCAATGTTGTCATTCAACTCGTCGAACCCATCGAAGGATTCCGGACCGGGCCGATCGCTGAGCTCACCTTTTCTGGTCTGAAAAACGGCAGTTCGCCCCTGGGGATCGAACTCGATCATGTTCGGAACTACCCGGTGGGCCGGCCTGTCGAGATCACGGGTTCGGCCATGACGGTGGAAGGACGATTCGACGTTCTGACGCCTGCTGCAGAGACCCCGACGCCGACGACACGTCAGCCGACTGCAACCCCTACTCCGGCACCGACCACCTTTCCATCGACCATCGCACGCACCCCGAAACCTTCGATTACCATCCTTTATGGCGACGACTATACGGGGGTGGTCTCACCGACAAAGACGGTCGCCCCAACCGGGGCGGGCAACCAGACGATCGCCATGATCCTGGAGAACAATCCGAACTTTTCCATGTTCCTGAACGCGACCCTGATCGCAGGAATGGCCGGAACCCTGGACGGGCCGGGACCTCTGACGGCCTTCATTCCAACAAATAGCGCCTTTGACGCACTGCCACCCGGTACACTCAATGACCTGCTCGGAAACCGGACCGCTCTCGTCAGACTGCTGAATTATCACCTTGCACCGGGGACGCTGACGATCGCAGACGTGACCACGCAGGCGTCGGTGAAGACTCTGAATGGCGAGTCGCTCCAGGTGAACATCCGGCCGGGCGGGGCTGTGGGGATCGACGGAGCGAACCTGACCCTGCTTGATATCCCCGCGAGCAACGGGATGGTCCATATCGTCGACGGCGTGCTGATCCCGCCGGACCTGATGCCGGCGACAACCCCCACCACCATCGCGATCCCGTCGACGACGAAAACAGAGACCACCTCGGTCCTGGTGACCCGGGCCGGCCCCAGTGGGGCCCTTGTGACGATGGAAGTGTTGTTCGTGCTGGCGCTCCTCGGTCTGCGCAGACGACGGTGATCCTGCCGGAAGCATGTCTCGCAGAGCGAGCGCCGCCCGACCTTCCGATCCCCTCGGGTTCACTCCCCTGAATCGATGCAGGTCCCGTTGGCGTCGTAGGTACCATATTCCCCCCTGTAGAGCCAGTTCCGATAGATGATGGGCGTGGTCACCGTCGTCAGCAGACTCATGAGGATCAGGACGACATATATCCCCTGGTCGATGATGCCGGCATTCAGCCCGATCAGGGCGACGATCATCGCTACTTCGCCTCGGGGAGCCATCCCAAAACCGACGATCAGGGAGTCCTTCCTGCACAATCCTCCGAGCCATGCGGGAAGTGCGCATCCGAGAACCTTGGTGATGACGGCCACGACTGTCAGTACAATGAGGAAGACCACGATCTCCGGGGTGACCGCCCGGAGATCTACGAGGATCCCCAGCGATACAAAGAAGATCGATGCAAAGATGATCTGGAGATATTCGGCCCCTTCCTTCAGACTCTTACTCTGGTTCAGCTCCACATCCTTGAACGAGACGCCGGCGATGAATGCGCCGACGATCGCCGAGAGGCCGACCATCTCGGCACAGATGGCATAGAAGAACGCGAACATCATCGCAAAGATGAAGATGAACTCTGGATACCGCTTCACAAAATCGGTTCTGTCAAGGCGGACGAGATACTTGCCGATCACCAGGGTTCCCAACCCGGCCCCGATGGCGATGAACAGCAGCGCTTTTATCGTGATCAGGGCGATCCCTGTGTACGAGAACGAGCCTTCGACGACAGAGGTACTGATGGCGAGAACGATCAGTGCAAGGACATCGTCGATGACTGCGGCCCCGATGATCGCTTTGGCTGCCTCGGTCTGAAGTTTATTAAGCTCCCTGAGCACGTTCGCCGTGATGGCGATGCTGGTGGCCGTCAGGGCGGTGCCGATGAAGATCGCACTGGCCGAGTCATAGCCGAAGAGGACTGCCAGTCCCCAGCCGCCGATCCACGGCAGAATCACCCCCAATACGGCGATGGCGAAATTACGTGGGTGCACAATCTCGCGAAGGCTGAACTCAAACCCGATGACAAAGAGGAGTACGACCGCACCAAGATGGGCGAGGCTCTTGATAAAGTCGGTGTAGGTGATCCAGCCCAGTACGCTGGGGCCCACCAGGATCCCGACGAGGATCAATCCTATAACCGCAGACTGGTTGATCCGTGATGCAAGAAGATACCCCCCGAGGGCTACAAACAACAGGAGGCTCATCTGGAATTCCGGCGAAATGAAGAGGTCTTCCATCGGATACAACTTGGCGGAGTCCAGTACATAGTCCTTCCGATTACCCCACTGGAAATGTTTTTGACTCCATTGGATAATGATGGAGATCGATACCGGCATGCAGGTCGTACTGTTTTGAACGTGGTGTAGGTGTTTTCACCAACGAATCTCCATACCTCGGGCTTTCATCTTTCTTTCCAAAGTACATTCTATCGCATTTAACCAATTATTAAACTGAAGTTTTTTCAATTTTCATCTGAAATAATCGTCACTGCTTGAAGATCTCTGGATAATCTTGGAATTGTTGCGAGGATCTGGGACAAGTTAGGAATCTGAGATACTCCTCAAGAAGCCCTCACAAATTGAAGTACTCGAAAATAGGAATATTTTGCTAAAATAACAGATACGTTAATATTTTTCTCTCACCCTCAGGAAGAACCCAGATCAGTTATCTTTTCTCGCACAGAAGTTACATTTTTGAGGACAATCAAGACAGATGAGATCAAACCATTTCGATCTTTCTCTGGAATGAATGTAGTATCCATCAGCATCTCAACTCCCTCATACTGAATGGAAAAGAGTTCTTGTATTGGAATGCCTGATAAAAATACCGATCTATATCGATTACAAACAGGAAAAAAAGGTTTCATCTCATGAACGTGGCTGATATTTGACCCGATTAGGATTTCAGGGCTGATACCGATCAACCGCCCTAATGACTGATTAACGTACAAAATCGTTCCTTCGCGATTGATTACTATGATATTGTCCAGTGCATTCTCGGCAATACCCCGCAGCAACTCACCCTCATCACGATTTTTCTCTTCATTCTCACGGATAGTTGTAATGTCACGAATCGATTGAATCACTCCGAAAATCTCACCCTCTTCATCATAATAAGGTGTTACTTTCACCCAGTAGACTCGTTTGCTCCCATCCTGGCGATATGCAATTGTCTCTGCAGTCAACGCTTCCCCATCCCGTTGAACTTCCTTAAAAAATGCATTAATTTCAGGATTATACCGATTGAATATCAGGTCTGCAAGTACCGGACGATTATATTCATAGATATCGGGGATGCATGCATCAATCGGCCTACCAATAGCTTCCTTTGATAAGAGACCTGTCATGGATTCCATCTGCTTGTTCCAGAGAATTATGTATCTGCGTTTATCAATAGCAAAGGTTGGATCAGGAAGATGATCCAATATCCATCCCATCTGTTTTTGTGACTGGATAATCTGCTGTTCACGGGCGATGAGATCAGTTATATCAAACCCGGCAAGGATCATGCTCGCCCCACCCTTTCCTTTCTTTATACTGATGAGATTCCAGGAGTAGATGAATGAAGAGACCTGGTTATGTATGAGAAGTGGCGACTCCCATTGAGAGAAATTCACTACTCCATCCCTCACCTCTTTGATCCGGTCAACGATATGTTCTCCATGTTTATCGAAGATGGGAAAGAGTTTACTCAGAGCGATTGGAGGTTTCTGTTCCCCATCATTCAGATTGGCACATTCTGACGCGTAATGATTACAGAAGACAACCCTCCCGGCAGTATTAATCTTCAAAATAATTACCCGAACATTCTGGAGGAGATCCCGGATTGTCCGTTCACGACTGGATAACTCCCGCACCGTATTTTTTGCCTTCTCCAGATTATGAGAGAGGTCAGAGTGGATTCTGGACAATTTTTTTTGATACTCTGACTCGATATCCTTGTTTTGAACCTTACTGGAGAAGAGATCTGTCTGATCGGAAACAATAAGAGCAATTCCTGTACCTCCCTCAGGTAATTGCAGGGGGATTATTCGATAATGAAGAGACCGTTCAGCTCCGTCTCCGGAAATTAGTATCACTCCTTCAGATGGCATTTCAGGGGGATATTTCAGAGACTCAATAACATCATCAGAAAGAACACCAGGTATTTTGGAGTATATGAGCGACTTCCCCTTCAAATCACAGGCATCAAGAGAGAATAATTTGCAGAAAGCCGGATTGACCTCTCGTATCAAACCTTCAGAATCCAGTTCCAACACTCCTTCATCCAGAATTGCGAGGAGCTCCGAACTTTGAACTTTGAATGATGCTCGATATATTTTTGCCGGACCAAGAGATCGCCGTTCCGCTCTTCCCGCATGGTAAAGAGATTCCAAATACCGGGCTGCAGTGGTTCGTGTAATCTTGAGATGATGGGATACATCCTCTATGGTCAATCCTTCCCGGTGTTCTAAAAGAATTGAAAAAATCCGGTCTTCATACATTCCGATGGACAATAAGTTATCCCCTTGAACTGAGAACTTTCTTCTGAATACAATTTATATCTTCCGCCAATTCTTTGCCAGTTGGATGATCACTTACAGTGACTAAACAGGATTAATTATAAATATAATTATCCTAAATCATATCATAATTGGAATTTTCACACCACATTCCATATTGATCATCAACTCATGTTGCTATTGTCCTGTGGGTCTTACCCCCTACACTCAGAGTTCAGTTGTTTAACCATCAAAAGGTGAATAAAGAGATGAAAGGAAAATATATTACCGATATCACCCGTGTTCCGTTCTTTCAGACGCTGAAAAAAAAGGATCAGGAATTAATACAACAGGTTACTTCGCTGTATCCATTTCGTGCATCTGAACACTACCTCTCAATGATAGACTGGAATAACCCCAACGACCCATTAAAACGGATCATATTTCCCCATCCTGAAGAATTGGATATGACCGGGAGTCATGATCCTTCCCATGAGAAGCAGTATACCGTTCAACAGGGATTGCAGCATAAATATCCACAAACTGCCCTGTTATTATTATCTGATGAATGCGGGGGCATCTGCCGATTTTGCTTTAGAAAACGGCTCTTTATGGATTGTCCCCGTCAAACAATCAGGGATTATGTACCAGCCCTCGGATACATCCGGGATCATCCGGAACTAACAGATGTTCTTCTCACCGGTGGAGACCCCCTGATTCTCTCAACAACCCGGTTGAAGAATGTAATACAGGAAGTCCGGGAGATTGATCATGTGAGCATCATAAGAATCGGGACAAAGATGCTTGCATATAATCCATATCGAATAACAGAGGACCGTGAGCTTGTTTCTCTCATCCAGAGTGAATCAACCCCTGGAAAAAAGATCTACTTCATGGCACACTTCAACCATCCATCTGAGATATCACCACAATCTATTGAAGCGATACGTCTGCTTCAGCAGGCAGGTGCTGTGGTGGTAAATCAGACACCGGTCATTGAGGGTGTAAACACTGACCCTGCAGTCATGGCTGATCTGTTCAAAAAATTATCATTCATCGGAGTATCTCCCTATTATGTTTACCAATGTCGTCCGACGATCGGAAACAGGGTCTTCACTGTCCCGGTAGAGAGGTCATATCAGGTCATGCAGTCTGCTTTCCAGCGATGCTCAGGTCTTGCAAAACGTGCACGATTCATCATGTCTCACTGCACCGGTAAAATTGAGGTGGTCGGGCAGAACAGTACCAATATTTTCATGCGGTATCACCAGGCAGCCAATCCAGATGATTACAACACGTTTATGATCACTCAATCAAATCCACAGGCTCGATGGTTTGACGATTACGTGCCCCTGGCACCGAGTAAAGATCCCACCTATGAATGGTCGTTTGAAAGTGACCTCGACACTCACCGCGGGACAATAACCTTTTGATCAGGTTGTTTCATGAAATTGTGAAATTGTTCCTAACCGTACGTTTCCGACGATCAAACCATAACCATGGAACATTATCAGTTAAATTTTTAGACTCCTTTGGAGTCAGGAACCAAAAAAATGACACAGGAAAAAACGTTCACCACGGGTGAAATTGAATCCCCCACATCAGAATCTTCCAGATGGAAAGATTGGCACTGGCAGGTCAGTCATAGCATAGTCGATATAACTACTCTTGAGCGTATGCTTGATATCACGTTATCCATAAAAGAACGTGAGGATATGCAGAGGACCATCGATATTTTTCCGATGTCAATAACTCCCTATTATCTCTCCCTCATTGACAATGCTAATCCTCTGCACGATCCCATCTTCAAGCAGGCTGTACCCTCTGCAGGGGAACTAATTATTGAAAAATGTGACCTCCATGATCCCCTGGGGGAAGAGGTTGACAGCCCGTGTTCCCTCATAACTCATCGCTACCCGGATCGGATCCTCTTTCTCATCAGCAATACCTGTGCAATGTATTGCCGCCATTGCACCCGGAAGAGAAAAGTTGGACAAAAATCTTCTGTTCCCTCCAGGGATGAGTTGGAAAGAGCATTTGAGTATATTGAAAATCATCCGGAGATTCGTGATGTCCTTCTCTCCGGAGGAGATCCCCTTATGCTCTCAGACATACAATTGGATAAAATCCTGAGTAGATTGCGCCAGATCCCACATGTTGAGATAATCAGGATCGGAACACGGGTCCCTGTGGTCCTTCCCTTCCGAATAACTGATGATCTGGTTCAAATACTTAAAAAATATCATCCTATCTGGCTGAACACTCATTTTAATCATCCACATGAGTTTACTAATGCATCCCGTGATGCCCTGTCGAAGTTAGCAGATGCGGGCATTCCCCTTGGAAATCAATCTGTTCTCCTGGCCGGAGTAAACGATTGCACAGTCATTATGCGAAAGCTGGTGCATGAACTGGTGAAAAACCGGGTCAGACCCTATTATTTATTCCAGTGTGACCTCGCTGAAGGACTTGCTCATTTCCGAACACCGGTTGGAAAAGGTATAGAGATTATCGAGAGTCTGATAGGACATACATCCGGACTGGCCGTTCCTACCTATGTTATTGATGCGCCGGGCGGCGGTGGGAAGATCCCGATCATGCCCAGTTATCTCATCTCCAGATCATCGAATAAGGTCGTTCTTCGGAACTATGAAGGAATGTTTTCAACGTACCAAGAGCCTGGAAACTACCAGGAGATAACCTGTGATCTCCAGTGTGAACAATGCAATCTCCAGCATTCTGGTGATAGCGAGTTTGCCATGCGAAGGGCACATGGAATAGAGGCACTTTTATCTGATTATGAAAGTAAAATCACGATTTTACCCACCGTTTCAGAGCGGGTCGACAGGAGAGAGGAGGGAGAATGTGACACCGCAGATTCCGCGACTCATACCGAACTGATATCAGAGCGGGTTGGACGGAGAGAGAGGGAAGAATGGACATCGTAATTACTCTCGGCAAAAGCCTCATTCAGCACGGATTTTTCAATGATAGGATATATCTGATGAAGATTCATCCAGATGATGCAGGTATCATATCCCAACGTATCACCGATTTACTCACAAATTATAACTATGCAAAAATCGTGATGAAAATACCCGAATCTCTTGAAAATTTATTTAAATCCGCGGGTACTGTGCAGGAAGCACGTATTCCAGGATTCTATCAGGGGAATGAGGATACTCTTTTCTTATCTCAGTTTATAGATACTGCACGAGCCCAGGATGATGCATATGATCAAATTCAAAAAAATATTCAGATATCCCGGGAAAAAACTTCATCTCCTTCCCTGATTATTGAACCATTGGAATGGACGATCAGAAAAGCAACAATTGATGATATCTCTCAGATCTGTGCACTCTACCAGAGAACATTTGAAACGTATCCCTTTCCCATCCAGGAACCGGATTATCTCAAAAAAATCATGAATGGCGGGGTACAATTTTTTGTTGGTGAAACGTCTGATGGGATTATCGCTGCAGGTTCATGTGAGATTGATCGATATGCTTCAGCCGTAGAAATGAGTGATTTAGCAATAGATGCCGCATACAAAGGATTGGGTCTATCAAAACAGCTTCTTTCATACCAGGAGCAGCAGATGAAAGAAGAGGGGATAAAAACTACATACACAATCTGCAGAGGTGAACCTCTCCCAGTTAACCGACTCTTTGCCAGAGCACAGTATCAGTATGGGGGTACTCTGATTAACAATACCAATATTTGTGGAAAAATTGAGAGTATGAATGTCTGGTATAAGACATTATGCTGAATTTCATGCTTTGTTGAAATCCTCAGTTTAAACATCTAAACATTTTCCTTTACATCAGCAACATAAGTGATTAGTATAAAGGATTTCAACAGAGCCGAATTTCAGTTCTTTCTCTCCCCTACCGGTCATATTGTAATCCCCCATGCGTGTAATGTACTTACAACCAGAGCCCTGGGTTGGAGGTGTGTTCACCAACAAAGATTCATTCTATCAGGCTAGCAGGATCGATCTTCATGGACATTAACGAGGAGTGTGTGACTGGCATATAGTATTTGACAATGGAGGAGAGATGATCATCAGTCACGGTTACAGAGATTGTAGAAATGACAGCACTTGAGAAACATTTCCTTATTCATAAAAATAGTCAAATAGAATCGTGTGACATCTTAATTAGGAAAATCATTAATGTTATCTTTTCTCTCCTCTCTCAAGCCGACAAATAAAATTCTCCTGATCGCGATAGTCGTCGGTGTTATTGCCGGTTTCGGGTCTCTTCTCTTTTACCAGGGTCTGAAATGGGGAACAGCATTTTTTATGGGGTATCTCCTGCAGTATGCTTATCCCCAGGAAGGGCAGACGGTGGCCGAGATAAGTCAGTGGTCCGAACCTCATTCATTGATGCTTCTGCTTCCCATCCTCTGTTTCGGGAGCCTTCTGACCGGGATTTTGATAACCCGGTATGCACCCGAGGCTGAAGGCCATGGTACTGATGCAGCAATCAAGGCATTCCATGGGGATGGAAGAATACGGAGACGGATTCCGATCCTGAAAGCGGTCACAGCGATTCTCACCATCTCGACCGGAGGGAGTGCAGGAAGGGAAGGGCCGGCCGCCCAGATCTCAGCCGGTTTTGGATCCCTTGTTGCCGATATACTTGGCCTCAGTCCCCGGGAAAGAAGAATTGCGCTCACAACTGGGATTGGGGCAGGGATTGGGACAATCTTCAAGGCCCCCCTGGGAGGAGCGATCCTTGCGGCAGAAGTCCTCTATACCCAGGACTTCGAATCCGAGGCGATCATTCCGTCCTTCCTGGCTTCAGTTATCGGGTACTCGATCTTCGGGTTCTTTGAAGGATATTCCCCGATCTATGCACTCACCTCGCAATGGTGGAGTATCCAGCAGATCCCCCTGTTCCTCCTGCTCGGGATCCTCTGTGCGGCGTTTGGACGTCTTTATATCTCTGTTTTCTATAAATCCCGTGAATGTTTCGCCGCTGTATTTAAAAGGTATAATCTTCCGCTCTACCTGAAACCGGTCTCGGGTGCTCTCCTCCTCGGGATATTTGTCATTTCACTCTCATTCATATCCCCAGAGGGAGAGATGCTCGGTCTCGCCGGCATGGGGTCCAGCTATGGGTATACCCAGCTCATGTTCTATTCCATGGTTCCCCTCACCGTGCTTCTGCTGCTCCCATTCGTCAAGATCATTACGACAGCCCTGACACTCGGTTCCGGAGGGAGCGGGGGGGTTTTTGCTCCCGGGCTCACAATCGGTGCAGCAATCGGCGGGGCGCTCGGCATGTCCCTGAACCTGCTCAACCCGACCTTTGTCCCGCTTGAGTCGGTGCCGGTATTTGTTGTTGTCGGCATGATCTCCCTGTTTGGGGCTGTGGCAAATGCCCCCATTGCAGTGCTGATCATGGTGGTGGAGATGGTCGGAAGCATGTCGATACTGGTGCCGTCGATGGCCGCCGTTGCCATTTCACATCTGCTTACCGGAGAGAAGACCATCTTCCGGGAACAGGTACCGACAAGAGCGCAGTCCAGGGCTCATCGCGGGGAATATGACAGGAATATACTTGAACGGATCCTGGTGCGTGATGCCATGATCCCGCGGAAGTCGATCATCACGTTCTCTCCATCGGATGAGCCGGCGAAAGTCCTCGAGACCATAGGAGAAACCGAGCATACCGGTTTCCCTGTCATTGAGGAGGGCCGTCTTGTGGGGATCATCACGAATCAGGATGTACGGACGATCCCCAGCATGGAAGGAGTGTACCCGACTGTACGTGAGACCATGACGCGGGATCTTTCTGTGATCCATCCGGAGGATACTCTTGAGGATGCCCTTGAATTCATGATCAGCAATAACTTCAATCATCTTCCTGTTGTGGAGAAAGAATCGCCGGATCAGCTCTCCGGTTTCCTGACAAGGACTGATATCATGAAAGCATATGCCCGGTCCAGCTTTATTGCAATCCGCAACTGAATGAGGAAACTCGGTTTCGGACTGAGCTCCATCCTCTATATATTTCTGAAGTGGGGACCCGCGGCTTCGGTGATGGATTAATCCGCAGACCGAATACCGATCAAATATCTGATGAACGACGGTCGGTTGGAAAAAGGGTGGTGCCAGGGAAACATCCTTCTCTCCCCTGGCCATGAGGGTTCCTGTGCTATAAATCACAGTCCTGCACGGGAGAGGATCGTATCAGCGACGCTCTCCGGGCTTGTGAAAGGGAAGTCGCCGGCGTTCAGTAATGTTCCGGCCTCACCGGCTGTCATTTTGACGTCTCCAACCTGGCAGGTGGTCTCTGCACCCATCGGGAATGCCGCGATGAGGTCTTCGGGTTTCGTGATCGGGAACGCTGCTCCCTTGAGTGCTCCTGTGATCTGTGCATGAAGCTGGTCTCTTACAGATTCTGTCATCTATCTCACCAGTACCTACATGGCCTGTTGAAATTATATACTTGAGCGTCATAAAAATACACTTGGTTGAGACACTACAGTTGGGTGACCTTCACAGTGCTCTTACCATACAACTCACCAGGGGGATAGCGAGAGGGAATGACTGGCAGAACATCGACACCAGAGCTGCATGAATTGACGAGTGAGATCTCCGGTCTTCGGACCGAACTGAGACGGTTCATCGAGCGCGCTAACACCCAGAACCTGCAGGCCGTGGTCGGCGACCTGAAGAACAGCTATGCGGATCTGTTCGTCGATCATCACGTCGAGCAGGCGAAGGCTGGGTTGTCGGTCAGGATGGTTCCTGATTGTGTGATGCACGAGAACTGTTTTGCCGTATTCATGGACTTTCTGCAGGTCACCGCACAGCAGATCAAGAACGAACGGGTCAGTGAGGATCTGGTCCGGTCGTACCGCGAGCAGCTGCAGGGTATGAAGAAGAAAGGCCCGTTCGACCGATGTGACACCTGTTTTCTCGAGGTGAGCCGGCTCTTCGAGAAGCAGGTCGACCTGATGAAGTCGCTTGGGATCTACGAACATACGGATCGGATGACCCCCGTATCTGCCGAAATCTCCGAGGCCGAGCTGGTCAAAAAGATCCTCGAGCCGGTCGCCAATGTCCAGCGGTTCCAGATCCTGCGGTCACTCGGCGGGCAGACCCGGACCTTCTCGGATCTCTCGCAGTTGACCGGGCTCCGCGGAGGAAACCTGCTCTTCCATATCAAGAGACTGACCGATACCGGGATGATCCTCCAGCGGCATGAACGGGGGGATTATGTGATCACCGAGAAGGGGTGGAAGACCCTCACCCAGGTCATCGATCTCTACACCGCGCTGAACCCCCAATCGTAAACCTCCCCTGCGTTGTCCGGGATAATCCGCCTTTTTTCCTCCATTCGCCACCCATTCCAATCCCGCTATGTCTTCTAGAGAATATCGGGTGACGGATGCCAGGGGTCTTGACCCGATCCGGCCGGCACTGGCAGAACTGACCGTCGACGCGGTTGTCTCCCTTATCCGGATCCCGCTGATCATCATAGGCAAATGGATGAAAACAGCCGGAACAGATCATCACGCCTCGTCGTCGGGCACAAGCCGCCATACTCCCTGAGCGATGAGCCGGCGTGCCCAGACCTGCTCCATCGGGCCGAGATGCGCGATGGTGTCCTGCCGGATCCGGAAGCCCGGGATCACCCGGGCGGAGGGGTTATGAGCCGGTGAAACTAACACAACTCTGCCTCCGTCGTTAACTCGTCGGGGTGCCCTGGAGCGGGCTCTGGTTTGCCGCCTGCCCGCTCCAGATCTTTTATTCTCGCCAGCAGTGCTTCATTCAGAATTCCGCTGAAAGAAAGCCGGTGGGCGATCGCCTTTTCTTTCGTCTCGACCGGAATCGAAACACACACTTGTGACTTCATAAAATCCCTATACTATATAAGATACATAAGTATTTAGGGCAAAAAGTGACAGAGGAAATGTGTGTGTATCCGAGAAAAATATATGTCGACGGAGGGTGATCGATGACCGCTGACTGGCACCAGATCTCGCTCTCCATGACCCCGTGGGATGCCTACTCGCGGTATGTGATCAGGGGAAATGGTGAGCGGTTCGCCCGGGCCTCTGCGGTCCTGAACACGATCCTCTATCTGCGGTCGACCCGGAACCTGCGAAGGGGAGGACCCGGCATCCCGGCGCACGATCTCATCCATGCCATCGTTCCATCGAAATTCAAACATGAGACCAGTGCCTATCGCGTCATCCGAAAACTGGAATATTACAAGGTACTGGAGCGGACTGAGGAATGGGTGGGTGATCAGAAACGGACGTATTATAACATCGGCGATCCCTTCGGCGCCCAGGCATATCTGCCACATTCACCTGACCTGTCGCAGATTCAGGGCAACCGGCCGGTCTCGATGGATGCCCTCTCCCGGTTATTCGTCCAGGCGCACGCGGCCCGTCAGGTCCTTGAACGCCATGGGTTAACGGGGGAATGGATAGCCGAGTGTGAAGCGCTGGTATCAAAGCCGGCTCCCTCAGAAAGGCAGAACGATCGATGCGCAGAGGAGACCTATGCCGACGACGGGATCCTCAAAGAGATGCTCTCCCACGCAAACCCCGGCCGAACGTAGGGCGATCGACAAGGTGCGATCGCCCTACGTTCGGCCATGACCGTGCTGCAGAGGACACGGCCGGAAAACAGTGAGACGATCAGGTGCTCTTTGCCGCCACCCGCCGCACTGCCTCCTCGACGGCCGCACGGAACGCAGGATCTGACCAGATCTGCTCCTCGGCGCTCTGCTTCTCATGTACCGCATCGGCCGTCAGTTCGAGCCCGCAGGAGTTGCAATATCGTGCAGTCGGCGTGTTGATGGAGTAGCACCGCGTGCACTGCACCGGGTCCAACGACGTGTCCCGCTGATGCTCGGCTGTGGTGATCCCATTGTGCATTGCGACCTCCCGTTCGATATCAGAGTCAACCAGATGCCCGTACGTTGCAAGCATATTGGTACTATCATTCCCCCAGAGCATCTTCTTGATGATCGATTCCGGATATCCCTCGCGCAACAACTGGGTGCACCGGGAATGACGGAATATATGCGGGGTTATCTTCTTCTCAACGCCGGCCCGTCTCGCGATCAGACTCAAATTTATCGTGACAGCGTTGTATTGCAGGGGCAATCCCCGGTTGGTCACGAAGACGAACTCTGAACCGATCGGATCACCCGGATAGACAGACCGCCATTGGGAGAGGAATGGGCGCGCCATCACGACAGGGATAAACCGTGGCTTCTCGGTCTTGGCGTTGACGTTGACAGCGACATTCCAGTCGCTGAACTTCACGGCTTCCCATTTCAGATCCCCGATCTCGCCGATCCGAAGGCCACCTTCGTAGAGCAACGCGATCAACGCTTTATCACGGAGGGAATGTGCTGCTCCTATGATTCGACCGACCTCGTCTGGCGTCAGCATCATCTCCGCTGTCTTGGTCATGGTGTTCGGCGATGGCGCCTGGATATTCTGAACCTTCAAACGCTTGATGAGCGGGGATGCATACTCCTCATCGATCAGCCACAGATAGAACCGCTTGAGCGCCTTGACATAATCCCCCTGGGTGTTCTGGGTATAACGCGGTTGACCGTCCGGCTTCTTCGCCTGCTTCAACCGGTCGATACCATCATAGAGATCGCCCATAATGTTCTGGCGGAAAGGTCCAATGAACTGCCGCCACCCGGCATACAGGCCATATAATTTGTAGATCCGGCTGGGGCTCAGGTTGGATGAACAGGACTTCTCGGCGACGAACTCCCGGATTAAATGTGCATCATCAATCGTAATAGTGCCGGCTTCGACTGCCCGGTCTAGAATAGCAGGTGCAGACTCACGGTACTTCAGGTCAGATCGGTGAAACCGCTGATTGGCGCGTGCCATGACCCTCACTTGGTCATGTATTTATATAATTATTTCGGGGCCTTACAGTATAATAGAGGAAGCCCGGGATGAGAATTGAACTCATCTTCTCCGATCTGCAGTCGGACGCATAGCCTCTCTGCCACCCGGGCGTAGAATGATCACAATTATCACAATTGTGAACTGTTACACTACCCACTTCACCCTGCTATAAAAAAAAGGGTACGGTTTCGGCAACATTTGCCCTCATGTCCATGGGCATCGCCAGGGAAAAGCCAAAGATCTGATAACCGCCCGCTCCCAACACTACCTTATGCGCCCCTATGTCTTTGTGAATGTGGCGATGAGTGCAGACGGCAAACTCTCGACCCGTGAGCGCCGGCAGGTGAAGATCTCAGGAGCCGCCGACTTTCAGCGGGTCGACCGGATCAAGGCGGCGAGCGATGCGATCATGGTCGGCATCGGAACGGTCCTCGCCGACGACCCGTCCCTGACCGTCAAGAACCCGGAGTTGAAGGCCGAACGGATCGCGCGGGGCCAGGACGAGAACCCGATCCGGGTGGTCGTGGACAGCCGGGGCAGGACCCCGATCGAGGCCGCGATCCTCAATAAAGGGCCGGGGCACCGGATCGTCGCGGTCGCCGGGACGGCAGCGGAGAAGAACCGGGAACAGCTCGGTGAAAAGGCCGAGGTGATCGCGACCGGTGCGGAATCGGTCGACCTGCCGGCCCTGCTCGAGGCGCTGTATGCCAGGGGCGTGCGCCGGCTGATGGTCGAAGGCGGAGGCACCCTGATCTGGTCGCTCATTGCGGCCGACCTGGTCGATGAGATCCAGACCTTCATCGGGAACCTGGTGATCGGCGGAAAGGACGCTCCGACGCTTGCGGACGGCCTGGGATTCCTCGCAGACCAGGGCTTTGTCAAACTCGACCTTGCCGATGCCCGGCAGATGGAGGAGGGGATCCTCCTCACCTGGCATGTCCGCCGTCAGCAGGGTCCGACCCCCTGACCGCCACACTCGTGACACGTCAGGGAAAAAAGGAGTTATCGGGGAGCGAGCGCAGACATCTGGTCGACGATCGTATAGGTCTGCCCGCTGGTGGTGGTGACCTTCACAATGATCCGGTCAGGATTCTTGGTCCCTTTGAAGACCAGTTCAGAGCCGGTCTGGGTGTTCAGCGGTTTTGTCTCCTCGGTCCCGTCTGACCGTATCAGGCGGACCGTACACCCGGTGACCGAGTTCATGCCGGCCCCGCCGTTATAGATCACCGTGATCGAGCGATCGATCGGGTCCTTCTGGTTCACCTGGACAAAGACGTCGTTCCCCTTGGGCATCGTCTGGGTCGGTCCCGGGGTCAGCGAGTTGTCGCCACCGGCGGTGGTCGCCACCGTGGTGGCCGCTCCAGAAGACCCGGTTGATGGTGCCGCCGTTGTGGCCTGGACCGTTGTCGTCGTTGTCGTGTTCGGTGCGGACGGGGTTGTGGTACATCCGGCACCCATCATCATGACAGCCAGTGATAGAAGCAGGATCGCGATAATCTTCCAGTTCATACGCTCTGATGCAGCGCGTAATTATTTCAGCATTCCGATCTCTGGTCGGAAAGGGTCTGACGAATCCTGAGAAAGCAAGGGAATAAAACCACTGGTGCAGAATTACTGGCACCATGCTTTCGCCAGCATCAGATCCCGATCTCTTCGCAGACGCGTATCCGGCCCGCATCGCCGCCCTCGCGGAGGAGAAGCAGGCCGGGACAAAGATCGTCGGAACGCTCTGCCTGTACGTACCCGACGAGATCATCTATGCTGCAGGAGCCGATCGGGTGATCCTCTGCGGCGGCAGCAACGCTCTCATCCCGGCTGCCGACGAGTATCTTCCCCGCTCCCTCTGCCCGCTGATCAGGTCCTCGTTCGGGGCCATCGTCACCAGGGACGACCCGGAAACCGGAGCCTGTCCGCACGTCCCCCTCGTCGACCTCGTGGTTGGGGAGACGACCTGCGACGGCAAGAAGAAGATGTTCGAACTGCTGACCGACCTGGTACCGACCTATGTGATCGATCTCCCCCAGAAGCCCGACACCCCCGGGGCCCTCCTCTACTTCACCGGCGAGCTGCAGAAATTCCGCACCATGATGGAGGAGTTGACCGGCAACCAGGTGACGGACGAACGGTTGTGGAAGGAGATCAGGGATGCCAACCGGACACGCCGCCTGTTGATGCGCCTCTTCTCTCTCCGCCGGCAGAACCCCCCGCCGATCGAGGGTGTGGCCGTGATACGGATGATGCAGCGCCAGTTTCAGCTCCATCCCCGGGAGTTCAGACGGCGACTCGAAGCCCTCGTCACCGGACTCGAAGCGCAGCAGCCGGCCGGGCAGGAGAAGGCGGCACGACGGCCCAGGATCCTCTTCTCCGGCTGCCCGGTGACCGCAGGGAACCAGAAGGTGCCCGAGATCATCGAGGAGCGGGGCGGGGTGATCGTCGCCGAGGAGAGCTGCACCGGGACGCGGTCGTTCTGGCACCTGGTCGACGAGAACGAGGAGCGGGACCCCCTGACGGCACTGGCCGAACGCTACCTGCAGATCCCCTGCGCCTGCATGACCCCCAACGACCGGCGGATCGAGCATATTATCGAGCTCGTCCGGCAGTTTTCGATCGACGGCGTGGTCTACGCCACCCTTCAGAACTGCCACGGGTACAACACCGAACGGCACCGGGTGCAGCAGGCGCTCAGAGCGGCGGGGGTGCCGATGCTCGCCATCGAGACGGACTACGGGGACGCGGACCGGGAGCAGATCGGGGTCAGGGTGGACGCATTTCTGGAGATGATCCAGTGATCGTCGCTGGGATCGACGCCGGAGCCGCGACCACCAAGGTGGTCATCCTCTCGGACGGCGACCTGCTGGCCTATCGGATCGGACCGACCGGGTTTGACTTTAAAAAGGCGATCCGTTCGGTTCTCGACGGCGTCCTTGCAGATGTGAACCTGCAGGACGAGGCGGTCGAGCGGATCTGCGCCACCGGATACGGCAGAAAGACCGTGGCCTGTGCAGACAGGACCGTCAGCGAGATCACGGCTCATGCGAGGGGGGTTGCGGCCCTGGTGCCGGATGCGGACGGGATCATCGATATCGGCGGCCAGGACAGCAAGGTGATCCAGGTGAAAGCCGGCAAAGTCCTGGACTTTCTGATGAACGACCGGTGTGCTGCTGGGACCGGGAAGTTCCTCGAATATACGGCACGGGCGCTGGAGGTCCAGCTCGGGGACCTGGGCGAACTGGCCAGGGCGTCCACGACGCCGGTCGCGATCAGCAGCACCTGCACCGTCTTTGCAGAGTCTGAGGTGATCTCGCTCCGGGCCCAGGGGTGCAGCCGGGAGGATATCGCAGCCGGCCTGATCCAGGGGATCGCAGAACGGGTGGCGGTGATGGCACGACAGGTGCACCTCAGCGGTCGGGTGGTCTTCGTCGGCGGGGTGGCGAAGAACAGCGGCGTGAAGGCTGCGCTGGAGAAGGAGCTCGGCCTTGAACTGGTCGTGCCGCCGGAACCTCAGATCACTGGAGCGCTCGGGGCGGCGCTCGCCTGTACGGAGTGACCGCCGGCCGCCTGTGTGATCAGCAATGATGCGACCCACGACCCTCCACCAGGCCCTCGCCGAGATATCGGGATCCCTCGGTGACTTCGGGACGATCCTTCCGCTCACCTTCGGGATGATCCTCGCCACCGGAGTTCCGGCCGGCCCGGTTCTCCTCCTCCTCGGCCTCTGGCATCTCTTCGCCGGCGTCGTCTACAAGACCCCGATCCCGGTCGAACCGATGAAGGCCATCGCCGTGCTCGTCATCGCCGGCCAGGCCGACAGCGGCACGATGGCAGCCGCCGGGCTGATCCTCGGTCTCCTCTTCCTCTCGCTCGGTGCGACGGGCTGGGTCTCTGCCATCGTCGAACGGATCCCCGAACCGGTGACCCGCGGCATCCAGCTCGGGCTCGCCCTCCTGCTGGTCCGTTCCGGGCTCCAGTACGCCATCCCCGACCCGTACCTGGCCATCCTCGGAGTGGCGATCATCCTCTTCTTCACCCTGGCCCACCGGTTCAGCCGCCTCCCCGACCTGTCGGCGATCGCGGTCCTCGTCACCGGGGCTGGCTTGGGCATCGTTCTGCACGGGCTGCCGGCATGGGGGCTCCCGTTCTCATTCGGCCTGACGATCCCCGGAACCGGGGACTGGGCGGTTGCGGCCGGCTCGCTGGTGGTCCCCCAGGTGATCCTCACCCTGACCAACTCGATCGCAGCCACCGTCCTCATCGCCGGCGATCTCTTCAAGAGCGAGATATCCCCCAGGCGGGTCTCCACCTCAATCGGGATCATGAACCTGGTCTCGGCCCCGTTCGGCGGGATCCCGGTCTGCCATGGAGCCGGAGGGGTCGCGGCCCTGTACCGGTACGGAGCCAGCACCTCGGCGGCGAACTTCATCGCCGGGACGGTACTGATCGTCATCGCGATCTTCTCTGCCGATAAGGGGATCGTCACCCTCTTCCCGGTCGGCCTCCTCGGCTCGCTCCTCTTCTTCGTGGCGATCGATCTCGCCCGATCCGGGCTGAAGACCACTTCCTTCCCGTCGACCCTGGTCACCGGAATCGTCTCGGTTGCCACCTCTATGACAATCGGGTTCATTGCCGGGGTTATCGTCTGGCTGATCCAGCGATCGTACAGCAGGAGATAATAAGGAGGAGGGATCGGAACCTGTATGATCACCTTAATATATACTTCCTAAGATTCTGGGGAAAAAAAGGATTCCTTATATGGGATCATCATCAAAAAGCACTTATGGGTACGACCAGGGATCCTGGTCTGCCTGTCCAATAATTCAGTACTGTCTTTACCCGGGATCCGGGGCGATACCGTACTCAATGGAGTGACTACAATGAATCTTAAACAACCCAATTCAAATGAAGCCACAGGCACCGTCAACCGGTCCCGCAGCGTAGTGCCCATGTCCGGGCTCTGTACCCGCTGTACGGACGGGTGTAAGGGTGGCTGTGAGATCTGGTTATCCTCGTTCCGGGGACGGGAAGTTCTCTATCCCGGTCCATTCGGAGAGGTGACCGCAGGAGCGGACAAGAATTATCCTGTCGATTACTCACACCTGAACATTCAGGGGTATGCACAGGGAGCGAAGGGCCTGCCAGAAGGACTTGAAATCGGATCTGACACCGCCCTCTTCTCATCTGTGAACACCGAGACCTCGTACGGATGGGACCGGAAGGTCACGATGAGCCTCCCGATCTTCACCGGCGCCCTCGGGTCGACCGAGATCGCGCGGGCGAACTGGGAGCACTTCGCCATCGGCGCTGCGATCTCCGGTATCACCCTCGTCTGTGGAGAGAACGTCTGCGGTATCGACCCCGGCCTGGTCCGGGACAGCAACGGCAAGGTCCAGAAATCTCCGGAGATGGACCGCCGGATCGAGATCTACCGTAAGTTCCATCAAGGCCTTGGCGAGATTCTCGTCCAGATGAATGTTGAGGACACCCGGCTTGGAACCGCGGAGTACGTCGCATCAAAACACAATCTGGAGACCATCGAGCTGAAGTGGGGACAGGGTGCCAAGTGCATCGGCGGGGAGATCAAGGTAAAATCCCTCGAACGGGCCACCGAACTGAAGAACCGCGGCTATATCGTCCAGCCGGACCCAACCAGACACGACATCCAGCAGGCATTCAAGGATGGCGCCATCAAGGAATTTGAACGCCACTCGCGCCTCGGCTTCGTCTCCAAGGAAGGGTTCCTCGAAGAGGTCGACCGGCTGCGGGACATCGGGTTCAAGCGGGTCACCCTCAAGACCGGAGCCTATTCCGCCAAGGAACTGGCGATGGCTCTCAGGTACAGTTCAGAGGCGAAGATCGACCTGCTCACCATCGACGGAGCTCCCGGCGGAACCGGCATGAGCCCCTGGCCGATGATGAACGAATGGGGTATCCCGACCTTCTACCTGCAGTCCCTCGCGTACCAGTACGCCGAGATGCTGAAGGCCAAGGGCATCCGGGTGCCGGACCTTGCGATCGCCGGCGGGTTCGCCGATGAAGCGAACGCCTTCAAGGCGCTTGCCATGGGCAACCCCTACTTCAAGGCCGTCTGCATGGGCAGAGGGCTGATGATTCCGGGCATGGTCGGCAAGAACATCGAGAAGTGGATCGAAGCAGGCACCCTGCCCAAGACCGTCTCGAAGTTCGGAAGCACGATCCCTGAGATCTTCGTCTCCTACCAGGAGCTCAAGGAGAAGTACGGCGAACGGATGAGCGAGATCCCGGTGGGCGCACTGGGCATCTACACCTACGCCCAGAAGTTCAGAACCGGGCTGCAGCAGATCATGGCAGGCAGCAGGAACTTCAGCGTCTCCTCCATCAGCAGGAGCGACCTGATGTCTCTGACCGAAGAATCCGCAAAGATTTCAGGCATCCCCTACGTGATGGATGCATACAAGGACGAGGCACTGGATATCCTCCTCGCCTGAAACTTTTTTTTGACCCACTGCAAATATGCCGGCGAAACGGCTGCTTGCTGCTGCTGGACCCTGATACAATCCGAGATTGGGAATTATAATGTTGAACGCAACATCCATGGCCAATCGTAGACTCAGATGAGTCGGAGATTGGCCCATTTGGGGATTGGATGCGTTTAACACCCTCGAAGAATCTTTCAAATTCTTCTCGTATCCGCTTCCCCCTGACGGGTGAACCAGAATTTGAGAAAACCTGACTGTATAACCGTAAGATTTTCGACTATACTCAAAATAAAAAAAAAGTGGATCTTCCGGTATCGTTCAGATATACCGTGGTTTCTTGGAGAGGTTCCGGGCGGTATAGAGCGGGCGGAACGGCATCCCTTCGGTGTTGGTCCTGACCAGTGCGATCAGTTCCTCCTCGTCCAGCTGCTCCTTGTGCGGAACCTTCGGCTCTGAGAGTCTCCGGATGGTGACCGTCAGGTTGCCTGATTCCATCTCCGCATCTCCGATGACGATCACATAGGGGACCCAGTCCATGCCGGCCTCCCGGACCTTCTTGCCGACGCTCTCCTCGCGGTCGTCGAGGTCTGTCCGGATCTGTGCTTTGTTCAGACGGGTGCAGAGCTCGTCCGCGTACGCGGTGTGCCGCTCGGCGACCGGGATCAGCCGGACCTGCGTCGGTGCGAGCCAGGCCGGGAGCTGGGGGACCGTCTGGTTGGCGGTGTTCTCGAGCATGGCGCAGATCACCCGCTCGATCGAGCCGGTCGGTGAACAGTGGAGGATCGGAGGGTGGACGACCTCGCCGTCCAGGTGGTACTTGATATCGAACCGGGTCGACGACTCGACATCGATCTGGACGGTCGGGTTCTCGATCGGCCGGCCCTGCCCGTCGATCGCGGCCAGGTCGACCTTGGCGATCCAGTAGTGGACCCGGTCGCTGAGGATCTCGATCAGCATCGGCACCCGTGACTCGGCGACGATACTCTTCACCCAGTTCTCATACTTGTCATAGAACTCCCGGGTGCACCGGAAGACACCGACCAGTTCGGTCTCGAAGTCCTGTCCGGACTTCCAGCCGAGCCGGAGCTGCTCCTCAAAGCAGCCGAGTGCCTCCTCCATGTCAGTGCAGAGGCTGTGCATGTCGGGCATCGTGAACGCACGGAGCCTCTTCAGGCCGATCACCTCGCCACGCTGCTCGTGCCGGAACGAGTAGGTGGAGAGTTCGTACATCTTGATCGGGAGAGAGTTCGGGGAGATGTGCATGTCCCGCATGATCGAGAACATCCCGAAACAGGCTGCAAACCGGAGCATCATGTTCCGGTTTCCGCTCTTGAACCGGTACTGCCGCTCCCCGAACTTGTCGGCATGCTCGAAGATCGCTTTGTCCCCGAGGTCGTACATCACCGGGGTCTCCACCGGCGAGCCGCCGTAGGCGAGGACCATCTGCAGCACGTAATCTGCCATCAGGTCGCGGACGATCTTCCCGCGGGGCAGCCACCGGAGGTTCCCGACGTCGCTGGCCGGCTCGTAGTCGACCAGTTCCTTCGACCGCATCAGGTCGACATGGATCGGTTCGCCGCCGACAGGCTCAGCGATCCCGATCTCCTTCTTCACCAGCGCCCCGAACCTGCCGTCGAGGAACGCGCCGGTCTCGTGGCGTTCGCCGTCGGGAGTCATCACGAAGAACTCGTGCGTGACCTCCTTCTTCTCCTTGACAGCCGCCCCGGCGCCCGGAACGATCGTCTTGGAGAGCTCGGAGAGCGGGTGCCCCTTGCATGAGAGTTTGAACTTCTTGTACCAGCCGAACGGAGCCCTCTTCACCTCGTACCGACCGGTCTCTTTCAGTCTCTTCTCGATCGCGCTGAGCACGGCCACCGCGGTCTCGGGCGAGGAGAGGTCTGAAGAGAGGTGGGCGTACGGGTAGATCAGCAGGTTTTTCACTGCAAGCTGGGTTGCAGTCTTCTCGATCTCTGCGACCGACTGCGCCACCACATCATCGATATCCTCCTCGTCCACCGCCTCGACAGCAGTGAAGACAGTCAGGGCCTCGGTCATCCCGTCCTTTGGAACCGGGTCGGCCTCTGCCATCTTGGTCTTCTTCTGCGCCTCGTATTCGATATAATCAGAATGTATCAGGAGAAGTCGCATAATTCACTCTCACCAGGAAAAATAATCGTTATAATATGGGATCTCATGCGGTATATATTCACTGAATCAACCGCTGGTTTTCATGGTACCGCGAGAGGGTGGCCTGCCGCTGCCCCTGGTACTTCGCGTCCTGCTTCAGGTTATACGGCTGCTCCGCCCGTTCCGTGGTGTAGAAGACCAGCTGCCCGATCGGCATCCCGGCATACATCTTCACCGGCCGCTGGTTGACATTGCACATCTCCAGGGTGATCGAACCGATGAAGCCGGCATCGATCCAGCCGCCGGTCTGGTGGAGCTCGATCCCGAGCCGGGCGATACTGCTCTTTCCTTCGATACTTGCGACGATGTTGTCGGGGAGCGAAAGGACCTCTTTGGTCTCGGCGAGCATGAACTGGCCCGGATAGAGGATAACCTCATCCGCTGTCATCTCCTCCACCTCTGCGGTCACACTCTCCTTATCGTACGGATCGATCACGCGGTCGCCCGGGACATACCAGACAAAGTGGTCCCCAAGCCTGATATCGAGCGAATTCGGCTGGATAAGGCCGGGTTCAAACGGTTCGACCTTGATCTGCCCGCGGCTGATCCGGTCCATAATCTGCCAGTCGACGAGAATCATTCTGTTAGATATTGGTGAAGAAGAGTTGAAGAGTTATTCTGTCCGACGGTCCGCCGGTGCCTCTTCAGAAAAAATCTGCTGGCCGCCGTTCAGGTACCACTCGGTTCGCCGGAGGAGACCGTGCAGGGTCGAGACCTCCCGGGGAGTCATCTGGGTCCTGGCCAGCAGCCGCCGGATCGTCAGCATCGTCACCTCGCGCTTGTACAGGGGGTGATCGATCTGGTCCAGGAACGAGGAGATGTGATCGTACAGGCAGGTCATGTCGAACCGGTCCGCCAGCAGGTAGGTGCCGCGCGGGAGGTGGGCGAGTTCGTAACAGACCACCCCGACCGCATGCGAGAGGTTCAGGATCGGGTACTCCGGCGAGGTCGGGATGGTGCAGATCAGGTCGCTGGCCGCCACCTCGCTGTTGTTCAGCCCCCAGTTCTCGCGCCCGAAGAGGATCGAGACCGTTCCGTCGATCTCTGCGATCGTCGACCTGATCTCGGAGGGATCATAGTACGGCATCCGCATCGGGTTGCAGATGGTCTTGCTCAGTTCCCCGGTGGTCGCGATGGTGAGCGCACTCTCTGCGTACACCTCCTCGAGAGAACAGGTCCTTGCCGTATCCAGCAGGTCCTGGGCATGGGAGGCCATCGCCCGCGCCTCGTTGCCGAGCGGGCACGGGTTGATCAGCACCAGCCGCGAGAACCCGAAGTTCTTCATGACCCTGGCCACCGAACCGACGTTCCCCTCGTACAGGGGCTCGACCAGGACGATCTGTACCTCGGGCATGGGTTACTGGACTGCCCTGACCGTCGCCCGAAGCACGTCGGGGCCGAGGTCGTAGACCGCATTGCCGACCACGATCGTGTCGGCCCATCTGCCCATCTCGGCCGCCTTCTCAGCAGAGGAGATCCCGCCGCCATAGTACAGGATCGCGCGGTCGACGACCTCAGAGATCGATCGCACCATCTTCGGGTCGCCGTACATGCCGCTGTACTCGATGTACACAATCGGGAAGTGGAAGTAATGGTCGGCGACCGACGCATATGCTGCTGCCTCTGCGGGAGTCAGATCACAGCTGGCACCCGTCACCTTCCCGACCGAGGAGGCCGGGTTCAGGACGAGATATGCCTCGGGTATGACCTTGTCCCAGCGGATCGAACTCTGCTGAGCCCACTGCTGGTGCTTTCCAACGATCCACTGGACACTGTTCGAGTTCATCACACTCGGAACGAAGAGCAGGTCGATCCCTTCGCAGAGAACCGCCTCAGGCCCTGCCGGCTCAACGACCAGCGGAAGGCCGTACTGGGCCACCTGTTTGAAGAGCTGACCGAGGTTCTCCATCGTCACATTCAGTGTCCCCGAGAGCATCAGCGCATCGGTCCCGCTGGTCGCAATCTCATCGATCACTGCCGGGGGAAGGGACTTGTCGGGGTCGAGTTTGGTCACATGGACCCAGTCTTTCCATCGATTCTGCATGGTATCCACACTGGTGTACTGTATATATGACCCGCTTCCACTTTCAATGATCGGTCCGGAGGGACAGATCCGGCCCCGATCAACTGGCCCGGGATGAACCGGGGATCTTTGATTGAAACTCCTGCACCTTCTTGAGCGGGATCCCGGAATGGCTGGCGAGCGCTGCCGGGTCCGCAGAGGCCAGGGTGGTGCTGTCGATCACACCGCCGCTGTACAGCTTCTCAATCGTCGTCTCCCCGAGCCCCGGGATCGTCAGCAGTTCGGCGCGCCCCCGTTCGAGCATCGCCCTGGTCACCTTCTGGGGCACCGGCCGGTTCTGAGCGAGGCAGACCATCTCGGCATGCCGGTACGTCGTGTCCGGGCTGATCCCGGTCTTGACACTCAGGTAGACCGGGTGATACCGGCAGAAGTCCTCGGGGCTCTGGATGCCGGCGGCATAATACTTTTTGAGGCTGATCGCCGGCACACCGATGGTGCGCAATGTCTTGTCATTGCAGTAATCCCTCGCCTGTGAAAGGAGGGACGTCACCTCCTTCTCCCCGATTCCTGCTGTCCGGAGGAGGGCCGGATCGGCCCCGGCGAGGTCGGCGATCGTGTTGATCTCGTTCGCATGCAGGTACTTCATGATCTTGGAATGGCTCCTGCCGCGCCGGGGCGGGACCTGCTTTCTGACAAATTTCCGGAGCTCGGAACGGAGCCGAAGGAGCCCGAGCACCGATTCTCCTTCCGCTTTCAGCAGTTCCGCTGCTGCTGGTGAGATGGCGGCCGCGGAGGCGAGCACGTCGGGGGTCGCGTCGGCGACCTCGTGGACCGTGTAGATGTGGTGCCGCTGCAGCCGTCCGAGGATCTCCTCGGTCATGGAGGGTATCAGCACCATCGTCTCCCGGTTCGACTCGATATGATGGCAGAGCGGGCAGCCGATATCCCAGGGCCTGGACCCCTTGGCGATCAGCCTGACATGGTGCAGATTATGGGTCGGACAGACCGTATCGGTCCGGATCGCCCATCCCCACTGGGTCAGGGGGAGCCCGATGTTGAACCGGCAGTCCGGATACCGGGTGCAGCCGATGAACTGGCTGCTGTTGCGGATGTGATGGATCCGGAGATCGCTCCCGCAGACCGGGCAGGGGCCGAGGATCATCTCCTCGACGGTCCTCCCCATGATATCCTCGCCGATCTGGCTCTGGTGCCCCTCCAGTTCGTCGAATGCACGGTTCAGCATCGTCCGCGACTCGGTCACCACGTCATCGCGCGTCCGCTTCCGCTCTTTGATCTGCTGCATGTGCGCATCGATCGTCTGGGTCATGTCCGGCCGGGTGATGGCGGCTGCATGGTCCTCGAGCGATTCGATCACAGCCTTTCCGACCAGGGTCGGCCGGAGCGGGGTCCCTTCGATATACTTGCGGCCGACCAGTTTCCCGATCACCTCGTGCCGGGTACTCTTGGTCCCGAGCCCGAGCTCCTCCATCTGCTGGATCAGCCTGCTCTGGGTGTACCGGGGTGGAGGTTGCGTCTCCTTCCGGTCGAGGTTCACCTGCTCTATCGGCAGGTGATCGCCGACCGCAAAGAGGGGGAGGGGATGCTCGGCCGCCTCGCTGTACGGGTAGACGGTCCGCCATCCGGCTTCGAGCAGGGTGGCACCGGTGGTGGTGTACGGCTCGGTCCCGGCCGTAAAGAGCACCTTCATCGTCAGCCAGCGGGCATCTGGGGAGAGGGTTCCGAGGAACCGGCGGACCACCAGTTCGTAGACCTTCCACCGCTCGTCGCCGAGTTCGCCCCTGGTGGCCGCGCCGCTCGGGTGGATCGGCGGGTGATCGGTGGTGGACTTCTTCCCCTGGGTCGGCACCGGTCTCCGGTTGGCCTGGACCCACGAGACATCAGACGAGAACTCTGTCTTCTGCAGCGTCTTGAGGACACCGTTCAGGTCGAGCGATTTGGGATAGATCGTGTTGTCTGTACGCGGGTACGAGATGTACCCGTGCATGTACAGGTCCTCTGCGATCCGCATCGCGTTCGCGGCCGAGAAACCGAGCCGGCTGGCGGCCACGATGAACCCGGTGGTGTCGAACGGGGTCGGGGCACGGTCGATCTTCGACCCTTCCTTCACCTCGGTCACCGCCAGCGGAGCCCTGGTGGCCGCCTGCGCCTCCTCGGCTTGCGCCAGGTCTGTGAACCGTGCGGTGGTGTGACGGGCGAGCACCGGCTCGCCGTCCTTCTTCGAGTCGACGGTGAGCACCCAGTAGGGTTCAGGCACGAACGCCTCGATCTCCTTCTCGCGGTCGACGATCATCGCGAGGGTCGGGCTCTGGACCCTGCCGACTGAGAGGATGTTCTTGCCGCCGCGGTGGGCGGCCAGGCTGATGAACCGGGTGAGCGAGGCTCCCCAGATCAGGTCGATCAGCTGCCGCGCCTCGCCGGCAGCGGCCAGCGCAAAGTCCAGCTCGGCCGGGGCCGCGAATGCAGTCTGGATCTCCTCCTCGGTGATCGCACTGAACCGGGACCGGTCCACCCTGACGTCCGGCTTGACAGCCTTGACGAGGTCGTAGGTCTCCTTCCCGATCAGTTCCCCTTCGGTATCAAAATCAGTCGCGATTGTGACATGATCGGCCTTCTTCGTCAGTTTCTGGATCAGCGTGACGATCTTTTTGTCGGTCGGCGACTTGATGGTCTTCGCCGTGATCAGGGATCGCGGGGTGTTCACCTCGCTCCGCCAGTTGGTATACCCTGGCTCGAAGTCCACTTCGACCACGTGCCCGCGGAGACCGACCACGACCGTGTCGTTGAACGAGTAGGTATTGACACCCCCGTCCTTCTTCACCTCGACATAGGTCTTTCCTGCGAGGATATGGGCTATTCTGTCAGCCGCGATGTTCTTTTCAGTGATTATCAGATGCAACGGTCACCCCTTCCTGCGTAGCGATCGCTTCTGCAAGCAGTCTGTTCAATTCCCTGGGGTCTGCTCGGCCCCGTGTCTTCTTCATCACCTGTCCGGCAAGGAAGTTGCCGGCCCCTTTCTTCCCGTTCTGGTAGTCGACGACCGCTTGCGGGCATTCGACCAGCACCTCGCTGATTGCGACCGCGAGGACGTCGCCGCCGGATTTGGCGAGGTTCAGCCGTTCGACGATCTGCTTCGGGGACTCGGAGGTCCCGGTCTCCACCAGCTGGTCGAGCATGGTCCTGAGCACCTCGACGCACGACTTCTCGGTGATCGTCTCCTGCCTGAGCAGTTCGATCAGCTCGATGAACTGCGCCGGGTCGACGATCCCGATCGCCGCATTCCGGTAGTTCAGTTCCCCGAGGAGGGTGTCGGCCACCCAGGTCGCGGAGAGGACCGGATCGGTACCGGCGACCTTCTCGTAGAACTCGGCCAGCTTCAGATCGCCGGTCAGGGTCCGTGCATGGTTCAGCGAGACCCCGTACTGCTGGACGAACCGCTCACGCCGTGCATCGGGGAGTTCCGGAAGAGCGATATCCTTGAGCCATCCCTGGACCGCCAGCGGCGTCAGGTCGGGCTCAGGGAAGTACCGGTAGTCGTTCTCCTGCACCTTGGTCCGGCCGGCCGTGGTGATCCCGCGGGTCTCGACGAAGTGACGGGTCTCCCGCTCCACCTGCTGTCCGCGCCGGATGATATTCCGCTGCCTGGTGATCTCAAAGGTGAGCGCCTTCTCGACGCCCTTGTACGAGGTGATATTCTTCACCTCGACCCGCTCGCTCCCTTCGATGGAGATGTTCGCATCCACCCGGAGCGAGCCCTCCTTCTCGCTGTCGAAGACGCTCAGGTACTCGAGGGTGGCCCTGAGCTTGTTCAACAGCCTCCGCGCCTCCTTGGGGGAGCGGAGGTCCGGTTCGGTGACGATCTCGATGAGCGGTACGCCCGACCGGTTGTAGTCGACCAGCGAGTACCGGGCCCGGTCCCCGCCGCCCTTGTGGACCAGCCGGCCGGGATCCTCCTCCATGTGGATTCTCGTCAGCCTGATCCGCTTCTCCCGGTCTTCACCCTCGATCTCGACATATCCCCCGTTGGCCAGGGGCTTGTCGTACTGGGTGATCTGGTAGCCTTTCGGGAGGTCCGGATAGAAGTAGTTCTTTCGTGAGAACTCGCAGATCTCGGGGATCTCGCAGTTGAAGGCCTTGGCGACCTTCAGGGCGAACTCCACGGCCTTTTTGTTGATCACCGGCATCGTCCCCGGAAGACCGAGGCAGACCGGGCAGACATGCGTGTTCGGGCCGTCGTCACGGTAGTCGGTCGAACAGCCGCAGAAGAGCTTGGTGGCGGTGTTCAGCTGACAGTGGATCTCGAGCCCGATGATCACCATCCCTTTCGCCCGCTCAGATGCCGACATGGCCTCTCCGGCCGGAATATCCTGCTCCATCAGATCACCCCCTGTTCGTAGGCATAGGCAACGTCGACGACACCCTCGTCGTCGAACGGCCTCCCCATCACCTGCAGACCGACCGGCATCCCGTCGACCGTGCCGCAGGGCACCGAGATCGCCGGCACCCCGGCCAGGTTCGCCGGCACCGTCAGGATGTCCGCAAGGTACATCGAGAGCGGGTCGGCCATCTCGCCGAGCTTGAAGGCCACGGTCGGCATCGTCGGGCCGGCGAGCAGGTCGACCTCCTTGAAGAGCCGGTCGAAATCGGCCCTGACCTGCTGCCTGGCGATCTGCGCCTTGGCATAGTACTTCCCATAGTAGCCGGCAGAGAGGGCGAAGGTGCCGAGCAGGATCCGGCGCTGCACCTCCGGACCAAAACCGGCGCCACGCACCGCCCGAAACCCGTCATGCCACTGCGGCTTTGTATCGACCGGAACGCCATACCTGACCCCGTCGTACCGGGCCAGGTTCGAACTCGCCTCAGAGGTGCAGATCACATAGTACGCGGCCAGGGCATAGGCCATGCTCTTCATCGAGCAGGGAACGATCTCGGCCCCGCCGGCCTCCAGCCGGTCGATTGCCTTCCTGACCGTCTCAGCGACAGGGGCGTCGACCCCTGCGCCGAAGAACTCCTCCGGCACTCCGATCCGTTTGCCGGATATTTCAGCGTTGGGAGTATGCGTGTAGGGATGATCGGTGGACGTGGCGTCCCGGGGGTCGTGGCCGGCGATCACCTGCATCAGGTCCGAGACCCCGGTCACCGTCTTCGCCATCGGTCCGATCTGTTCGAGGGAGTTGGCATAGGCGATCAGCCCGTACCGGGAGACGCGGCCATAGGTGGGCTTGAGCCCCACGATCCCGCAGAACGCGGCCGGACACCGGATCGAACCGCCGGTATCGGTCCCGAGCGCCAGCGGCACCAGCCCGGCTGCCACCGCCGCTGCAGAACCGCCTGAAGAGCCGCCGGGCACCCGTTCCGGGTTCACCGGGTTTCTGGTCGGCCCGAAAGCGCTGTTCTCGGTGGTGGTCCCCATCCCGAACTCATCCATGTTGGTCTTCCCTGCGATGATCGCCCCTTCATTCAGTAATCGGGTGATCACATGTGCATCATAGGGGGGGATGTACCCCTTCAGGATCGCCGAGCCGCAGGTGGTCATGATCCCGGATGTGGAGATGTTGTCCTTGATCGCGATGCACTGGCCGGCCAGCCGGCCGGTCCCCTGCTTTCCGGGTTCTCCGGTATCGACCGGGCACCGGGTGATGAACGCGTTGAACTGGTCCTCCTCTGTTCCCGCCATCACATCACCCGCGGTCCTCTGATGAATCCATCCTCATCTCCACCTGCATTGGAAAGAACCTCCTCCGGGGTCAGGGACGGCGTGACCAGATCCTCACGCATCACATTCACCCCGCGATCCATCGATCCTCCTTCGCCGTTGACCTGATCCAGTATATCGAAATATTCGAGGATCCTGTTGAACTGGGTGGTAAAAGTGCCCATTCGGTCCTCCTGTATCCTCAGATCAGCCAGCGCAGCGATCTGTTCTACGTCACTTTCAAGCACCATCGTGTAGACTCCCCACGTGATTTAAGTACCCTTGTACCGACCTGTTATAACCGTTGTGACGGGCGAGGTGCCTGATCACCTTCCAGACCCCGGTTCCGTACTGCATCGCCTTCTTATCGTAATCGGCAATCTCTGCCGGAATATACCGTGCTGCAACCTCTCTGAGCGGCCTTTTTCTGATCCCGCCGGAGACCCTTTCGTTGGGGCTGATCGCCTGAGCAGCGCGCACAACACGGACATCCAGGTACGGCATCGAGAGGTAGGCGCCGAAGAGGCCCGCGACCGCCTGATCCCGGGCTCCCTGCAGGGCAAGACCGCGGAAGTCCTCGGCGAAGGTGGCCGCGAGGTCTGTGCTCGTCAGGTACCGGGAGTACCCGCCGAAGAGTTCGTCGGCCCCCTGCCCGGCCAGGATCCGCGTATACCCGTGGTCCCGGGCATAGGAGGCGACAAAGTGCATGGTGGCCGCGATCGAGATGTTCACCGGGTCGCGGGCAGGGATCACCGGGATCACCGCTGCCAGCGCTTCTTCAACCGCGTCCGGCGTGATCGTCACGTAATCGCAGGTGAGGTGCAGGGCCTCGGCCGCATGCCTGGCCCTGGCGAGGTCGTGCGAGTCTTCGACCCCGACCGCGACGCACGGACGCTCTGCGATGGCTGCAATCAGGGTCGAGTCGACACCTCCGGAGAGGGCCGTCACGCCCTCGTCACTGCGCAGACGGATGGCGGTGACGATCGCCTCTTCCAGGGAGGGGGATTCGGCGGGCGGGTCGATCCTGCTGATGACCGTCCCGTCACAGGTGACCGTTCCGGCGTCGACATCCCCCTGGATGATCCCCCAGCGGTCCCGTGCGGCGCAGTCGTCCCAGCGGATCAGAAACTCTCCTCCACAGTGAGAGAGATGATCAGGGCCCGTGCTGATCAGCGTCTCAATCTCATCCTGGGAGAGGCGGTGACCATCCCGCTCAACCCAGCCCTTCACGTCGATTGCTGTCATCCAAATACCAGAGGTACGTGGAACATCCGACCAGATAAAAGGGGACAATCAGAGACCTGGCCAGATGGATCGAGAGGAAGAGTTAATCCTTTCCCCATGCCAGGTGTGAATGGATGGTGCTGATGAATTCTTACGGGACCGAGACAGACAGAGAACAGGACGAAGCAGATGAGCAGACCACAGAAGAGCCGGTGGACCACGAGACCCTGCTCGAGATGACGGCGGACGATATCTTCGCAGACTGCGAGGATGACGTGGTCTGTATCGCAGAGGCCCTCGAAGACCTGGAGGCTGCGATGCGGGACGAGCTGCTGGTATCAGATCACCTGAACGCCTACCAGACCTTCTTCTACTACTTCCGGCAGATTCCCGACGACCTCATCCAGGAACGGCTGATCCTGCAGCCGGCCTCCGCCCTGGGCGACGGTGTGCTGGTCGAGGAGATCGATCTCTATGAACTGATCTTCACGGTGCACCAGGGGGCTCCGGTGATCGCAGTCAGCGATGGGGACACGCTCCTTGAGACCTTCGAGGGCCCCCATGCCTACACCAGAGGAAGAGCGTACGCCGAGAGCCTGATCTGATCTCGTTAATATAGTTCGCCGGCCGTGATCAGGTTCTCGTCGACGACGGCGCCGACCATCGGCGGGACCGACCCGAAGCGCTGCACCTCGTCGCCGAGGATCGCCACGGCCCCGTCGACCCCACTCCCGGGGAGGCGGTCAAAGGCCGTGGTCTCCCCTGGCCGGAGCTGGTTGCAGAGCGCAGTCGCCCAGGCATCGGCGACCGACGGGTCTGCAGAGAAGACGGTCACTGCATCGGCGACCCCGAACGAGATGGACGGCCCGACCGTCGCCGACGAGGTGCAGATCCCATAGATCGCCGGCTGCGGCGGGACGACGAACGCGACCTTTCCTGAGAGTGACGACGCACCGGCATAGACCCCGACCCTGAGTGGCCGGTCCGTGATCAGAGCGATGTCGCCGCCGTTGTCGATCACCCCGAAGAGAGCCCCTTCCCAGGCCATCGCCTCGACCCCGATGGCGGCGATCGTGCCGGCGACCGCGGCCATCGGCCCGACCCCGGCGCCACCGGCTGCAACGGCCATCCGTTCTGCGATGATAGGTCCCTGATCCGGCGTATACGGTTCAAGGGTCATCTGAAAGAACGGGTCCCCGGCGATGTACCGTTCCAGGTCCTGCCTGGCGGTGATCATCGCCTCCTTCGCCACGTCGATCCAGGTCTGTTCTTCGGCCAGGATCGTGGTGATCGTCTCTTTGAACTGAAAGTGCGCCCTGATCATACCAGCATGGAGAGGGCATGGTGCGGGCAGGCCTGCTGGCATCTTCCGCAGAGCACGCACCGTTCCTCGTTCACCACGAGGTGCCAGTCCTGGTCGAACGAAAAGACGTTCTGCGAACAGATCCCGATACAGGCCCCGCAGTCGACACACTCGTGCTCGTCGAAGAGGATCGTCCGCTCCAGCGGCCGGGCCGAGGCGCCGAGCGCTTCCATCCGGTCCCTGATCAGCGCACAGCTCTCCTCCGGCACATCGATCAGCACCTCCCCTTCAGAGGAGTCGATCCGTGCCCGCTCGACATTGATCAGCACGCCGGTCTCCTTGACCACCGTCGCAATGATCGGTTCGTTCCCCTTCTTCCGCGAGAAGGTCACCACCAGCTTCATCGTGTCCACCTCCTGCCGAACAGTTTCCCCAGGTCAAGGGCTGTCAGCATGCCGAGCACCCGGCCGGCCTTATCGATCACCGGCAGGGCACTGATATTATACTGTTCCAGTTTCTGAGCCGCGACGTCGACCACCTCATCGGGTGTGGTCGTGACCACCCGTCTCGTCATGATCTCCCTGACCAGCGAGACCTTCCCCGGGTTGGCGACGGCCTTGGAGAGGTCATAGGTGGTGACCATCCCGACCAGGCGCCCCTCCTGGTTCAGCACGGTCAGGTGGTTGGTCTCACCCTTCAACAGTTTCTTGGCAGCCGTCCTGATCTCCTCGTCCTCGGTGATGCTCACCTGGTGCCGGTCCATGATATCGCAGACCCGCGGGGCATGCACCGTCTCATGCATCGGGTGGGCGAGCCTGTTCGGATCGATCTGCCGGGTCGGCAGGACCATCTGCATCTTTCCGGCCAGGATCGTCTCTTTCAGGTCTGCCGCGACCTTCCGGGCCATCCGGAAACTCGAGAGCGACGAGGCGGTCACCTCCTCTCCATTCAGATCGATCGTCCCGCTCTTCAGTTCAGCGTAGCTGACCTGCCTGAGCACCGGGCGTGACCTGCTCGGCACCCCGTAGTCGACCAGGTCCACCTGGATGTCCTCGTCTCTGACAGCCGTGGACCGGACAACCTCCAGGTCCACCACCGGGATCGGCACCCCGACCCCGATGTACATCGTGACCCCGTACCCATGCATCGTGGCTGCACGCATGTACTCAGGTGCCATCTGCTTGAGATCCCCGGTCACCATCAGGGTCCCGAAGCCGGCGCCAGGCGAGTGCTGGGTCCCTTCCCCGACGATCATCCCCTGGCCGCCGCCGAGCAGGATCGGCGTCCCGCTCCCGATCACCCGGAACTTCGGGTCGTTGGTGATGGGGTTCAGCAGCCCGGCCCCGGAGTAGGTGATATTACCGCTGTTCGGGAGGAGCATCCCCATGTACGTGTGCAGCGTCCGATCGGTCGTATTGATCGCGGCATTGTACCGCTGGTATGCGTTTCGCGGGTTGCAGACGGTGGCCTGGTTCAGGTCCTCAAGAATCAGTTCGGTGTCGATCGTCCGCCGGGGATAACAGTCGGTGCCGCGTGAGATGGCCCGGAGCTCGATCTGCTTTCCAGATACCAGGTCCTCGAGCACATGGGCGCCGCCGTACTGGTCCCCCCGCGTGGTGGACTGCTGGGTGGCCCCGATATAAGCGTCCACCGCGGCGAGGCCGGCGTACGCCTCGACATCGTTCAGCCAGACACGTTCCATCCGGATGGGCGGGTCGGCATGACCGAAGTTCAGGAACGCTCCGGTCGAGCACATCGCTCCGAAGGTTCCGGTTGTGACCACATCCACTGCTTCAAGGGCCCCTTCCTCACCGAGTTCGTCGACCAGGGCGGGCATCTCCTCTGCTGTAACCACAGTGGCGTTGCCGTCGGCGATCCGCTGGTTGATCAGGCCAATGGACTTTTCCATAGAAAGTACTTCATCTATGAATATTTAATAGCTAATGTTATTTCCCACAGTAATATATCTTTTATCTAGCTGGGTGCCGAACTGTAGGTATGCACAGGGAAGCCCTGATCAGTCAGCTTGAAGAGATCGCCCCGCCTGACGGTGCCGAACCGTATGACGCCGGGCGGATCGGCCTGATCATCGAAGGCAGGGAGGAGATCGGCAGGGTCTGCTGCGCCCTGGACGCCACCCAGAAGGTGATCGACGAGGCCGTCCTGGCAGGAGCGGACCTGCTGGTCGTCCATCATACACCACTCTGGAACCCGATCACCTCCGTCACCGGCCCAACGGCAACACTGCTCGGTACGGTGCTCTCAGCCGGCATGAACGTCTATGTGATGCATACCAACTACGACCACGCCCCCGCCGGGATCAACACCGTCCTGGCATCGCTCCTCTCCCTGGAAGACCCGGAACCGATGTCGCTCGGCCTGGTCGGGACGGTCACCCTCTCCCTCTCCGAGATGGTCGACCGGCTGAACGCCGGACCGGTCAGGATCTATGGAAGCCTGGGGAGACTCGAAAGGCTCGCCGTGGTCGGTGGTGGCGGTTTTGATCCCTGCCTGCTCGAAGAGGCGAAGAGACTGGGGGCCGATGCGTTCCTCTCCTCAGAGATGAAACACGCCGTGGCCAGAGCGGCACCGCTGCCGTGTATCGAGTCCACGCACTATGCACTCGAAGCCCCTGGAATGCAGGCGCTGGCCGAGCGGATGAACTGGACCTATATCGCCGACCAGCCGGAACTTTCGTTCTTTCCCTCGCCATGAGTGACCTCTGGACCGATATCGAGCAGGCCGGAACCCTGACCGAGCCGCTTCGGGCTGCGGTGGTCAAGCAGTACAGGAACCGCGGAGTGAGAGCCCTGGAGGCCCTTGACGAGCAGAGGGTACAGAAGTACCTGGACTTCTGGGTCGTGGTCGGCACCAGAGACACATATATTGTTGACGAAGACTTCTGTACCTGCAACGACTTCATCTATCGCGGTGGCAGCTGTTGCCATATCCTTGCTGTCAGAATCGCGCAACTCACCGGAATTTTTCAAGAATACGCCCGCTGGTACATTGATGAGCGGCCATTCTACGCGAACAACCAACAGTATTTATGATCCCCGGGCAAAGATCGTTATAACACGTGGTTTTCCATGAGCGAAGAAGATTACGAGCTCGATTATTTCAAATCCGAGGGGCTGGTTCGGAAGACCTGCACGTCCTGTGGGGCTAAGTTCTGGACGCGCGATCCTGAGCGTGAGGTCTGCGGGGATGCACCCTGCGAACCCTACAATTTCATCGGAAATCCTGTCTTTCGGCCGCATACCCTCGATGAGATGCGGGAAGCATACCTCTCATTCTTTGAGCGGCACGGGCACACCCGGATCGACCGGTACCCCGTCGCAGCCCGGTGGCGGGACGACATCTATCTGACGATCGCCTCGATTGCAGACTTTCAGCCCTATGTGACGAGCGGCGTCGTACCTCCGCCGGCAAACCCGCTGACGATCTCCCAGCCCTGCATCCGTCTGAACGACCTGGATTCGGTCGGACGGTCCGGCCGGCACCTGACTCTTTTCGAGATGATGGCCCATCATGCCTTCAACTCTCCACAGGAGGAGATCTACTGGAAGGACCACACCGTCGAACTCTGTGACGAGTTTGTACACTCCATAGGGGGCGACCTGAATGCGATCACCTACAAGGAGCACCCCTGGATCGGCGGAGGAAATGCCGGGCCGTCGGTTGAAGTGATGATCGGCGGGCTTGAGATCGCCACGCTGGTCTTTATGAGCCTGGGGAAGCAGAAGACCGCCCAGCCCCCGGTTGAACTCGAGGGGACCCAGTACTATCCGATGTCGACGAGAGTTGTCGATACCGGGTACGGGCTCGAACGGATGGTCTGGGCCTCGACCGGCTCGCCGACGATCTATGACGCGGTCTTCCCGGACATGGTCAGCACCATCATGCACTCTGCAGGGCTCGACCATCATCTGGATAACCCCGAGTCCACGAAGATGCTGGCCTTAAGCGCCAAATTCGCCGGCCTGATGGACATCACCGGGGCTAACCTGTTCCAGCTCAGAAAGAAGGTGGCCGCCACGATCGATGTCCCGATCGAGAAGCTCCAGAAGATGATCGTGCCGATCGAACAGGTGTACACGATTGCAGACCACACCCGCTGCCTGGCCTACATGCTCGGGGATTGCATCGTCCCGTCCAATGTCAGGGAAGGCTACCTGGCCCGGCTCGTGCTGCGGCGGACGCTGCGGGTCATGAACGAACTTGGAGTGGATGCCGACCTCGGGGATCTGATCGAGATGCAGGTCAACAAGATCGGGAACAGCCAGTTCGAGCAGAACCTGGATGTCATCCACGAGATTGTCGACCGTGAGGTCGAGAAGTACGCGGCCACCATCGAGCGGGGCACCCGGATCATTCAGAAGGTCGCCACCACCTACAAAAAGAAGAGTGAGAAGGTCCCGCTTCGTGAAGTGGTCACCCTCTACGATTCGCATGGCCTGCCGCCGGAACTGATCAAGGAGGTCGCCTCAAAGGAAGGGGCCGTGGTCGACCTGCCGGACAACTTCTACTCACTGATCGCCGATATGCACTCAGAGAGCCAGAAAGAGCAGGTGGACGACCCCCTCGACCCGTACCGTGAACGGGTCAGCGGGCTGCCCGAGACCCATCCCCTCTACTACGAACTCCCCTGCGAGGTGGAGTTCGAGGGGATGGTCCTGGACTTCTTCGACGGGTATGTGATCCTGGACCAGACGCTCTTCTACCCGGAGGGCGGCGGTCAGCCTGCCGACACCGGAACCCTGGTCACGGCCGAGTGCATGGTCAGGGTCGAGGACACCATCAAGATGGGCGGCGTGATCCTGCATAAGATCAGCGGTGGAAGCCTCAAACGCGGCGAACGGGTGAAAGGGATGGTCGACGAGGACCGGCGGTGGTCGCTGATGCGCCATCACACGGCCACGCACATCCTGCTCCATGCCACCAAAGAGGTGCTCGGCGCCCATGTCCACCAGTCCGGCGCCCAGAAGGGGAGCGAGAGTTCCCGTATCGATATCAGGCACTTCAAGCATATCACGCCCGATGAACTGCGCAGGATCGAGGTGAAGGCGAACCAGATCGTGATGAAGAACCGGCCGATCTCGATCAAGATCGAGGAACGGACCAAGGCCGAGCAGAAGTACGGTTTCGGGCTGTACCAGGGCGGAGTCCCTCCCGGCAAGGAGATCCGGATCGTAAAGGTCGGGGGCGATATCGAGGCCTGCGCAGGAACGCACTGTAAATCCACCGGCGAGGTCGGTGCGATCAAGATCCTCCGGGTCGAGCATATCCAGGACGGGATCGAGCGGATCGAGTTCTCTGCCGGCAGAGCCGCGATCACGGCGATGCAGAATATCGAGCAGTTGCTGGACGAGTCGGCACAGACGCTTCGGATCCAACCTGAGAACCTGCCGAGCAGCGTGCAGCGGTTCTTCACCGAATGGAAGGAACGGGGCAAAGAGGTCGAACGGCTCAGGTCCAGACTGGTCGACCTTGAACTGCAGAATGTCAGGTACGAATCGGTCAGGGGCGTGAACCTGGTGATCAAGGAGATCGATGTGGATCCCTCACAACTGGCATCGCTGGCACGGAAACTGTCCAGAAACGACGGGGTCGCCCTGCTCGCCTCCAGCACCGACACCCTCCACCTGGTCCTCTCCTCAGGGAGCAGGGTCGTGGATGCCGGTAAGATCCTCGGTCAGGTCGCGCTGCTCATCGATGGAAAAGGCGGAGGCAACGCGACAATGGCTCACGGGGTAAGCCAGGACAGATCTCAGCTCGAACCCGCCCTTCAGGCTGGAAAGAAACTGATCCTGTCCGCCCTCGGCGCCTGAACTTTTTTTTGTCTGAAGCGCAGTCTTCACTCCGGATCTCTGTTATTTCATCGGTATTTTCAGTAATTCCTCCCACTCTACCGCAGGAGTTCTTCAACTGGCCGGGACAGATGAGGAAAAGTTTATCTAGCGCTGCATCGCAATCGGAGCATAGTACACAGCAGATCCCTCTTGTGGAAACAGACCTGGGGCTGGCTGATTTACAATGAAGGTGATACGATTATGCAACGATCTCGATATGTACTGATCTCTTTACTGGTGGTCCTTATCCTCCTCATGGCCGCTGCCGGCTGCTCGAAGACCGGAAACTCCGGAGGAACACAGACCATAACCCCGGGGCCGGGGAATGGAACCGCGATCACGACCAATGCGACCCCTATGGGGTCAGGCGGGCAGCCCGCCTATATGAAGGACCAGTCCTCCTACACGGTGCTCAGTTCTGAGAATGCCACTGCAGCAGTCGGTCTGAAGCTGGTGGCCGAGGGATTGACCGCCCCGGTAGCGCTGGTCTCATCCCATGACGGCACCGGCAGGCTCTTCGCCGTCGACCAGACCGGCGTCGTGCGGATCATCGGCAAGGACCGTGTGATGCAGTCGACCCCGTTCCTCGATCTCCGGGACCGGATGGTCACGCTCTCATCATCCTATGACGAGCGGGGACTGCTCGGCCTCGCTTTCCATCCAGACTACAAGAACAACGGCAGGATCTTTGTCTTCTACAGCGCCCCGCTCCGCGAAGGGGGGCCGGCCGGCTGGAACTGCACCAACCGTCTCTCAGAGTTCAGGGTCAGTTCCAGCGACCCGAACCAGGTCGACATGAGTTCAGAGCGGATCCTGCTGACGATCGACAAACCGTCGATGAACCACAACGGCGGTCCAATCCTCTTCGGCCCTGACGACGGGTACCTGTACCTGACAATCGGGGACGGCGGCGGGGCCAACGATGTCGGGCTCGGTCACACCTCGGGAACCGGGAATGCCCAGGATCTCAAGAACCTGCTCGGGAAGGTGCTCAGGATCGATGTGAACCAGCGGGACGAGGGGCTGATGTATGCAATTCCGAGGGACAACCCGTTCGTCGGCAAGGCATGGGCGCTCCCGGAGATCTATGCCTATGGCCTCCGCAACCCGGCCTATGCCTCGTTTGACAGTGGGGACGGGCACAACCTGTTCATCGGGAACGCCGGGCAGCAGCTCTTTGAGTCGGTGTACCAGGTTAAGAATGGCGGCAACTATGGCTGGAACTTCAAGGAGGGGACGCACCCCTTCAACCCCGACCAGCCGCGGGACCCGAACGGCACGGTGCCCACGGCCGGCTACCGGGGCGAACCACTGGTCGATCCGATCATCGAACTCGGCCATGACCTCGGCCAGGTGGTCGTCGGCGGGTATGTGTACCGGGGGACCGGGATCCCCGATCTGACCGGGAAGTACCTCTTCGGTGACTGGAGCGACAGTTTTACCGTTGGGAACGGGACGCTCCTCCTGGGAACTCCGCCACAGGAGAGTGGGGCCGGCAGCCAGAACACGATGTGGTCGGTCGGTCTGGTGAAGATCGCGACCTCCCAGAACGGACGGGTGAACGGATATGTCAGAGGGTTCGGCGAGGACGACCAGCATGAACTCTATCTGCTGACCAGCCAGACGAGCGGCCCTTCCGGGACCACCGGTAAGGTCTACCAGGTCACGGCACCGGCCGCGACGAAGATCGTGACCACCCCCTGACCGTCTCCCCTTTTTTGTGATCGAAAGGTCATTCAAAGCCATAGAGAAGAGATCTTTATCTATCAGGTCCCCTTACAGGGAACCATGCGACCAGTCTTTAGAATTTCAATACCAGCGGCTCTCCTCATCGTGCTGCTGATAACAGCCGGCTGTACCACCACGACGACAACCTCAGTGCCCACAACGACCAGTGCTCCGACAAGTGGAACCACCATCATAACTTCAGCACTGACGACGGTGCCCACGACAACCATACCCGGTGCCGGGCAGACCACGCAGCTGACCCTCGTTGCGAAGAATTACGCTTTTGACCGGACGAGTATCGCGGTTCCGGCAGGGTCAAAGGTACAGCTTGTCCTGGACAACCAGGACTCAGGAGTCCCGCACAATATTGCAATCTACACCTCATCGGCGGCCACCACTGTGATCTTTAAGGGGGAGATCATCACCGGGCCGATGAAGACCACCTATACCTTCGATGCCCCAGCGACACCCGGGACCTATTACTTCAGATGTGATGTCCACCCCAGTATGAACGGACAGTTCATCGTCCAGTGACCGAATCTCTCTCTTTTTTCCTTCTGTTGATTCGGAATCGGTGAACAAACCCCGAATTAAACAGGTATCTTCGCTAGGTTTATATACCATCATCCCTACCTTCACCTGTTCACCAGGACTATGCAGCAGTGTTGGGACAGAAGGTGACGGTTGGCCGGGCAACAGACCGGTTCCAGCTCGTTATCGTCCCCCGATGCTCTGCAGGGTCTCCTGACGAAGATATATTGGAGGTATGAGATGCCGGATTTTTCAAATCCATTCAGTGGAAATGTCCCGAACCGTATGTTGACCCCGGAGGAACTGATCAGAGCGCTCCGTCTGGACCTGGCTGCAGAGGAGGAGGCCACCTTCCTGTACATGTCCCACGCCGAGGCCACCGACAATCCGCTTGCAAAGAAGGTGCTGCTCGACATCGCCAACGAGGAACGGGTGCATGTCGGTGAGCTCTCTCACCTCATTCACCTGCTGACCGGGGATGAGGATACCTACATGGCACGGGGGGCGGCTGAAGTCGATGCGATGGCTGCAGGGACTCCCGGCATTGCTCCAGCCCCGGCAGCGGCAAAACCGGCACCTGCCGGAACGCCGGCCCCGACACCCGTACAGCCGAAGACTATTGGATCCCTGAAGATTTAGGAGGAATGAATGATGGTAGGAGAGAGTTATCTCGGGCGGAGCGACGCCCCGATCACCGCAGAGACCTGGACGATCCTCGACACGACGATGGTCGAGGCTGCAAAGAGTATGCTGACCGGCCGGCGTCTTCTGCATCTGGAGGGGCCATACGGCCTCGGGCTGAAGGCTATCCCGTTACAGGACAATGCACCGGAGGGGAAGCTGATCCGATCGGGGTTCGCCCCCGTCGACCTGATCCAGACCAGTTTTTCGCTGAGCAAGCGTGACCTCGCCGCATACGAGCGGGACGGGATGCTCCCGAACACGGCGGCGGTGGCCGTGGCAGCCATCGAGGCAGCCCGGCAGGAGGATCAGGTGGTCTTCACCGGCACCGACCAGGCGAAAGGGCTGATGAACGCGGACGGATCGCAGTCCGTCAAAATCGCCGGCTGGGACAAGATTGGCGCAGCAGCCGACGACCTGATCAAGGCCGTCACCGCACTGGACCAGGCCGGATTCCATGGCCCGTATGCCCTGGCACTGTCGCCGGCCCGGTACAACCTGCTCTTCCGACGGTACCCGCAGGGCTCTACGACGGAGCTCGAACACCTGCAGCAGATGATCACCGACGGGATCTTCAAGGCCCCGGTTCTGAAGGACGGCGGGGTGCTGATCGCATCTGGACAGCAGTACGCCGCCATCGTCCTCGGGCAGGACATGACGATCGGGTTCACCGGACCCTCCCAGGAGAACCTGGACTTCACGATCTCAGAGAGCCTGGCGCTGCTGATCAGAGAGCCGCGGGCGATCTGCGTGCTGAAGTGACCCGGGCAGAAAGAATACAGTCGGGAGACTTCCTCCTTTTTTATAGAACATTTCCAGGAAAAGAAGGCGAGGGCCTGGGACTTCAAGAGCCCCGGGTTGCACTCGACAGAGCAGACACTTCTACTTGATGAGGATATCAACAGCTTCTTTGAGGGTGATCACAGGGGAAATTTTCCCAGTATGATTCGTGAGCATTATTCCGGAGAAGAATGCGGTAATGTTTTTGTAATCACTCGTATCAAGGATAAAGTAGAATGTGTGTTCATTCGGACAGGAATATATCCCATGCACCATTATACCGAGTTTCTTTGCCAGGTCATCCATTCCCTCAAACCAGGCCTTAAACTCAGTACTGAATTCCTTCCTCGCAAGGCACATCTCAGGTGTATGGACAAGGGTTGCCACAAACATCACGGTTTTTCACCGTCCCCTGAGGAGATAGTATAATATATAAAATATCTCCTCCCATCGTGACCCGTAAGCGTGCCCATCTATGTTACGGCACCAGAAAGGCCACTCTCCGACTTTTTTTTGTCTAGAGTGGTCAGGGATGGTGCGTTCACCACTTTTATAGTCGAAAACCTAACTGTTTATACAGTTAGATTTTCTCAAATAGTCTTAAACGCATCGAATCCCAAAATGGGTCAATCTCCGACTCCTCTGAGTCTACGATTGACCAGGGATGTTGCGTTCAACACTATAATCCTCAAAAAATTTTAGCCAGATCTCACTGCAGAGGGATCGGCGGCCCGCCGCGGCTGTATGTCGTTGAATCCAGGACAGCCAGCCAGTCGAAATCGGTGACGCTTTCAGGCGTCAGGGCGAAGTAGGTCGAGTTCTTCAGACTGCCCGAGCGGGTCGGAAGAACTGCGATTGCCGGGGTCGGAAGCCCCCGGCCTCTGTGGGTCGGAATGAACCGGGCCGGCCCGGGCGCCGCAGTCAGCAACGCCTCGAGCGTGCCGGCTTCAGGCCGGCCGATGCCATTGGCATCGGAGACGCCCACGGCCGAACCGATGACGACATAGCGGGGGCCGAAGATCTCGTCGAGGTGCGCCCCAGCCGTCCACCATGCGAGTGCATGGGGGCCCAGTTGCCATTCTGCCTTTCCACGCCGCAGATGGCTGTTGTGAGCGAAGGCCAGCACGTTCCCCCGGCCACGCTCGCGAGAGACTGCGTACGCCAGATTGTCCGCCATCATCGCATCGCGCATCCCGAGAAGTCGGAAAAGCCGCTCGCCCGGGTCCGCCGGTCGCGCCACGCCGGCATGATAGTTCAGCAACTGCCGGGCCACCGTTGCATACTGCACTGCTTCCAGATAGCGGCCTTCATCGCTCTTCGCCACCAGTTCGGGACGGCGTACACCCAGTTCAGCAATGAGATCCTCTGTCTCGATCCGCAGCGCTGTCGCGGCCGGCGACAGCCCCACCGACTGTGCCGGGTCCATCATCGCAGCGGGGTTCTCCCACTCGGAGTCCTGGCCGAGAAGCGGGTCGATGCGTTCGCGATATTCCTGGCCGCTGGCGCCATCGATCGAGGCCAGGTAATCGAGCACGAAGTGCAGGGCCTGGCGGGGACTATCGGTGCCCATCATCTCGGTCGGGCTGTCGAAGCCGTAGAACCGGAGGGTGACGCGATGGGAAGGATCGGCGTTGTAGCGCCGCATCCACTCCACGAGCTCCCGGTTCGCGTCGAGCCGGCCGAAACCGTGGCTGAACCCGGTCTCCTGCAGAGCCTCGTATGATGCCGGGCCGCGACCGGCTATGTACTCGTTCACGATATGGGCCCGGGTGATACTGCTCTCGATGGCAATGGCGCTGTAGCCATGTACCTCCACCAGGCGCTGGAAGAGCCGGTTGCGGAGTGTGAGAATATCCTCGCCGCCGTGAAGTGCTTCCCCAAAGGCAAGCACCTCCACCGGGTCGTCCCGTGAGGCGAGGACCCTGTCGACGGAGGCGTTGAAGGTTTCGGACGAATCGACGGAGAATGGAATTGATTCGTGGAGAATCCATTCGTCGAGGGTGGTATACTTCGGGTCGGGACTTCTCTGAAGAGAGACATTATTTTTCATTTTTTCCTAAGACCTCCCCATAACTCAGACCCATCCAGACATTTCCTGTATTAATCTCTTTTTCATGTAAAAAATACGACCACCCATTCTCCCAGTGCAGGATGGGATAGAACGAATAGGGCCGGCGACTCAGCCAAAAATCACGTGATTTATCACGGATTATGCGATACGGCAGACGGATGTCAAGCAGTGGAGATTTCACGTCCAGAAGCAGGGGCCGATAACCAGAGCGAAAACCGCGAAAATACTGCCACGCGGGTTAACAAAGGAGTGAAAATGGGCACGTCTCCCCGAATAATGAATGAATAAAGGAACTCCACTGTTCGTGTGTGGTGCCCAATCCTGGGTAAAGGTAATTTCGTGTAAGGGTGCCTCTACCAAAAGAGCCGGCGAAAGCGGCGGAAACCCGAAAAAAAGAGCGAGGCAGTTTCCAGGCGGCTCACTTGAGTTTCTTCTCGAGCTTCTTGAGCTTCTTCTTGGCGGCCTGGCTCCCTGCCTCTGCCTGCTTCGAGAGCTCTTCTGCCTTGGCCTTCTTCACTTGGTTCAGCTTCACCAATTGTTTCTTACTCGTTGGCATTCAGTCACCTCACTACGCCTTTGGCTGGTTCTCATTAGCTTTTTTCCTTCTTAAAATATCCCTGTATCGTTGTACCAGCCGTAAAAACTTCGAATACCCGAAGACCTGACCTGTGATCCTCGTACACTCCCGGAAAACCGTTCCAACGTTCTGTTCGTCCGGGGATGCTCCACGCTGGCCACTTGTCGTGGATTACTCAGGGTTGCGACCCTGGGCGATCGCCGGCGCCAGATCGACCATCAGTACCGTGTGGTACAACAGCCGGCCGCCGGTCCGGTCTCTATAAGGATAGCAGATGGCGAGATTGAGATTTACAAGCTGGTTCGCAATCAACTTGAAACGGAAGCCCTAGCGAGGTGGACAAATTTGACCGGTTCAACTTTCGGCAACGTCCAAAACTTCTGGGTTGATGATGAAGATCTGTCAGTGATGACAACCTCATGTTCTGGTCTCTACATTGGGCTAGATATATTCGATCTTTAGTTTTTTGAACGGCGAGGATATAGATGTCACAGTTCAGACGTGTGAATCTAATAGGTGACAATAACTTTGAATTCCAGAAACTACGTCTGAATTATTGGTAAAAGACCATTAATTACAAAGGATATAATTTCCTACCTATGACAGATTCGCCGAAAATTTCTGTAGAAGAAAAAATTATTAATGAAATTAAAAAGGGAGGGTTCCCTTTAGAGATGTTTTCCGCAATAACGTTGAATAAAAGAGGATGGGCCGTACGCCCCTCGTTAGATTACTTTGATCCTCAACTTGGAGAATTTCGAGAAACTGATATTGTCGCGTATAAATCATCAAAAACACCCGAAATTTTTAATATTCTTGTCATTGAATGTAAAAAATTGGAAAAAAATCCATGGGTCTTTATCCAACAAAAAAGACTCGGAAATCTTTCTGAAAATTTGAATATTGCAACATTTCAACATCATAGTGTATTTTATCAGAAACTCGAAGAAAAGATGAATTTTCATCACTATTCAAAAGTCCCTATTTGTACATACTCCTTGGTGCCTTTTGCCAGTGAAAAAGACCCAAACAATCGGCTTGCGAAGAGTATTTATCATGCAAAAAATCAAATTCTTTCTTCTGTTTCTCGATTGTACAATCAAAGGGAACAGATGCATAAAGAAAGTGGGGTATATTCTGGTTTTACCTTTATTTACCCAATAATTGTTTTTGATGGACAACTATTTTCTGCAACAATTGACGAAAAAGACATCCGATTGTCTGAAGAGAATCACTTAATCCTTAGTGTTGAAAAAGAATTACTAAAAAAAAGAACTATTCAACTTGATCATGATTTGCAGCAAGATCAGGAATATAAACCGTATTTTATTGATATCATAAAAAAAGAGTACTTTGAAGAATTTTTAGAATTATTTGAAAATTTTTATGAAGAAATTTCAGAATCGTTTTCCTCGTGTTATGAGGCTTAAGATAATCGATTATTTTTTATTATAGAGGTTCTGTTTGGAATAACTCGTAGAAATTACACCACTTGTGAACAATACCTGCACGACTTATGTGAATTCCCCCCGCATTTCCCTTTTCGGTCAAGGGAATATCGGCATCTCTCAGGAGAACAATATTTCATCGCCGGCCCACTCTGGCTGCGGAAATCTGGAAATCCGATGAATAAATGACACTGATAAATATTTGTTAAGTACTGGGGTTACCCGATCAAGGGATGAGTCCACTTATGTGGGGTCCAATCGAGTTCCATATCGCCCATATCAGGATACTGACTTTATCTGGACCTGCAAGGCTGACAATTAGTGCCATCACGGAAATTATTATTGCAGTCCGCTGTATCTTGCTGGTATCGATGGATGCACCAAGTGAAGCTACTGTTGAGAGGATTTCACGGTAGTCTCGATCGAAATCGACCAGTTCCTTTGCTTTCTTGTCTAGATAGATATTGAGTTCTTCATCCAATTCAACAGGTTCCTCCTGAAGTTTTTCGCCGTTTTTCCTGTCCAGATCTTCCAACCATGCGGATTTCCTTCGAACGAATCTGACTTCACTTCTAGCGTGCCTGCTTCTAGACGTAAATGCTCGAACGTCTCTGGCGATGCTGCTTGTGTCAAGACTTCCGCTGAGGAAGTTATCTCGTAGTTCTTCGAGCTCTTTGCGGTTAAATTGCCCATGTCGGGAACGTGCGGTATCCCTAAGGGAAGAGTTTTGTCGTTCTTTCAGCCTTAGGAAATCAGACATAGCAAGTCTGATGAAGAAGATCCGTATAATCTGGTCTAGGTAAAGGCAGATTGGATCGTATTCTTCGAGTCTATTTTTATACATTTCAGGGACTGCTTTGTAGACCTTTGATACCTGACCCCACAATGTCCACGTGTTCTCAACTTTAAGAGTAGGGCATAGGAACTGATCCACTGCTTCAAGGAGAAGGCCAGGGAGTTCATCAGTAACGTTCTGGTAGAAATTAGAATTGATAATGCCTAGAGCACGTAGCGCATCACAGGTAATCCGCTCTTCTGGTTGGCCTAGGCTAGGATCGTACTTATTGAGAAGTAAAAGGTCGATTAGCGGCTGTTGAGAATTTTTATCAGCGGCGAATACGCCTGAACAATTCTTTGCCATCCATTTTCGCGCGAGAGCATGGAGACGAACCCGTTCAGTTTGAGTTTCACTTAAGCCACTTTGGAGTCTATCCTCTGCTCTCCGCTGCCCATTCTGTCTGACGAGTCGGGGCTCATGGGTTGCATGCCATACATTGTCCAAAGAATGTTGACCTTGATCGCTCAGCTTGAAATGGGCAACGACTGCAGTTAGACCCGGACCAACTTGCAGGCCTACGAGGTCGATATAGTTGAATTCTATTGGTAGATTCCTACGCTCTGCGTCAGGAATGATAGGAGATGTTAAGGAGACTATCGAACCTATGTGCCACCAATTTCCACCTTCGCCATTGCGCGCCCGCTCTAGTATCTCTTGGTTTCCTTCTGATAGGCCGTAATGGAGCCGATCTCTGTCCCAGCCGTGACGCTCAAATGCCTGCTTAAGAGAATCAAACTGACTTGGGGGGAAAAACTCACATACCCACATTCCTGGAACCCGCACGCTCTCTCCATCTGGCACCATCAGGTTATGGAGAGGATCCTCTCGGTTCCAGGCACGGAAGCGATCTAGCGATTCGTACGGGATTAGGTAGTTCATGGCATGAACTAGTGCTTTCCTGATCTTACGTGGGAAACGTTTCCCCACCGTGGAATACAAAACACCATTAAGATACCTATAGGGAAGGTCATACCAGCGGCGACCCTCACCGATCCACGGCACTGTATTGGACGCATCCTCAACATTAATCGAAACGTGACTTGGAGGGGATTCGGACTCTTTTTCTTGATCGAAGGGTTGATTTTCGGTAACATCTGTCATGTAATCTTGTTCCCTGTGATGTTTGTCGATCCAATAACTCGCATCATCCGCTCTGTTCTACCGGCGATTCAGTAGCGTGGTCTACCTTAACGAAATGCTTGGTCGCTAACACCAGAAGAAGGTAAACGTTGTGTAGGGAACTGTGATGCTATTACCCGATACTTTGACGCTCGGAAACGAAGAATTGTTTGGTTTAGTGTAGTGCGGGGATACCTGCGGGTGGAACACGATATCCGATCGACCGGCTCCCCCATTACCGCGATGGGAGTCCCCAACCTGCCTACAAGATGGGCAAACGGGAGCCGGCTTTGGTGCCCAGACGTTTCTATAGGGGGGCTGGCAATCTCGACGCCTCGCCGAGTACCGTGACGATAGTTTGGGGGGTCTCCTTCACTAGTTCGATCAACACGATAAAAGTACCACTATCTTTGCCCTTGTCAAATTCCTGTTTGATCAGGTCCGACCGCCACGCTGGAACTGAGAAGCGGTTGAGGTAGCGACTCTGGATGGGTTGGATATGTTATCAGGTCTCATAAACAGCAAGACCTTGAAGTTCTCTATAATGTCTCACAAATGAAACAGTGAACTCCTTAAGTGCACCGTCATCCAGAAGAGGAATGGGCCAACTTTGAATTAGTAATTCTTGTCGCCAACTGTCTGATGGGAATAGGAAAAAAAACTCTGCAAGATTCTTTGGTGCGATCTCTGCCATCTCTAGATGATCATTAATGGCTGGGAAACCAATAAATTTCATATATTTTATTATTTTATTACGAGTCTCACTGTTCATTATTAGGTCTGAATCAGAAATATCCCTGCCAATTTGAAGGATTTTATTGAGACAGGATTCTGCAATATTTTGGTTTATCTTATCTGAATTATTTTCAATAGATTTTCTTCCGATTTCCCCTAATATTTCAATAGATAATGATAAAACACGGAGATTTTTGTGATGAATTGCCTCTTTTGCAATATTGTAGATCGTATCTAATTTTACATCGGTCGTGACAAAAAGTGTTTCATTTGGATTCTTCAAGGCTGATTCAAAACTATCTTGAACCCTATAGAGCAAAATCGCAATGTTGTTATCAAAATCGGCATCCAATAGTCTTTTTCCAAGTTTTTTAATTTCATTATAAAACTTGTATGAATTTTTTTCGACAGTACGAAATTGTTCATTTTTCATTTTATCATCGAAGTCGGATATGGCTAGGTCTATGGCATAGCCTATCGTTGTTGTATCATGGCTCCCAATAGCATGATGGAGGATATTGAAATGGTTCTGAAATGGATTATAAGTCGGGGATACTTTTTTTGCGTCAACCTTACGAGTTAGGTAATCAGACGCGTTTTCAGGGTCAAGAATGTCTACTACTCCCATTACGAATGCATACATCAATGGAATGGTTACACTGCCTGAGAGTAATTCAAAAAAAATCAGGCATTGAATGTATATTTCGGGTAGAGAAAACAGTGCGATAAAAACATTTCCTTTATTACCTAACGAAATTGAGCTCAGTAATAATATTCCGTAAAGAATTAATATCACAAATATCGTGATAAGTAATTTAATTTTGTTATCTGTTCGAAAAAGATTAATTCCTCTAGATGTATAGGTTTGTGCCATTATTTGTATTACGATAAAAGTGGCGGAGAGAATGATACCTACGCCAGCAATTTGAGCTTGAATGATCGTGCTAATTAGAGTACGAATACTATCGGCATCAAAGTTGCCTTGAGTAAAAGATATTAGAAAACATGGCACTGCAATAATTATTGCAAATAAAAACCATATTACATTGAAATGGGTATTTCCATTCAATATTGTTTTTAAAAACTTTAGAATTTGTGTAGACATAGAAAATCTTCAGTAACAATACTTATGCATTAATTCCTTTTTTAATTGAATGGTTTCACCTGACTACGACAGATCTTGAATGCAAGAAATTTACGTTTTGTCAAAGGAAGTTTCTACTTCAGAGTCATAACAATATAGTTCAACAGTAAACGGACATGATGCCAAAAGGGCATCAAGCATACATGATGAAAACAAAGGTTCCATTTTCATATTAAATTCGATCCAACTTCGACATAAGATAGTCAAATCGCGGCTATATCTCCTCCAAGAATTCTTTGCGACTATATCAATTGAGACCATCTGGGCGACGGAGTCAGATCATTTGTTTACCTGGAAACTGTACGACTATTCATAAGGATCTTATGGAAAATTCCTGCGACCAGAAACCGTGGGTAGGCAGGAAAAACCTGGAGCCCTAACAAATTAAAAAAGAGAAGGAAAAATTTGTTAAATTTAAATTCTGATTTTTAAACCTCAATGGTGATTGATCAAATGCCTATATCCGGTTCCACTTTCGCGTTCGAGGTATTGATCAGGGGAGGTCTATATCTTCCAGGAGAATGATTTTACATCGCCGGCCCCACCCGTTCCCGTCGATACGGCCGGCTCGATTTCCTGCGGTACGATCTCCCTGACTATGGAGGATGGCGAGAGTGAGACCTGCAATCCGATCCGGCAGCCGGCCCCATAATTTTGTAAATCCCTCCAGTCCCCATTTCCCTCGTCACCCGCCGGCGTGGCCCTTGCCGCCGCCGTGGTGCTTTCCCCCACCACTGCCGTCTCCCTTCTTGCCGGCCGATCCTTCACCGGCATAGGCCATGACGCCGTTGATCACGACCCCCCGGTACGCCTACAGGTCGAAGACCTCCGGACTCCGTCAGGCGGCCAGCGGCCCGACCGTGTGGCACTGGAGGATCCCTGATACCGGGTTCCGCTTCGAGGACGCGGAGGACAGCTGGACCGGGCGTCCCGGGTCGAATGAGGGGAGGAACACGTCGTATGCTGTAACCAATGCCCGGGATCCCATGGAATGGTTCACCCCGTGATCCGAAGAATCCGGTGAAGAAAGACTGGGACGTGGTGGGATGCAGGAATACATTTTAAAGATCTGGTACCAATGTAGGCACTGAACACCATGGATCCGGAAACCGATATCACTCAGCTCCTCCTCAGAAAACGGGATGAGATCCTCTCGATGGCACAGCGGAGAGGAGCCAGAAATATCCGTATCTTTGGATCCATTGCACGGAACGAAGCCCGTCTTGACAGTGATATTGATCTCCTGATCGACCTGGACCCTGATCGAAGTCTTCTGGATGTCGGGGGTCTTGCCATGGATCTTTCACGGCTGCTCGATCGACCGGTCGACATCGTGACCGAAGCGGGACTCCGGGACCGGATACGTTCACGGGTATTGCGGGAAGCGCGGGCCTTATGAGAGATGATCCCGAGCGTGTACTGGATATTCTGGAAGCCATTGAACGGATTGAAAAGGTTGCAGTCCGAGGCCGTGATTATTTTTACAATGACGAAATGGCACAGGTCTGGGTGATCCACCACCTCCTGATCCTAGGGGAGGCAGTTCGGGGGATCTCCCCGGAATTCAGGGATCGAAACCCTGGCATCCCGTGGTCGGATATCATCGGTTTGAGAAATATCCTCATCCACCACTATTTCGGGATCGACCGTGATGCGGTCTGGAACGTGGTCGAACACGACCTGCCGGTATTAAAAAAACAGGTTCAGTCCCTGGTTCAGGAATAGCGGCGGAAAAATCACGGCGAGTAGGGCTGGTATCCCATGGAGGGAATAGCCCCACTGCATGCCGGCGTCAGAAACGGATCTCTGGTCGGGCCGATAATCTCCCTCGTCACCCGCCGGCGTGGCCCTTACCACCGCCGTGGTGCTTTCCCCCGCCGCTGCCGTCACCCTTCTTGCCGGCCGATCCCTCGCCGACATACGCCCTGACACCATTGATCACGACCTCTCGGTCCGGCCCGGACGGCCCTCCGAGGGTGATCGTCTGCCCGGCCTTCACCTTCGTCTCCTTTCGCCGGCTCCGTCCGGACCAGGTCAGCCCGCTCCTCGAACGCAACCTCCCGGTACGCCCGGAGATCGAAGACCTCCGGACTGCATCGGGCTGCGAGCGGCATATGGGAGTACAAACCGAAAATAAACTCAATGAAACTGATGAAAATAGAAATACGAATACCCCCGCCCGGATTCGAACCGGGGTCGCCGGATCCAAAGTCCTGCATGATTGACCACTACACTACGGGGGTGGATATTGTCCTGGTTGAATGTAGTGCACAATTCTCCTTAATGAAAATGTGCTCTATTCATTTTAGTGCGGCAGATATAAAAACCAACATCTGAACCCGGTTGTCAGAATATAAGGGGAAAGTGGAGAACTGCCTTTGACAACAGACCGGGGGATCATCAGATATGGATTAAAACCGGGCTCATCCCTGTGGCCGTTCAAGAACAAACATGACCGTACCCTCTTCCAATCCCGTCCCGCCGCTGATCTCACCGGCAGGGACAAAGCCGCATTTCTCCAGCACCCGGATAGAGGCTTTCAGCTCCGGATATGTAGAAGCGACGATTCGCCGGACGCCGGGCTCAGCGAAGAGCACGGAGACCAGGCAGCGGACTGCTTCGGTCGCATACCCGAAGTTCTGGAATTGATCCAGCACCGAGTACCCGATCATCACCTCATCCAGAGACGCAGAGGACGACCCGGCACCACCGCTCCCGATGAGCGTGCGGTCCGCACCGTCCGGGCCGGTACGAACCCAGTACCACGAGCAGAAATGCGGATCCGTTCCCTCAGAGAGCATGGCGATAAACTGGGCAAGCGCATCCTGGTCGAGAAGCGGCGGAGGCCATGCTGAGGGGATGCCGGCATCGAGGAGCCGGCCGAGTGCCGCGTGGTTGTGATGAAGATCACTGTCGAGGATCTCAAGGGTTGCGGGAATCAGGTCCAGCCGTTCTGTGTGGAGAGGGTATGAAGAGGGCATGGGAATCGCCGGGATAGTGAAGATATCTCCCGAGCATCGTATGTCCAGACAGGTTAAGTGCTTTACCCGGGTTACCAGGCAGGCCGTGATAGCAGACCCCTGAACCGACCGGGAACCTGCAGAGAGAAAAAAAAAGATTGAGGGATTATGCTGCTCTGCTGAAGGTAATCCAGTTGAGGTTGACATAATCCGTCGGGAACGAGAACTTCAACCGGTGGGCGCCGGCCGGCAGGGTCACCGGCACGGATACGGTCTGGAAGGCGGCCGAGTAGCCGGTGTTCGGAACGTTCACGGTCGCGATCGGTGTCGTCCCGTCATCGAGATATACCTTAATCGATGACCCGTCGTGGGACGTGGCCACCCTGAACCCGGCGTCATAGGTGCCGGCTGTGCCGATGTTCATCGTATACGCCAGCCACTCGCCGGCCCGGGTCCAGCCGACACTCGGGCTGTGATCGGTGTCGAGGACTTCAAGGTCCACATCGTCCTGCCGGTAGGCCCCGCCTTCGTTCCCGGCGGTGGTGTCATGGTAGGCGATACCCTCGCCGCCGACATCGTAATCCTCGGCCTGCAGGATCCCGGGGAGGTTGTGCGGTTCGTTGAACGGAGTACCGACAGACGGTGCCTGCGATGCAGTCGCGGTCACCGTCGGGGTCGTGGCAGGCGCCGCCGGGACGGTCACGGTGAAGGTCTTATTCGCAGACCCTGCAGCATTGGTTGCAGTCTGCCGGATCGTATGAGTGCCTGCCTGCCAGTAGATGTACCTGAAGTCGCGATGGGAGGTGGTGGTGCCGTCGCCGAGGTCATACAGCACCGAGGTCGCATTCGCCGAAGCATCGGCCACCTCGATGCTCATCGAGCCGGCAGCACCGACAGTGACGGTGAAGTCGGCCACCGGGAGGTTCTGCTCGGTCGGTGCCGGCGTCACCGATGTGGGGGTGACGTTGGTATGCTGTTCGTTCGTCTCCTCAGGGTCAGTGACGTTGATGTACTGGTCAAGTGTCTTCACCTCCGATCCACCTGGACCGATCGCCATCAGGGAAACGGTATAGATGCCGACTGTCCCATAGAGGTGAACCGGGTTCTGTTCATACGAGGTCGACCCGTCCCCGAACTGCCAGAAGTAATACTGGACCTGGCCGCTCGTGGACTCGTTGAACTGGACAGAAAGTGGGGACTCGCCAGCAGTCACATTCGCCGAGAACCCGACGACCGGGGAGTCGGTGATGGTGATGTACCCCTGCTTCTGGGTGAAGACACTCCCGTAGTCCGTGCCACAGACCGTCAGGGTCACGGAATAGGTGCCGGGCTGCGTGTAGACATGGGTCGGGTTCTGCTCGATCGAGGTGGCGCCGTCACCGAACTGCCACTGGCACCCGTTCGCTCCGGTGGAGAGATCGGTGAACTGCACGGCAAGACCCGGCCGGCCGGAGGTCACATTGGCTGTGAAGTTCGCTACCGGGACGGTGTTGACGATGATACACCGGTACTGGATGCAGGTATCGGCCGCACGGGCTGAAGAGGCGGACAGGGAGACCGTATAGGCTCCTGTGCTGGTGTAGGTATGGAGCGGATTCTGCTCGGTCGAGGTGCTGCCGTCTCCAAAGTCCCATCTCCACGCGGTCGGCGAGCCGGTCGACAGGTCCTGGAACTGGACCGGGAACGGGGCCTGGCCGATATGGCCGGAGGTGTAGAAGGCGGCGGTGACGCCCAGTACTGCAGATACCGGCGGTTCGGTTGTTTCAGGCGATGCCGACCCCACCGTCACCGTTCCGGTGGCCAGGGTGAAGCCGGCGCTGTTGGTCGCGTTCAACTGGATGGTATATGTCCCGGCTGTAGCATAGGTGTGCGACGGACTCTGAAGGGAGGAGGTGGTCGAATCACCAAAGGTCCACACCCAGCCGGTCGGATGGTTCGATGAGGTGTCGGTGAACTGGACGGTCAGGGGTGCCGTTCCGCTCGTCGGGTTCACGTCGAAGCTCGCAACCGGAGGGGTAACCGGCGCGGTCGTGCCCTGGACTGTGATCAGATCCGGCTTCACCAGACTGTCGCTGGACCCGGCGCCTGAGACCGTGAAATTGACGGTGTACCGGCCGGCATCTGTATAAGTGTGGATCGGGTTCTGCTCGGTCGAGGTGGTACCATCCCCGAAGTTCCATTCATAACCGGTCACATCGCCATGTGAGGTGTCGGTGAACCGGACGGTCAGCGGTGCCTTCCCCTCTGTCACATCTGTGATGAAGTCCGCGACCGGGGTGACCGGAGCACGTACGATGATGAAACCAGTCTTCGTCAGACTGTTGCTCCCACCGGCGTTGCTCGCAGTCAGCTGGACAGAGTAGAGACCGGGTGTGGAGTAGATATGGATGGGGTTCTGCTCGGTCGAGGTGCTTCCGTCCCCAAAGTTCCACTTCCACCCGGTCACACCCCCGCCTGACGTATCGGTGAAGTTGACCGTCAGGGAAGCAGGACCTTCAGTGACGTCTGCGATAAAATTCGGTGCCGGCTGATCCACGCGTAATGGCAGGAAGTCCTGATTGTTGTTGGTGATGAAATATGTCGTGTCCACAAATCCGTCGCCGTTGGTGTCGGGATAAATCTGTGAGAAGCCGGCCAGGTTCGGCATCATCCAGGCGTTGCCGCCGATCGACGGTCCGCCGACGATGTTCGTTCCGGCAGAGGCTACATTCCAGGTGTTGGCGGTGTTGGTCGCCTTCACGTTGGTGTAGGTGTCGAAGATATTGTTGTAGATCGTGTTCCCGCTCGACCCGGCGATCTGAATGCCGGTCTTGAGAGCATCGCCTGCTGCGGTCGCATATATCTTGTTATTCTTGATCGTCGCCGTCGTCGATCCGGAGTTCAGCAGGATTGCCAGCATCTCCGATGTGAACCTGTTGTTCTGGATCATCGACTCGCTTGAACCGGTCCCGACCGTCAGCCCGGCAACCCCATCCATCGTGAAGGTGTTGTCGTTGATAGCGGTGGTGGTGGCCGTGAAGAGGGTGACCCCATTTCCGTTGCCTGAGAAGGTGTTGCTCAGGATCCTGGAGTTCTCGACCACCTGGAAGGCCACGCCGTTGGCGTTCGAGGTGAAGGTGTTGCCAGTGACAGATCCCTGGGCCTGACAGAAGAGAACCCCGTAGGCGAAGTTGCTGAATTGTATGTTCTGAACGGTGACATTGGCGGACTCATAATCGATCCCATTCTGCCGGTAACTCGAGGCCCATATCCCGACACTGTTCAGATTGTCGACACCATCGAGCTCGAAGCCCAGACCGTCGATGATCACATCCGACGACCTCACGTCGATGGCCACCGGACCCTCGAAGTTGTTGAAATTATGTCCCAGTTCATAACATCCCGGGGCTGTGATCGTATACGGCAGACTGTTGATCGTCGTTGAGGCACTGACTGGTCCGACGAGGGCCAGGGATACCAGCAGGAGCAGGAGCCCTGCATAAAAAAATCTGGTTGTATTCAATTTCATCATTTCACCTTTTTTTTCTGCCACGGTCTCCCAGGAGTCAGAATCATCCAGGTCAGGTACCTGGATGAACGCCGATGAGGCGTGCGCTCATTGTCATGGCAACCCTCGTAATATATTTTAAAGTATATATATTTTATTAGCAATTGCCGGAAAAAAGACGGACAATTGCTCAGCACTACTGCAAAGCGCGCGATAGAGACTGCATGGAAAAACTCGGAATCGAATTTTTCGGTACCGGCAGATTTCCAGAGCCGGCTGACTTACAGTACAGGTTTTCGCAGTCCGGCGAAGGGGACATTGAGGGAAAACCGCCTCCCCGACGGATCATCCCGTTCCAGGGGCATCCCTTGTCGACCGGCGAGCAGGGAGTTCTCGTGGGGGGGGCATCGGAGATCATGGCCGGATTATTGCATTAGAATGTCTTTCGATCACAAGGAGGACCGAGATCCCTGAACGGTCAAACACCATTCTGACTCGATGCGGAGTTAAAAAAAATAGGCTGTTGTTACGTTGAAAAAATATAATCATTCGTATTTTTCGTATTACTCCCTCGAAAAGCAATAGCGGCCAAATCATTGCGCATTGCACAAATGCGCGGCAATAAATGAGTATTATCAAGACGAAAAATGAAAACATTGATATAGGTTGATGCGTATCTGAACGTGTCCTGTCAGAGGGGACTGCACATTCAGCCCCTGATACCATGCCCTGTTCCAATGTGACTGAAGTATCCTGGTCGGAGCACAATGGCAGGAATAAAATTACAAAAAAAGGTGCAATGAATGAAAACCGGATTTAAGTATCTAATTTCAGGGGTTCTCATGCTCCTGCTGGTATCCCTGGCCCTCGTCGGACCAGTCAGTGCCTTAACGACGATCAACAGTCTGCCGTATACGATCACGGCACCTGACACCTATCAACTGGGACAGAATTTCAACAACTTCAAGGGTCCTGTGGCCATCGACGTTCAGGCATCAAATGTTGTAATAGATGGACAGGGCTACAAGCTCGATGGGGTTGACAATGCGAACTCCATCGGTATCAGGGCCTCGAGTTACATGAAGAACGGAATCATGTACAAGCCCACCCAGGTCAAAATTCAGAACGTCAAAGTCAGCGACTTTGCCAATGGCGTCCTCATCTACCAGACACAGGGAGAGACCGTCACTGGTAACACCTTCACCTCGAACGCCAACGCTGTGATCTTCCAGGTGGTCAAGAACTCCAAGATCCTGGGCAACACCTTCTCAGGCAACGGAAATGGGGTCACCCTCTTAACGACCACCACCACCGCTATCAACGACAACACCTTCACCAAGGACGCAGTTGCCGGTATCACGGTCGGATTCGGATCGAGTGCCACCAACATCCTCAGAAACACATTCAACTCGGACACACTTGCTATCCTGCTGAACTCCGGATCGACGACGGCGACGATCAAGAATAACAAGGTGTATGCAACCGCAGCTGGCGATGCCCTCAAGACCGGCATTCAGATCGCCGGGTCGAGTGGGAACACGATCTACAACAATATCTTCGACACCTACACCAACGTGAAGGCGACCAACACCGCCAACACCTGGAACGTAGCCTCAACCGGAACGAACATCGTCGGCGGACCGTCGATCGGCGGCAACGCCTGGCTGATGCCGAACTTTGCCGGGTTCTCACAGATTATGCCCGACATCAACGGCGACGGCTTTACCGACAACACCAACAGCTGGCCGCCAGTCACGGCAACGTTCTTCATCAACAACAAGAACCAGGACTTCCTCCCGCTGAAGGTATAAGCTGAACGTGAAAATACCAACAAATTTTTTTTGGTGTTACCGGGCAGTCCCATGAACAGGACTCCGACCGGTCTCACCTCGTTTGATCAGATCTGCTTTTTTATGAAGAATTGGAAGCGTCATCACCTGCCGGTGAAGTTCTCTCAGCAGTTGACCTGGACCAGGGGCCCGGAGACCCGATCGTTCATCGCTCATTCGGTGGAGATCCGGAGAAGGAGAAGGGCGCAGATGACCAGTGCCAGGTACAGCAAGGAAATACCATGGATCACCCCGATGAGCGGTACGGGACCGGTCCCTTCTATCGTCCGGTTGGCGAGAAGCAGGGTGAACGCGATCGTCGTGCAGGCCATCGAAAGGGTCATTCCGACCAGGCGCATCGTCTCGACGGTACTCGAGGCCACGGCATAGGCCTCCCTCTCGACCGCCCCGATCACCCTCTTCACAACCGGGGTGGCGAAGAAGGCGACCCCGGCGCCGAGCAACAACAGGACGACAGCGACGAAGGGGAGCGGCGTCGCCTCGTTCAGCACGAGCAGGGGGAGAAGACCGACGATAGAGAGGCCCGCCCCGACAGAGGCAACCTGCCCCACACTCCTCCGGTCAGCAAGCCGGCCGGCCAGTGGCGAGAGGAGTGCCATGGCGACCGGATTAAGGACCAGCACCAGGCCTGCGGAACGGGGATCGAGATCCCTGGCCACCTGCAGGTACAGACTGAGCAGAAAAGACGGGGCGAAGGTACCGGTATAGAAGAGGAGGGCGGCCGCAACTGCACCCAAAAATCCCGGACGGGAGAAGAGGCCGGGATCGAGCATCGGGCTCGTACTCTGCCCGTTATGGATGACGAACCCGGCCAGGAGAAGGCCGCCGATGACAAGCATCCCGATTGCAATCGGTGACGGAAGGAAAGAAGCGCCCAGCAGCAGTAACAGCATGGCCGGCACGTACAGGCCAATACCTGCCCTATCAATAGTTCGGGCGCTTGCCAGGGCACATTCGACCGTGACCCGGCGGTGCAGGACGAACAGGGCCAGCGCCGCGACCACCATGACCGGGACAAAGATCAACCGCCATGAGAGGTAGAACGTGATGAAACCACCAAATACCGAACCGAATGAGAACCCTGCCATCAGGGAAGTCACCGTTATCCCAATTGCTCTTCCCCGTTCCTTCTCCGGAAAGACCAGGCTGATGAAGGCGAGCGATGTGCCGAAGACCATGCCGGCACCGATTCCTGCCACAGCCCGGCCGGCCATCAGCACCCAGGCAGACGGAGCGAGGGCGGAGATGATGGCTGCGAACAGATATATCCCGACACCTATCGAGAAGAGATGCCGCACCCCCAGAATATCCGCTAGCCGGCCGAACGGAATCAGACAGACGCCGGCGACCAGAAAGAAGATGGTGCCGAGCCAGGAGATAGTGGCCGCATCGCTCGAAAACTCAATTCCAATCGCCGGCAGGGATACGATCAGGGCCGAGACCATGAACGGGGCCGGAAACGAACCGAGTGCGACGGCGGTGAGCACCTGCCGTTTCTGTTCCGGATCGATCGCCATCATGGGGGATAAAGCCACCTTCATTGATTAATCTGATGGTACGGCGCCAGGGGCACAAGTCTGGAAACGTGTCGAAGAGAGACTCCCAGGAAGTGAGGGAATGGGTACAGAAACAAATGGGTGAATAGGGTCCTTGATTGACACCGATCGATCGACCATCTCTTCCGATCAAAACAGCAGAAATCCCACAGATTTTGCCATTGAAATGGCCACATACCTTTTTCACTCCACTCCTCGAATAACTGAACGATATGGAGATAACCCTGATCAGTGAATCTCAGAAACTGTGGTTTCTCATCGGTGCGATCTTTCTGGTGGCCATCATCGCATTCTGGCCACTGATGACCGTGGCCGTCTGGGCTGTAGCCCTTGCAGTTGCATTCATGCCACTCCACAAACGGCTTTCACGCAGCCTCAAACCTTCGGTCTCTGCGGCGCTCATCACCCTCATAGTTGTCTTTACGGTTATCCTCGTGGTATCGATATCATTGAACTTGCTCTATGCCAATATGAGTGAGATCGGTTCTATGATCTCGTCACTGGGGATGAGCATTCAGAATGCCGGTATCTCTTCATTTCTTCCTTCGTCCACCGCCAGTCAACTCACCAGCATACCCCAGATGCTGATCCAGTCGATTCTGCAGTCGCTCGTCGGAATGACCAGCAACCTCCTGCAACTCCTGATACAGGTCGTCATCTTCTTCCTCTCCCTCTCGATGCTCCTCTATTTCGGAGAGGAGATCTGGGACACCCTGACCTCTAACCTCTCTCCAAAACTGTCATCTGCCGTGGAGAAGATGGCCAGAATCTCAGGGGACACCATCTACTCACTCATCATCATCCAGATATCAGCAGCAGTTATCGCCTTCATCCTTGCCATTCCATTCTTCATTCTGCTTGGCTACGGAAACGTGGTCCTGTTTGCTTTCATGATCGGACTTGCCATGCTGATCCCTCTCATTGGGGCCCAGTTCATCATCATCCTCATGACCCTCTTCCTGATCGCCACAGGAGATATGAAGAGTGCTGCCATCACGGTGTTCATCGGGTACCCCCTGTTGAGTGGCTGGATCGACTTCTATTACCGTCCGGTGATGATGGGGAAGAGGGTCGCCATCAATCCAGTGCTGATGATGATCGGTATCTTTGCCGGCCTTCCGTTCATGGGAGTCCTGGGATTCATCATCGGCCCGGTGCTGATAGCGCTGGTGGTGACCGGGTATAAGATCCTTGAAGAAGAGATGCACGAATCCCGTTCCTCAACAACCAGTGATACGGGGTCTCAATAAAAGAGATAGAACATTCGGGATCTGGGGATCTACCAGGTAATTCAGGTAATTATGAGGATCTGGACAGCATCGATCCCATGACAGACGCCGTTTGAGCATTCGATATCCAGGACGATCACATGAGAAACGTTGATCATCACGCTCCCATTTTTGACTGCAATCATAACGGTCCTGCTCTGAACTGTCGTTGATGAGGTCAGTTTTGTAGCCTTTTTCAACTGCCACAAAGATGGTAAAATGAGAGTATGTCCCTCAATCGAGAGTCCGTCGGAAGGTCGCGATGCCGATGGCGATCGCAAACACTGAGAAGACCAACAGCGCCAGAAGGTCGATTCCGATCAGATCGAGCCCCTGCCCCCTGAGGATCAGGGACCGGAGGGCATGCACCCCGTACGACTCGGGGTTGATCACGGTGATCCAGCGGAGCCAATCCGGCATCCCGAGTGTCGGATAGAAGGCGCCGCTGGTCATGAAGAGGATCAGGTTCAGAAATGCGACAGATGAGGCAAAGATCTGCTGGTTTGTGAAGCGGGAGGCGAGGGCGACCACCAGGCTGGTGAGCCCGATGCTGATGGTGAAGATCACCGCGAGGATCAGCAGAAAGTTCGCAGCATTATCGATGACGATCCCGGCCACGAACAGGTCGACGAGGAGGATGATCAGCCCGGCAAGAAAACCCTTGACCGTGCCGCTTGCGATGATCCCGAGGAGGATGCTCGACCGCTTCACCGGCGTGACCAGGTAGCCCTCGACGATCCCCATCTCCCGGTCACGGATCAACGCCATGCCACCCCCCATCATCGTGGTCATGAAGATGGCCATCACAATCACACCGACTCCGAAGAACTGCAGGTACCCGATATCCCCATAGATCTTGGTGACCTGTACCGGATAATTCGCCCCATAACGAGCCATGACACTGTTCAATCCGGCCTGAATCAGTGCCGGGATCGTATACTCGGAGCTGTCCATGTACATGCGGATCGTGTGATCGACCGAGATATTCGAGGGGAAGATGATAGCGGCCATGATCCTCCCGTCAGAGACCGCACGCCGGGCACTTCCCTCGTCTGAGAAGACCGTTACATCGAAGGTCGGCGGGTTGTCTGTCTGCTGCATAGCGCTCAATCCATCGACTGTAGAGATGAAGAGCGGGGTCTCCACCAGGTACGGTTCGTTCTGCACCACCCCTATGGGGATATGACTGATAAACCCGCCCATCGCACTTCCAAAGATGATCAGGTACATGATCGGCATGAAGAGGGTCATCAGGATCACAAAGGGGTTGTTCAGGAACTTCTGAAAGTCCCGTTTGAAGATCGCAAATGCCCCTCGCAGCAGTGTCGACCTCATGATTCCTGCCTCCCGCCCTCATCGGTCACGATCGCTTCGGGCTCCTCTACCCCAGTTCCAGAATCCTGGATCTGCCCGGTCAGGTAGATGAAGATATCCTCGAGCGACGGCGACCTGATCGCAATCGAGGTCATCGGGGCCGAGAACTCTGCAAGGACCTGAAGGATTTCAGGGAGAACGGTGCCGGCATTTCTTGTCACGATCAGGAGCCTCTGCCCTCTGGCATCGACAGAACCGACCTGCGGGATCCCCCTGATCCGGGGGAGAAGATTCTCTGGTATCTGCGGAACCTCAATCTCGATCAGGTCGCCGACCGGAAACGATCGCCGCAGGTTCTCCATCGTGTCCAGGGCGATCAACCGCCCCTGGTCGACGAACGCGATCCGGTTACAGAGTCTCTCCGCCTCATCCATGTAGTGAGTGGTCAGGATGATCGTCGTCTCTTCGACGTTCAACCGTTCGACCTGCTGCCAGACGTCACGCCGGGACTCGGGGTCGAGCCCGATCGTCGGTTCATCCAGGAAAAGGATATCCGGCTTATGGATGAACGCCCGGACGATCTCGAGCTTCCGTCTCATACCGCCCGAGAAGGTGCTGACCGGTGAACGGGCCCTGTCCTTCAGGCCGGTCATCTCCAGCAGTTGCCAGATCCTGGGCTTGAGCACCTTGTCGTCCAGGTTCTGCAGCCTGCCGTAGAACTCAAGGTTCTCATAGGCGGTCAGTTCCTGGTCCAGAGTACTGTTCTGCGGGCATACGCCGATCAACCCCCGGATCTGCTCAGGAAACATTGATACATCGTAGTTATCGATGAACGCGACCCCAGAACTCGGAGAGAGCAGGGTGGTGAGGATCCGGATGAGCGTGCTCTTACCGGCCCCGTTCGGACCGAGTAGCCCGAAGATCTCGCCACGCTTCACCTCGAAGGAGATATCGTCGACCGCAATCACCTGCCCCTGTTTGGACGGGAAGACCTTGGTGAGATGTTCGATCCTGATGATGCTCTCCCTTGCCGATGCAGGGGCGGTCTCCCAGGTCCGGGGTGGAGAAGGGTCCTCTATGTTCAATTGCTCCGGGGCGATGGGGTCCATGGATCTCCGCTGCTGGTTTGAATGAGGTTCCGGGCAGAACGAAATGGATCGTTCCCTGGCATCACAGGCACAGTGATCCACTCACCATGGTAATAATCTTTCTTGATTCACCGATCTCCAGAGAGATCCCTCTGGGTCTCACCTGTCGAAAAAAAGGGATGATCAGCCGGCAATCTGATGATTCAATCTGGAGGGAACCATTCCCAAAAAGGTCTCCCCTGGATTCCACCAGGTTAGTTGGTCTCCGCATGTATTCACACCCCGACCTCCAGCACTCGTTTCAACTGGCCGATATTGATCTCGGTGGGGATCCCCTGGTCATGCCAGTGTCTTCTGCAGCCACAATGGTCCAGCAGCACGCACTGTGGGGGAATTCCCATCGATCTGGCCTTCCACCCGCCTGATATGAGGTTGGTGATGCAGGTGACTCCGACAACCCCGGTATCAGGTCCAAAGACCGTGCTGCCGGCATCCCCTGAGAAGACTGCCGATTCATGGGGAGCCAGGCGAACCTCGAACCCGTACCGTCTCCCCATCTTCATCACCTGGTTCACCTGGCATTGGGAGGCACAGCCTTTACACTGGCAGAACAGTCCGGCCGGTCTGGCCCTGCACCGGGGTTTTGGATACAGTCGCATACAGGCCGGAAGTACGACAACCTTCATGCCGGCAGAGAGGAACTGGTCCCGGAACGCCCGGTTCATGATCTCCGCCCCGACCATATTCAGGTGGTACTCGACCCGTCTCCGGGCAGAGGAGACCACGTCCTCCTTCCATCGGTGGGCTGGTTGCGAATCCAGAAGGAACCGTTCCACATTGGACGTATACATCCCGAGGGCGATGACGCTCGCATCTTCAAACCATTCCGCGAAGGCGATGGCGGCGGCGATATCAGCCTGTACCCGGTCCCCGGGTTCTTCTGACCAGAACTCCCGCCAGGCCTCCAGCCGCCGCACCTCCTGCTGATAATCCCCGGTCGCCGCCATCCAGGCGAGGAGATGGTCCAGGTGTCGAAGGGTGGGGCGGGGCATCCAGTCCCGGTCCCGGGGAACTAAAAACAGGGTGGCAAGAATTCCACGGAAGAGGTCAGCCGCCGGCTTTAACCGGTTGTGCTCTCTGCGGATCTCTGCGAGCCGGATCAGGATCCGACGGGGGAGGACGGGCAGTTCATGGCTGTCATCGCTGTAGATCCGCCAGAGGGTTCCGAGCATCAGCAGTTCAAAAAGATACTCCTCGCCTGAACGGAGATCTTCCCGGTGAGAACTGGTGATGAACGACCGGAACGACTCTACGACCGGCAGGACACTGCTCGAAGCGGCGATGACCTGGTCGGTGAAGGCTCCACACTCGCGGTAATACCGGTCAGAGTCTGGGTCACTCCCCCTGAGTGAATACGTGATGATCTCCATGCTCTCCCGATCACCTGGTCACCGCTGGACCAGATCCCTGACCTGGCGAACAGCATCATCGAGGTATCGTTCCAGTTCCCATGCCATCGTAAGCGGATTGTCGGTGCCGGTGAACGAGGAGTTGTTCGTCTTCATGGAGTGGTCTCAAGGGACTTAACGGTGGCGATCAGGTCAGCGACTTTGACTCTGCCGGCGATCTCCTCTTTGGAGAGTTCGAACATCCCAACCACGGTCACCCCCTTGGCTTCCAGGTCTTTCTTCATCTTCGGAAGGGTCTCCTTCGCCTGGCTTCCGCAGGTGGCGTAGATAACGGCTCTCTTTCCTTCGCAGCCGCGGATCGCATCGACTGCGGCATTGATCACCGGCGTCGCTCTGCCGAACCAGATGGGGGTGCCGATGACGATCAGGTCATAGCCGGAGGTGTCGATCGATGCCGGTCTGATCCGGTCCAGTTCCCCCTTCATCGCCCGGTAACTCCCGATGGTATAGGCAGTGAGCGTCGAGTACGCCACCTCCGGATTCACCTCGACAAGGTCCCCACCGCAGGTTTTCTTGATCTCCTCTGCAACAGTACGGGTAATACCCGAATACGAATGGTAAATGATACAGGTCTTCATGACAGGTCCTCCCCGGATTCCGGGGTCTTCATGGTCTTCATCTCTCTCTGGTCCGGGCTCTCTGCCGAGCATGCGGAGATGATCCGCCTGATCAGGTCATTGGTCCGGTCCAGGTCCAGCAGATCTCGCTTGGTGAAGGTCACTTCGCCGATCACGGTGACTCCCCGTGCTTCGAGTGCTCTCCTCAACTGGGTGAGCGCCTCCCCGACCTGCCCCGAACAGGTTGCGAAGATCACGGCCCTCTTCCCCTCACTATTCGAAAGGGCAGCGACAGCCGCATTGATCGCAGGGGTCGACCTCCAGGCCCAGACCGGGGTGCCGATCACGAGCAGGGAGTACGGGGAGACATCGATCAGATCGGGTACGATGGGGTCAAGATCTCCGTTCCTTGATCGGAGGCATCCGGTGGTATAGGCAGTGAAGGTGCCGTAGTTTCTCTTCGGCGTCACCTCCACGAGGTCACCTCCGCAGAAATCCCTGACCTTCTCTGCCACGCTCCGGGTGGTTCCGGTGAACGAGTGGTAGATGACACAGGAGTTCTTTAGTTCAGGGGATTTCGCTCTGAGGAACTCCCGGTCGCACCGGTCCAGCACACTGGTGCTGATCTGATCGAACTGCTCCCGAAACCGCGACATCCTCTCCCGGTTAAAGGTAAAATACACATGGAACCCGATCTTTCTGGACTCGATCAGCCCGGCACTCTTCAGTGTCTTCAGGTGCTGGGAGACAGCCGGCTGCGATATCCCGAGCCTGGCGGCCAGGTCACCGACACCGAGAGTCCCGGTGGTGTCAGCTGCCAGAAAGGTGATGATCTTCAACCGGTTGAGGTCTCCGAGTGCCTTGAAGGTGCCAGCCAACTCCTCTGCGACCCGACACTGGTCGGTGCAGATCTCACATCGCGTGCATCGTTCCATCTGTAATAAATAAGTACATAAGTATTTAGTTATATAATTTTCCAGAGAGTCAGATCCATTCGAGAAGACCTGTTGCTGCAGTAAAACCTGAACGATGTTATTTTCCCAATCTCACCAGCACCTGGGTGGGCCCGAGAATCTGGAACGTCTCCCGCTTGGGGCAACAGATAAATCAGTTGAACCCGATTTACCCCCATGATTCCACAGATACTGCGATGGCCGGCCCTGCTGGTCGGACTTCTGCTGTTGATGATCCTCCCTACCGCCTCGATGGGCGTGGTGATCCTCGCCGACAACCAGACCACCCTGACCACACCGATCAATGACGATGTGTTCGCCACCGGCGACACCATCGTGATCGATGCACCGGTCGACAGCCTGGTGGTGGCCGGCGGCAGCATTCTCGTGAACGCACCGGTGAAAGGTGACCTGATCGCGGCCGGCGGGAGGGTCTCGGTGAACAACAATGTCGGCGGCAAGGTGATCGCCGCCGGAGGCGTGGTGGAGATGAACGGGAGTGTCGGGACCAACCTGCTCCTGGCCGGCGGTGAGGTGAATGTCAGGAACGGCACGACCGTGGGCAGGGACGCCCTGCTCAGTGGAGGTACCGTCACCAATGCCGGGACGATCAACGGCACGCTCAGGATCAGCGGTTCAAATGTCCAGAACACCGGGACAGCTGCAAACACTGAGATCGAAAATCCCCAGGACCGGAAAGAGGAGGCCCGGACAGGGGGCTGGAGCTGGGTCTCAACCTTCCTGGGCCTCCTGATGGCGCTCGGATTCCTGATCATCGGGCTGTTGCTGATCGTTCTCTTCCCCAGAGCGGCGACCGCCCTCGAGGGGACGGTTCGTTCCTATCCCATCAGAACACTGCTCGTCGGGGTAGGAGGGCTGGTCGGCGGCGGTATCATCATCCTGCTGCTGCTGATCTCAATCATCGGGATACCGCTGGCCCTGCTCGTCATCCTGCTCCTTGCGGCCGCGACAACACTTTCCGGGCTCGTCACCTCACTGGCACTGGGGACCTGGCTCGGGGGGATGCTGAAGATGACCAGCGCTCCATGGATCCTCTTCATTATCGGCTTCATCCTGCTGAACCTGCTGCAGATGATCCCGATCCTCGGTGGTCTGATCTGGCTGGTCGCCCTGCTGCTTGGAACCGGAGCCATCTTCTCTGCAGCGTGGGGACTGATACAGAACCGCAACACATCTGCCTGAGTAAACCCAGGGAATGAGAGGAGAAGCACTCGTCTCATTCCAAAAAACTACTTTTTATCCAGAGATACAAACCAACAAATTGAACTCTCTTGATAACTCACTACCTTGGTGTTTATCATGGATAATAAATTATTTTCTGTTCTTACAGCACCCCAACGCTTCTTCGCCGGAATTGAAGAGAGACCTGTCAACCTGGGCATACCGGCCGTGATCGTCCTCCTTATGGGACTCGTCAGCGCCGCCTCGGCCTACCTGGTCACAGGGGTCACGATGCAGATCCTCCCGGCTGAGGCACAGTCGATGATCGGCCTGATTCAGGGAATCAGCGTGATCAGTGCGATCATCATCGTCCTGGTGATGTGGGTGATCATGGCCGGGATCTTCTATCTGATATCTATGGCCTTCAATGGAGCCGGAGATTTCAAGCGGGTGCTTGAGGTTACCGGTTACGGGTATATCCCCCAGCTGATCGGCGGCATCATCTCGCTCCCGCTGACCATCCAGTACTTTGCATCGATTCACCTCCCCGAAACCACGGATCCCACGCTGATTCAGTCGGCGGTCTCCGGAATGATGAAGACACCGTCGATGATGGTGGTCTCCCTGATCAGCATCGTCTTCCTCCTCTGGAGTGCGAACATCTGGATCTTCGGTGTCAGAGAGGCCAGACATCTGACCACCAGCAACGCAGTCATCACGGTCGGCATCCCGGTGCTCGTATCATTACTGTTCTCGGTATACGGATTGGTCGCGTAGATGGCCGGTGAACCCACCGGCATCCCGGTGAGCATCGGATGAATACCAACGTTCAAATAAACCACAAAGAAAGAATTACCGGATACGCATGGAGAACACGAACCCGATCCTGGCTCTGCTGGCACCCGGGGACTTCTTTGCAGCAAAAAAAGAGGATCCCGTCGGTCTGAATATCCCTGCGCTGCTGGTTCTGATCACAGGACTCGGGGGCGCAGGAGTCGCCTACCTGAACAGCCAGATCCAGAATCAGTTGATCGGTCACACCCCGACCGTCCTGGATCCTGTCCTGACCCTGATCGTCGCAATCCTCACGGCCTATCTGACCTGGGTGATCGTAACCGGGATCTTCGCAGCCCTTTCAAGGGTCCTGTATGGGGGCGGGGAGTTCCTGCGGCTGCTGCAATTCACCAGTTACGGGTTCATCCCCGGGTTCATCGGCTCGGTCATCACCATCCCGGTGCTGGCCCCGTTCACCGGATCGCTCAGGCTGCCTGCGCTTGGTGATCCACAGATGATTGGAGCGATGGTGGAGCAGATCCAGCACACCCCGACGATGCAGACGGCAGCCCTGATCGAGATGATCTGTCTGCTCTGGAGCGGATATATCTGGATATTCGGAGTGAGGGAGGCCGAAGACCTCGCCACGCGGCATGCGGCGATCGTCGTCGGAATCCCGGTCATCATCGCCGTCGCGGTCAAAGTTTTAGGAGTATTATAATCATGAGAAGACTCGTAGTAATCGGATTGCTCCTCTGCCTCTTCGTGGGTGCAGCAGGAGCCGCAGATCAGACCATCCCGGCAGGGTATACCCTCCCGGCAGGAGTTACCATCCCAACCACCACATCAGGAGTTGTGCAGAGCGCCACCCAGACCCAGGATCTGAGCGCCTCCGCTGCCCCGACAAGCGCCACCGGGCAGCTGCAGGTGACCGGTATAAAACTGGATCCCGAGGTGCTGATGTATGGGGATACCGGTACCCTGACCGTCGACGTGGTCAACACCGCAACGCACAGTATCAGCGTCCAGCGGGGAACGGTGACCGGAAATGGGGCCATCACGGTCAATGACAAAACCTATACCGCAGTCGGCGACATCGGTCCCGGGGCGAAGATGTCCTTCACCTTCACCATCAAGGCGGGTGCCCCGGATGGCATCTACTACCCGGAGTTCTCACTTCAGTACCCTGAAGGAACCAGCCTTCGATACCCGGTGCCGGTGAAGGTCGACAGCACCGGCCTTGTCCTCTCTGTCCAGAGTCAGCCCGACGCCTACAACGCCGGCCAGAAGGATCCCATCACCGTATCGGTGGGGAACCCCCGCCAGAACGGTGTGAGTGGAGTGGTGCTGTCCGCGGCCGGCCCTTCGATCACGATGAGCCCGGCCACCTCGTTCATCGGGACGCTCGGATCGAACAGTGCCTCGACCGCCACCTTGAACATCACCCCAGTCGCTCCTTCGAACCTCACGCTGCAGGTCCAGTTCACCAACGGGCTGAACCGGCATACACAGACGCTGGTCGTCCCGGTGGATTTCAGTGAATCCAAGACACGGGCGGATATGGTCCTCTCCAACATCGTGATAAAACAGACCAACTCGACCGTCGACCTGACCGGTGATATCACCAATGCGGGGCTCACCCCTGCCAAGGCAGTTGTTGTGACCCCGGGCAAGAATGTGACCGGGATCGATCCGTACCAACAGTACGTGGTCGGCTCCCTCCAGCCCGACGACTTCTCGAGCTTTGAACTGACCTTCAATGCGGCGGGTGCGACCAGCATACCGGTGATCATCACCTACCTGGACGCCGATGGAAACCAGTTCTCCAAGACCGTATCAGTAACCCTGGCAGGCACAGCAGACACATCGTCTGCACCGGATAATTCGTTCCCCGTCCTCTGGGTGGGGCTCTTATTACTGGCCGTCCTCGTCGTCGGATTTGTGATCTACAGATCCTGGAAGAGGGGGTGAACTGTCCGGGTGAACGCGATTCAGCCCTCTGATGAACGATCAGAACAACCGGTCCTCCTGTTCGATCAGGTGACCAAGATCTATCCCCTCCCGGCAGGGGATGTGACGGCACTCGATCACATCTCGCTCAAGGTCTTCCCGGGCGAGTTCATCGCGATCATGGGCCCATCAGGATCGGGCAAGACCACCCTGCTGAACATGATGGGCTGCCTCGACGTCCCGACCTCAGGCGACCTGATCATCAACGGTTCGAATGTCCGGGATCTGAGCGATGACGAACTCACCTGGTTGCGGCGGGACACGATCGGGTTCATCTTCCAGCACTTCAACCTGATTCCCCTCCTCTCGGTCAAAGAGAACGTGGAATTTCCGATGATTCTGAAGTGCCAGAGCGGGGAATGCGGCTTCAAACCAGAAGAAGTGCTGAAGGCCGCAGGGCTCGACGATGTCCAGCTCTATACCCACAAGCCGAGCGAACTCTCAGGCGGGCAACAGCAGCGGGTAGCGATCGCACGGGCGCTGGTCAACGACCCGGACATCCTCCTCTGCGACGAGCCGACCGGTAACCTGGATTCTGTGACCGGTAAGGGGATCATGGAGCTGTTGACCACGATGAATCAGGACGGAAAGACGATCATCATGGTCACGCACGATGCAACGGTTGCAGAATACGCCAGCCGGATGATCCGGATCGTGGATGGGAGGATTGCATGATATTCGTCGACTTTGCTGTCAGAAACCTGAGACGGAACTGGTTCCGCTCGCTGCTTGCGATCCTTGGGATCATCATCGGGGTCCTCTCGATCTCATCGATGGGGATCCTCGGCAATGGGATCGTCCTGTCGGTTTCAGATAGTTTCACTTCGGTCGGGGATTCGATCGTGGTCTCGCCTCATTCGGGCGGAGGAGGGTTTGGCGGGGTGACGGTGGGCACCAGCGCCCGGCTCTCAGAACAGCAGATCCTCGAACTCTCCAGGGCAGTCTCCCCGAACAAGGTGATCCCGTTCTATATGGGCGGCGACAGCGTCACCTATGGGAATGAGGATGGATTCGCCTCGATCTATGGAATGGACACTGACGACATGCCCACGCTGGTCACCGTGAAGTCCGGGATGTATCTGCGTGGAAACACCGGGGCCATGATCGGGAGCACGCTCGCCGATCAGCTGAAGGTCAAGGTCGGCTCGAAGGTGGTCCTTGGAGACGGGACGATCCTTTCGGTGGTTGCAATCCTCGAGGAGCGCGGGCTTGGATTCGATATCAACCCTGACAACTCCCTGATCGTCAGTAAACAGTGGTTCTCTGAGCATTACGAAGTCAAGGGCTACGACCAGGCGATCGTCAAGGTCACCGACCTGAACCAGGTTGCGCCGGTGAAACAGGCTATTGAGAAGAGATTCAACCGGCAGAAGACGGTCGTGGATGTCTATGATACCAGGTCGATCCTTGATGCGATCCTGGGCGCTTTCAATCAGATATCGACCTTCACGACGGTGATTGGCGGGATCTCCCTCCTGGTCGCAGGGATCAGTATTCTGAACATCATGATGATGTCGGTGACCGAACGGATCAGGGAGATCGGGATCATGCGTTCACTCGGGACGCGAAGGAAGGAGGTGCGCTGGATGTTCATCTACGAGGCACTGATCCTTGGATTCATCGGTTCCCTGATCGGCGGGTTGCTCAGTTTTGGCGGTGGATACGTGATCAGCATCTTCATGCTCCAGACCACGAAGTACCTGTTCTACCCGTCGAGCCTGTTCGCGATCGTATACGGGATGGGCTTCGGCATCGGAACCAGCGTCCTGAGCGGCCTGTACCCGGCCTGGAAGGCATCGAACCTGAACCCGATCGAGGCGCTCAGGTACGAGTGAGGCCGGCGGCTCTCCCTATCTTTTTTAGTGCCTCACCGTCTGAGCACACAGAACTTTCTGACCAGCAGTGCGTTGATCCGTTTGCTGACGATCAGCCACATCAGCGGTACGAGAACCAGGGCCATCACGGCAAACCCGAATTGATCCAGGCTGACCAGCAGGTTGAAGATCGCGTGAAAGATGATCGCGAGCAGAAGCCCCTGCAGGATGATCGGCCCCTTCGCCTCGCGCGGTACAGCGATCGCCTGGCCGAGAGCATACCCCCACATGCTTGAGATCAGGGCATGGCCGGGCACTGAAAGGAGCGCCCGAACGATGCTCAGTTCAAACGGCAGGACCAGCAACTCCTGGTAAGCACCGAAGACATAGAAGAAGTTCTCGAGGGCGGCAAACCCGAGCGCAGCCGTCGTGGAGTACACAATCCCGTCCATCGGGTCGTTCAGGGCCCGGTCCTTATAGACGGTCAGATAGACCACCAGGAACTTGGCCAGTTCCTCGACGACCGGGGCCACGGCGATACTGATGAACGTCGTGGAGTGAAGCAGGGGTTCGAAAGCCCCCTCGATCAGGGCGGCCAGGGGTATCATCGCCATCCCGAGCACAAAGAGCCAGAGCATCCATGCCGGCGACTCGGACCTGCATCGATCCCGCATGTAAAAGTACCAGACCCAGAAGAGAGCAGGGGCGAAGCCGAGTACCACCAGGTAGGCGAGATCCATATGGGTGCAGGTATCCGTGTTGCCACATATGAACGTATGGATTCAAATTCCGCCGTTTAGCCGGCCCAGGGGGAAACAGCGGATTGTCCTGATAAGAGAGCAGATATGCCGGTACAGGTCCGCGCATACCTTCAAGACCCCGCAGATACCACCTCTTCTGATGAAGCGATGCCGGACCGCCTGTGCCTGCACAATAGCAGGGTCCGACCCGACCGGGGGAGCGGGGATCCAGGCCGACCTGTCGACCTTCGCCGCCACGAGGGTGTGGGGACTCTCGGTGATCACGGCCCTGACCGCCCAGACCCCGGGCAGGGTCGGCAACACCTGGGTCCAGCCGGCCGGAGTGGTGGCGGCCCAGCTCCGGGATCTCCTTGAAGAGTTCCAGATCGGAGCCTTCAAGACCGGAATGCTCGGCGACGGATCGGTGATCGCCACCATCGCCGACCTCCTCCCGAAGGGTGTCCCCCTCGTCGTCGACCCGGTGCTGGTCTCTTCCAGCGGCCACCGGCTCCTCGCAGAGGACGCGATCGAACTGCTGAAAGAGCGTCTGATCCCGCTCGCGGCCGTGGTCACCCCCAACCTCCCCGAGACCGAGGTGCTCTCCGGGATCGGTCCGCTCTGTTCGGACGATGAGGTGATCAGAGCCGGGAACGTCCTGCTTGACCTCGGTGCGGCGGCGGTGATCATCAAGGGCGGTCATCGGACCGGCGCAGAAGCCACCGATCTGCTGATCACGGCCGGCAGCGTCACCCCCCTTTCATCCATCCGGCACCCCTACCCGGTCCATGGTACAGGCTGCTGCTTCTCTGCAGCCCTGACCGCTCTCCTCGCCCGGGGGTTTCCACTGGCCGGCGCTGCACAGGGGGCGAAATCTCTGATCAGCAGGGCCGTCTCCACAGAACCGGTCGGCCGGAGTGGGATGCGGATGGTCGACCCCCTGCAGATCTCATCGTCTGACATGGTCCCGCTCGACCTTGACCTTCTTGATGTGAAAGAGGCGTGAGGCCTCCTCCCGGTCCATCTCGTCCCGCCTGAGCTGAATATAGTTCCGCTGTTCGATCAGATCCGGGATCAGCCGGTACTCGAGTGCCCTGACCCGGCGACGGGTGCGGACGAACTCAGCAAGGATCAATCTGAGTTCGGTCTGGGAGGCCGCGGCTCGGATCACGCTGGTGATCAGATCCTCAAAGGCCCCGGCTACATCATCGATCACCGAGTCTGTCCCGAGGATACAGTACCCGCGCTCATCGAGGTTCTTCTTCACCCCCTGCTCATGATAGACCGGCACACCAACGCCAAGAATATGCTTCAAACTTCGCTCGATCGTCGGGATCTGTTCGATAGATTCAGCTGCAATTGCCACCCCGGTCGCTCCCTCCATCATGTACGCGACGGCGATCAACCGTTGCGAAACATCGTACCGCGTGGCAAGTTCGTAGTGCAACCGCTTCAACTCTCCAATCACCCTCACCAGTTCCAGCATCAATCCATCCTGTTTTCTCTTCAGCAGGGTGTATGCCCGATTGGAGAGCTGGATCCGCCGCTTGACGGCGAGCAGTTCTGACCTGGTCGGTTTGATATCAGCAGTCCTCATCGATCCTCCGGGATTATATCACCAGGTACCGCCTGATCAGTTCGTTCGACAGATTGTACTCCTTCCCCCTGGTGATCGCCCGCAGGTTAAAGACCTCGTACTTCTTCCGTTCCAGGTACGAGAGCACCGGGAGAGCAGAGAAGGGATGACGGGTCGCGAGACGATCCATCTGATCCAGCCTGGCCCGTGTCACGGCCATCTCGACTTCATGAATCGGGGTCCTCCGCTGCTGCCAGCGGAGCCAGAGCATCTCCCCAACCATCTCTGAATCGACCGTTACCGCACGGTTGATATCCTGCAATCCCTTGATAACGAATGGAAAGATACCGGTCCTCTGAATCTCTTCGATGAATACACTCTTCTCTTCGATCCCATACAGGGTGCCAAGGGTCGTGAGATCAACGGTCCCACCGGGGATCAGATAATGACCAATATCATGGACGACACCACCGCTCCTGAGCCGGAAGAGATTCCGGAGGTTGACGAGGTCGATCTCCAGCCGGATGTACCTGGTGAAGACATAATCTGTTTTCGGGTCGTTCCGGAGAGCATGGAGGAGATCGATATAGTACTTTTTGTACAGTCGGTTTTCTAGCCGGGGGAACCGACCGGCCCCCTCCTTCTGCAGGTACCACTCGAATAGAACCGGGTACAGTTCCCAGTCCTCAAGCATGGGCACGATCTGGTCAACCGACCTGTGGCTGATCAGGGCTTCAAGGAATGGCCGGTCCAGTTCACCGGCAGGGATCAGTTCGCTCCTGATCCGCTGATCTGAGATCCCGTGCTCTTTGCCATGAAGGACCAGCATCACATTGATGATATCCCATCGGGCCAGGTAGCGGGAGGTGAGCACGCCGAGCGTTCCGGGGGTGAGATCCAGTACCCGCTGGAACGAGAGGGCAAGGTTATCGGTCAGGGCCTTCTCGATCTGGTTTGGATTCAGAGCCCCGCCAGGAAATTGAAGCACCTGCGCCCGGTAATCCTCTTCTCCAATCATCCTGATGATCTGTGAAGATGACATCTGCAGCATCCGCAGGTACTGGTCCTCCGAGATCAATCGTCCCTTGCGGATCTGAAGCCTTGTGCAGACATAAATATACGCTCCAGGATGAAATATGCCGGCCATGTGTATCGTTTCGGAGGTCTCAACTCTGATAAATCACTTGTGGTGAACCACCACCAAAAAAAAGAATGATCGCCGGCATCAGGACCTCTCCCGGCCGGGTGGATCCGTTCTGAAGGATTATGGGCTTCTCCCTTTGATTCACTCTGCAGATGTGTCGTGCTGGTGATGGAGATCGCCCTTTCCCCTGAGTGCCGATACGATGATCGCCGGCACCGTGATCAGGGACGAGAGCAGAAAGGCCAGGGTAATCCCGCCGGTGAAGGTCTGCTGGACCGCGACCGGGATACTGGATCCACCGACCACGAACATCTGCATCATTTCGTCCATTGAGATGGTGCCGAGCAGGATCGGTGTCGCGAACGACATGGAGATCATCATCCCCATGTTCCCGAAGAACGCCCGGATCGAGGAGGTGACCCCCCGCCGATCCGGCGGAACCGAGGACATGATGGCGCTGGTGTTCGGCGGCTGAAAGAGCCCCGATCCAAACCCGTTGATGAAGAGGCAGGTGGCCAGGTACCAGTAGGGCGTGTCATAGTGCATCAGGGCCAGGCCGAGCAGTCCGACCAGCGATATGACCAGGCCGGCGGTGGCGATCAGCCGCGACCCATACTTGTCGGCGAGCCTGCCACCGATCGGCCCGGTGATAGTCAGCGCAATGGCAAGCGGAGCGATCATGATCGATGCCGTGAACGGGTCCTCTCCCTTGACCCCCTGGAAGAAGAGGATCAGCAGGATCATCACGGCACCCCTGCCGATGGAGTTCAGCAGCGAGCTGACCTGTCCGTACGTGAAGATCTTAATCTTGAAGAGGGAGAGGTCGATCAGGGGGGAACTGCTCTTCTGCTCCTGCCGGATGAAGGCCCAGGTACTGGCCAGACCCACAACGAGCGCCGCCAGCATCATCGGCGAGAGAAGGCCGACGATGAACCCTGCGCCGATGTAGACCATCAGGGCGATCACTGCAATCGTGAAGTAGACCATGCCCAACAGGTCGAACTGCTGGTGCCGGTCGAGATCGACAACCTCCCGTAGTTTCCATTGTGCCCAGATGATCGCCACGATCCCAAACGGCACGTTGAAGAAGAAGTTCAGCCGCCAGTCGATCAGGGTCAGCACGCCGCCGAGGACCGGGCCGGCGACGAATGCGGCCGCCATGATCATCGAGAGGACCCCCATTGCCCTGCCCAGTTCCCCACGCGGGTAGGCGTCTGCGACGATGATCGTCCCGTTTGCGACCAGCAACGATCCGCCGATCGCCTGGATCACCCGGAACCCTATCAACTGGGTGATATCGGTTGATAGACCACAGAGGATCGAGCCGACGGTGAAGGTGACCAGCCCCCAGACATAGAGCCGCTTTCTTCCGTAGATGTCGGCGAGCCGGCCCCAGGCCGGGGCCAGGATGGTGGTGATCAGCATGTACACGATCAGCGCCCACATCACCCCGAAGAGGGTGGTGTGCAGCTGCACCATGATCGTCGGCAGCGCGATGATCAGGGTCGAGCCGTTCAGCACGCCGACCAGCGTGCCGAGCGCGGCGATGGCCAGGGCGACCTTTTTGTACTGCTCATCGCTGGTGTTGTCAGCAAGGCGATTCATTCCCCACCATCCTCACCCTGAGACCCGAGCTCTCCGGTCTGGATCTCCCGTGTTCTCTCGTTCTCTCCGGTCATGATCGTACGACTCCTTTCGTTCAGGGTACACTCCACCTTATCCACATTCTTCACCATACGGTCGAACATCTCCACCAGCAGGATCCGCTCTTCATCCGAAAATCCATCCAGGTACACCTCGGTCAGTACCTCAATCATCTCGGTCGTCCTTGGGCACAGTGCCCGACCTTTCTCAGTCAGAAAGACACGATAGGCACGTCTGTCAGTGCTGTCCCTCTCCCGGTATGCAAATCCTCCCTCGATCAGTCCCCTGACCATGCGGGTGGATACTGCCTTGTCAACCCGGAGAGTCCTTGCCAGCTCCTCGAGCCGGACACCGTCCTTGTGGAACAGAACCATCAGAAAAGGGTGATGCCCGGGGCTCAGCCCGTACGGGCTCAGTTCCTTTGCCATATAGCGTCGCTTGAACCAGTACAGGTAGGCTAACTTTCTGATCAGATGGATCGATCTCAAATCAAGTTGATCTGTCAACTATCGTACACCTTTGCAGATAGGACGGATAAGCGTTAGGGTGGTGACAGTGAACCTGCCCGTTTAAACGAAGTCCAGAAGAGGGGGCCTGTCAGATTCCCCGTCGTACGCGGTGTCAGCCCGAGAAAGGTGAGAGGGGTTCGGATGAATCCTCCGACGATCCCCACTCCCGCTCATTCGAGCAGGACCAGCCCGAAGTAGATGGGGGGATCTTCACGTCCGGTCAGCACCTCGATCGAGAGGCCGGCGTTTCGGACCGTCTCAAAGACATCGATCCCGAGGGCTTCCATCGAGGGGCGCATCATCTTCTTCTGCCGGCATCTGACGGCATCGAAGGCGGTCGGGGTGGTGCCCGCATCCAGCATCTCCTGCGCCACGCAGGTCGAGCAGAGAGCACACGGCGAGGCACCCATTCCAAACGCACGATAGTAGCCGGCGAGGAAGGCGGTCCTCTCCAGATCGGCGATCGTCCGCTGAACAGTCCGAAGAATCTCACCACGCGAAAGGGGAAGGCCATCCGGCCCGGGGGGGAAGGTGGCGGTATCGAACCGGGCAAGAACCGCGGTTCGATACTCCGCGGTCATGGCCCTGGTCTCTGCAGTCGAAGGGACGAATGGGGGGCAGCAGAAGTGGGTACCATATGCGGCACAGCCAAACCTGCACCTGAAGCGCGTCCATTCTCTGACCGCGATCTTCTCTGCAGGGATTCGGGTCAGGTCATTGTGAATTGTTCGAAGTGCCCCAAAGATTGCCACATTCTCCTGGTCCCGAGGGGCCGTCCGTCGGCTGTTATTTCTGCTGCCGCTCTCCTCCATCATAACCACCACTGTACTCTACTCCCTGATAGAGGATCTGATCTGTGACCTGATATCAGATCAAATACCAGTCGAATCCAGACATATCGGTTTCATCGACGTCTTCTAATGAGATAGAACCCGGTGAGAACTACAACACCAGCCAGCAATGAGACCACGATCAGCGAGGAGGGGGTTACTGTGAGCGAAATCCAGGTCGGCCCGAAGGCCATGTCCCGGGGTCCCGGCATCATCGTGCTGTTGCTCTGGATCAGAACGAGGGTGATCACCGGTTCAGCGGTTCCGCTGGCGTTCATCATTTTTTCAGATGGCCAGAGTTGAAGAGTCTGGTTCACCGGGACGGGTGTGGGGGTCTGGGATGATTGAAGATCTGCCGCACCGCAGACGGTGGTAGAGAGAAGCAGCCCAATGAAGACTGCGATAACAGACTTCCAGTAGTTCATACGTTCGGATTCGGTACAGAGATGATAATTGTTTGCCAGACAGTACCCCAGGGACCCGGCGGTCTCCTTCCAGAACGAACGTTCCCTAACTGACCGGAAGCGAGGAGTGAGTGGGCGGGAGCTGCGGGGTGGCGATCCCCTGCTGAGAGGTGATTCCCGTCCCCGGGGTTGGGGTCACCGTCGCAGCCGGCACCGATGATGACCGGGTGTCCAGTGTGGCCTGGGTGACCGCCACCGTCCAGCCCCCTTCGCCGGTCACGGTCATCAGGTAGGTGCTGTTCTCAGGAACTGTCAGCATCTCCGATTCCTGCTGCGATCCCGTGGAAGAGACCTTTCCAAGGACCATACCTGTCCGGTCACGGATTTCGGCGATCACACCGGGGCTTGCTTCGGCTGTGGCACTCAATCGCACCTCCCCTGGTGACAGGGTGAAGAACTCACTGGCATAATTCCCTTCACCAGCCCAGGTCAACTGCCCGGTCTGATGTCCGTTCGCCGGCACCGGGATTGTCACAACCTGGCTGGAGACCGGGGTGACCCCGGGAGTGCCACCTGTTGTCGTGGAAAAGGAAGACACTCTGGTCGGAGTCGCATTCGTGGATGCTGGGAGTGAACTCGCATTCGGGAGTCCTGCCGGGACAACCGGCAGCTGGGTTCCGGGCGTCAGAGAAGCGATTGAGGTGATGACCGTGGTCTGTCGAACGATCGAAGGTGTACTACTATCACCGGGTAATGGTGCCAGCAGTGTTGTTACCGGGACAGTCGTAGCCAAAACGATGGGCAATGGGAGAGATGTGGGGATGGTGGTAACCCTGGTTGAACTGGCGTTGATACCACCACCCGGCGACACCACGATGCCGGCCGAGGGCGGGAGCTGATGGGTGTGCTGCTCCCCCGATAAGAGACCGCCAGGAAGTGACAGCAGCACAAAGAGCAGGACAGCAACGATTGAGATCACCCCGATCACCACCGGACTGTCCAACCGCAGTTTTTTGGATGTGAACTGGTAGTCACACGCCTCGCATCGGTCGGCACCTCCCAGGTTCCGGTGTCCGCAGTTTCTGCACCGTCTAAAAACGTCAGAATCCGGCCGGTCCACCCCGGTAACCGGCACCGGCGGCAAGTCTTCAGCAGTGGGCAGGATTCGCAGATCCCTGTTGCACGATGGGCAGAACGACCATCCCGGTAGGACCGTAGTACCACATCCAGGACACTGTTTCATCGGATCACTTCCATCAACGGTTGTTATTCAAGGACAATGAACGTTTGGAACAGGGCCCCCTTCTGACCAGGCCGGCAGATCGGATCCCGGGGTTGGGTTCCCGAATAGAGTTCCCCGGATCGGGTTCCCCGAATCAAAGAGGAATCTATATCATCCCGGCCACTTCTGATTCATACAGAGGGTTGTAACACTCATAGTGCTAAGCCCTAGGTTTTTTTGAGATTCTGCGTTTTTACCATTCTATTCTTAATTTCAGGAGGGGTATGGCGTCAGATTAGAGGTATAAAAAGAGAGATTTTTATGAGGCGCGCATTATCGTCCAATATATTACGGGGGGTCGTCACTATGGTGCGCCCAGCTTTCCTGGGTCTGACCCCCGAAATTTATCTATCGCGACCAGACCACACGACCGAGCGGGACAGCGTTGACCTGGGCGACAGCATAAAGGGTGGATATTCTATATATCCCCCAATTTGAGAGTGTATAAATACCTATGAGTGATACTACTACCTGATTTCCGAGATCGTGAGGTTCGGGATATGCCATTGAAGAAGCTTCATTCGTTACTCTATGCCATGGAACAGGTCCCTGATATAGGTAAAACCAAACTTGTGAAGTTCATCTTCTTAGCCGATCTGATCAGTATTAACCAGCGAGGAATCCCGATCTTTCCAAACCCGGCATATATCCGAATGCCCATGGGCCCAGTCGATCAATTTGCGTTCTTGATGGCCGGAGAATCAAACGCATTTTTTTCAGTTACTGCTCCTAAGGCCATCATTGCTTTCAATGGAGCCTTCCACCCACGGGGCCAAAAAAAGTCTCGAAAAAAGGTACCCCCCCAGAGTACAAAATTTACGCCGAGGGTAAAGGCCGACCCCTCTTATTTCAGCACATATGAAAAAGTCCTCTTCGACTCAGTGTTAAAGGTTCTTCGATATCGCACGGCAAGCGAAATCAGCAATATCACTCATCATCTCCGCCTCTGGGAAGATTATAATGATGGGGATGTAATCCCGATTGGTGCACTCAAGTTGGATCAGAGGGAAATGGAATTTCTCAGGAGCAATGGATTCTTCTTTGACTGCTTCACGAGACAGTTTTGTCAAGAGATCCTGCGTGATGCAGAACAACTGAAAACTCTTGTCGCCCCGCTGGACCTCGAGCATGTGAACGCCACAATGTTGAAACTGGATCAGTTGATTCGGACTTATCCAGTTACGGAGCTGGAGTCGTTCTATGACGCTTATCTCTCATGGGATGATACTTATCGTCTTGCTCTCACCTGTGATCCTACACAGCTCCCCCCCCTTGCAGAAATGGGAAGCGAGGCGCTCTGCACATATGTCATCGGGAAGGAGATGGACTGTGTCAGCAAGCCTGAGCTCGACGAGTTTGCCGAGTCCTTCATATGTAAGGTCGAAACGATACGGTATTCCCTCCTCGAACAATGCAAATACACGATTGCAGCAGATGATGATGTTCAGGAGTATGTCGAGAGAGCGATGCGAATATCATGTGATATCGCTCTAAATCACTGACCTTGGGGGGAGTTGACTGCCATTTTTTCTCGATAGTAATGTTGTAATTGGATTCTATTTTGGAACAGCAGATGGCTGGGGGCCGGCTTCAACTCGAGTACTCCAGGCCCCGGAAAAGAAATTCACCAGTTCAACGGTCTGGGGCGAGTGCTTTGGAATTGATGGTGGGGGGCGCTGTAAAACAGTTCGGGAGATCATCGTCCGGGAATTCCGACGGGCGATAGCATCTCTCAAAAGAGAAGAGACTGTTGAAGATCTCATGCTTTCTGCCGGGGCGTGGCGCATTTTTCCTATCCTTTCCGATTTTTTCGAATCGTATGAGTCCTACCCTGCTTCGATGGTGATTGGGCAGTTGCAGACGATGAAGGAGACCTATGAGAAGGAGTGCATTTCACATCAAACCACTTTGCACGATCAAGCAGTAATCACTGTACATACGCGAAGAGTGCCCTATCAGGTACAATGGGATCTCCTGAAAAAATGTATGGACGATCTCGATGATATCGAGGTAATCCTCGACGCACACGATCTCGCGATTCTGGAGGGCGATATTACTTTTTTTTCTGGAGATATGGACCATATCGTCTCGAATAGAGATTCGATACTACGTCATACCCAGATCGAGAAGATCGTGTATCTTGGCGACGTATAGAGATATACCTGATAAAAGGACTCTAAGACCCAATGAGCCCCCTTGACAGGTTATTCTGAATTTGATCTCAACATCTACGGTCGAGAGGGTCGCCGGCACTGCAGATGAGCATTTCGATATGGCCCGGCCGGTTTACCAGCGGGTTTCAGCAGTCAGGCGACGGAATACCCAGAAGAAACCGAAGATTGAGATCAGGAGGATAAAGGCGTTGCCGATTATCGAAGTGTCACCAAATAAATTAAAAAATGATGTTGCCATAAAATTTCCCAATACCCCCATCAATATCCCGAGAAGAAACCCATATCCTTTTTCATCGTTCCGCATTTTACATCTCCTTTGTTTCTGACATCACTTCGGCAAGGCTGCCTTTCTGAGCAAGCAATAGAAAATTAATACCCAAAATCTCTCCCCCTCAAATACGCCTGCCAAATGTCGTTTCTGGAGAATACATAGATCATCGGAACCCAGGGCCAGCCAATTAAGGACCCGACCAACCAGATAATTGGAGGGACCTTCGTGAGAAAGTTCCCTACGTTGTTCACGTTCCCCGCCCCGATGCTCTTCGCATCTCCGTAGATTGTCAACCAGATCAGCAAAATCCCAATGCCTATAGCGATTTGAAACCAGACAGTAAGACTGTATAATGACAGGAGCCCCGCTCCCACAGTTCCAACAATCCCGACACCAGGGAGTGTCATCCCAAGCGCGAACCATATGTTTATCGGGGCTTTGTCGCAAGAAATCATTGTGGGATTCCTTGTCGGAGTGACATACGTGCGAGAAGTCGATGCCCCCGGAGATTCGTATACTACCCGTGTGGCCGGCATCGCGAGGGCGCCGGCTGAAGAACGTGAAGGGGGGAGGTCCGACCTTTCCGGGTCGAGAACCCATGCTATTTCCTCCTCTGTCAGGTTACTTTCTTCATCCGAGGGAATGTGAACTGTTGGAAGCCCGGATGAGTCATGGAACAATACTGATTTCGTTTCACCGTTGACCACAATAGATCTCTGAGTCCACTCCCCCTCTGTGCCAGAGGGGATCGTGGGATCTATTGGATGGATCTTCCCATCATCGGGCGGTATGTAATAGTCCCGACCAAGGGCCTTCTCAGCCTTCTTCAAATTAATCGTGCACTTGGGACAAGCGATCCAACCATCTTGGACTTCAGTCCCGCAGTTCGGACACTGTTTCATAGGAGCAACACGACCACAAAGAGGCCCAAGAACGGCCCCAGAAGAATTGCTGCAATACGCGTTAAAATGTTCATCGGATATCATCCCGATAGGTCTCCCAGATCAGACGTCTCCGATACAAGTAAAAGGGCATCCCGACGAACCACCATATAAAAACCAGGAGTGCCCAGGAAAATGGGTTCCAGGTCACTGAACTAAAGGTCTCCTTCTGATAATTACCTGCATGAAGATATTTCGCATCGACGTGAACCGCGATACCACTGAGGACCACACAGATCCATGCCAGCGGCGCCCAGACAATCGCAGCGAGGATCGTCCCGAACAGGAGAAGTATCAACCACACGTTTGAGGAGTAACCGGGTACTGGGACCGGTCGGGCCGGGACTGCTGCGACCAGAGGGGGAACAATCATTCCCTGTTGTGCGGGTCCGGCCGTACCGGTGAACACGGGCTCTGACTCCAGCGGGACGTAGTAATCTCGACCGAGGATCCCCGCGGCCTTCCGCAGATCTATCCCGCACGAAGGACACAAGGTCCATTCATCCCGTGCCTGTGTACCACAATTCGGGCACTTTTTCATACCGCTATCGCCATGCGAGGTATTCTCTCATCTGATATCTTCAAGGCTTCGATTTGTTCGTAAGTAAAAAAGGTTAAGCGGTCGGGGTTGCCAGAGCATACTTCTGGAGCCAGGGCTCCCCCATCCGGACCACATATACGTTCCCCAGGTTGTCGACCGCCAGCCCAGAACCAAAACCCGAAAGAGAAGAAGCGTGGACATCCCACTTCGTGATGAGGCTGCCGGTCGACGTGAACTTCTGGACCCAACCAAAGTCGTCAGTCACATATACGTTCCCCGTGTTGTCGACTGCGATCGTTAGAGGGGTGGCAGTCATGCCTGCCGCTTTATCGACCGTATCGGGAGGTAGCCCCCACCTCTCATCGTATTCCACATCATCGAGTTCCCAGTTCGCCTTGAGACCCCACTTCGTGACGAAGGTGCCGTCATATTTAAACTTTTGAATCAGTCTATGTCCCGTATCTGTGACATACACGTTCCCGAATTTGTCGGCCGCTATGTCTTTGGGTTTCTGGAACGTTCCGTCAATGTAGCCCCGACCCCCCCATGCCTTTATGAATGAGCCTGTGGACGTGAACTTCTGAACCAAGCAGGTGCTATAGTCGACGACGTAGACATTCCCTGCGCTGTCGACCGTGATCCCCGTGGGACGCATAAACTGCCCGTCTCCTGAGCCTTCACTACCCCATGTTGTGATGAAGGTGCCGTTTGAATCGAACTTCTGGACCCGGTTGTTATTGGTGTCTGCAACGTAGACGTCGCCTGCATTGTCAACTGCAATCCCCAGCGGAAGGCTAAACTGCCCGTTACCTGTGCCCCAAGTGACCAATACCCCTTTTCTGTAGGTTTGTTCTCCGCCCCACGCCTTGACAAAGGTGCCGTCTGAGGTGAACTTCTCGATCCGCTCGTTCGAGGCGTTGGCCACATAGACATTTCCCGCACCATCAGCTGCGATCGCATAAGTGGCTGTGACTTGCGAGGAAACCGGGCTGTAGAGCCCCCACTTTGTGACCAACTGATACTCTTCAGCCGGTGTAGCGATCTGGATTCCCCCCCAGATTAACAGGGCGAGCAGGGCAAGCACCCCAAGCCCAACAAGTTTGTACCTGTTGCGGGCCATAGATCCCGGTTGGCAGGGTAGGGTGGGAAGCCGGCCCTTTTTCGCAGGGATATATCGGTATGTTCCTGAAGGTTCACTTCCCTCTTCTTCAGGGGGGATCTGACGGTCAAATACAGGTGAAAAGAGAGGCGGATCATCGGCAGGTATAACGAGGGGGGTCTCCCTTCCCGCCGGGATGTAATAATCGCGCCCGAGGCGGTCCGCAGCCTTCCGCATATCAATCCCACACGAGGGGCATAGGACCATATCCCCCTGCACCCCTGCCCCACAGTTTGGGCACTGCTTCATCCGACCATCCCCATAACCGAGGATGCGTTCGATATCGCGTTAATCCTTCTGAATTTACTCGGGCAACGCCCCCAAATCTATCAATGGAGGGTTTGCCAATTCTGGAGAGATTGGCCCGCCTCACAATAATGCACCTTGAGCCTGCTGCAGAATAAATTTTTATTGAACCAATCCTTCTAGAATCATTTCGATATATTAAAGATCTCTTATGGCAATTGCCAATCATGAAATGTCCTCATTGTGGCCAGGAGATCCGGGACCTCTATAAGATCTGTCCTTATTGCAGAAACACCGTCGACTCGCCCCCGGTCCCGAAAGAAATACCGGCAAAACCCTGCCACGTCTGTGGGACTGTCAACTCTGCAGACTCTTCGTTTTGCATGAAGTGTGGGGCCAATCTCCAAGGTGGTTCTCCCAGGGAGTCGTCCCCAATCCCCCCAGCCCCTCAAGGAGCGACACGCCAACCGCCGGCGGCCTCCACAGGAGGGGGCATAGGTAAAGTAATTAAATGGGGGTTGATGGGGGTCGGAGCGCTGGTCGTCTTCTTTGTAATCTGTGCTATCATAGCCGCGTTTGTTTACGGAAGTACTGGGAGTGAGAGTACTGCTCACCCCGCATCAGCATCCGTTTCAGGAGCGGCAGCAGGGGCAACAGTTTCACATGCATCGGCAAATACCGCACAATTTTCCAAAGTAACACACCTCTCCGCCAGCACGATCCAGGCGCATTGGGGTTCAGGGGCAAATTATGATGGCATCACAGTTCATCCGGACCTGAGAGATAGTAGTGATGAAACAATAGAATGGAGTGGTGCCAGCCTTCCAGTGGATATCCAGATTTATACGACAAAATTGGATAACGATTTCAAAGAGGTTAAGGACAAACTCGTGTTCCAGGGCACAGGAGAGATCACCACCTGGAAGGATGGAAATATGTTCATGGGCGGGGGGATTAAGGTCCCTTACTCATCCATGCAGGTCCCGGCAGGAGAGCATTATGGGTGGACCATCGTAACCGTCCACACCCCGGATGGGAAGACGTACGCAGACACGTACCAGATCACATCCTTGACTCCATAACTTTTTCTTCACTCGGGCGCGGGAGATCCCCCGAGTCAATCAATCTTTGCAGGTAATCTATCATATCCTTAGCTCGTCGAGTGGTCACTCCATCGAGTTCTCCCTCTTCTGCCACTGCTTCGTCACTCAGCCCCTGGCCGCACTTCGAGCAGTAGTCGACCCCCGGCCCGTTGAGCGTGTGGCACCGGGCGCAGACGACCGGCTTGAGTGCGTCGGACAGACTCTCTTCTTTCACCACCAGGCCGGCCCGTGAGAGGAACTCCGCATCGATCTCCTTCTCGGCCATTTTGACATAAATGCGGAACATCTCGGTGTTCAAGTTACCCCACAAACTAGCCTTGATCACACTCTCCTGGTATCCATCCGCGACCATGTGCATCGCCCGGGATTTCCGGAACAGGTGAGGGTAGATCCGCTTGGTGATGCCGGCGAGGTCAGCAGCCCGTCTGAGTACGCCCTTCACGGTCACATCAACGATCCGCTGCCGGTTCCTGGTGAGGAATACAGGAGCATCTCCGGCCGGCGTGCCGGGATAACTGTTCTTCCAGATTAGGAGTGGCCCGGCTGCACTGACCAGTCGACTATACCTAGTCTGCTGGCCCTTGGTGTCGTGGATGTAGACCCGCACCCCCCACCAGTCGAAGACCAGATCCCGCCACTCCATCCTGGCGAGCTCCCCGACCCGGCACCCGGACTCGTAGAGGGTCATGGTGAGCGCCTTGTCCCAGGGGGTCAAACAGTTCTCAACCAGGAGGGCGATCTCATCCTTCGTCAGGATCCCATCTGGAGAAGTACACTCCATGTCGATACTCAGCGGCCGAATCTTCTGGATTTTTTATGGGGAGTGAGTTGTACCCATTCTCATCGAGCCAGTAAAGGAAAGGCTTGAGACTCACCACATAATCATGCAGGGTGTTCTGCCGATAAGGAAGTCCCCTCTTAGGATCCCGATACTCTTTCAGGCGGGAGATGGCCGCATAGATCTCAGTGATAGTGAGGGACCGGTACGGCATATGCAAAAATCGCCCCCAGTTGACCAGACTGGAGATGATTTTGTGCTTCCGATCCCCGCCGATATTTTTCGACGATTCGTGCTCGGCGATGTACTCTTTTATAAGCGCCTCGTCGTCCTCAGAGATCACACCCAGATCACGGTATTTTTTGTATAGTCTCTCGTTCCCAAGGTTAGTCCAGTGAAATTGCCGACTTTCTCGCTCTCCCATAGATGATTGGTCGTGAGGGGCAGGTAAATAAGAAGAGTCTTGTACTGTGAAAGTAATCCTCATACGGAAGTCTGTTCTGTCCAAGATACAGAACATGGTGAGATCATGAAAGGATCAAAGAAGCGCTCATCCACTGCAGGAAAAGAACCCGGTATCTCCCTCTGCGAGCCGTACTCGCTTGTGCTTCGAGTGATCACGCTGCAGGGGCGGACAGTGCAGCTGACAAAGCCGATCCGGTTTCTGGCTGTCATGGAGGGCGGGGAGTTCGTCCTCTCCAACCGTTCTCTCCAGGTAACGGTTTCATGCGCGTCGTTACCGGAGGGAGTGCAGCTCATATCAGAGCGGATACAATTGCTCTTCGACACACCTGATGCCGTCCGGTTCAGGAACCGGCTGAGGGTATACCTGAAAGAGGGAACACAGATCAGTTCGATCTAGCGAATCCGAGTTTTGTGTTATCGAATCAGCGCGCTTGAATGTGTACTGGAATGCCAGGCCTTCAGAAAGTCTGGTTATAAATCATCGAGGTCGACCCGGATCATGGGCAGAAGGATCCTCTTTAAACGTGTTGACTGCAGATGAGAGATTGTGCATCAAACAGACAGGGGGTCAGACCACGCAGACCAGACAGAGAATGCTGAGGTCCCACCTGAAGAGATGAACAGGCTCCTCTCAATTCAAAAACCCGAAAAAAAACGACAGAAAAAGGGGAATGCTGCTGATCAGAGTGTCATCAATTTCATCTCACTGATCATCGTCTTTCTGGTCTGGATGATGTTGAACTGGCTGGCAACCCTGGTGCTCAACGCTCTGCTATCACCGGCATTATACAGGACCTTCCTTGAGAGCAAACTGCTGGTCTTTGGTTTTATTGGAATCACAATCATCGTAGCAGTGCTGATAACCTGGTACGCAATCAGACCGCTCCTGATCCGGGGATGGTGACACCCGGCCATGCGATTCTCCTGACCGCCCATGCAGTCAACGACTTCCCATTGAACCTGAAAAGTGGAGCCAGCTGGTTCAGCATCATCTTCATTGTGGAATAACATCTGTGTGATTGGCAGATTGTGGGATGGCCGGCAAAGCATTGCTCATGCCAGATTCGGGCGGATTATTGCACTGTTCCCCTGGTACGGAGTCGGTGAGATCGTTTCGTAACGTTTAAAATATCCTCCCCCATTCACTCCTCTGACGATAAAAATATGGAACCTGATATCAGAGGGGTACCTCACTGTATTTACTGCGCGGCCCCGATCGACTCCCTGACGTGGTACTGTGATCGCTGCAAAAAAGTTCTTACCCGGCATGAGATCATCTCCTACCCATCGATAGATACAATTTCCCAGACCAAAAACCTGGAGGTGACCACGTCATCGGAGTCGTGTTACCGGGGGCCGCATCAGGTTCCCTGCTCTTCATGCGGAACCCTGATCGATGAGCGGTACAACCTCTGTCCTCGCTGCAGACAGCACACCGCCGGACCGTGCCCCGCCCAGCCAGGTCAGAGGGATGGGAGCACCTCATCCTCACCCCTGCAGGGATCCCCACTTGAGTACCAGTCCTGCAGAAAGCAGCATACCAGCGGAAAGATTCTCATCATGTTGAGTGCCCTCTTTCTGCTCGTCATCGCAGCCGGAGTCTGTATCTCTACCCCGCCTTCAGGCTCTGCATCCAGCCTGACTGTTGATCAGATCAAGTCCACGGCGATGATCGCCACCTATGACGATCTCCTTCGATACAATGAACAGTATATCGGAAAATATGTGAAGATCAGGGGGAAAATCATTCAATCTCAAAGTTCAGGGACTGATTATGTCTTTCATGTCGCCACCGGATCCGGACGTTACGATGAGGATATTCTCTATCTGAACTATAACGGTCCACGGTTTACCGATGGAGATCTCATCGATATCTGGGGCAGAGTCGATGGGTTGAAGACCGATCCAACAGTGCTCGGAGACAGCGTCATCCCGAAGATCACCTCGAGCCACCTGGAACTGGTACCCTATGCCGCTCAGACAGTACTCTCCTGAGTGGACGGGCTCTCGGCAAGACAGAGATCGCCTCCAGAGATGAGGTCCAGTACGAGCTCAGCTGTCACCGCTGCACACAGAAACATCAGAATAGAAGGTCTACCGTGGCCAACAGCCGGTACAGACCCCGGTTCAAATTATATATCCACAGGACCCAATCACTGGATCAATCAGTCAACAGGTGAGGACGGCAATTAATGAAACTGACGATCATCAGCAGATCAGGCGAGGACGGATGGATCGTGATGGAGTGCCCAGCACTTCCGGGCTGTATCACGCAGGGGCGAACCGAGGAGGAGGCGCTCTCAAATGTCAGGGAGGCCATCTCCCTGTACCTCACACCTGAAGAGAACCTGCATCTTCCAGATGGTGCCAGATCGATTGAGGTGGAGCTGTGACAAAACAGTCCACACCACCGATTCAGGAAAAAACAGGAAAACAGGTAAAATCGTCGAAAACAGACAAACTCTCGAAGCTCCCGGTGATCTCCGGAAAGGATATGGAGAAGTGCCTCTCAAATATCGGGTTCACGGTCGTGAGGGTGCAGGGGAATCATCTGAAGATGCGACGACATGACAGTTCCGGGCTGGTCACGGTGATCATTCCAAAGTATGATGAACTGGATCGCAGGACATTGAAGTGTATTCTGCGGATCATCGGCATCTCTACACGCAGGTTCCTTGAGATGCGCTGACCCCCAGAACCCTGAAACTATCGCCGGACCCCTGCAGACATAACGGCCCCCAAACTCATTGGAATAGGGGATGAACGAAAGAGGTAAACCCGAATGGGCCGGCGGATCCCAGAGCAGCCGACACCTCAAAAAAAGGGTGAATAGATGATCGCTATGACCCCTGTCAATCCAGGAGGATCCATTCAGATCAGGGCCAGGTGCTCGGCCAGGACCTTGACTCCAATCGCTATCAGCACCACCCCGCCGAAGATATCCACACGGGTCCCAAGAACTGGAGCCAGCCTCATGCCGGCATAGACCCCTGTAAACGATATGCAGGATGCGATCGCTCCGATGATCAGGGAGGGGAGCACTGGGTCGACCCCGAGCAGTGCGTAACTTATCCCAACCGCAAGCGCATCGATGCTGGTGGCGATGGCAAGTCCGATGACCACACCGGCACGGAGTGACGACGGTCGTTCCCCACCATCATCGCCTCTGACCCCTTCGATGCACATCTTCACCCCGATCCCGGCCAATAGTAAAAAGGCGATCCAGGGGGCATACCTGTTCACAAAACTGGCGAAGGAGATCCCGAGCAACCAGCCCCCTATCGTCATCCCACCCTGAAAGACACCAAATGTCGCCGCAAGGACGGTCGCTGTTTTGAATCGGTTAATACTTGCTGTGGCCCCGGTCGCAAGGGTGACGGCAAAACAGTCCATCGCAAGCCCAAGACCGATCAGCACTGATTCAATCACTGCATCCATTCAATCACTGTATCCATCTGCTAAACAGGTGGATCCTTTCCCGATAAAGGGATATGGATGGCGGTCGATCGAACCGGATGGTGCCGATCAGATACGTGATCGCTCAGATCGAGGTCGGCCGGCACCATCATGGGGAGGGTGACCCCTTCGAGTCCTCAGTCTCCGGCACGAGAGACCGGAACATAGATGTCGGTCAGCACCTCCTCCGGCTTCACCTGAGTCGGGTCGTTCAGGTAGACCTCGCGGACCGGGCCGGCGATGGTGAATCCATGCTCATCGATCCAGGCGAAGAGCCGGGTATATGTCGGCCCGCAACCTTCATACGGCCCCCGATGCTGCACTCTCGCCATCCTCCCGCCGGGGAGGTCATAGGTCGTTATCGGCCCATCACCTTCCACCGGCCCATCGACCGGGAAGGCGACCTCCATATCGGCGTCCCCTGCCTCGTTGGCGATCATGGCCTCCTCGACCGATCCCTCGTGACAGATGAAGACCGGCGGTCCGCTCAGGACTGCCTGATGGGATAATCCATAGATATAGATCTCGCCAAGCATCGCGGGAATGTCACGATAAAACCCCTTCTGCCGCATGCCAAGCACCTGTTGTGGCACAACGTCAATGATCTCGATCTCTTCCATACCAGCATATCGGAGAAGTAGTTAAAAAAGGAGCTGGATCGGGGGAGATCTCCTGGTTTATACTGGTCTGACCTCAATCAGGATCATCTCTGCTTTCTATTCAAAAGAGAAGATTTTCAATGATTAAATCTAAATTATACCGTTATTACATTGTCACCAGGAGACGGGGATCGTGATGAAGGAACCGGAACCATCTGCAGATATTACTAAGCCTCTTCCCCTACCATCGCGATCTCAGGGATCATTTCTTTCTGAGGAGTGGATCGTCCTCATCATCGCCATCATCTCCGGATTTCTAACCCCGTTCGATGGTTCTGCCACCAACATCGCCCTGCCGTTCATCAGTGGTGAGTTCCATATGGATGCAGTCTCACTCTCCTGGGTTGCAACCGCATACCTGCTCGCCTCCGCACTCGTCATCGTCCCGTTCGGCAAGATCGCAGACATTCACGGGAGGAAGAAGGTCTTTCTCGCAGGGCTCTCGATCTTCACCATCGCCTCGCTGCTGATGACGATGGTCCCATCCACGCCTGCACTGATCGGGATGCGGGTGCTTCAGGGGGCCGGGAGTGGGATGATCTTCGGCACCGCCGTCGCGATCCTCACCTCGGTGGTCCCAAAGCAGCGGCGCGGCCGGGCGCTCGGGATTTATATCACGTCGGTCTACCTTGGACTCACCCTCGGCCCGCCGCTCGGCGGGTTGCTGACCCAGTACTTCGGCTGGCGGTCCATCTTTCTCGTCAACGTCCCTATCGGCGTCACCGCGGTGCTGCTCGTCCTCTGGAAACTGAAAGGCGAATGGGCTGAATGCGGAGGTGAACGCTTCGACCTGGTCGGGTCTCTGATCTATGCTGTCGGGCTGGTGGCGGTGATGTACGGATTCTCACAGCTCCCGTCATCCGCCGGCGGGGCGCTGGTCGTCGCCGGGCTGGTCACGATTTCGGCCTTTATCTGGTACGAGCAGCGGATCCCCACCCCCGTCCTCGACATGCGCCTCTTTGGCGAGAACAGAGTCTTCCTCTTTTCCAACCTCGCCGCCCTGATCAACTACAGTGCGACCTTTGCCGTGACGTTTCTCCTGAGCCTGGACCTCCAGTACACCAAGGGCTTCACCCCCGAACACGCCGGCATGATCCTGGTCGCCCAGGCGTTCATGATGATGATCGTCTCACCAGTTGCAGGCTGGCTCTCAGACCGCATTGAACCACGGGTGGTGGCCTCGATCGGGATGGGATGCACAGCCCTCGGTCTCGGCCTCTTCAGTCTCTTCCTCAACGAGAGCACACCGCTCTGGTCCATACTCTCTATCCTGGTGCTGCTCGGTATCGGTGCGGGGCTCTTCTCCTCACCGAACACCAACGCAATCATGAGCGCCGTCGATAAGCGTTTCTACGGGGTGGCATCAGGAATGAATGGGACGATGAGACTGCTCGGACAGATGCTCTCGATGGGGATCGCCTCGATGATCTTTGCAATCGTGATCGGTCGTGTTGAGATCACCTCTGCGTTCTACCCGCAGTTCATCACCAGCGTTCATTATGCGTTCGTCCTCTTCACGATCCTCTGCATCGCAGGGATTTACGCATCGTATGCAAGGGGAAACACACACTGATCTCTGGACTGAGAGGGATCAGTATTATATTGAGCATATCCCTATCACCTCCCTGGTGAAGAGCATGGCAACGTGGAAGTATACCGGAGCAAAAGTCTCGGACGCACAGGTGAAAACCTCGCTTGAAGCGGTCAACGCCGCCTGTTTCAACTGTCAGACCGAGAGCAGCGAATGCCCGCTCGCACAGGCGGCCGCTGATATTGCCGCAATGCGGTCTGGAGCCGACCTCTCACCATAGGGCCGGCAGTAATATCGTGCAGGTGAACGGGTGCCGAATCAGTCTCCACTGACTGAGGCACCCGTCTGTTCTGGTGAACCAGTATGTGACGAGCACGAGCAGCTACGCTCGATGGAAATGGATGGTTTAGACCCAGAGCGGATGACCACAACCGGGCCGGCACTGCAAAAAAAAGAACGATCAGATGTAATGGTTCTTACGGAGCCACTCGACCTGCGGAGGCAGGTAGCGGTACAGGATATCGCATTTCTCATCCTGGAAACTCCATGGTACCACGATCAGCGTGTCTCCTTCCCGTATCCAGGATCTCTTCTTGATCTTTCCTTTGATCCTTCCCATCCGGGTGACACCATCTATACATCTGACCCGGATATGATTTGCCCCGAGCAGGGTATCGGCCGAAGCGAATTGCTCTCTATTCCATCGCTTAGGCAACCTGACGCGGGTTGTCTGAACTCCTGCAGAGTTCACCCCGCCTTCGAGACTGTATTCCTGGGGGGTATCTGTTGTTCTATTATATGGGATGTACTCAACTCCGTGTGGTATAGTAATGACCTATTGGGATATATATTTATCCGCAAGCCCCTTTCTGCTGTTGGAGGAAAGTATTCCGGATCAGGAGATGTCAGGGCCAGGACCGGAGAGAAGGCTATCAGCTCAGATGATCTGGTGCTTGAGGCTCCCTTTTCCGGTGCAGTGATCGATATCGATCCTGTATACTCTCGTCCTCTCCCAGGCCTTCTCGAGGTACCGGTTCCCCTGCTCGAGGTAGTCAGGCGAGTACTTGACGAGGAGTGCGACCAGGCCGTCTCGCTTCTCCTGTTCAAAAACTTCAGAAGCCCTGCCGGACAGAATCACACTCGAATAGTGGGTGCTGAATCGCTCAGGGATCACAGCGACATCGATGACAACGCAGAACGAGACCTGACTGTTCTCATTCAGGAGGTCCAGTTTCAGCCCCTCGGCTGCACAGTGGATATAGATCATTCCATTGTGGTAGACATAGTTCAGGGGGACACCATAGGGGACTCCTCTCTGATCTGCGAGGGAGAGCACCCCATACACCCCGGTCTGCAGAATGTGCTCCGTCTCATCAGCGCCCAGCTGCTTCTCCTTTCTTTTCATCTCCTTCATCCACTCACCTTCATGCAGTGAGAAGTTCAGCGGCCAGGATATTTATTGTGGCGTTTGATGAGTCCGGCAGGAGGTCATCGCCATTGAACCTGCCGATTTCCTTGCCACCCGGACCGTCCGGATCGGTACCGGAGCCCGACGGGGGAGAAGGAGATCTCGATCATCGGAGCTGCCCTCTGCCACGGCCATATCATCGGCCCCATGGACCTCGTCCGTCCGCTGGTGACAGGAGGAACAGGCGAACTGATGCGAGACGCCGGAGAAAGGAGAACGACACCATTCTCTCGGTCGTAACACGGATGTTCAGCGACGCCAAACGGACAGGCTCATGATCCTGCCAACTCGTATCGGAAGGTATAATCCGTGCGCCGATCAGCTCACTCCATGGCGCACCGTTTTCTTTCGCCAGCTGGCATCGGCCTGCTTGCGGGCTGGCTGACGAGCGCGGGGATCATCGCCATCAGCGGGGCGGGCCTCCTGCCGGCGTGGGCAAGCATGCCGCTCCTCCTCTTCGGGGGAGGGTTCGTGGCCGGCCTGGCAGCTCCCGTTCGGCCGACAACAGGCGCCCTGCTCGGCGCGGTTGCCGGCATATTCACCGGGGCTCTACTGACGATCGTGCTGTCCGTCCAGGGTACCCCTGCGTCGGAACAGTATGTCACTCCCTTTCCGATCGCGCCGGTCGCTCTGGCACTTGTCTTCCTCTACACCCCAACCTGTGCGATCGCTGGCGCCCTCGGCGCAGCCGTCAGGACTCGCCTCTCTGTTCCCCGCCCGGCCTCCATGGAACGGGCACGACGCTGGACGCCCGAACTTCGACAGGGGGTCGGGATCGCAGGCGGTGCTCTCTTTATCATCGCATTCTGGGCCGCGATGATGCTCGAGCCGGGCACCCCGTTCTCCCTGCTCGTGGTGTTCGCGTTCGCCGGCGGTTTCGTGGCGGGGTTCCTGTCGTGCGGCGGGGCACGTGCGGGAGTCGCATCAAGCCTCCTTTCAGGCATCTTCGGACTCGGAGTCATTGCGATATTCATGATATGGCAGAGCCTGGCGACAGGCGGTTTCGCCGCGGGGCTCTGGCCGATCGCCATTGCCATCATGGGGTTCATGGGGCTTCCGGCCGCTGCACTGGGCGGCGCTATCGGCGGGAGTTTCAGGAAGCCGGCCTGACGGTCGAGAGGGTGCTGATGATCCGTTGATGATCTGGATCGGTGCGAGAGATCATCACCCGGCGCATGTTATCGTTAGGGGCTGCGGTGATGATCACGACCTTTGTGTGGTCTGGGTCGGCTATCGCCTGTGCTGGTTCTCTTCTATGAGTTGGTATGCCAATCCCTGAATTTTTTGATTCTCGAATTCAACTGCCCCGTCGTACGTGATGAGCAGAATCCGGTGATAGGGTATGGGTTTCTCGCCATAGATGGTCTGGATGCTCAGGTAATAGGGCTCCAGAGTGATCTCGGAGCCGCTCACGCTGGACCGGTCGTTTGGTGCACCCCGGTCAATATACCAGACCTGGACTTTTTTTCTGTCGTAGCGGGGGTCGTGCCAGTACTGGTGCAGGAGTGTATGGCTGGTTAACATGATCTGGCAGGTGAGGATGATGTCCGGGGAGGTTTAAAAAAATGCGCATACCGGCCTGGACTCCAGAGTCACAGGATCGGGATCGGATCTCCCTGGCACAAATCCAGAAGAGAGGCCGGAGGATGCCGGCCGTCGCCGGCGGTCATTCCGGTTCGACACGCATATATCAGATATGCGCCGATAGACTGGTGATGGCGAAAATCCCTACCGAAGCAGCAAGTGTCCGTTTCGTGGTCCACGTGATCTCCGATATACAGCTGGCAGTCTATGTGGTGATCGCGGCCCTCTTCTCGATCGTGGCCATAGTCTCACTGTTCGATGCAATCAAAGAGATCCTGGCCCTCCCTTCATCCACAGATCTGCAGGTGGGGATCGTGGGAGTGCTCGAGGCACTCCTCCTCTCGATCACCGTGCTGACCCTGCTCACCACCGTGACCGTCTACTTTCAGACACGGCACTTCGAACCAAGGCCGCTTCTGATTGCCGGGCTGACCAGCATGATCCGGCATGTGATCGTCAGCAACGTCGCTTTCACCGAGCCGATGCAGATCCTGGGGACCGTGGCCGTCCTCGCGGTGCTGATCGCAGGGATCGTCCTGACACGTCCAGAGGATGCGACAGACCATCAGATCATGTGACCCTGTGAAAGGGACCGGTTCGACTCATCATACCCTTTTTTGAGAATAACCCTGCTGTGTACCAGCATAAGCATTCACGATGCTTATCACCGTCGCACCCTCATGTTCTACGCACTGAAATTCTTTCAAATATGACAGTACCGAAGGGGACGAGGAGAACAACGTTCCGAAGAGGGCTGCGAGCCCTACGACCTCCCCTATCCCGGGGCCTGCCCGGTCTGCGCCACCACAAACCAGGAAGCGACGTTGCATCGTCTGAGTCCTGGCCAGGAAGAGGTATCTTCAAGTCGGGCCGGCGGAGGTCAGAACCGGATTACAGGTACAACGTGACAGATTGATTTAATTAACTTGTGACTTAATCAGGGACTACATCATACCTGTAACACACTCATATCCAATACAAATACGGAGGAGACAGGACGGGAGATGACGATGAAAGAAGATGATATCACGACAGACTGGGTCGAAACCTGGCGCCTCACTTATAATCGGTACCTGTCCACCCCACATCTTGTCCCAGAGGAACCCGAAGAGACGATCAGGCTATCGATGGCAGATCCCCGGCTCTGGGTCGCTCAGGCCAAGTACCTGATGGATCGGGTCGATCCCCCATCGGGCTCGTCGGTGCTGCTGGTTGGAGACCGGTCGATGCTACCGTATTTGATCTCCCGGAAAGGGAACCGGGTCACCGAGGTCACAAAATCAGAGGCGATGATAGACTCCCTGACCAAGTGTGCAGTCAAGCATTCGATGCAATCACGAATATCGGTCATTCCCGGGGGCTGGGAGAACCTCGCCGAAGGATGTACAGAGAAATTTCCGCTCCTCGTCGCTCCGTACTCGCTCTTCACTCAGGATCTGAAAGCAGTGGTCAGGGCTGTCGACTCCTGCTGTATCGACAGGGTCGTCCTCTTCTGGCATGGCACTCCTCCACCAATTGCCGTTGCAATGAAGGAACTCTGGCCAAAAGTCCTCGGGTCCGAGTTCAATGATATCCCTCACGCCAACTGCCTGTACCGTGGACTTCGTCAGCTCGGCGTACCGGCCTCGATCGTCTGCAAGGAGTACCCGGACGGACGGTTGTATCCGACACTCGGCCACGCAGTTGTGGACCTCGGAGCCAGAATGGGCGGTGTCGATCAGCAGCAGGAAGGAATTATCCGCCAGTACCTTCGAAATCACCTCAATATGGAACAGAACGGGCTCAGGTTCCGCGGAAAGTCCATGCATGCAGAAATCTCCTGGAAAATCACGTGATCCGGCCGGTTCAGAATATACGAACTGTTTTCGTGATCCACTGGTGCCTGAAACGAGTGCGGGGGATAAAAAATACTTCATAAGCCGATGATGAACCTCATCATCAGAATACCGGGATCAACCCGGGATTGTCTCCAGTGATGCAGCGACCCCCCTGAGGGGTCACGACGAAGGTATTTTCTATCCCGACCAGCCCCACATCCCTGATTCCCTTCTTGGGCTCGAGTGCAAAGACCATCCCTTCCTCCAGGGGTTCATCAAACCCTTTCGCGATCACGGGTTTCTCATCGATCCACAACCCGATGCCATGACCGAGGAACTTCACCTGATGCCGGCCGAACCCCATAAAATCTTTCAAAAATTCAGGACTCAGTCCATCGATAAGGCTCGTGTAGATCTCCGAGGGGATCGCTCCCGGTTTCAGGAGTGAGGCCAGTTCATTCTGTATCTCCACGCACTGCTCATGCACCTGGACCGCCCCATCCGGAATGGGTCTCCCGAACATGTAGGTCGTGGTCTTGTCAGTATGGTACCCCTTGTATCCACACCCGATATCAACGTAGACAAGGTCGCCGTCCCGAAGTCTTCTCTCCCGGCATCCCATCAGCGGTACAGCCGGATACATCCCGGAAATTCCCCCCGGGGTGTTGACACAGGTCGGGCAGATGGAACTGGTTCCAAAACCGATCTGTCCCAGTACCATCTCATTGAACATGCCGAACCGCATGATCCCCTGGTGACCCTCCTGCACCATGAGGGAGTAGATAGCACTGTTGAGTTCCACCTCGTCGATCCCCTCTGAGAGAAGGTCGGGCACACAATCCTCCAGCACATGCCGGTGGATCTTTCCGGCCTGCTCCATGAGAGAGAGTTCATACCCGCTCTTCACCGACCTGACAGCGGCCACCTCTGCATCGACCGCCTTCACCTCGGTGAAGTGAAGATATTTCTGCAGCCTCTGGAACTGTGCCATCGTCACCAGGTCCGTCTCCAGGTACATCGTTTTGGGAAGAGACTTCATGACCGCCGCGATGTCACGGTAACTGTGCATCTCCCTGATGCAGGGGAAGAATGATTCGTCAAGGGCCCGTTCATAACTCTGGCGTACCCAGAAGACGGCTTCGTCATTCCGGGGGATGAGCAGCACGCCGTCCTGCATGGTCCCGGTGAAGTAGTAGAGGTGGATCTTCTCGAGGATGGCCACGATCTCCCAATCAGGATTTTTTCTATCCATCAGATCTCTGAAACGACTCATACGGTTCGTAAGTTCACAGAAAGGGACGCGCATGCTGATTTTATAATATAGTTGATGATGATATTTATCGATAGTCGACAACGCCCCGGTGGAAACCGGCGGCTGGCAGCGATAGTAAAAAAGGGGATCCCTGCATCAACACGTACTCTCAAAGAAGACCGGCCAGAACGGGTCCTGTTCAGGGATGCGGAGCTGCTCGATGGTACCGTCGACCCGCCGGACCGTCCGCTCCTCTGGATTATCCGTGACCTTTCCGATCACCGACACCGGGATCCCGGACCGGGTCAGGTGGTCGACGATCGCATCGGAACTTGACGGATCGGCGGTCAGAAGGAGCGTTCCCTCGGCGATCGATGCCAGAGGATCCAGATCAAACTGCTCGCAGACCATTCTGACCTCTTTCGGATAGATGATCTGCGCCTCGTCGATCACCATCCCGGTGCCGCTCGCCTCTGCGATCTCATAGAGCCCGCCGAGCACTCCCCCCTCCGTCGCATCGTGCATCGCCGTCACCTCGCCGGCCTCGCGGGCGAGGGCCGCATCCGCCACCACCGACATCTGCCAGCAGAGGTCCTGCGCGGACTTCACGAGCCAGGCAGGGTGCTTCACCCTCAGTTCCTGCTCACGGAGCACCGAGAGGAGGGCCGCGGTCTCGATCGCCGGCCCCTTGGTCAGCAGCACGTCATCGCCGGGCCGGGCACCTGCAGAGGTGATGTACTCCCCCTTCTCAGCCACCGCAAAGACCGTGATCCCACCGATCGTCGGGGCGGCAAATCCCGGATAGTACCCGGTATGTCCGCCGACGATCGCGATCCCGAGATCCTTCGCCGCCTGGTCGATCGCGTCCACGATCGTCCGGAAGTCCTGGTCTGACGTGCCAGGGGGCATCAGCAGCGAGTAGGTCATGTACCGCGGCTTCACTCCCATCACCGCGACATCGCTGGCCCCGATATGGACCGTATGCCAGCCGAAGAGATCGTAGGGCTGGTTCGGGATGGCAAAGATCGGATCTTCGGCGACGATCAGTACCCTGCCGTCCCCGAGGTCGATCACCCCTGCATCGATCCCCGCGGTTGGAGGCACGATCACCGACTGATCGGCTGCACCGGTCCGACGGAGGAGAAATGAGGCGAAGGTCGCCGCATCGATCTTACCGATCTTCTCATCGCTCATGCGCATACCTCCGCGCGATCTCGCAGACCTGCTCGACGACCTCGATCGGGTCCCCGCCGACCAGCACGCTGACCGGCTCCTTACCGATGGCTCCGGTCTCATAGAAGATCTTCGGGGCCCGGTTGCCGGCGGCCCTGACCGCCTCGGCAACCTTCCAGGGCATCGAGGCGCATTCCTCCTCTTTGATCGAATCAGGTTCGTTCCTCCGGTCGATCACAGAAAAGACCCAGTGCTTCTCCCTGCAGTACTCCTCAAGCCATGCAGCAAGCGCGGGTGTATTCGCAAAGTCCACGCCGGCCCGGACACGGGGATCGACCTTTCGGAGTTCGATCATCAGTCTGGCCATATGGCTCGAAGCCCCAAAGACCGGTCTTCCGGACGCATGCGGCATCCCGCCGATCACCGTCACCCGCCCTTCCACGGCGAGCACGTCGTTCCTCTCCTTCGCATCCTCAGCAGCGTAGACCAGGTTGGTCCGCACCTCAGGGATCAGCGCCGCAAATTCCCTGCATGCCTCAAGCTTTGCAAGTGCAACCGAGAAGCGGCCGTACATCTCATCGCGACTGTCCATCAGAATAACTACGACGCCCCGTGCTATACCTTTTTCAGTTGCCCGTTCTGACGGACGAACCTGCTCCAGTCCCAGGGCTCGTCCAGCACCGTCACCTCGACCGCCGTGATCCCCGTGATCCCTTCGACCCTCCGCCGGACCTGCTGACTCAGATAATCGACCAGAGGGCAGCCCTTCGTCGTCAGCACCATATCGATCTCTGCACGCCCGTCTGCATTGACATGCACATCACGGATCAGCCCGAGGTCGACGATATCGATCCCGACCTCCGGGTCGATCACCTCGCGGAGCGCGTCTCTGATCTGCTCCTCCATCACCAGCTCGGCCTGCTTCTCCAGACCGAGCGGCCCGGGGATCACCTGCTCCATGATCCGGATGCGTTCCTCGAACTGGTTCTGTCGGTCGAGCAGCCTGGAGATCACCCGGAGCATCGGGTCAGGCATCACCCCCCGCTCCTCCCCCTCTCCACCCAGTTTACACTGTGGCCCGGCGATCCTGCCAGGAACTCCGACGACCGTAGCCCCGGGGGGAACCGACCGGACCACCACCGATCCGGCCCCGACCTTGGCCCCGCTTCCAATGGTGATCGGACCGAGAACCGATGCTCCTGATCCGATGACCACATGATCCTCAATGGTTGGGTGGCGTTTTTCGTTCACCAGCGCAGTCCCGCCGAGCACGACCCCCATGTAGATCAGGACGTCATTCCCGACCTCGGCCGTCTCCCCGATCACGACGCCCATGCCATGGTCGATGAAGACCCGCCGCCCGATCGTGGCCCCGGGATGGATCTCGACCCCGGTCAGAAGCCGGCCGATATGCGAAACGAACCGTCCTGCAAAGAAGAGATGGTGGACCCAGAGCCAGTGGGCCACCCGGTGACTCCAGAGTGCGTGCAGCCCGGGATAACAGAGGAGCACCTCCGGTATCGATCTGGCTGCCGGGTCCTTCTTAAAGATGGTCTGGATATCTTCCCTGAGGCGTTCGAGGATCATGATCAGATTACCTATGCTTCAAAGAGATCTGTGGAGAGGTATCGCTCACCAGTGTCCGGAAGGATCACGACGATCATCTTCCCACTGTTCTCCGGGCGTTTGGCGACCTGCAGGGCTGCATAGACGGCTGCACCGGATGAGATCCCTGCCAGGATACCCTCTTCCCTGGCGAGACGCCTGGCCGTCTCGAACGCGTCCTCGTTACTGACCTGTATGATCTCATCGAGCAGGTCCATCCTCAGCACATCCGGGACGAAACCAGCGCCGATCCCCTGGATCCGATGCGGCCCCGGGCTTCCACCTGAGAGGACAGGAGACCCCGCCGGCTCGACAGCAATAGCCTTGAATTCGGGTTTTTTCGCCTTGATAGCCTCTGCAATCCCGGTGATCGTCCCCCCGGTTCCGACGCCGGCCACAACGATATCCACCCGGCCGTCGGTGTCAGCCCAGATCTCCTCGGCAGTCGTCCTCTTGTGGATAGCCGGATTTGCAGGGTTTCTGAACTGTTGTGGAATATACAGCAGGTCAGGATTCTCTGCAACCATAGCCTCTGCAGCCTTGACCGCTCCATTCATCCCCGCAGGCCCGGGAGTCAGCACCAGTTCTGCTCCAAGTGCTTTGAGCAGTTTTCTCCGCTCGATGCTCATCGTCTCAGGCATTAAGAGCCTGAGTTTGTATCCCCGTGCTGCAGCGACGAATGCGAGCCCGACGCCGGTGTTTCCACTGGTCGGCTCGACGATCGTGGTCTCAGCCTTGATCAGGCCGTGCTGTTCGGCGGCCTCGATCATGGCGAGCCCGATCCGGTCCTTGACACTCGACATCGGGTTGAATGACTCCACCTTGACGACGACCTCCGCCGTCAGCCCTTCGGTCAGCCGGTTCAACCTGACCAGCGGGGTATGCCCGATGGTCTCTGTGATGTTGTTGTAAATCTTTCCCATTGGTCAGCCTCTCACTACTTGTTTCCGAAAATTTCTGCCACAAGCAGAAATCACAATTGTGATTATTCTGAAACGGGGATAAGGATTGCTATCGGCAGAGAATGTATCCGGTAGATAAGGTCTCTACAGTGAGGTAAATATCTACTGCCCACATCCCCATTCAGCACTGTTAAACCCGCAGTCCTCCCTATCGTACATCAGATGATAACCCTTGAACTCCCTGAACAGACCAGGGAACTCTGCTTCACTTCAGGCGACACCATCGAGGGGCTGCTCGTGGCCGCAGGGGTGAACCCGGCAGAGGTGATCGTGGTCAGGGACGGCGTGCTGATCCCGGAGGACACCCCTGCCTCCGACGGCGATCACCTTCGCGTGATCAGTATCGTCCATGGGGGATAGATGATCGTCTGCAACCGCTGCAGAGGACCCGCGGTCTACCTCTCCCGGGGAGACGGGGTGCACCTCTGTGGAGCACACCTGATGGAGCAGGTGGAGGCGAAGACTGCCGGCATGCTCGCCTCATATACCCTTGCCGGGGATGAACGGATCGCCGTCGCCCTCAGCGGCGGCAAGGACAGCACGGTGCTGCTCTGGCTGCTGAACCTGCTGCTCGGAGAGAGGGCAGCAGACCGCCTGGTCGCCATCACCGTCGACGAAGGGATCAGGGGCTATCGCGACGAGACACTGGCAGCGGCCCGGAACCTGACGGCGAGGCTCGGGATCAGGCATATCATCGTCTCGTTTCATGATCTCTTTGGAGCCGACCTCGACAGTCTCTTGAACGGAAACCAGGAACGGGCCTGTTCGGTCTGCGGGGTCTACCGGCGGCAGGCATTGCAGCAGGCCGCAGTGGAGGCAGGGGCGGGTGTGCTTGCGACCGGTCACTGCCTGGACGACGAGGCCCAGTCGGTGTTGATGAACTACCTGCGCGGGGACCTCACCCGGATCGCCGGCACCCTGCCGGAGGGAACCGGGTATATACCACGGATCAAGCCGCTCGGACGGGTCAGCGAGAGGGAGGTGGTCGTGTACGGAATGGTGGCCGGCCTCCTCTCCCCGCTTCCAGAGTGCCCGTATACCGCCCATGCTCTCCGGGCCGAGGTGCGGCGTGCGCTCGGAGTACTCGAGTACCGGTTCCCTGGCACCATGCTCAGGATCGTGGAAGGAGAGGCGGACCTGAAACGAATGGTCAGCGGGATGATCCCGCCGTCGACGCTGTCGAAGTGCAACCGCTGCGGGGCGACATGCTCAGGCACACTCTGTCAGCGCTGCAAAATAGAGGGCTTACTCGACCGGCGCGGGAATGTCCAGTGAGCCGGCCCCGCTCACCCGTTCCTCCCCGGAGTAGATGTTCATCTTATCGCTCCTGACAAAACCGATCACCGTCAAGCCGCCGGCCCGGGCGATCTCCACGGCCAGCGTCGTCGTCGCCCCCCGCGAGACGATCATCGGAATGTTCGCGATCAGGCATTTGCGTGCCATCTCGGATGAGATCCTGCCCGTGCAGACGACGAACGTCTGCGAGAGATCGATGCGGTTCAGCGCCGCGTACCCGATCACCCGGTCGAGCGCGTTGTGCCGTCCGATGTCCTCGACGATCGCGAGGTGCTGATCCCCCTGGATCAGACCGACCACATGCACCCCGCCGGTCAGCATATGCAGCGGCGAGTTCAGCACAGCCTTCAGCCCGGTTGAGATCTGTTCAGGGACCACGGTCAGATCCGAGTGGATCTTCGGGAGTTTCTTCATATCGAGGAACGAGGACGAACCGCCGCAGCCGCTCAGCACTGTCTTCTTGGAGAAGAGGATCTTGTACGGGTTCTTCGTCAGCACCTCGGCCCGGTCGTTGTCGACCGAGAGCGCCTCGATCTCGTCGAGCGACTTGATGACCCCTTCAGTCAGTAGAAACCCGACGATCAGTTCCTTCAGCATTGTCGGGCTGGTCATCACCGTCGCCGCATGCCTGCCGTTCACAAACAGGGCGACCGGCACCTCCTCGACGACCGGGTGCAGTGCAGCCGTAAACTCATCACCGCTCTTCTTGATACAGGGGATCTCCTTATACATCATCACAGTCTCCGCTCCAGTTCCTCGACGGTCGCCACCAGCAGGTCGACATCCTCATTGCGGTTGTACAGGTACAGGCTCGCCCGGACCGTCCCATCCGGGGTGCCGAGGGCCTGCATCAGGGGCATGCAGCAGTGGTGGCCCGACCGGACCAGCACACCCGAGGCCTCGTCGAGGATATGCGCCACATCGTGGGGGTGGACACCGTCAACCGTGAACGAGACCACACCGATCCGGTCCTCCGCCCGTTCCGGCCCAAAGACTGTCACCCCCCGGAGGCCCCGGAGGCCGTCGACCAGCCGCCGGGTCAGCGCCTGCTCATGGGTTCGAATCGCCGCCATCCCGATCTCTTCAAGGTAGCTGACCGCCCGGGAGAGACCGATCATCCCGGAGATGTTCGGGGTGCCCGCCTCATACTGCCGGTACCCCTGCACCGGGGTGAACCCGTCCGCTGTCGCTGTCTCGACCATCCCGCCGCCGAGCACCGACGGCCGGATGTAGGTCTCCCTCATCCAGAGCACCCCGGTCCCGGTCGGTCCGAGCATCTTATGGCCCGAGAAGCAGAGGATGTCACAGTCAAGTGCCCGTACACTGACCGGAAGATGGGGAACTGACTGGGCCCCGTCCACCAGCAGCAGTGCCCCGTGGGCATGGCAGATCGCTGCGATCTGCTCGACCGGCACGATCGTGCCCAGGGCGTTGGATGCATGGGTCACGGCGACCAGCCTGGTCGCAGGGGTCATCGCCGCCTCGATCGCGGCCGGGCTGATCGTCCCATCCGGACCCGGGGGAACCACCGTCACCAGGACCCCCTGTTCGCGGAGCCGGATCCAGGGGAGCAGGTTGGAATGGTGCTCGAGGAGGGTGGTGACCACATGGTCACCCCGCTTCCAGGGAAAGCCGGCAGCGACCATGTTCACCGCTGCCGTGGTATTCTGGACGAACGCGGTGGTCCCCTCTTCGCCATCGATGAACTTCGCGACCTTCCGGTGCCCTTCATCATATCGGAGAGAGGCTATCTGTGCAAGCCGATGGACACCCCGGCCGACATTGGCCCGGTAGTGAAGGTCGTAGTCACTGACAGACTCCACCACCTGGACCGGCGTCAGGCTGATCGAAGCGCTGTCCATGTACGTGACATCCGTAAAGAGCGGAAAGTCCTTCCTGACCAGTTCGATCTTCATAATACCTCATCCATCGAGCCGGTCCGGTACCCATCCAGGTCGAGTGTAGAATACCGGAAACCTGCTGATTTGAGGGCTGCCAGGATCGCCTCCCGGTCTTTAAAGGCCTGCTCCATCATATCCCGGCTCACCTCGACCCGGGCGAGGTCGCCATGCATGCGTACCCGGAATTCCCGGTAACCAAGATCATAGAGAGCGTCCTCGGCCACCTCGATCCTGTGCAGACGATCCGGTGTGATCTCGTCGCCATATGGCAGACGCGAAGCCAGGCATGCCGCCGAGGGCTTGTCCCAGAATGAGAGGCTCTTCGATCGTGCAATCGCGCGGATCATCGATTTGGTGATGCCGGCCTCCACGAATGGGTGGAGGATCCCCTCCTCTTCACAGGCGATCAGACCGGGTCGGTGCTCTCCATAATCCGATAAGTTCACACCATCTGCAACGCCCGAAAAACCGAGCCGCGCCAGTTCACGGTGAAAGAGTTCTGCCGTCCCTTTCTTGCAGAAGTAACAGCGATCCCGGGAATTCTTCAGAATATCTTCCTTCGAGAGCAGAGAGAAGGAGAGAACGTTCAGAGGGAGGTCGTACTCTCTGGCAATCGCGACCGCCTCCAAATAACTTCTCCGTGGAAGCAGGGGACTGTCGAGCAGGGCGCAGCTCATTCGGTCTCCGAGCACCTCGCGGGCGATCACTGCCAGCAGGCTGCTGTCCACCCCACCGGAGAACGCGATCAGCAACGATCCCTGTGCTCTGATCGCCTCTTCCAGTGCCGATACCTCCGCACTATACTCCATCTCTGCAGCAATGCCCCCTGGTGGTACTTAATTATTGGGTTTCAGTCATCGTTTTCTTCTGGCAGGGCCCCTCTCCCTGCCGGATCAATCTGCAGATATCACAGAAGACCGAAGAGACGTCCTCGATCTTACCCTGGACGATATCCTCGGCCAGTTGTTCGATCGTCTCCTTAACCTCTCCTTCGAATTCGATCCGGTATCCCCTCTTCTTTGAGAGGTACTGGGATACCGCCGACGGCGCCATGTCGAGAACCCTGGATGCAGCCAGCTGCGACATTCCCCGTTTCACCAGTTCTGCCGCAAGCGCAGCTCTGATCGCAGGGAGCAGTTCCCAGACAACCTCCTGACAGGGTGCTTTGACCATATTATGATAACTTTTAAATCGTCCCACTACATTAAACTAACTTCACGATTGTGATATTCCGGAGCAGTGTGAGAGAAATATGAAAGATTTCACTATCCTCGCCCACAACTACGTGCGGCCCGAGGTTCAGGCGATGGCTGACTTTGTCGGCGACAGTCTTGAACTGGCACAGAGAGCAAAATTGGTCACAACAGAGTACCTGGTCTTTGCAGGTGTCGATTTTATGGCAGAGATGGCCGCGATCGTCAATCCGTCCAAGAAGGTGATCCACCCGGAACCGTTCTCGATGTGCGCCATGGCAAGCAGGGTCACCCCCGAGATGATCCTGGCGGCACGCAGGCACTATCCTGACGCAGCGGTCGTCACCTATGTGAACAGTTCCGCAGCGGTCAAAGCGGTCTCCGATATCATCTGCACCTCTGCGAATGCGGTGAAGGTGGTGAACAGTCTGGATGAGAAGCAGATCATATTCACACCAGATCGGAACCTTGCCCTCTATGTCGCACGTAACACCGATAAACAGGTGATCCCGGTGCCGGCACTCGGTTGTTGCCCGGTCCACCACTCGCTGACCGTGCAGGACATCAGGGACCGGCTCGCCGAGTATCCGGGCGCAGAGGTGATCGTGCACCCGGAGACGATCCCGGAGGTGCAGGATGTCGCCGACTTCATCGGCTCGACCTCTGCAATGGCCAGGCATGCGAAGACAACCTCGGCGAAGGTGATCATTGTCGGCACTGAGGTGGGGATGCTGACCCGTTTGAGGAAGGAGTCTCCAGACAAGATTTTTGTGGCAGCTTCACCCTTACTCAGCTGTGCAGATATGAAGATGATCACCGTTGAGAAGATCGAAGCAGCGATCAGGACAAAGGCGCCGATCGTCCAGGTGGACCCGGCAGTCGCGGAAGGCGCACGCAGAGCACTTGAGCGGATGCTCGCAGTCTCGTAATGGTGAAGGGTGCATGGAACTCAGTTCGTGCAGGAAGATATACCGGAATGAGACGCAGCGAGCGGTCGACCCTGCAGTAACGCTCGAACGGATCGAGCGGCTGCTCCCAACGACCGGGATCACACGGGTCGCCGACATCACCGGTCTCGACCGGGTCGGGATCCCGGTCTTCTCGTGCATCCGTCCTGCAGCTGCAGACGGGGCGATTTCAGTCTACAACGGCAAAGGAGCGACCCCGATAGCGGCCAGGGTCTCTGCCATCATGGAAGGGATCGAGCGGTACTCCGCAGAGGTGCACGACCGGTCCCTGATCATGGGAACCCACCGATCCCTTGCAGAGCAGGGGAGCGTCGTCGACCCGCAGGACCTGATCCTCCCCAGAGATGCTGACCCGGACCAGGTGCTCCCGTGGGTGAAGGGGTATGATATCGTCCAGCATGAAGAGGTGCTCCTCCCTGCCCATGCGGTCTTTCACCCGCTGCCACAGGGGACGGCACGGCTCTTTCGGACCAGCACCAACGGCATCGCCTCAGGGAATACCCTCGAAGAGGCCACCTTCCATGCCCTTGCCGAGATCGTGGAGCGGGACGCCTGGTCGATTGCAGAGGTTCTGCATGACACCGGGCCGGTCATCACCGATGTGACCGACCCGACCGCCTACTCGCTGCTCGATGCCTTCTCAAAGGCAGGGGTCGACATCGTCCTCCACGACCTGACAAGCGACATCGGGATACCGACGATCGCAGCCGCATCCGACGACCCGGTGCTCAGGGACCCCGGCCTCCTGACCCTCGGGATGGGGACGCACACCTCGGCTGCTATCGCTACGCTCAGGGCCTTGACTGAAGTGGCGCAGAGCCGGGTCACCCAGATCCATGGCGCCCGCGAGGACACCACCGAAGCCGACGAACGCCGTTCGATCGGATACGACCGGGTCAAACGGCTGAACCGGTACTGGTACGAGGAGAAGAGCACGGTTCCCTACGCCGCGCTTGCGAGCTGCGATACCGAGGACTTCCTCGACGATATCTGGGTGGTGACTGACCGGCTCGCAGCGGTCGGGCTGGATCGGGTGATCGTCACCGACCTGACCCGGCCGGAGACCGGTGTGAACGTGGTCAGGGTCGTGGTGCCGGGGCTTGAGACCTATGCGATGGACAGCGAACGGCGGGGGGAACGGTGCCGGCATGCACGAAATCATCGTCTTTCTCGGACCAAGCCTTGATCTGACGGCAGCCCGTGCTCTCCTCGACGCCGAGTACCGACCGCCGGCCAGGCGCGGCGACCTGTTGAAGGCGGCTGAAGAGGGAGCCAGGACGATCGTGCTGATCGACGGGGTCTTCTTTCAGGACTGCTCGGTCGGCCACCGGGAGGTTCTCGCTGCGATCAAACAGGGGACGACGGTGATCGGGGCCTCGAGTATGGGCGCCCTCCGGGCTTCCGAACTCGACACCTTCGGGATGATCGGGATCGGCGAGGTCTACCGGCTCTACCGGGACGGGATCGTGGTCTCTGACGACGAGGTCGCGCTGATCTATGATCCCGAGACGTACCTCCATTTCTCAGAACCCCTCGTGAACATCAGGCACAACCTGGACCTGGCTGTAAACGCCGGGGTCCTTACCCAAGATGCAGCAACGGAGATACTCACCCGCGGACAGCGGATGTACTTCCCGGACAGGACCTATACATCGGTTACTGCAGGATCGGGAGAGGCAGGGGAAGCATTTCTTTCATTTGTCCGAACAAACGGCGAGGACCGGAAGAGGCTCGATGCCATCGAGGCTCTCCGCACCCTTACCATCCGGGGTTAAAGCCGGGGAAATGTTCATCTGATAATCCGGGCAAATACCAGTGGATTCCAAAGATCTGTCGGGGAAGCGCCTCACCGGGTACACAGGGCATAGTTCACCGCTTTCACAATGATTATATACAAATCAGGTGAACCTTAAAATCACAATTGTGAATAAACAATTGATTGAGTTGCCTGGATATCAGAGAGGCCGCGTCCCCGACCCCGTGTCAGATGATGAGTGCAAGCTCGTTTCTGGACTTCAGGAGAGATGAATTATGGATATTCGGGTACAGAAGATATTTGAAGGGCTGTTCGCCCTTGAGGACCTCCGGGAGATCTACCGTCAGGCCCTGCCGTCAGGGCTCGACGAGGAGGAAGAGACCCGGTTTGCAGAGAAGATCGCTTCAATCAGGGAGATACTCGGAGAGATCGAGGCGGGCACCGGCCATCCGAAGGTGACCAGGATCGCAGGAAACATCGAGATTCGGGCCCGAGAAGAGAATCTAATCAATATCCAGCCCATCCAGGCGGCAGGACGGTTGACCCCTGAAGCCAGGAAGGCGGTCATCTCATATGGCGATGGATACTCTGTCTGTGATGCCTGTAGAAAGCCGTTCCGGCTCGATAAGATCTGTAAGCCCCCGATCGCCACCTTCCACGAGGAACTCGCAGACTTCGTCGGGATGGACCAGGCCCGGGTCGTGCCGGGGGCACGCAGGGGCTTCCAGGCAGTCACCTCGACGATCGTGAACAAAGGGGACAGCGTGGTCGTCTCGGCCCTCGCCCACTACACCGAGTTCCTGGCAGTTGAAAACGCCGGCGGGATCGTCCGCGAGATCCCGGTGAATGAACAGAAGATCCTGACGGCCGATGCGGCAGCAGAGAAGATCGAACAGGTCAAACAGGAGACCGGGGCCTACCCGGTGCTGGCGATGGTCGATCACTATGACTATCAACTTGCAAACGAGCACGACTTCGCAGCGATCGCGAAGGTCGCCCACCAGTACGACATCCCAATCCTGTATAACGGGGCATACACCGTCGGCGTGATGCCGGTCGACGGCAGGAAGCTCGGTGCCGACTTCGTCGTCGGGTCAGGCCACAAGAGCATGGCGTCGCCCGCACCCTCGGGGGTGCTGGCCACATCCGACGAGTGGGCGGAGAAGGTCTTCCGGACCACCCAGATGGTCGGCGACCTGACCAAACGCAAGTTCGGGATCAAGGAGGTGGAGATGCTCGGATGCACCCTGATGGGCGTAACCCTGGTCGCGATGATGGCCTCGTTCCCCACGGTCAAAGAGCGGACCCTCCACTGGGACGAGGAACTGAAGAAGTCCAACTACTTCATCGGCCATCTCCTCCAGATCGAGGGAAGCGCGGTCGTGAGCGAGTACCCGCGCAAGCACTCGCTGACCAAGGTGGACACGACCGGTTCATTCGACAAGGTTGCGCAGACCCACAAGCGGCGGGGATTCTTCCTCAGCGATGAACTCTCAAAGAGGTCCATCGGCGGAGAGTTCGCAGGCGCGACCAAAACCTGGAAACTGAACACCTTCGGCCTGTCATGGAAGAAGATCCACTACCTGACCGATGCATTCACTGAAGTCGCAGAGAAGTACGGAATCAACATCCTCAATGGAGAGATACAGAAATGACCAGCACACACTATGGAAGAGAGACCCTGGCCGTCCACGGAGGCCAGGTCCCGGACCCGGCCACCGGGGCACGGGCCGTGCCGATCTATCAGACATCATCCTATGTCTTTAAAGACACCGAACAGGCTGCAAACCTCTTCGGACTCAAAGAACTGGGGAACATCTACACCCGTCTGATGAACCCGACCAATGACGTCTTTGAGAAGCGGATGGCACTCCTCGAAGGCGGTACCGGCGGTCTTGCGGTCGCCTCGGGGATGGCCGCGATCACGTCCACGCTGCTCGGCATCACCGAACTCGGCGACGAGATCGTCTCAGGCGACAACCTGTATGGCGGGACGTACGAGGCGTTCAACTACACCCTCCCACGACTCGGCAGAAAGGTAACGTTCGTTGATTCAACCAAACCCGAGGCATTCCGGGCCGCCATCACAGATAAAACCCGTGTGATCTATATTGAGGCGATCGGCAACCCGAAGCTGGACGTCCCGGACTTTGAAGCGATTGCACAGATTGCTCACGAGGCAGGCATCCCACTGGTCGTCGACAACACCACCGGCGTCGGCCTGGTCCATCCGATCGAGCACGGTGCAGACATTGTAGTCTTCTCGGCGACCAAGTACATCGGAGGTCACGGCACCTCGATCGGCGGGGTCATCGTCGACGCGGGAACCTTCAACTGGGGCAACGGCAAGTTCCCGGGTTTCACCGAACCTGACCCCGGCTACCACGGGCTGAAGTTCTGGGAGACCTTTGGGAACTTCCCGGGGTTGGGCAACGTAGCGGTGGTCTTCAAACTGCGTCTGCAGATCCTCAGGGATCTCGGGGCCTGTCTATCACCGTTCAATGCATTCCTCTTCCTGCAGGGACTCGAATCGCTCCCACTGCGGGTGAAGAGGCACTCTGAGAACGCCCTCACGGTTGCGACCTTCCTGAGCACACACCCGAAGGTTGCATGGGTGAACTATGCAGGTCTCCCCGATCATCAGAGCCACGAACTCGCCAAAAAGTACCTCGTCGGAGGCTTCGGACCCCTGGTCGGGTTCGGGGTGAAAGGCGGTGTCGAGGAGGGGAAGCGTGTGATCGAACGGCTTAAACTCTTCTCGCACCTTGCCAACATCGGGGATGCAAAGAGCCTGGTAATCCACCCGGCATCGACCACCCACCAGCAGTTGACCGAAGAGGAGCAGCGATCGACCGGGGTGACCGGGGACTTCATCAGGCTGGCCATCGGTCTCGAGGATGCAGACGACCTGATCCAGGACCTGGACCAGGCGCTCGCTGGTGACGAGTGATGCAGAGAGGCTCGGTAGGGATCGTTACCACCTCAACTTTTACGCTTGCAGCCCCCCTCCTACTGGAGAGTGGTGCTTCTCTTTTTCCGGTTCAGCTCGCGTACGAGACCTACGGGACGCTGAACTATGAAAGGAGCAACGCAATCCTCGTCTGTCATGCCCTGACCGGGGACGCCCATGCCGCCGGCCACCATGGGGACGAGTCGCGGCCGGGCTGGTGGGACGGGGTGATCGGCCCTGGAAAAGCCTTCGATACAGACCGGTACTTTGTGATCTGCTCGAATGTGCTCGGAGGCTGCAAAGGGACGACCGGGCCGGCTTCGATAGACCCGGAGACAGGAAAACCATACGGCACTTCGTTCCCGGTGGTGACGATCAGGGACATGGTGGACGCACAGAAGGCACTGATCGATCACCTGGGCATCAGCCAGCTCTTTGCGGTTGCAGGCGGCTCAATGGGCGGCATGCAGGTGCTTCAGTGGATGGTCGCATATCCGTCGATGGTCAGGAAGGCGATCGCGATCGCGGCCACAGGATCCTCGACTCCCCAGCAGATCGCGTTCAACGAAGTAGGGAGAAAGGCGATCACCGCTGACCCCGCATGGTGCGGTGGTGACTACTATGGAAAGGAGCGTCCGGTAAAGGGGCTCTCGCTCGCACGGATGGTCGCCCATATCACCTACCTGAGCGATGCCTCGATGCATACCAAGTTCGGACGGGCCCTGCAGGACCGGGAGTTCAGAGGATTTGACTTCGAAACCGAGTTCCAGGTCGAGAGTTATCTGCACCACCAGGGCGCGACCTTCACCAAACGGTTTGACGCGAACTCGTACCTGTACCTGACCAAGGCCGTCGATTATTTCGATCTCACCCTGGACGACTCACTGATCAGCGGGTTGGCTCCGACAACGGCGACGGTGCTGATCATCTCGGTCACCTCGGACTGGCTGTACCCCCCCTACCAGTCACAGGAGATCGTGTCGGCCCTCTCGGCCAACGAGTGCGAGGTCCATTACTGCGAACTCCGTTCCCAGTTTGGGCATGATGCGTTCCTGATCGAGACAGGACAGCTCAACTACAGCATCGGCAGGTTCCTGGACCACACGCTGGTCAGGGACGTAATGATCACGCAGGTGCCGGTGATCAGCGAGCAGTCGACGATCGCGGCCGCTGCCCGGATGATGATCACGCAGGGGGTGAACCATCTCCCGGTCCTCGCCCCGGACCAGAGCCTGGTCGGGATCGTAACCTCATGGGACATCGCAAACGCGGTGGCCTGCGGGTATACCGCCCTCGACCAGATCATGTCCTCGCAGGTGATCACGGCGACAGGGGACGAGACGATTGAAGCGGCTGCATCCCGTATGGAGCAGCACCGGATATCAGCCCTCCCGGTGATCGATCAGGCACAGCATGTGACCGGGCTGATCTCGAGCGACGGGCTCAGCAGGCTGGTCGGCCGGAGTCCATAACATACAAAAAAATTGTTGGTGAAATAATGACACTGTACCTTGTTCGTTACTCTGAAATCTTCTTAAAATCTGAACCGGTGAAACGGATCTGGCAGGGCGTGCTGGTGCATGATATCTACTCCAGGATGCCCGATGTCACCGTCAGCGTTGAGCGGGGCAGGGTCTGGGTTGAAGGTGATGTCAAACCCGAATGCCTGCGCAGGATATTCGGGATCGTCTCGTTCTCTGAGGTGACCGGGTGTACGCTCGAAACCCTTCCAGAGGTGCTCCCGGGCTACCTCGAAGAGCATGGGATAAAGGATGCAAAGTCCTTTGCATTCCGGGTCAAGCGCGTCGGCAACCATCCGTTCAACTCGCGTGAAAAGGAGATTGAACTCGCCAATCTGGTCCTGCAGCCGTACCCGAACCTCAAGATCGACCTTGAACATGCCGAACTGCAGGTCACCATCGAGATCAGGCAGGACCGGTGCTACCTCTTCACCTCTGTCGAGGAGGGTCCCGGGGGTCTGCCGGCAGGTGTCGAGGGAACACTGGTCGCGCTGGTCTCGGGCGGGATCGACTCGCCGGTCGCCTCGTACATGATGATGAAGCGCGGGTGCAGGATCATACCGATCTACGTCGCCCTCGACTCGTTCCTGAACGAGAAACATATAGCGAGGGCAGAGCAGGTGGTCGAATGCCTCCGTCAGTACCAGCCGGATATGGAACTGCATGTGATCTCCGATGACTACCTGGTCAAGGCCAAACGGGCACTCATCGCCAGAAGACTCGAGAAGTATACCTGTGTCTTCTGCAAGCGGAGGATGTATCGGCTGGCCACGAAGTTTGCAGAGGAGGTCGGAGCGCTCGGGATCGTGACCGGGGAGTCACTGGGGCAGGTGGCCTCGCAGACGCTCGATAACATGACCGTGCTGACCGAGGCTACACCGATGCCGATCTACCGGCCGCTGATCGGGCTGGACAAGACCGAGATCATCACCATCGCCCGAAAGATAGGGACATTTGAGGAGTCCATCGTGGACGCAGGCGGATGCAAGGCTGTTCCAAAGATGCCCTGCACCAAGGCCAAACTCGAACTTGTGCACGAGATCGAAGACGATATCGGGATCTGACCGGACCCCCTCTTTTTAAAAGATCGAATGAAAATTTGAAGGATCAATGGCGGGACCGCTGAGCGGCCGCGTACTTCAACAGCCCGTACACCCCGTCAGCGACCGGATGGACCTCAATGAACTGCCCGAAGTCATCGACCTTCTGCCCACTCCGGATCAACTGGGCAGCGTAAGCAGCGATCGCTGCACCAGAAGGGGCTGCAGTCCAGATACCTGTGATCGCCCCATCATCAGGCCTGACCTGCACCTCGGCAAAACCGGTCGTCCTCCGGGGAACGGACCAGAACGAACCCGGTCCTGCCGGACCGGGGATCCGGTATCGCTGCTGCCCTTCCTCCAGATCTCCGATCCATGCCAGTTCATACCCGAGCGCCAGGGAGTGCGGGATGGTGTGGTAGCCCATCGTCGCATCCCGGCCGAGGATATTCTCGGCCGCGACGATCCCCTCCCTCCTGGCTACCGGCGTGAGGTTCGACCTCCCGTTCACGTCTCCGCAGGCATAGACAGACGGGTTGCTGGTCCGCATGTGATCGTCGACGATGATCGTACCGTCTGCATGCTTCAGAACACCAGTGACCAGATCAGTGTTCGGCAGCAGTCCTGCCGTGATCAGCACCGCGTCGGCCGGAATATCATACTCATCAGGGCCGTCCTTCACCGTCACCGACCTGACCCGGTCGCCTCCGTTCACCGAGACAAACGCGGTCTGTTCGTGGATATGGACGCCGGCGAGTTCCTTCCGGGCCTCTGCTGCCAGGTGCGGGTGGAGAGACTTGAGCAGGGAGGTGCGGGCACAGAGATGCACCTCTGACCCAAACGCGGCGAAGATATACGCCATCTCTGCTGCAGATATCCCGCCGCCGATGATCACCAGTTTTTCTGGCAGCGTCTCCATCTGCATCACAGTCTGCGGCGTGTAGACGCCGGGGGTCGCGATCCCCGGGATATCGGGGATCAAGGGGCGCGAGCCGGTCGCGATGATCACCGCATCAGAGTCGAGCACCGTGCCGTCAAGGGTGACCTGCAGGCCGTCGATCGCCGTCACCTCCCCTGTCAGCACCGTAACCCCGGCAGCCGCGGTCTCATTGTCCAGCACATGCTCGATCGTCCGCTGGACCTGTGCAATCCCTTCAAAGATCCCGGGAATCTGCACCTGCGGGGCGTTGTTGACCACCCCCATCTCCTCAAGACCCTTCGCAGACCGGATGATGCGGGCCACATCGTTCAGGGCGCAGACCAGCATGCACCCCGAGTGGAGACACTGCCCGCCGAGGCGTCCCCGCTCGATCAGCCGCACCTCCTCGCCTGCAGAGGCGAGGTGCATCGCTGCGATCCGCCCGGCAGGCCCACCACCGACAACCGTGATCATCATCGCCATCACTCACAGGATCTCGACACCCTCGTCCATCGGCGTCGAAAGCGGCTCCCCGCTGAATGCGTTGATCTCAACGATCTTCTTCCCCCGGATCTGCCAGATCGGAACAAAGACCCGCCGGGTCTCGATCTTGACGGCGGACCGGTCCGGACGGAACGCCTTGTCCTCATAGAAGATCGCGTCCCGCTTCTCCTGTTTGATCCGCACCTTCTTTGTCAGTTTTTTGACCAGCAGGTCGACCATCTGCTCCTCGGCCTGCTCTTTCGAGACCTGGGCCTGGAGCACTTCGCTCTCCTCCGGGAGTGCGCTGTCATCCAGGCAGTCATCGTCGATATCAGTCCAGAGACCATTGATCGCATTGACGCCGGCCCAGCCATCCGCGTCGAACGAGATCCGTGAATCTCTGTATGCCAGCCCACCCTCGCAGTGGTAGTGCATCAGCCAGTGGGGAATGAGCCTGAGTGTGGCGACTCCATCAGTTCCTGCCAAGATTCGTGCATTCTGCTCTGTGATCTGCACAGGGAGATGAAGCAGCCCCCCTTCGCCCCGTTCCTTGCGCAGAACCTGATCGGTGACATGTTCTGGATCGAGTTTCATCACACGGTTGAGCACCCGCGCAAAGGCCGCCTTGCCGGCAAAGTCGATGAACGCCGCAGCCCCCCACCAGAGGCAGTCGGTCAATCCAACCTGCTCGTTCAGCGAAAAGAGCAATTTTTTACAGATGATCGCATCTCCGCCCACCTGCACCTTAAAGACAGTCTGATCGAACTGGGCGATCTCACCTGGATCGTCGGAACAGAGAACCAGAATGCACTCCCCATCCCTGATCGCTGAGAGATCGAGTGGCTCCTCCATCACCTCAACGTCGTACGAGGCCGCCTCAAGGATCTGTCTGATTTCATCCCTGGCCCTGACCCGCGTCTGGTTATCCATCGTAAGTAAACATGTGCCACTGCAGGATAGAACAATTTTTCTATTTCTATGGACGATTATCCTTGATGCCCAGGCTCCTAAAGTTCATCAACCACAGTATCGAGGATTTTGCCATGCAGGTCACCTACAATCCCATTGAGGGAACAGGGCAGGTTGTGTATAATCTCTCTGTCTTCCGGACCTGCGACCTTGCTCCTGCAGTTGACATCGTCAGGGGGGCCTGCAGATCAGGGGTCTGTGTCAGCGACCTGGTCAAGTTTATCCATGAAGGGGAGAGTATCGACGGGTACACGATTCCGCAGGGGTCCACCGGGATCTGCACCGTCTGCTCGATCACCCTCGACGGACTGCTGCTCAAGAGGGGTGTTCCGCTGAACCCGATCGGTGGGGGGGTCATCGAGATCGTCGACAGGATTCCACGGCGGTTCACCCAGATCATCCGGTATGAGGACACCACCATCGACCCGCTGCAGGTGCTGGCCTCACAGGATATCACCTCGATCTCCAGGGTGATCAGCACAGGAAACGGAACGATCCTTGCAAACATCAGGGAATGTCATATGGAGGCTGAACCGCTGGTGGCCGAACTGCTCGACGACCTCGCGGAGAGCAGGTTCACCGGGGTGCTCGAAGTGGGAATGCCCAACTCTCCACTGCTCGGGGTGCAGATATCGCCGCAGTACATCGGGATGGTCGCGGTCGGCGGTACGAATCCTATCGCTGCGGTCAAGGAGTCCGGGTACCCTGTGATCACCCGGGCCATGAAAGGGCTGCTCGATGTCAGCGAGATGGAGGAGATCAGCACCTGTGGTTACTGATCTCTATCGTCGTCCCGCTCGATGATACTGTTCCAGAACTGCATGAAGAGCTTGACAAAACCTTCTGACTCAGAGTACAGGGCGGTCGGATTCCCCTTCAGGGCATTGGTGAACGCCAGCACTTTCTGCTGATCGATCAGAATAAGGCCGCCACTCGCATCCTTTTCAAACCGGTCATGCCCCATCGGCGGTTTTTTAATACGGACCACCAGTCCGGGAGGCACCTCTCCCTCCCACCGATCGGTCGCGATCTCGATCTTGACGTTTCGTTCGATTCCATCAGCCAGCATCGGGATGATCGAGTTTTTGATCATTTTCCAGCAGGAGAGTATCCTGATCTCCTCCTCTGCATGGGTCAGGGCATCGGCCAGCCTGCTCATGATATTTTCATTCCCATAGATCGTCCATATCAGATCCTGGGCGCCCCGGTTGACTTCGCTCCGCTCGGTATAGATCTCCTCCAGTGCACCTGTTACATACTCAGCCTGATCCTCGATCCGCTGCATCAACCGCTTGACCCCATCCTTTGGAGGAAACGCACGGAAGCGGCGTGGCGAGGTATGTGATATATTGACGATGTCACGCTGGACCAGACGGTCAAGAACCGGATACACCGATGCGCGGGGAACCCCGGATATCTCATGCACCTCGGTCGCTGTCGCTTCGTTCACCCGCAACAGTCCGATGTAGACCAGGGCCTCATATTTGGTGAGACCAAGCGATTTGAGTGCTTCTGCCGGGCTCTGCACGCTATCTCCTGACTCAATCATTACCATATCTATAAATAGTGCCAGGGTATAAATGTTGTTATAATCATAACAACACGGTGATACCAATTGAAGTTTCGTCAGTTTTTCGTGATTCCAGTCCTTATCGTACTCATCGCCTGCGTGCTGGTCTCCCCAGCCATGGCCGGTACCAAGTATCTCTCCGGAGGCCCATCGCTCTCAGCCGCGGTCACCGGTACCAACGAACTGATCTCAGGCCAGACCGTGCCGTTACAGGTGACGATCGAAAACAGTGGTCTGATCGACAGCAAGTTCTCCCAGACCGGTCTGGTCGACCGGACCGACCTGCCGAACACCGCGAAGACGGTGACGGTCGGCCTCGGTGCAGATGACGCACCGGTCACGATCCAGTCCGACCCGCAGATGATCGGCGACATCCTCGGCGGTGCCTCCGGGCAGGCCAAGTTCAATGTGAAGATCGAGGCCGATGCCCCCTCAGGCACCTACACCCTGCCGGTCTCGGTGAAGTACACCTATCTCGAGTCTGCAGAGCAGGTCGGGACCGACTCGGTGAACTATAACTATGTGACCAAGAATCTGGTCATCCCCCTGACGGTCACGATCCGATCCGAAGTGGTTGTCGCTGTCCAGAACATCTCGGCAGAGCAGCTGAATGTCGGGACGGAAGGCTACCTGAACCTGACGCTGCAGAACACCGGGAATGTAAACGCCAGGAATGCCGTCGTGAAGATCATCAGAAACGGTGCAAGCCCGATCACCCCGACCGACTCCTCAGTCTACATCGGTGACTTTGGGAAGAACGCCGTCGTGAACTGCAAGTATCGGGTCGCCGTCTCCACGCAGGCCGCCGCCCAGACCTACCCGGTCGACGTGATCGTCGCCTACGAGGATCAGGACGGAATCAACCGGACCTCTCGTCTCCAGACGATCGGTGTCCCGATCGGCGGAAAGATCGACTTCAAGGTCAGCTCCGAGGCACCCGTAATCACCCCGGGCCAGAAGAAGGTCCTCGATGTCCAGTACACCAACATCGGTGCGACCACCGTCTACAGCGCCCAGGCCCGCCTCTCGGCGGTCGACCCGTTCACCTCCAACGATGATACGGCCTACCTCGGCGACCTGAAACCGGGCGAATCAGCCATCGCTCACTTCGAGGTCTCGGCCACCAAGGAAGCCACCATCAAGCAGTACGGCCTCGATTCCGAGATCCGGTACCGCGATGCACTCGACAACTCCCAGATATCCGACACCATGAAGGTGCCCGTGAATGTCGTGGAACAGACAGGGGTCAACGCGATCCTCGGCAACCCGATCATCCTCGCTGTGATAGCGGCCATCATCATCGGTGCCGGTTACTACCTCTACACCAGGAAGAAACAGAACTAACCCAATTTTTAGCCCTATTTTTTCCGGTCTGCGTATCTGTTCAGGTAAACCTTTATCATCCTCAAGGGGATTGAGAGGTCCATGGATGCACTGGATGCGCTGATGACACGCCGAAGTGTCAGAAAATTTCAGAACAGACAGATCCCCGATGAAATTCTTGACAGAATTATCACAGCCGGAATTTTTGCACCGTCTGCGCTCGGACTTCAACCATGGGGATTTGTTGTAGTTCAGAACCAGGACGTTCTGAACCGGGTCTCCGAGTACTGCAAACCACTTATGATCAAAGGGATGGAGCATGCAAAAGGCGGGATATCAGAACTCTTCTATTCTCTGATGATAGGTGAAGGGTATTCAATCTATTACCATGCTCCGACCGTCATCATGGTCTGCGGTAAGAACAAAAACAGGTTCAAAGAGGTCGACTGTGCAGTCTGTGCAGAGAACATGATGCTCGCCGCCCATGCCCTTGGTATCGGCAGCTGCTGGGTCGGGTCGACGGAGGTTGCCTTTGACAATCAGGAGATCATGGCAGAGTTCGATATTCCAGAGGGCTATGGACCTGTGGTCACCATCGCCTTCGGGTACCCGGCAGAAGTACCGGAGATCCCGGAAAAGAAGGTCCCCCTGGTGAAATGGATCAGGTAAGCCTCTCCCTGCCATCTCTAGCAGGTTCCCATCCTGCATGGCCGATACTCGCCCCATGATCAGGTGGCGTGCCGGCGCGGAGCTGCCCGGCGATCGGAGAATGTCCGCGATCCCGGCCGGCTTGCTTCTCTGCCGATGCATGCAAAGTCGATGAAACCGCTGTACGGGTCGGTCCTCACCAGCCTGACCGTGACCTTCTGCCCGACCATCAGGTTGCCTTCACCGCTGATGACCCTTCCCTCGGCCGGAGGTGAGACGAGCCTGACATAGGTACCCTTCTCAGAGGCACCGGTGACCAGCGCCTCAAACCGCTCACCGATCCTGTTCTGAAGGAGAACTGCGGCCACGGCCTTTCGCATGAACCGTTCGACCTTCTTGGATGCTTTCTCGCGATCGGTCAGCCAGGAGGAGAGGGCGATCAGTTCTTCCACTGTGTAGGGACTGGGCTCTCTGTCGAGGACCGACTTGATGAGCCGCTGGTTAATGATGTCGACATACCGCCTGTTCGGGGCTGTAGCATGCGTATAATCGGTGACGGCCAGGGAGAAGTGACCGAATGGTTCGCTGCCCGGTGCAAGCATCATATATTCCCCGGCCCCAAGAAGTTTCACGATCGTCAGGGAGAGGTCAGGGAAACGTTCTGGATCTGCTTTTTTCTGCCGGATCAGGAACTTCGAGAGCGCCTTTGCATCAGGCTTTCGGGGCAGGGATTGATGATATCGCGCAGCCGTCATCACGATCCCATCCCAGTTCTTGGGTATCCGCACGACCCGCTGGATCATGGGTATGCTGGCTCTCCCCAGGTAATCCACCATAGTCCCGTTGGCGGCGACCATGAACTCTTCGATCAGGCACCGGGCCAGGTTCTGTCTCTGGACCACCAGATCCCTGACCACCCCCTCCTTCACCACCGGCTGGGCTTCGATGGTGTTCAGCACCAGCGCCCCCTGCTCCCTCCGGTATCCCTGCAGCCGCCGGGCCGCCTCCTGTTGCAGGCGGAGCTGCTCTTCCAGGCCAGGGAGATCCCTGACCGTTGAGGGAACGCCACGAACTCCCTCCAGCCAGTCACCGAGCTCTTCGTAGACGAGTTTCGCCCTGTTGGTCACCAGGGCTCGGTACACCTCGCCGTGACGGGTGCTGCCGTCCTGAAGGACCGTGTACTCGATCACGATCGCCATCCGATCCTGGCCTGGCAGAAGGGATGATATGCCCTTTGAGAGCCTATCAGGGAGCATCGGGAAGGTCTCTATTCCGGTGTAGACCGAGGTTCCGTTATGGGCGGCGTGAAGGTCGGTCTGCGACCGTCTCCGGACATATCGATCAACGTCAGCGATCGCGACCCGGACCAGGATCCCGTTATCAGGCCTGCGTTCAGAGTATTCTATCTGGTCGAGGTCCAGCGAATCGATGTTGTCGATGGACGACCAGAGAAGTGACCGCAGATCCCTGACCTCCATCTGACTCTTCTGGAGTGGCCCTGCATCCATGCCGTTGACCTCCCTGACAACAGAATGCGGAAAACCCGGGGAGAAACCATACTTCCCCATCGCATTCCAGGCGATACTCTTCAGGTCGACATCGTGGTGATCGTTCATGATACACGATGACTGTATTCATCAAACCATATCTATGCACCTCCTCAACGACGTCAGAGGCGACAAACACTGGCACCCTCCGGCCTCTGTCCTGGACGTGGACCAGAGCGATCACCCACAGGATTAAGAATTCGTGATGCACCGGTCATCCTCTGCATTCTTGACCAACCTGAGCACGGGACCGTTCGAAAAAAGAGAGGGGCCGGTCCTGGCGTTTCGACCATTCTACCGGTGAGGCGGGCCGGCATTCCGGGTCCTGAGCCGCTCCATCAGGTCGAGCGCCTTCTGTTTTGCCGCCTGCTCCTTCTCGTCCTTCGGGACGGCCCAGGGCTGTGTCACCTTCCAGGTGAGGCTGCCTCCGATCGGTTCCCCGGGGTACGCGCCGGGGTCGTGGAGGATCTGTCCCCGGAACTCAGTCGGCTGCTCCTGGAAGCAGGCCCTGATCGCCTCGCGAAGTGTCGCGGCGTCCTGGAACTGGCAGTCGACGAGCGTGACCTGGTCGAGGAACCGGTCGACGACCGGGCGGGGGATGTTGTACAGGACCGGGAACGGGGCATCGGACCCGATGATCCGGGACTGCTCGTCGATGCCGTTTGCGAAGAGCGCCTTGAGTGCAGCCCCGGTGGCGTGCCCCTCCGACTCAGGACCGCCGAGCACCAGGAACCGGATGTTCGGGTTGCCGACGATGTTCCAGATCAACTTCTCAAACCCGATGTTCGGGGTCTGGACCGTGCCCGAGAGAGCGGCCCCGGTCTCGACGCCGATCCTGACCAGGTGCTCGATCTCGGGCGGGATCTTATCCTCGTCGGCATTCAGCACGATCACGACCGCCACCGGTGAGAAGTCGTTGCCCCGCAGGTACCTCCCCTCCTCGGGCGGGTACTCCGGGTGCGGCCGAACCTTCAACACTGCCGCTACACCCCGCCGAAGGTCGCATCGATCCAGGCGACGATCTCGTTACGGACCGACCGGAACGCGGCGACCTGCTCCTCAGGGGCCCCGGTCACTGCAGCTGGGTCGGGAAAGCCGGCATGGACCGTCTCCTTTGCCCAGGGGAACATCGGGCAGATCCCCTGGGCCGCATCGCAGACCGTCACCACGACGTCCATCTCCTGGCCGATGAACCGGCCGAGGTCCTTGGACTGGTGGCCGGAAATGTCAATTCCAACCTCACCCATCACCTGAACGGCGAGCGGGTGGACCGCGGTGGCGGTCGTGCCGGCACTGAACGCCTCATACCGGTCGCCGTACTTCGCTCGCAGGTAGCCCTCGGCCATCTGGGAGCGGGCTGCATTGTGGGAACAGATGAAGAGCACGCGTCGTTTCATAACCATAACGATGCTCCGTTGATCCCGGGCTCTGAGATACCTTTCGATCGGGACAGAGGGGTCAATCAGGGGACACTCCTTTCGATCGAACAGGTCCCGTTCCCCTCGTCATGATACCACCGCTTTCGGATGTACAGCGCCACGTTGACCAGGCCGATCAGCACCGGCACCTCGACGAGCGGGCCGATAACGGTCGCGAATGCGACAGCCGAGCCGATCCCGAAGACCGCGACGGCCACAGCGATGGCCAGCTCGAAGTTGTTCGACGCAGCCGTGAACGAGAGGGTGGCCGACCGGGCGTAGTCGACGCCGAGCCGGTGGGCCATCCAGAACGAGACGAAGAACATGATCAGGAAGTAGCAGAGGAGCGGGATGGCGACCCTGACCACGTCGAACGGCACCTGTACGATATACTCGCCCTTCAGCGAGAACATCACGATGATCGTGAAGAGCAGCGCCACGAGCGTCAGCGGCGAGATCCGCGGGATGAACCTGGTCTCGTACCACTCGCGGGACTTCACCCTGAGGAGGGCGAACCGGGTCACGGCGCCGGCGATGAACGGTATCCCGAGGTAGATGAAGACCGAGGTTGCGATCTCGCCGATCGTGATGGCGACGGCCGTGCCGGCACCGACGCCGAGCAGGGGTGGCAGGACCGTGATGAAGACGTAGGCATAGACCGAGTACAGGAAGACCTGGAAGACTGAGTTCAGCCCGACCACCGCAGCGCAGTAGTCGCAGGAGCCGCCGGCCAGGTCGTTCCAGACGATCACCATCGCGATGCACCGGGCGAGGCCGACCAGGATCAGGCCGTACATCAGTTCAGGCCGGTCGGAGAGGAAGAGGACCGCGAGGGCGAACATCAGCACCGGTCCGACGATCCAGTTCTGGACGAGCGAGAGGCCGAGCACCTTTCTGTCCCGGAAGACCGTGCCGAGCTCCTCGTACCGGACCTTCGCCAGTGGCGGGTACATCATCACGATCAACCCGATCGCGATCGGGATCGAGGTGGTGCCGACCGAGAAGCCGGTGATCACCTTCGGTACAGAGGGGACGAAGTACCCGAGTCCGATCCCGATCGCCATGGCGAGAAAGATCCAGAGGGTCAGGTACCGGTCCAGGAATGAGAGATGTTTCGTAGTATCAGACATGGTATGCTCCGAGTGATTTCTGGTCTCGTGTTAGAGCCGGGTGCCCCGTCCTCTCGTCGTAGATCCGGTCGATATCGGCACCGAAGGCAGCCAGCTCGTCATCCACGGCGTCGGCCGGCAGGGATGCCTCCTCTCTCCGGCGGCACGCGTCACAGAGGTAGACGATGCCATGGCGGGGGTGGACGCCCCTGATGAAGGAGGTCCCTGGGGCCCCGCAGAGAGTGCAGTGGATGTTCGATCGCTCCTGTCGCTGATTCCGTGTTACCAGTCTATTGTTTCAAGTATTTTTAAAACAGTTGGTGCATACAGAGGTTGGGACGGCCGTGGTTCTCTGAAGAGGAGGAGTGTCTCAATCTGAGGTTCTGAAAAACATGCCAGTCCCCCTACTTCCCTAGAAGTGCATGCAGTCTCGCTCTTTTCAGTCGATGCTCAAGGATATCTTCAACATATTCCTCGTCGTCTTTCCCCGTTCCATCACAGTAATTATGATCGATTTTTGATAATTCGATCAATCTGTTGATCTCATCAGAATCTCCATATTCCTGGAGAATATTTTTAATCTGCTCGACTGTGGTTGTCTTCAATTTTTTATCGTTTTTATCGTGCAGTTTATTGATCAGAAAAATAACGATTCCTAATAACTCTCGTTTTTCAGAAGCTATTTTGGAGAGTTTCTGAGGGTAATTGCCGGAATATTCCTCCAGATCGAGCGAGTTGAATTTATGCAAACCTACCTTTCTTAAAACATCATAGGTGAGATCACCGAGGATTTCAGATGTCTGGAGATAGACATCGTCGATGGCTGCAAAAATATCCTCTTCATAAAGCCAGTTCTCATCAATCAATTCCGGGCAATGTTCTTTAATCTCTTTCAGAACAGAGCTGACGATAAATAAATCATCGATGTATCCATCTTCTATCTGGTCTGGGATTACGTCCTTCTCCAAGACGAAGTAGGCTATCGCCGAACTGATCATCATTTTTGTATACCAGTCGGTGAATCTGTCGTTAAGAATATCACAGAGAAGTTTGAAGAATATGGGACAATTCATCTGTAATTTTTTGTGAGGTCCCTCGTAATTTTTCACATTCTGGATCAGAACATCGTAATATTCGAAACTGTGTTTGTTCTGATATTCGTCAACGAATGAGGATTTTTCTTCAAAAATCGATGAATTATTGATTGTGATTATTCTATGATCTACGGTATGAGGGGTTTCGATTTTATCCGATTTCGGTTTTTTCGAAACTTGTAATGCAAAAAACCGATCGTTCGCTATCAACAGGACACGATTATCAATCGTTTTGTATGAGAAGGCGCCATCATGATGAAGAGTTTTTATGGCATCCAGTATCCTGCTCTCGTCTTTCTTTTCCAGTGGATCACAATGCCAGTGATGATTGGTCCACTTCATGAGGGCACGGGCGCCGACTTTGTCCCCGGACTTTTTCAGAAAGGGATTGGAGAGTATCAGGTCGATAAGCTCATCGATTTCCTGATTGCACGCTGACATTTCTTTTATTTCTCCGGGATTATTCGTGTTAATCATGGTTGGTCAGGGATGGATTTTTTATCGTATCATACAAATTCAGGTGTAGTTTGGGGCACTACCCGGTTCTGCCATCACCGTTATTCAGAGATCGGCGGCTTCTCTCTCATGAGGGACGAGCGGCGTCAGGTGGTAGACGATCCAGTTCCCCTGCTGATCGCCCTCGATCATGTCGACCTTCTGGAGCTGGTTCAGGTGATAGGAGAGCTTGGAGTCCGCGATCCCGGCGATCTCCTTGATCACGCAGACACCGAGCGGCTGCACCGCGAGTACATGAACGATCCTGATACCCAGGGACTCGGAGAGGGCGGGGTGGACGCAGCTGGCCGCGGTCAGTGCCTCTACATCCGGCAGCCGGTCGACGAGTCCCCCGACGCACGGCTATGAGGCTGTCGAGTACATCCTGTGGAATGGGCATTATGTTCAACTATAGTTGACCTGGGCCTATAACTCTGTCCTGTATTCAACTGTTGTTGAAACCAGCACCATCGATGCAGGATGGTGATCCAGATGAACGATGATAAACCGTACTGCGCAGCCGAAGCGATGCGACGCGTGAAATCCGTCGAGGTCGGTGGCGGTGCACACAGGACCGATGAAGTGCGTCATGTGCTACACTTACACCCCTGCTCCCGGTATACCAGGAATTCAACCAGGCCCTGAAGGAGACCGGGATCGCCGCAGAGGTCGTCCACGTCTCCGATATCGCGGCGATCATGAACCAGGGGATCATCTTCACCCCGGCCCTCGCGGTCGACAGCGAGGCGAAGGTCTCGGGCCGTGTCCCCTCGGTGAAGGAACTGAGCGAGATCTTCGCAAAAGAGGTGTGAACATGGCTGAGACACCATGTACCTGTGGAGAGGGGAAGCGAATTGTGCTCTACGGGTGCGCCGGCGCATCGGCGCCCGGAGTATGATGAAGTTCCCAGGCGGGTACATCAAGGCAGGGTTCGGGGTGATCCTCTGGGTCTTCGCACTCCAGCCCGTCCTCCGGCTGACCTATCGCCTGTAATTTTTTTGGTGTCATCGGCTGAGTCCATCCGGTTCAGGGTCCTTCAATTCGGCAAGCCTATATCTATAAAGAGCACGTATGAACAGGAAATGAAGATATCGTGGCGGGGGGGGCATTTACCAGAGCCTCAGGTCAGGACCGGCGAGGAGATGCGGGAGGTGATGGCAGATCCCAACTGTTCGATCAGCGGGCCGTTGTATACCATGTACCGGGATGTGACCGAATCAGACGCAGACCGCGCCTGGTTGCAGGATCATACCCTCAGGTACGACATCACGGTGATCCCGGCCGGCACCTGCGGGATCGAATATGCCAAGACCAAGGGTCATTACCACCCGGCCGGCCCAGGAGGGGTCAGTTATCCCGAGATGTACCAGGTGCTGGAGGGGCGGGCGCATTACCTGCTCCAGCGCAAGGATCTCTCCGACATCGTGGTCGTCGACGCCTCTGCCGGGGATATGGTGCTGATCCCACCGGAGTACGGGCATGTGACGATCAATCCGGTTCACGAGACACTGGTGATGGCGAACATCGTCTCGACCAGGTTTCAGAGCGAGTATGGAATCTATGAGGAACTGAAAGGAGGGGCTTACTATGAAATGGAAGGGGGCGAGTTTGTGAAGAACCCATTCTATCCTGCGATACCGCCACTCCGACGGATCACACCCCCTTCGCTGGAACCACTCAAGATCCCAACGACCGGGCGGCTCTACGACCTGATCGGAAACTACCCGGCCCTCGAAGTCCTGAATGCCCCGGAAAAATTTACTGCGGTCCTTCAGAACCTGTTAACAGATTAGGCCCGGCCACCCTTTTATGCGTTGAATTTTTGACCTTTGCGAGCACCTGCTCCTCGACCGCTCCACTGGCCACCCACTGATGTGCCTGCAGAGACCTGAGCGCCGCATCGATCACCGGATACGTCAGACCCAGTTCCTGCTCATCGCTCTGCCCGTGCCAGAGGCCGGCTGAAGGAGGTTTGCTGATGATCGCCGGCGGGATAGGAAAGTCTGCCGCCAGCTCATAGACGTCCCCTTTGTACAGGTGAAGGATGGGCTGCAGATCAGCAGCGTTGTCCCCAAACTTGGTGCAGTACCCGAGCAGGTACTCGGTCCGGTTCGAGGTTCCGCAGACCAGCCGGTGGTCCCGGTTGGCATAGTAGTACAGCACTGTCATCCTGATCCGGGCCATCAGGTTCCCGTTCAGGTATGGCGTCTCCCGGTATCCCTCCAGGTCCGTATAGGCTGCAAGGATCGGATCGATCGGCTGGATAATATGCTGGATCCCAAGCACCCTGGCCAGATCTGCCGCGTCCACCATATCCGAAGGAGGCGTGACACTGGTCGGAAGACTGACGCCGAGCACCTGTTCGGGTCCGACAGCCCTGCAACAGAGCGCCGCGGCCACCGCGGAGTCGATCCCGCCGCTGAGCCCGACCACGATCCCCTCTGAGCCACTGGACCAGATTGTATGGCGTATCATCTGTTCAATCCGTCCAAGTACACATCCGCGTTCTTCTGTTGCCAAAGGTCTGTCACCTACATCAATTGTATACACCGTTTCAACATCTTAACCTCACCCATCAGAATCACCTTGTCCCCTTCGAGCAGGGGTTCGTCGGCCTTAGGACGGATCAGGGACCGGCTCGAGCCCTCGATCCCGAGCACCCGGACACCGCTCTTCCGCTCCAGCCAGTCGACCGTTCGAGCGTGGCTCTTCATCCAGTGCTTCATCACCACCTTCTGCCCGCCCGGGAGATCGAGCAGGATCTTCACATGGTCTGCAAGTACAATCCCTGCGATCGCCTGCCCGCCGATCGTCGGCTGAAGTGCGACAAAGTCGGCTCCTGCCCGGTAGAGTTTGTCGACAGACCCTGCCTGGTTGGCGCGGGCAAAGATCTTCAGGGCAGGGTTTATGTTTCGCGCCATCAGGGTCGTGAATATATTGACACTATCGTCGTTCAGGGCGACGATACAGATCTGGGCCTTCTCGAGGTGCGTCTCTTTGAGGACCCCCTCGTCCTCTGCATTCCCGATCACCGACGGGCTCGTCTGCGGATGCTGGTCCACCACCACACAGTCGATCCCCTTTCCGATCAGTTCATGGTAGGCCGCTGCCCCGACATCACCGTACCCTGCGATCACTGCGATGACCCGATCTCCGTCAGGTGGCCGGAAGAGCGCCTCAATCGCACTGGCGATGTCCACCGCCTTCCCAAAGAGGAAGAGCATCGTCTGGGTATCGATCACCTCGTCAGGGCCCGGGGTGAGCGTGAAGACCCCGGCATGCCAGAGGATCACGGTGTCGATGCCGTAGCGCTGATAGAGGTCGAGCTCTCCGATCGTCCTGTTCAGAGCCCGGGTTCCGGGAAGGACCGGGATCTTGATCAGCCAGAGCGACTGACCTTGCGGATTGGCGAGTGAGAACGGAAGATCCGAACCGATCACATCGACAACCGCCGCGATGTCCGGGGTCACGAGCGCATGGCGGGCCAGGATCTTGCCGGTCGTGTTCTTTGGGGAGAATACATACTCGGCACCGGCATAGCGAAGATACCGATCGAACGAGAGGTTATCCACCACCGCGATGATCTGTGCATCCGTGATCTCCCGGATCCCGAGGATGATGTTGGCCGTCGTGCGCTCGTCCCCGTTGACGATCACGTAGCGTGCAGTGCCGATATAGGCATGAATATGAGTGGCCGGGTGGGTGTACTCCCCCCAGATCACATACGCATGCCGTCTGTACCGCATCGTAGCCTTCATAGCGGTCTCCTCGTCAGCCTCCACGATCACTACGTCGATATCCTCGATCATCAGACTCTCGATCAGAGACTTGGCCAGTTCGTCATACCCCATGATCACCACATGATCCCTGAGGGCATGCGGTGGCCGGCGCGGGGGGGTGGGCCTGACCAGCTGGGTCAGGTATGGGGTCAACAGCAGCGGGATCACCATAAAGATCATCCCCACCCCGGTCACTATCATCACCATCGAGAAGACCTGGGTGACCTGGCTATCGAACGGGAGGAGATCCCCATAGCCGGTCGTGGTCATCGTTTCAATGACAAAGAAGAGGGCGCCGGCCCAGGAGATGGGCTTCTGCTCGGTCAGCGGGTACAGGGCGTGAAAGATCAGCGTGAACACGGTGACCTGGACCAGGAAGATGACAAGATAGATCCTGATCCGCTGCGTCGAGGCGGCATGGGTGATCCAGCGGCTGATGGAACGGAGGGGGGGGACGATCATGGAGTCTCAGCCCCAGGTCTATTCAGCGCAGCGAGCTGCTCGTATACCGAGAGGAGGGCGTACCGGGCACTGGGGTGGTTGATACCGTATGCGGCAAGAAACGCACCAATCGCCCCACTGAGGTTCCCAGAGTCAGGAACCCGGGACGGCAACGGAACGATAGGAAGCGAGCCCGCATAGATCGCCACCTCTTCAATCGGGATCCCTGAAAACGGGGCGATCACCGGTACCTGGTCATCGACTCCACAACAGGAGCCGTCACCGATCAGCGTGCGCTGCCTGCCACTGCAGACCTTCGTGAGGACGGTCACTGCCCGATCATCGAGGGTCTCTCCCATGGCGACCGCATCGGCCCCTAGAGCAGCTGCAGCAGCGTGACAGTGTTGAACGAATCCTTCCCGATCTGATGTCAGTTCACTGCACAGGATCGGCCGCCAGCTGACCCCGAGGGCACCGGTCAGGGCCGACGCCTGTATCAGGGCAGGTGAGGTGGTATCACCCTCATAGAGCGTGAACGCGATCAGGGTCATGTCCCGCCGGTCGGCAAGGAGGCGTTGCAGGAAGAAGAGGAGCGCACTGCTCGCAACCCGTCCGCTGAGTGCGACGGCGATGGTACTACCCGATCGAACCCAGTGATGCTGCCGGATCAGCCGTTTGGCTTTGGTCTCGAGATCCCGCCGGAGATGCTCCTCGCAGAGTGAGAGACCAGAGTACTGCTGGACGATGACTGCCGGGCGCCTGCACCGGGAGCAAATGGTACCTGGGGTGGGGAGCATGCAATCACACTTTTATCTCCTCCCACATAAAGGGTGTAGAGTACATGCCACTTTCAGCAGATACCATCCGGACCCTCCATCCCTACGAGGTCAAGATCATGCTCGCCCTCGAACAGCTGATGAAGCGTTACCAGTGGGTCCCGCTCGAAATTCTCAAGAAGGCAACCAAGTTCTCCGATTCAGAACTGAACTTTCGGCTGAGAAGGCTGATCGCCCGGGACATGATTAGGTACGATGTGGTCCCGTACGAGGGCTACTCGCTGATATTCAACGGGTATGACTCGCTGGCCCTTCATGCCCTGGCCAAGAAAAAGACGATATCCTCACTCGGCTGCCTGATCGGAGAGGGAAAGGAGTCCAGGGTCTTTGAGGCGCTCGGGCTCGGACCGGTCGCGCTGAAGTTCCACCGGGTCGGGCAGCGTTCGTTCCAGTCGGTCAGAGTGAACCGGGAATATATGCCCGGGTCGACCCACTGCTCATGGCTCTACGCCTCCCGCCTCTCTGCAGAGCGTGAGTTCGCAGCCTTAAAGATACTTCACGAGTCGGTCAACGTCCCGCTGCCGATCGATCATAACAGGCATGTGATCGTGATGTCGTTCATTCCGGGCGTGAACCTGAACAAGTGCACGCTCGAAGCACCGGAGGAGATCTTTGACGAGATCATCAAAAATATCAGGGCGGCCTACCAGGCCGGGGTGATCCATTCAGACATGAGCGAGTTCAATATCATGATCAGCGACGGGGAGGTCACGTTGATCGACTGGCCGCAGTGGATCGAGCCGGCACACCCGAACGCGATCCCCATCCTTGAGAACGACCTCGGGAACCTGATCGCCTACTTCAAACGAAAGTATAATCTCTCCTATGCACTGGAAGAGATCGTGCAATGCGTGATCAGCTGACGATCTTTGCAACAGACATCATCAAAGGATCTGTCCGTTCCCGATCCAGGCGACCGATGTACGCGCTGGTCAGACTCGTTGACGGGGAGATCGTGGCAGAGGAGGAGGTCTCGCAGTTCCGCCTGCTCAGGCTGCTCAACACCGAGCAGCCCGATATCCTGGCGGTCGACAGCATCCAGGAACTTGCCGCAGACCAGCGTGAACTCTACTCATTTCTCCAGGCTCTGCCGCCGCTGACCAGGCTGGTCCAGGTGACCGGCGGCGAACGGACAGAGAGCCTGGCCAAGGTGGCAGGCCGGTTCAACATCAAATTCAACAGGCTCTCGCCGTTCGACGAGGCCAGGACGATCGGATTGGTCGCTTCACTCGGGGCGGGGGCACAGGTGATCGCGTTTGAGAACGCCACTGAGATCGTGGTCTCCAGGCACCGTTCCCCAGGGAAGGGGGGGTGGAGTCAGAACCGGTATGTCCGGAAGATCCACGGCGGGGTCCAGCGCTGGGGCCGGGACGTCGAGATGGCCCTGATCAATGCGGGGCTGAAGTACCAGAAGAAGGAGATGCGTGCGTTCGGCGGCGCCTCCAGGGTCTCTTTTGAGGTGGCCGCATCCAGGGATAAGATCCCGGTCAGCACCTACCGGGGGGCTGATGTGCAGGTCAGGATCAGCGGCAAGAGACTGGAACGGATCCGGTTCCAGCCCCTGACCGGCAAGCCGAAGTACCTGATCGTCGGAGTCGACCCCGGGACCACGCTCGGGTACGCAGCCCTGGACCTGGACGGAAATCTGGTCCGGCTGAACAGTTCCCGGCAGATGACGACCGCCGACCTGGTCGAGGAACTCTGCAGGGCCGGCCGGCCCCTGGTCATCGCTTCAGATGTCGAGGTGATGCCCTTCTCGGTGGAGAAACTGAGGCGATCGTTCAGTGCGGTCGGGTACTCTCCGAAACAGGACCTCTCTGTGGAGAACAAGCTGGAACTGGCACGCCCGTACCCGTACAGGAACGATCATGAGCGGGACTCGCTCTCTGCGGCCCTGGACGCGTATCGACAGTACAAGAACAAGTTCCAGAGTCTGCTCCGCCGGGTGCCTGCAGGGTACGACCTGGACGAGGTCAGGGCAGGGGTTATCCGGGGCCAGTCGCTCGAACAGGTGATCGGCGGGCTTCGGGCAAGGGGTGCCGCCCCTGCAGTACCCGCACCTCTGCCCACACCACCCCGGCCCCCCGAACTTTCAGCCGAGGCGGCCGGGGCAGCAGTTGCTCTTCTGGATGATCGGGTCAGGCACCTCGATGGGATCGTAAAGAGGCTGCGGGGGTTCCTGACTGAGATGCAGAACGAACTTGATGGAAAAGACCGGGAGATCCGCCGGCTGCAGAATCGGATCAACCGGGTCAGTTCGGTCCAGGGGCGGGCAATCAAAGTGGATGCAGAGATCGCACGAAAGGATGCCGAGATCCAGAGTCTGAAGAAAAGGCTTCGGAAGGAAGAACGGACCAGCAGGAGTCTGAAAAAGCGGGTTGAACGGCTGAAAGAGATCGAGACGATCCAGCAGGACGAATCAGAGGAACTGGTTCCTGTGAAGATCCTCGCTGCGTTCACCAGGGACGCGGTCAGAACCCTGACCGCCGGGGTCGGGGTCAAGCCCGGGGACCTGGTCTTCATCAGGCAGGTCGACGGCTGGGGAAGGACGACGGTCAGGGACCTGGTGGACCTCGGTGTCCCGGGGCTGATCGTGGGGAAAGGAGACGAAAAGATGGATCCTCAACTGGTGCAGGTCTGCAGGGAACTCGCACTCCCCCTCCTCTCAGGTGAGGAGACCGGGGCTGTGATGAAGGGAGGGATCGTGCTCGCAGAGAGGGTGAAGGTCGATGTGGCACTGCTCAGGTGGGAGACCGGGCAGGAGGAGTACCACCGGGAGAAGAAGAAGGATCTGCTCGAGGGGATATTCCAGGAGTACAGGAGCGAACGGGGCAAGGAGGTGAGGAGGCATGGATGATCGGGCTCTCCTCGCAGGGGTCGCTGCGGTCATCGGGAGAGAGCAGACCCTCGACGACTGTGCGGTGGTCAGGTGTGATGATCACTGCCTCGTGTTGACCACCGATATGCTCCATGAGACTACCGATTTTCCGACCGGAATGACCGACTGGCAGATCGGGTGGATGAGTGCTGCAGTCACGATCAGTGACATCGCCTCGATGGGAGCCGCCCCACGCTGGCTGCTGCTGGCCGCCGGCCTTGACCGGGGTGAACGGCTCGCCGGGATCACGGCTGGGGCCCATGCCTGCTGCGACCGGTTCGGATGCCGGCTCGTCGGCGGGGACACCGACCACCACGAGGAGCTGACCGTGGTAACCACCGGGATCGGGGCTGTGGCGCCGGACCGTGTCGTGCGGCGACTGGGGTCAAAGATCGGCGATCTGATCTGCATGACAGGAGTGCCCGGGGAGGCAGAAGCCGGGCTGCATGGCTTCAAACAGCACTGGTACGCCCTGATCGAACCGCAGCCGAGGGTCGCTGAGGGGCTGGCCATCGGCATGGCAGGGGCAAGTGCGATGATGGACGTCAGCGACGGCCTCGCTCTCTCGCTGTACGACCTGCAGGCTGCGAACCCGTCGGTAGGGTATACGATTCATGCCCGGCTGCTCAGGCGGCCGGCGGGCGTGCCGCCGGCAGAGGGGCTGGAACTGGCCCTCTTTGGTGGCGGCGACTTTGAACTCATCTTCACCTGCGCCCAGGACCGGTACCCGATCGAGGGGGTCGACGCCGCAGTGATCGGAGCGGTGACCGACAGACCGGGGGTACTGCTCGACGGGGAGGTGCTGGAGAAGCGGGGGTACCAGCACCAGTGGCATGAGACTGGATGAGGGAGCCCGTTTGATGGGGCTCCAACTGATGGATGCCGGACTATAGTCGAAAACCTAACTGATTATACAGTTAGATTTTCTCAAATAGTCTTAAACGCATCGAATCCCAAAATGGGTCAATCTCCGACTCCTCTGAGTCTACGATTGACCAGGGATGTTGCGTTCAACACTATAATTCGCGGAGTCTGGGGGATGGTCAGCAGATCACCATCGTATAGTAGAAAGAACTGTAGACGGTATGGTCAGACCGGACGTCATACAAGGTGTACGAGGGTGTGAAATTGCTCGGATTGGGTACCCACGTGGCCCACTGCCTAGGAATCGGAAACGGCGTCGGCGTCACGGTTGGGTCCACGAGCACGAGATTACAGCCATAATAGCCACTCTGAGTGCTGTACGGCGTCGGCATCGCGTTTTCGTGCGTCATGGTGAAGGTGACATTCTCGCCCTCCGGAACCGCGATCTTCCCTGAGGGCGTGATCGTGCCCGGACCGATCGCAACGGCCGTGACATTATAGGTCCTGACCGGCGGGGCGTCGAAGTTGTTGAAGAGCCAGACCACATCATTGAAGTCGATCTGTCCGTTCCCGTTGAAGTCGAAGCTGGCGACCGGCTCATTATCGGCGATCCAGTCCATCTGGTTGAAGAAGAGGACCACATCGTTGAAGTCAGGTCCCCCGTTGCCGTTCAGATCATCATACTTCCCATCGGCGTTCGTATCGGTGGGGGTGCCGGCACCGCCGGGGACGGCGACGATCAGCGTGGGCGTCGGCGTCGGTGTGCCGGTCTCCTGCGGTGAGAACTCGATCCAGTCGAGGTTCTGGCCGTCGCCGAAGAAGGTCAGCTTCAGCGTGTGCGTTCCTGCAGCCAGGTAGATGGGGACTGGGATCGAGACCGTTCTGAACGTCGTATACGACCCGGTGTCCGGGATATTCACGCTCATCAACGAAGAGTCCACGATTGAGAGCAGATCGATAGAGAGTTCGACCGACTGCCCGCCGGTCGGGCTCGCCACCCGGGCGGTCATGTTGTAATAGCCGGCCGACTGGACATTCACCGTATAGGCAAGGTTTTCACCGTTCCGGATCCAGCCGACGTTCGTGATGCCGTCGGCAGTCTCGATGTCGACGTCGTCCTGCCGGTAGGCGCCTCCAGTATTGCCCGGCGTGGTGTCGTGGTACGCGACGCCTTCACCACCGTTGTCATAGTCCTCGGCCTCGATCCGGCCGGGCACCGTATGCGTCACGACCGGTTCGGCGCCGTTAACGATCACCAGCACCGTCTTCGTGATCGGGTAGTTCCAGAAGTGGACGAATGTGCTGCCACTCCAGTGGTCAGACTCGTCGATGGAGAGGATGACGGGATAGGCACCGGGATGCAGGAACGTGTGGACCGGGTTCTGCTCCCCAGAGGACCCGCCGTCCCCGAAGGTCCAGCGCCAGTTATAGGCCCATTCCGACGACTCGTCAGTGAAGCGGACGGTTAACGGCGCCGTGCCGTTCATCCTGTCGGCGGTAAAATTCGGCCTCGGATATCCATCCGCATAAGAAACCAGTGTGAGCGTCGGTGTCGTGGTCCATGGTGTCAGGTTCGTGTCCGCGAGCGCCGGAAGATCAGAGGTCCCGCCGGGGTCGATCTCATCCGTGTCCAATGGGCTAGTCATGGCCTGGGCGCCGACGGCGAGCAGGCAGAGCGCCAGCAGCAATGCAGCCACCAGCGCCGGAGCGCGGAAGCGCCCCCAATCAGATGAGATGAAGTGCATCAGTTCCTCGTGAATGCTTCGTTTCGAAGCGATGGTCGTACTTCACTGCCCACATGGAGTAGTGGCCTGGCGCCTGGCCCGTGGGCTGCGAAAGAGAGGCTGTCACTCCAACCTGGGATAGTTGTAGTGGTATTCGGGTGGATCGATAAATCTATCTGAAACCTATAATGACCGGGACCTGGAACTGAATGCCGGTTGAACCTGCATAGGACGCCAAAAGGGCCGTCAGGGTAGACGAATCCCATCTCGTCAGGCCATCGGGATCGCGACCGATTACTCGTCATCGAGTTCCCTCGAGCCCGGTACTGTGCAAGGTCAGCCGCGTGCCCGGGCGCGTCGACGAACGAGCCGTTCGATGACATCAAGCAGCACAGGCCGGCCCGCGACCAGCTGGTATCACCCTCAAAAAAATGAGATCTGATTCAGATCATCGTTTTACCGATCTTCCATGCTTCACCCAGGGATTCACCGATGGTCCAGTACCGGTTGTCGGGCATGGTCAGGAGGATTGGATGGAACTTCGTCACATCCGGATGACCGTCTGTCAATGACCGCTCATCTGCATATGAAGCGACGATCTCACCAATCACCAGCGTATTTGAACCGAAATCCATGGTATTGACGACTTTGCACTCAAACGAGACGGGACAGTCCTGGATCATTGGCGCATTGGGTAATTCACCGTAGAAGATATCGAAGATGGTGGTCTTATCGACATCCTTCCCGGAGACCAGGCCACAGTAGTCGACCCGTTCAACCAGGTCGGCTGAGGGTACATTGATACTGAACTCCTGGGTCTTCATGATGGCATGATACGTCTCATGCTCCCTGTTAATACTCACACCAATGAGTGGCCGGCTCATATCCAGACGGGAGACAAACCCTACCGCCATGAAGTTCACTTTCTCTCCGACCTTTGTACCGATCAGATTGATCGTCATTGGGTACAGGTACATGTTGGTACCAAGCGATATCTTTCCCATTTCCATTCCTCCATGTGTGACCCGGATCTGCCAGAGATGACACCGAATATCCAGGAGTATCATCGACGATCCGCTTATTCGGGCATTTCTCTGTGGACCGGCGACCTCGCCGTCATCGGAAGATACGTCTCCCGAAAAACCCCACAGAGCACGCTGATAACCACTACAGCGTCTGATACTATATAATCATTTTTACAGCACTGACAGCAGATCCAGAGACTGTTCACAAGTCAGATTCGGGTCTCCAGCTGCTCAAAGGTACGCCAGACCGCCCGGAAGATCCAGTATCAGCACAGCCCATTCCAGGCATAGATAGATGAAATAAGCCCTGGGATCACTTTCACCCCGCATGGTTGACCCCTCAAATAGAGAGATACCCATACGTTAAAGAACCGCCTCTGCCCCGAGATCGGGGAAATGGGCGTAGAAGTGAGTTGTATGCACCAGAGAAATAATTGGGGTCCCTCCGCCTATTCACGGGTTCGAAACGGAATACGGAAGGGATCCATACACAGTTCATCCTTTGAGGAGGATAATGGTTTGCCAGCAGGCAGGGGGACGGAACAGTGAGTGCTCGTGCCGAGTACCCCGCCCTTCTGCAGCGATGGAGACGAATGCAGCGGGCGCTGAAGGCAGAAGATCAACCGGCGATGGACATGTTGATTCGGATGCTCGAAACACATGCACCGGTCACGTTCCAGGTGTTCGACGATCCCCTTGAGGCAGCGTTCGTTGCCATCCTGATCGGCCTGATCAGACGAGAGGAGAAGAATGCGGCTTGACATCCCACCTGGGATCGAACTGTCATCTGGGCGGTTCACGGTCATCGCAGGGCCACCGCAGATCCAGTTGCAGTTATTGACCAGGGCCGCATCCACCAGATTCCTCACGCTGTACCTGTACGGGACAACCTCCAGGGTTCTGTACAGGCTTCCGCGAGGGATGTGTGGTGTTGAAGTGCAGAGCAGCTGTACCGCCCATCAGTTACTGCAGGTGATCCGTGAGGTCACGGCCACCGTCGTACTGGTCGAGTATGATGAGGAGATGTTCTCCGCGCTCGACAGCGATCAGCGGCTGTTGATCGAGCAGATCGGCCAGGCACTCCACGACCTGGCTGAACGCTCGTCCGCACTGGTGGTCCTCACTGCCCGCCGTTTCGACATGAGCGTGACCACGATCTCACGCTATGCGGACTGCGTGGTGGTCTACGCAGGTCTGCCCGACGAGGCAGAACCCGGCCCGGTTAAGGCACAGACTGGCCCTCAGCGGGTGCAGGCCCAGCGGACGCTGGCAGGAGGCTGGTAATGGGCCGGGTCTTTCTGAGTCCGAGAAGGGAGGTGCAGCGGATCGCGAGAAACTGGCAGCGGAGCGGGTTACTGATGCGGGAACAGGATCGGGTTGCGGCAGATCGCCTGGGAACGATGGCAAAGCGGTACGCCAGCGAAGGGTTCTATGCATTCGACGATCCGCTCGAAGCGGCGGTGGTCTCCTCTCTGATCGGACTGCTCCACGCAGCACGGGGTCGGTGATGTGGATCCTCGACAGCAGTCTCCGAAAGGACGAGGTGATCCTCTGGGGACCTGGCGGGGCCGTCGAACGGGTCAGGGCACCCTCCTCGTTCCTCTTTCACCTGCCAGATCTGCCGTCGTACTGGGAGATGATCGAAGGGCTGGCCGAAACCTTTTCCGTCAGCGAGGTGACGTTCCGGACCATCTACGGCCCGCTCGATGGTTTCCAGGTCAATGCCGGCGCATCTGTGGCAGAGATGATTGCAGCGCAGACACAGTACTCGGCCCGTCTCTTCAATGTCGATCTCCGGCGGGACCTCCGGTACCTCGCCGAGCACTGCCACTCACCCTGCAGAGCAAGAGAGACCGACCGATTCTCAGCCACCGTCGACCAGGACCTGGTGGCGATGGAGATCGCAGTCAGGGGCGACCCCCTGCACAATAAAGCGGTCACCGACTGCACCGTCACCTGTGAAGACCGGAGATCCCGGTTCAGCGGGGACGAGCATACGGTGCTCACCGATCTCTTCGGACTGATCGAGGCTGTCGACCCGGACCTGCTCCTCTTTCCAAATGCTGACATCTGGATGGAGCGGGTGATCGCCGCTGCCAGAAGGCATGGGATCAGACAGACGATCTCCCGAACTGAACGATTTTCGATCCTCGACTCTCGCTCGTACTGGTCGTATGGGAAGATGTACCACAGGCCAAAAGCGATGCTCCCTGAAGGGCGGGTGCTGATCGATACTGCCCAGTCGTTCGTCTATAAAGAGGCGGGGCTTGGGGGGGTGCTGATCGCAGCCCGGCTCACCGGCCTCCCTCCGAACAGAACAGCCCGATGTACACCAGGCACGCTGGTCTCCACCTTTGAGGTCTACGAAGCTCTCAAGCACGGGACTGCAGTCCCCTGGCAGAAGACCGATGCCGACCGGGTGAAGACCATCGGGTCGCTTCGAACCGTTGATCGGGGCGGGATGATCTTCCAGCCTGAACCGGGAGTCTATGGACGGACCTATCAGATCGACTTCACCTCGCTGTACCCCTCGATCATCGTCAAACATAACCTCTCCCCGGAGACGGTCGAACATCCGGAATTGCAGGGTTTTCTCGCCACGGTGCTGGATCCCCTTCTTTCGATGCGCATTGCAACCAAGGCACAGAAAAAGTTCGATCCCTCTGTTGCCGGGGTCGACGCAATGCTGAAGTGGATGCTGGTCACCTGCTTTGGCTATACCGGATACAGGAATGCAAAGTTCGGGAGGGTCGATGTCCATGAACGGATCACCGGGATATCCAGGGAGGTGCTGATCGAGACCAAGGCAATCGCCGAGCGGTTTGGGTTCACTGTGCTGCACGGGATCGTCGACTGCCTCTGGGTGCAGGGCGAACCGATCATGGTCCTGAAGCAGGCTGTCGAGGAAGAGACCGGGTACCTGACCGAGGTGGAGACGTACGACTGGCTGGTCTTCCTCCGACAAAAAGATGGTTCCGGGGCCTACAACCGGTATTATGGGAGACTTGATGACGGGTCGGTGAAGGTCAGGGGCATTATGATGCGACGCGGTGATTGTCCACGGTATGTTGCACAGATGCAGCAGACTATACTTGAGGTGATGAAGAAGGCCAGGTCTGTCCGGGATCTGCAGGCCCTCGCAGGGGAGGCAAGAGAGGTGTACGAGCAGTACCGTTCAGGGCTGGCCCATGCACAGATTCCTGACCTCATCATCTCCCGGCGGATCAGCACCGTCACCTATTCTCGCCGGTGCCCGGAGGCGGGGGCCGTCGCCAGGTATCGCCAGGCCGGCGTTCAGGTCGCACCAGGGATGAAGCTTCAGTACGTGGTCAGCGATGCAAAAAAAGGGCTGGCAGATCCGGTCTGGGATGCCAGAGAGGCAGATCATTCCTACTATCTCGGCCTCCTTGAGAAGGCCTGGAGTGAACTGCTGCCGGCTTTCACACCTGAACAGAAGGTTCAGGGGATCCTGCTTTTGTAGAGGATCCAATCAGAACACCCGGAGAGAGCAACAAAGGATCGCGCTCTTTCACCTGTTGGTCTCACTCTTCGTCAACCAGAAGTCGTACTGATGGGGATATGTCTCCTTTGCCACTTCAGCATAGTGGCTGAAGAGTTTCTGCAGCGAAGTCAGGACCGCCTCCTGCTCAGGGTAGCGCCGCTTCGTTGCGATCGCTTCGGCCAGGTTTCTGCCGAGAACCCGGGAGTCGGCGAGAGCCTCCTGAAAGGCTTCAGGCCCTGAAGCCATCGCCACCCGCTCGCCACCGACCACGGTAACCCCGAACAGGTTCAGCGTACGGTTCAGATATGCAAGCACCTCCTGATCAGAACTGCCCCCGGTCGTCACCACCGAGCACCCATACTTCCCGCTGAGCATCTGACAGTGGATCGCATCCGTGAGCCGGTCGAGCAACTGCTTCAACTGGCCGGTGATCGAAAGGATGTACACCGGCGAGCCGAGCACGATCCCGTCGGCCTCCTGCATCAGAGCAAAGATCTCCTGGGCATCGTCGTCAAAGATGCACGAGCCGGTTGTGTAGCAGGTCAGGCATCCGGAACAGAACGTAATCGTCTGCTCGGCGATATCGATCAGCTCGGTCTCAGCTCCCTGTTCTGCTGCTCCATCAAGGACTGATCTGACCAGTTTTCTGGTGTTGCTGGCTTCTTTCCTGGGGCTTCCGTTGATTCCAAGTATCTTCATAGACCCTATCTCCCGGGCTCACCTCCGGATTGACGGGGGTGATCTACCGCTCCTGTAGGTAACACACCTATAAAAAATGGTTTCTCCTGATAGAGGGACCTGGTCGCAGGCGATCTCTAAACCTTACCCCACGGCAGACTCCGATATCCTATATCGCTTCCTGCATCATAGTATAATGTAACAATGGCACTCGACCAGATCCCCATCGGAAAGTTCTCACTGATCACCAGACTCTCACAGAAAGCGCTCCGGCTCTATGACGAACGGGGGCTGCTCGTTCCGGAGGAGAAGGATCTCTGCACTGGGTACCGGTATTACACCAATGCCCAGATCCCCCGGGGGGTTTCTATCAAGACCCTGTGCGGGATTGGTTTCCCGCTCAATGAGATCGGAATGATTCTTTCAGCGAAAGACCTGAATGACATCGCTCTGATCAGAACCCTCTTTGAAAAGCGCCGGCGGGAGATCAGGTCTGAAGTCCAGAGGTTGCAGCAGATCGAAGCGATCCTGAAAGAGACAGACGCTTCGCTGGAGATGATGTATATGTCAATGTCTGAACCGGTTGTAAAGGAAGTTGCACAGCTTCGTGTCATGAGTAAACGCGAGAAAGGAGGCTATGCTGAAACGATCTCAAAACTGATCACTGAACTCTGTGCCCAGTTAGCCTCCCCGGAGAACCAGAATGCAGGGGTTAAGATCACTGGGCCGGTGTTTGCAATGTACCATGACTGCGAGTACAAAGAGAAGGATGCTGATATTGAATGTGTGGTCCCGGTTGCCGGGCGGGTCGTTGTGAATGACCCCTCAACAGAGGTGAAGAACCTTCCTGGCGGAACATTCCTCTCCCTGATCTACAAGGGATCTTATCCTGCGATCCATGACGCCTGGACACGGGTCTATACTTATGCAGATGAAAGAAAGTTCGTCATCATCGGGCCGGGGCGTGAGATCTATCTGAACGATCCGGCAACAGTCCCTGAAGAGGAACTGTTGACTGAGATCCAGATCCCGGTCAAGGGTGTTTCTCTAAACGAGTGATACCAGTACCTTCTCATTTTTATCGGGGATCCAGAGATATTTGAATGCCAGCGATGAAAGAGCCCGCATAAAGGTTGGGGGCTCTCCTCAACATCTTCACTATTCTGATGGAATCGATCAACCAGGAATGAACGATAGAAAACCTCAAGACTGAAGAGACTACAAGAACTGATCGAACAGATCACGTCAACAATGATGACGAGATCGGCAGCGATGAGATCATGACACTATTCGAAAAGATACTGATAGCAACCGACGGATCCGAGAACAACCAGACAGCCGTAGAAGAGGGGATTAAGATTGCCCACACCTGCGGTTCAAGCGTTTACGTGGTATACGTACGTGATCGACATGCGGGCATTCGAGTCGGTACCAGCGGATGTGGGAATGAGAGATACGTACCTGCTGCTTCAGAATGAAGCCAATCAGGTTCTCGATCGAGTCAGAACACTGGGTGGAGACCTGAAGATGGAAACAAAGATCCTTGAAGGAAGACCTGCCACTGAGATCGTGGATTTCGCTGAGAATAACGGAATCGATCTTATCGTAATAGGGACGCAGGGTAAAACCGGTATCAAACGACTCCTTCTGGGTAGTGTTGCTGAAACCGTGATACGGTCGGCGACCAGCATGGTGCTTGTGGTAAAAAAATAATATCATCTCCACGGCTGAATGAGAGACCATTCACCGATCCGATCACTTTTTTTTATAGTTCACCCATGAGATTATGCAAAAACATCCACTCGGAAAAGAATCTATTCGACGAATGAGTGGATATCACGATGGCCCGGGCTGGAACACGTCCAACCGGTACCAAAAAAACACAGTGAAAACAGCTATGAATAAGAACGATACTGGCAACGCTGTATGGTTCCCGAGGACTCGCGTACCTCAGTACAGCATACGACGTAAACCGGCTTAACTTCTGGGTTCGGCATGGGTCCAGGTGTGTCCCGATTGCTATGGCCGCCAGTACCGATGATGGATGATGATTAATAACAATTACGAAAAAATATCCCTTCGAAAAAACCTGTCGACTGTACGAATGAACGGATACGAAGCGTTGTCACTCTCAAGAGAGAACAATACAAAATTCATGAAAACAGCATGCTTTTCGATGCATAAGAAGGGTAATAGCAGCGTATTATAGTTCCCGAGGACTCGCGTACCTCAGTACAATATAGTACGTGAACTGGCTTAACTTCTGGGTTCGGAATGGGTCCAGGTGTTTCCCAGCTGCTATGGCCGCTATTACCCAAAGCCAAGGTCCGGATTTGAACCGGAGTGTAGCTGATCTGCAATCAGCCGCGTGGCCGCTCCGCCACCTTGGCAGCCGTGTGTATATTTTTATTACTCAGATTAGTAATAAAAATAATGGTTTAGCACTCCAGATTTCGTCTGGGTTCAACTCAAGTTGCAAGTACTAGAGTTTGGACGTTAGTGCTTGCGGACTGAACACGTCGTAACCTTCGTGCTTACATCCCAAGTCTATCAAACGGATCTTTTATCCATGTCCTCAACGGAGTCTCTTTTTAGGCTGGGTTTCAAGCTTAGATGCTTTCAGCTTTTATCCCTTATCGCGTAGCTGCTCGGCATTGCCTTGTCAGACAACCGATCAACCAGTGGCGACGAGTGAAAGTTCCTCTCGTACTATTTCATTCTTGCCTTCAGACTCCTGACACTCCTAATAGATAGTAACCGACCTGTCTCACGACGGTCTAAACCCAGCTCACGATCCCCTTTAATAGGCGAACAACCTCACCCTTGGCCGCTGCTGCACGGCCAGGATGGAAAGAACCGACATCGAGGTAGCAAGCCGCCGGGTCGATATGTGCTCTTGCCGGCGACGACTCTGTTATCCCCGGGGTAGCTTTTCTGTAGTCAATAGCCCTCACCAAAAGGACATATTGGTTCGTTAGACCCGAGTTTCCTCTCGCGATCATTTGCTTTTCATGATCGCGTCAGGCCAACTTATGCTCTTGACACTCTCCTGTGAGTTTCTGACTCACATGAGTTGACCTTAGGGCACCCTTGATATTTTTTCGAGGGTGTGGCGCCCCACCCAAACTGCCTACCTATCGATGTCCTCACAAAGGAGTGAGAGTTACAGTGTAACAAGGATGGTGTCTCATTGTTGGCTCCCCGTTTCCCGAAAGAAACGGATATAACGCCTCCCATCTACACTGCGCAAGTAACACCGTAACTCAACGACAGGCTGCAGTAAAGCTCCACGGGGTCTTCACTTCCCATTAGGAGTCCCTAGTCTCTGCACTAGGACAAAAAGTTCAACGGATTTGTGTTAGGGACAGTAGAGCTCTCATTAATCCATTCATGCAAGTCGCCAATTAAGCGACAAGGTACTACGCTACCTTAAGAGGGTCATAGTTACCCCCGCCGTTTACAAGTCCTTCGTCCCGTTGAACCGGGTGTTCAGATACTTGCACTGGGCAGGAATCACAGACTATACTAGTCGTTTCCGAGTTGCAGTCTGCTATGTTGTTATTAGACAGTTAGAGCTCCCTGGTCACTGCGACCTGCCTGATCTCCAGGCAGGCACCCCTTATTCCGAAGTTACGGGGCCAATTTGCCGAGTTCCCTTAACACAATTAAATCCGACACGCCTTCGCCTCTTCAGCGAGGGGCACCTGTGTCGGTTCTCGGTACGGACATCTAATTCCCTTTTCACGGGCTCCAGGAATTTGCTGGGTTTCCCCATCACGTATTCCTCTGCTTCTCACCATTACGGTACTCCACAGAATTCGACGCTTAGACAGAGCGACAACTCTGCCCAGCATATCCCAAAGCGTCAGGGCTTGCGCTTAAAACTAGATGGTACAGGAATATTAACCTGTTTCCCTGTTGGCGTACTCGAGTTACGGTACGTCTTAGGACCGACTAACCCTTGGCTGACGAACATTGCCAAGGAAACCTAGCCCCTGCGGCGGTTGGGATTCTCACCCAACTTTGCTTCTACTATTGCCAGAATTCTCATTTCTACACGGTCCACTGGAACTTACGCCCCAGCTTCCACCCATGCAGAACGCCTCTCTACTGGATCACCTTGCGGTGCCCCGAGGTCTCTGTAGTAGGTTTTAGCCCCGTCCATTTTCAGTGCCCTAAACCTTGACTGGTAAGCTGTTACGCACTTTTTGAAGGATAGCTGCTTCTGAGCTCACCTCCCAGTTGTCTTTGGCCTAGGACCGCTTTCAGTGTTGACACTTAACCTACATTGAGGGACATTAACCTCGGTCTGGGTTGTCTCCCTTACGGACTACAAGCTTACCCCGTAGCCCGGACTTCCAGCCTTCTACGATGATAGGGAGTTTGGAGTTTGACAGGGGGGTGAGGAATTTCTTCCCCAGCTCCCCCAATCAGTGCTCTACCTCACTATCGATCTCCAGCCAGGTCATGCTGCGACATGTTTCGAGAGGAACCAGCGGATGCCTAGTTCGATTAATCTTTCACTCCTATACACAGGTCACGGGAATGATTTGCATATCAAAACCCCATTCGGTCCTCCACGCAACTTTCGTCACGCTTCAACCTGCCCACGCATAGATCACTAGGCTTCGGGTCTTATCCTGCTGACTCCGCGCACTTTTAATACGCCGTCTCACACCCGAAGGCTACAGACTTGTTGGTTTCCCTTCGGCTCCCCTTTCGGGTTAACCTTCGCCAACAGAATAAACTCTCTGGCCCGTTCTTCAAAACGTACGTTATAACATTGGCAACCATACCCGTACTACCGCCTCGCGACGGGTTTCTTCGTATGGAAGATCCTTTAACGCTATAACCCGCTATCACCTATCAATTTCAGGCACTTTTAACCACCTTTCTGGGGTTACTTTTCAGCCTTCGCTCACGCTACTAATACGCTATCGGTTTCGAGGAGTATTTAGTTTTGGAAGTTAGTGACTCCCAGATTCCCGCGAGAATTCCGACCCACGGTACTCAAGACTTCACTTAGATCTTCGCTGTGTACGTGTACGGGACTATCACCCTCTATGGTACGACGTTCCAGACGACTTTCACTTAACATTGAAGATCATAACAGTGAGCTTACAACACCACATCTCCCTTGCGGGATTCAGTTTGAACTCCGTCGTGTTCGATCGCCTCTACTAACGACATCTCGATTGATTTCTTCTCCTGCCCCTACTAAGATGTTTCAATTCGGGGCGTTCCCAATCCTTACGGATCGACACAAAAGTGCCAGGATGTCCCATTAGGGTATCTTCGGATCGTAGGCTCCGTGCGCCTCCCCGAAGCTTATCGCAGCTTGGCACGCCCTTAATCGGCTCTCGAACCGAGCCATCCACTGATAGGCTTAAATTCTAGTACTCTTTGATGTTGAACCCATTTAACGTCCAGAGTGCTAAACCATTACACGGCATCGTCAGGTCATTAACCTTCAGCCCTTCCCGGGAGATTCACATCTCCAGGTGCATCGAAAGTGGACTCAATAGGATTTGAACCTATGGCCTCCACCCCACAAGGGTGGCGCTCTTCCAACTGAGCTATGAGCCCTCTGCTTTATTGACACTGGCTATTTTGTGTTCTGTTCAGCAACTGCCAACTCCAATTCATTAGGAGGTGATCCAGCCGCAGATTCCCCTACGGCTACCTTGTTACGACTTAACCCCTCTTGCGGAACCTAGATTCGACTACGGCGAAAACCGCAGCCTCATCAAGACCCCACTCGAGTGGTTTGACGGGCGGTGTGTGCAAGGAGCAGGGACATATTCACCGCGCCATTTTGAGACGCGATTACTACAGATTCCAGCTTCATGCGGGCGAGTTGCAACCCGCAATCCGAACTACGGACAGGTTTAAGAGATTGCCTTCACCTTTCGGTGTCGATACCCATTGTCCTGCCCATTGTAGCCCGCGTGTAGCCCGGATAATTCGGGGCATGCTGACCTACCGTTGCCCATTCCTTCCTCCTCTTTAGCAGAGGCGGTCCCAACAGTGTCCTCATCATCCCGAAGGACATGCTAGCAACTGTTGGCGTGGGTCTCGCTCGTTGCCTGACTTAACAGGATGCTTCACAGTACGAACTGACGACGGCCATGCACCTCCTCTCAGCTAGTCAAGCAAAGTCTTCAGCCTGGCTATCATCCCGCTGTCTTATCCGGTGAGGTTTCCGGCGTTGAGTCCGATTAAACCGCAGGCTCCACCTGTTGTGGTGCTCCCCCGCCAATTCCTTTAAGTTTCAGCCTTGCGACCGTACTTCCCAGGCGGCACGTTTCACGGTTTCCCTTCGGCACCTCGGTGACTCGTGGTCACCGATACACCTAACGCGCATCGTTTACGGCTGGGACTACCCGGGTATCTAATCCGGTTTGCTCCCCCAGCTTTCGTCCCTCACTGTCGGAGCCGTTCTGGTGAGACGCCTACGCCACAGGTGGTCCCCCAAGGATTACAGGATTTCACTCCTACCCCTGGAGTACCTCTCACCTCTCCCGGTCCCTAGATTGCCAGTATCCCTTAAACGCCTGTCGGTTAAGCCGACAGATTTCCCAAGAGACTTAACAACCAAGCTACGGACGCTTTAAGCCCAGTAATAGTGGCCACCACTCGAGCCGCCGGTATTACCGCGGCGGCTGGCACCGGTCTTGCCCGGCCCTTTCTTCACCTGTTTTTTAAGCAGATGGACAGCCCGCGTTTACGGGCACTCGGAGTTCCCTTATCACGGTTTCCCGCATTGTAAAGTTTTCGCGCCTGCTGCGCCCCGTAGGGCCTGGATTCGTGTCTCAGAATCCATCTCCGGGCTCTTGCTCCCACAACCCGTACCGATCAAAGGCTTGTTGGGCCGTTACCCCAACAACTACCTAATCGGCCGCAGACCCATCCTAAGGCGATAAATCTTTCAACTATAGAGCATTCCAGCTTCCATAGACTATGGGGTATTATCCCCAGTTTCCCGGGGTTATCTCCCACCTTAGGGTAGGTTATCCACGTGTTACTGAGCAGTACGCCGAGGGCCGAACCCTCTCGACTCGCATGGCTTAATCGAACTCCGATAGCAGTGGCCTCTGGCAGGATCAACCAGAATTAATTTGAAATACACACAATACTATCTGAAATTTTAATGGAATTGGCAGTTACTAAACAAAATTCCACATTGCCAGTATCAATGTCAGAACCGAAACCGATCTCGTCGGTCGAATCGATTCTCCATCACAGAGGGTAATATCCTATTGTATTACCGTAAACTATCTGCACACTTGCACAGACGTTTGCTCGCTGTCGTTGTTTGTTACAACGCGAGATACTTATGTTGGACGCCGGCACATATATACCTTGCTACAGGCCCGATTCATCGAATCGGACGAGAGCATTCGTCCCCCACAACCACTCGTGTCGACTTCGCAACGCGAGATACTTATGTTGAACGCAGGTGCATATATACTTTCCTTCCCGCCCCGATTCTGCGAATCGGAATTGGAGAAAATCCACCACAATCACTCGGGTTGATGATACAACGCGAGATACTACTGTTGTGTGTAGTTGCATATATACATTATTCAAGAATCGGATGATCCCAACCCGCATTCCGGAAAATTGCCGGCATTGCTCGTCGCACAATATATGAAACGCGCAAACCCATCCAGGAATTCGTGTCCCTTAACCAGATTGTTGAGAGATGATCATTCCCCCAGCATGAAGAAGGGGGAATCAGAATAGGAACACCTCAGGTACGATTGATTTTAAACCGGAAGATCAACCAGATTGCATACCATTTTCTTTCACGCCACTGAATATTCTAGCAATGTGCAGTGATCAATATCCAGTGATTCTTGTACACGGATGGAACAGCCATCCCGGCACCTGGAAGAGATTGGCGCGTCGTCTTGAGTCAGAAGACGTGCCCTACAGAAGATTTGATCATACAGGAATGAAAGGGTCGACAATGCCAGAGATCGCCGAATCACTCCATGATTACCTCCAGAAAGTGCGGAGTGAGAACGGCTGGTCAGGACCTGTCGATATTGTTTGCCATTCACTCGGGGCCTGCATCGTCCGCCACCTCCTCGAAGTGATCGATGGTACAGAACGAACGCAAACGATCCGACAACTGATAAGCCTTGGCCCAACCAATAACGGCTCGGCGCTCGCAGAACTCTTTAACGATCCCGAACACGGGGAGGAGATAATCGACAGGCTGACCGGTATTTTCGTCCCACAGGGATTTGATCCTGCCGCAGACAAGATCGTACAGAACGTACGACCCGGAAGTCCATTCATGCACAACCTCCGTACAGCCGGCTTACGGTCGGATATCACGTATCGAATAATAGTGACCGCAAATCCCGCTGACAATCCCGACTTTTTCCCATGGTTTGAAGGAAAGACCTGGGAGATTGGCGAAAATGGAAAATATCGGGCGACTCTGGAAGGCGATGGGGTTGTAGCCCATCAGGAGTCCACTCTCCCAGACATACCCCTCGAGATCCTGTCACCACCCGCCGAACCGGAGGGTCAGCAGCCGGCACCCGATCAATACAGCCATATCAACCAACCCAGAAATCCAATCGTGATTGATAAGGTAATGCAGTATCTGACGAACGGCGTAGGAGAGAGATAACCCCTCTCCACCATGGTAATGCCTCAGAAATAAAGAGGTCAGACTGCATGCTTTTTCACCCAGGCGACATAGTGGTCCATCCAGTTCTGCAGGAAATGTCTGCTACCTTCACCGATGTTGCCGGCCTCATCAAACAGCCCGTCCCGTACCTGAATAAATGCTTCGGGTTGACAAAGCGTCGGAACGTCAAGATGTGCGAGTACGTTGCGTAAATGCTGTTGTGCCAGGGCAGTACCGATGACACCGGTAGAAACCCCCAGAACACCAGCCGGCTTCCCAGCCCAGGCATTCTGGGCATGAGGACGCGAAGCGTGATCGATTGCATTCTTGAGAACACCTGGGATAGAACGATTGTATTCTGGGGTAACGAACAGAAGGCCCTGGGCTGCCAGGATCTCGTCCTTCAGCCGTTTGACCGAATCCGCCGGGTTTGTGTCGTCGTCCTGGTTGTAAAGCGGCAGGTCACCGATCTGCACCGGACTGAATGAAAACTCCGACGGTGCCAGTTTTACAATGGCATTTGCCAGTTTCCGGTTGAACGAATCTCTGCGAAGACTCCCGACGATAACGGCAATCTGGTATCTGCTCATGGTATTAACCTCCTCTCTCAGTGCTGCAAGCCCCACTCAGTCAATTTCTCATCAGAGAGGGACGGTTCGATTCTCATTCAGTCGGATCAAAAAAATTAATCGACATCAGGCTTCATTATTGAAGCCCGATCATGGCGCCGTACCGGGAGTATACCTCCTTTACGAGCTCGCCTGCCTTCGGGTTGCCCCAGTCATGCATCCATTCTGAAACCAGTGACTCCATCGTGATGGGGATCACCCCAGCCTGGATCATCCTTTCTACACCGTACCTGTGGGCGTCGGGGGTGGAATCGCCGGCTGCGTCCACCAGTCCATAGACTTCGTAACCTTCGCTCAAACCGTGGAGAGCGGTATACGCAAAGCACATACTGGTCCACAGACCTGAAACGATCATCTTCCTCCGGCCGGTTTTTTGGAATGCATTCCAGGTCTTTTCATCTTCGAACGCGTCGAAACTGAGTATCGTCCGGGCGAACACTTCCTGCCCAGGAAACAACCCTGTGATCTCCGCCATGAACTCCCCATTATGCTGCGGATTGATTGACGACAGAACGACCGGAACGTTCAGGATGCTTGCCGCTTTTGCAGCGCAATATGCGGCGTTCCGTATGATCGTCTTGTCACCTGACGCAATACTGGCAAACATCGCCCGCTGGTAGTCCACGAGGACGAGCGTGCTATTCTTGTCAGTGAGCAGAGTCAATGTTCTGTCTGGTGGATGTACCATTTTTTAAACCCCTCCATAAGTGTTTCCTGAATTTTCCGAACTTCATCAGCTGAAGTGATGTACAGTACCCTCATTTTCTTACCCTTCCGCTCTTTCAGGTTGATACGTGCGTCATCTCGCCACATGGCTGCCATCACAGAACGGCTTGTTCTCCGACCTTCCACATCGACAAAGGGTGACCCGATTCCGTACCTCGTACGGTTCGCCATCAGCAGATAGGATAGGGATGCCGCCGCGTACCCAGAGCGGCCCGTGCTCCCCCCGGGGCGGGTACTCGACAACAACAATGGATCTCTCAAGTTCTGGCTCGATCGCCTCGCCGGTCGTAGTGTCATAGACGACGAGCCGGCCTGATGGGCAGTTGCCGGCCTCCTCGATGGCAATATCCCGGGCTGTCGGGTCTTCGGACTGCCTGACAAGGTTCCAGATCCCCCCCGCCCGCATACAGAACCGGGCGTGGACACAGAGGTGCTCATTATCAGTCAGGGAGAGGACAGGGCCCTGGATCACATGTGCCCCATCGCGGTAGGGCTCACGATCCTCCGCTTCGGTCCCGTCAAAGTGAATCTTTGCGTGCGTCCCGTCGCAGAAGGGTTTGTTCTTCGAGTGGCCGCACCGACAGAGGGCATACTCCTCCTGCAGGGGGTACTTCTTCGCCAGTCGCCAGGTCCGGCAATAGCCTTCATCATCATTGCAGATCTCTTCGCTCGTGAGAGGTATCCCCCCGGTTACGATATAGGGACCGTTCCTGCTCACGGTGATCTTCATGGAATCATCGTCGGATTCAGAAGATTTCCGGTTTTTTTCTGTCATAGTCTGATTCTGTCCTTCTTTTGAGTTGATACCTGCGTGATGCAGGTTTGTTGTACTTCAGGGGGGACGTATGAAGTCCCGTACTCCCGATCTTTCATTATCTCTCATAAAAAAAGGGGGCTATCCCGGCTGTCTCACATCAGGCCGATCTGCTGCATCAGGAGTATCTTATCATAGAAGAGTTTCTCCTCAATGATCTCTCCATCCTTCCAATGGGCGACCGTACAGAACTCCACCCTGAACTGCTTCCCGTTCGGCTCGATCACTTTCCCATCAGGGGTGGTCATCGGGCCTTTGAACGTGCCCGTGAAATCGGCGACAGAGCAGGTCCAGTCGCCCTGACCGAACAGCACCTTGTAGGGCCGGTTCCCGACTTTGTTATCCGGAAAGATCTTGAAAAACGCGATTGATTCGTCCCTGTGAGATGGGCGGCCATGCGTTGGTTCTACCTGTCCCGGCCAGAAGACATCGACATGCGCTGCATGGCGTTTCTCAAATGTTTCCCAGTCCTGCGAGTTCCAGGCATCATCCAGCGTCTGCATGAGACGCATATTTTCCTCAACTGTTGACATTACTGCATCTCTTAGTACCACCAGAAACCCAAGCGAACTCGTGAATCCAGTATACTGATGTGGGACTGGGTCCAGAACTTTATATATCTTATGGAATGACCTGCAGCGATGCATGGTTCCCGCAAACCCCCGGCCTCTGATCCTGAGTTCTCGATGATACCATGCCTGCTGGAAAGGCCTGTGGAACGGTTCAGCGGTATCCGGAAATCCGGACAATACTGTTGTCGCCCGGCGGAACTGACATGGACTGGCCAGCCGTTGATTGCACGCCACATGACCTGTGGACGGTCTGCTGCCCATGCTATCTGTTCGTGAAAATGGATCCTGATCTCACGTCCCACCACAGCACGCACCCACGGTGATACTCAGGGGAAGTTGTCAACCTCCCCAGATCTTTTTGTCAGTTTTCCCGGAACACGAGTATTTTTTATCGTGCCCACTCCAACAATATTCACAATTGTGAAACACCACTCTATACTCACAACCAGATACATGCCCGGGTAAAAATGCAGACACCACCATCAGCCAACCCATCTCTCTGGATATTCACCTCACGATTTCTGCACAGTATTCACAAGAATCGGCGTAACAGAAATCCACGATATGAGGATGCCGGCATACCGCTCCCGGTCTTTCGGATCATGACCAGACGTCGCAGGACCATCGAGAGCCAGAGGAGGTGACCATGGTATTCGACGACAGCATCGCGTTTTTTATTGCCGTGGGGATCAGCCTGATCGCTTCCATAATCGGAATGGGAGGAGGGTTTCTCTATGTTCCGACGCTCACGCTGCTATTTGGTCTCGATCAGAGTATGGCTGTTGGAACAAGCCTCATGGTGATGATTTTTTCGTCAGGTACAGCAACGCTCGGGTACTGGCGACAGAAAAAGATCCTGATCACCCTTGCCGCATATCTGATCGTACCCGCAATGATCTTCTCTACGCTCGGGTCACTCATTATCCAGTACTTCGACGCGAGGATCCTTGTCATTCTTTTTATCCTCGTCCTCATCCTCACGTCCCTGCAGATGATTGTTCCTTCCCTGTGCCTGGTTCCGGCGATCACATGCGGGCCATCCTTTGAAGTCAACCCTTCGGGACCAGGTGAATATGGCAAACCTATCAGGATCCCCTATATTCACCTGGTGGTATGGGGGGCGATGGGCGGGTTGGTGAGCGGGATAACCGGAACCAGCGGCGGGATTTTCTTCGTCCCAGCGCTTATTGTCATCGGTGTTCCAGTCCATTTTGCAGTTGCAACATCTCTTCTTGCAATCATCCCCACATCGATAGCCGGCGCTTCAACCCAGGCTGCGCTCGGAAATATCTCACCCACCTATGTGATGCTATACGGAGCCGGCGCAGTAGTCGGTGCTTATGCAGGGGCATTCCTTTCCCCCAGAATCCATGCAGATCATATCAAGAAAGTGTTTGGAATCCTCCTGATCGGTATCGCGCTTTTGATGATCCAGCAGAAAATACTGGTCTGATGGAGATACATCTGTCAGGAAAGGCACCCCCTGAAAATCACATGACAAACAGAGGACAGAGTCGTGTTTCTGGCGGTTGCTGGTTGTCGGTTTTTTCAGGAATTCACCACAGTTCCGATCTGTCGAAGGAACGGCGCTGCTGATTCAGTTAATTTGTAGACCTTATGTTTCGAGCGGTAATAGGACTCGACAAGCCCGCCCTTCTTCAGTACTCCCAGATTATATGAGATGAGATTCTGCGGTTCAGCAAACACATACCAGAACTCGCAGACGCAGTGATCCCGATTGAGAAGCATCATGACAATTTTAAGACGGATCGGATGGCTGAGAAGTTTGAGTACTGCACTTGCATTTTTGAAGTTCTCGCCCTCGAAGAATTCTTTTTCGCACCCGAGCTCCTGCTCCCAGTCGCTTCTGACTGCACAGTCCGAAGGGCAACATCGCACGCGTTTTTCCATGTGATCAGGAAGATCTTCTCTGGCAAAAATGATAAGATATGCGGAAACCCCGGACTCCTGATACGTGAATACACGTTCCCATACAAAAGAAAAAACGTTTTGAAATCAGGTTTTGCGCTCCCATCCATGAAACAATAACATACAGAAACATCCTGACTCAGACCTGCCGGCATCAGCACGGCCCCGAACGATCCGGGATTCGCCGGATTTCGAATTTTTTTGATATCCAATTTCAGGATATATATGGTCCGGCACCCCACACATCAACAATCTGTCAAAAGGTGAGATGTATGGAATACGAGATCGCAAAGATTGCAAAAGTAACTGGAAAATGTCCGGCATGTGAAGAGTACGCAGAAAAAAATGCGACAACTCCTCCAAAGATTGCCGTGATGGCGTGTGAAGGGGCGTGTGCAAAAGGTGAAGTGGCCCGTCGTGCGGCAAACATGGTCGCCCACCGCTTTGCCCGCGATGAGACCGTCCGCATATGCCTCGGCGGTGCGTTCACGAAGGATACCGGCCAGCGGAATCTGATCCGGCGGGCGGAAAAGGTGATCGCAGTCGAGGGCTGCTTTATCGCGTGTTCATCACGGATGATGGCCGGCGTACTCTCGGAGTTCAGGCCCGTGGTCGTGCAGGCCGACACGCTGTATGACGAGCCGCTCCCCTTTGGTGTCGATGAAGTGCCGGATGAGATGTTCTCGGTGTATGCGTACAAAGTGGCAGAGCAGGTCGTACGCGAGCATATCCTGAACGATGGAACCTGCAGCATCCCGACCGGGAAGAATGAAAGCTGTGCTGATCAGTGCACGTCCCGACCATCCGGTGGATGCGGGCAGTAAACCATCTCTGGCACCCAATCTTTTTTGAACGTATACAAAACCCGAGGGGAGAGCGCCCGACTGGTTCTCCCTGACAGGCAGGTGTCGATCAGACCCCTGCACCTGAAACCCAGGAGAGGACGCGGCAAAAATTGCCCGGAAATACGGAACTATTCCCTCTCGCGTCCAACAGGATAATAACGATCAGAACCGCCTTTCGGGTTACCCCGTCAGTCTCATTCCGCCAGCCCCGCACATACCTGCACAGGTACTCCCGTGGCCGGTGTATCCAATAATCTACCCAGGAAAATGACACCATGACAGAAAAAACCACTATTCATCGGGGACTGATGACCGATGCGATCCATGCCGGGGAAAGCCCCGATCCCGTGACCGGGGCATCGGCTCCGGGCATTGTGATGTCGACCGCATTTATTGCTGATGCCGGCACTTCGTTCTCAGCTGAAGACTTCGGGGATGGAACCCCCTACCTGTACTCCCGCTGGAAGAACCCGACCGTAGACCAGCTTGAACAGAAACTTGCCGTCCTTGAGGGGGCGGAGGCAGCGGTGGCGTTCGGAAGCGGCATGGCCGCCATCACCGCACTGCTCCTGTACAACCTCTCTGCAGGCGATCATCTCATCATCAGTGACGTATCCTATGCCGCAACCACCGAGATGACAGACGAACTGATCCCCCGTCTGGGTATATCGGTCACCAAGGTCGACATGTCGAAGCCAGAAAATGTCCGCAATGCGATCCGCCCGAATACCCGACTCATCTATGCAGAGACCCCGGCGAACTCGATCCTGCGTCTCACCGATATTGAAGCCATTGCAGGTATTGCCCGGGAGACCGGATCAAAATTCGCCGTGGATGCCACCTTCGCCTCACCCCTGGGTGTCCACCCGCTTGACCTCGGCGCGGACTATGTGGTCCATTCCCTGACCAAGTATATCTGCGGCCATGGCGACGCCATCGGCGGTGCGGTCCTTGGAAAAAAAGAGGATATGGCCGGCATCAGGAAAGGGATCGCGATCCGGACCGGCGGAATCTTAAGCCCGTTCAATGCCTGGTTGATCCAGCGGGGAGCGGCAACCCTCCCCCTCCGAATGAAGGCCCATGAGGAGGGAGCCCTGGCCGTCGCACGGTTCCTTGAAGATCACCCGAAGGTGACCCGGGTCATCTATCCCGGCCTTGCATCGCATCCCCAGCATGCACTGGCCTGCCGGCAGCTCAAAAATTTCTCAGGCATGCTGACATTCCAGGTCGCAGACGGTGCAAGAGCTGCAAAGATTATCGCGGACCGACTTTCGATCATCCATTACGCGGTCTCGCTCGGTCATGTGAGGAGCCTCGTCTTCTATCTCTCCACCGAAGATATGCTCCGGACCTCCTTCCGGATGACGCCGGCGCAGGAACAGTCATACCGGGCATTTGCAGGTAATGGGATCTTCCGGCTCTCGGTCGGTCTTGAGGACCCCTCGGATCTCTGTGCGGATCTTGAATATGCCCTTGCTGGGATCCCGTGATGGACAGCCATCCGCTGGACGTGATCCTTGACCGGAGATAACAGGAAGGATGCACTACGACAAAGATAAGATCTGAACCTAAAGATGGAGTTCCCCTTCACGAGGATGTGATTGAAGAGCAGATGCAGGTGATGCGGGAGACCAGGTCTCCCTGTCCGGCCTGCCAGGGAAGTGACCCCTTCGATGACCTGAATGCCTATCAAAAGAAGATTGAAACAAGGATCGATGCCGAAATATCGAAAAATTAAACCGGCGATGTGATATTTCCTGTGCAGGATGCGCATTCAAGAGGACATGAATCGGAACGAGTACGGTGGAGTAGGAATAACCGGGGTGCAGCCCGGCATCGTCGACATCAGCAGGGTCGGTCCCGGCGGAAGATAACCAATGATGTCATATCAGTTCGGGGCTGTTCAGAATTCGATCTGCATATCCATCAGTGCGACGATGATGCTCACACCGATCGCGACCCCATAGAGGATCACGGATCCGATCTCAAACCTGGTCCACCGGGCAGAGCGTTTTTTAGTATGATGTGAGTTGTTGTTGAAGCAGTCCATATCAGATACTAGGTCCGGACCCGTTCATATCCCTTGACGCTGCGGCAAAATTTGTTGGAATTTCCCGGATTTTTTCTGGAGAGAATCTCCCATTCGTACAATCGGCGTTCAAGCACTGATGACCGGCCTCCTGAATGAGGAGGCTCAACCGGAGGCTATGCGGAAGGAAATTGTCGGATCTTCAGCCAGTGATCTGACCTCGCCGGCACTCCACCGTTCATCCATCATCCTCAAAAAGTTGGCCACAATATGATGTTCCTTAAACCCGGAATCATAAAGATTAAGCAGGTATCTTATGACAGCAGAACACGATGAACACGTCATAGAGGCGATCGGAAGGAGTCGCATCGTCATACGAGGAGGAGAAGTGGTCGAAGTCGGCGAGGCACGGATAAAGGAGTGTCCTCTTGCAAAAAAAATGGCCCTTCCGGTTCCGGAAATTACCAAAGACGCCGTGAAAGCGAACATCGAAAACCGTATCCGGGCATGGGGAATGTGTACACCGAAACGGGACGTGCTCGATACCCGGACGTTTGTCGGATTCGGAGCATCCGAGATCCTGAGTTTCGGTCTTGATGCCGGCCTGATCGATGCGGTTGTCCTCGCCTGCGATGGCGCCGGGACTGTCGTCGTGACAAAACCCGCCCTTGTGCAGGGGATCGGGGGAAGAATGTCAGGTCTTGTTTCAACGACCCCCTATGCGGAGGTTATTCAGCGGATCGAGGAGAACGGCGGGGTTGTGATCGATAAGGGCCATGCACGCCTGAACCAGGTTGCTGGTGTCGAACGCGCCCGGGAATTGGGGTACAAAAAGATCGCGGTGACGGTTGCACTGCCCAGGGACGCAGAAACGATCCGGAATCTCTATCCTGACACGATCATCTTCGGGGTCCATGTCACCGGACTGACCGCGAGTGAAGCAGAGACGTTCGCTGCAACAGCAGACCTGATGACCTCCTGCGCCTCAAAAACGGTCCGGGAGATCATCGGCCGGAAGGCTCTCATGCAGGCCGGCGTCGCAATACCGATCTTTGTTCTCACAAAGAAAGCAAAAGAGATCGTCATTGAAAAGCTCCATCAGGGCGACGAGCAGGTGCTGATCAAGACCACGAAGCTTCCGGCACTCGGGGATCAGCAGCCGGATCCTCTCGTCTGATCTTTTCAATTTTTCCAAAAAAACGGCTCTGTTGAAACTCTCTAATTCCACTTTAATATCCCCTTCCTCCATCAACCTGAGATGGAAATTTTCTAAGCCCGGGGGAATTTGAGTTATCAGATCCTACGTGGCGGGCGTACACGTGTACGCGTACTGTACAAATCCCGGCCCATTTCGACCTTAGATTATTACGAAGGTACATGTGAGGATCGCAATGAATGAGAAAACCTACGTCCCCTGTGGCGGCGACCGGATTTCCAAGAAGGAGATGCTCGTGTCCGCTGCAGAGATGTGAAATCTGAGTCTGGTAAAATCGGTCACGGTCATGTATGATGAATCATCCTGCCATGGGAACGGAGATGCGAGGTATATCTATCATGGTTCCCGGTGAGGAGAATACATGAAATTCAAACCCTTATGAGGCAGAGCCGGCCCGCTTTTGAGGAGATGGGGGGGCGTTCATTATCAACAGGTACAGGGAATCCAGGGCCGGTGGTTTTGATGTGTACCGGATATTCGACTCTGTTGAGATCTTCTCATTCTACTCTATATCCCTTTCCTCCATCAACCAGGGTTGCATATTTATCTAATTACGAGGGTTTCAACAGAGCCTGAAAAAGGGAAAGAGAATGGGGTTTTGAGACACAACCCCAGCCCTAACTGCTCTCGACGATCAGTTTGCCGTCGCCGATCCCCATGTTGCAGTTGATGGGGAACATCCCCACCTTCTCTGCGGTGAACTCTATCACGTTGTCACCCGATCGGATAGCCTTGCTGATATTGTACCCGCCGATGTTGACGACGAGCATGCACCCTCGGAGGGTCGTGGGGTCCCCTTCGATTCTGACCTTCGTCCCCTGCTTCACACGGATCTCGGCCGGCGAATACTGGGAACCATCGTAGCTCAGCTTGATGGTCCTGGTCTGCCCGATCTCTGTTCCTGGGTTTGTGGTATCTGTCGTATTCTGATATCCTGACTGTTGCAGAGCCGCTGCACCGGTTGTCGGAATGTTCTGAGCGCTTCCCGTAACGATGCCTCCGCAATGCAGGGTGAGTATCGCAAAGACAGCTACAACAATTATCCCAATCGCTGCTTTCGTTGTTGAATTCATAGTCGTTATCTCCTCCTTATCCAAGCTGGGTTTCATTCAATGGTACAACGTGCATCATATCGAAACTCGAATTCGTCGTTTCGAGCACACCGACCACGACCACGTTCTTTCCGAAGAAACCCCGTATCTCATCGCCGACGTTGTCGAACAGTTTCTCTTCGCGCATCATTGTTGCCTCGTTCGAGCCGAGGACAAGCGGATAATATTCCACTCCCCCGAGATCGTGTACCGAATAGCCGCTCATGTTGCCCTCCCCGAGCACAAACTTCGTCGGCACGGTCTCGTTCACTCCAAGGGAGTAGAAGAGCTTCGGCACCTTATCCGGCGTCAGCTTCGAGTATACCCGTCCTTCCTCACCCATGAGATTGCCGTAGTCGTGCGTGCTCATGAAATGCAGATCGTCGACGAATGTCCCGGTGCGGTTGTAGATCCCGCCGATCTCGATCCGATCGATCCCGAAGAAGTTCGTCAGGGAATCGCCCGGTTTTGTGAACAACTTCTCCTCTTTCATCATCTCCCCTTCGGTGTACCCGAGGATCATGGAGTTCCCGTCAGGGATTCGGACGCCTTCTGCCACGCTCAGGTTTGCGAGCGCGTTGCTCTTCGCATGGGCGAAGACCTTGGGCGTGCCGTCCGGGGTGAATGCGATCTTGTACGTGATACCGTCGAAGACCGACGGGTCGACCGGTGCCGGCGTCATGCCCGTTATCTTCGACATCGTGCTGTTCGCCGTGCCGCCGGCCATGCCGTCCGGGGCCCCGAGTGCGAAATACCCGAAGGACCCCAGGATCATCATCACCGCTGCGAACGCAAGAGCGCCCCTATTCTCCCTGAACCATAGACTGATCTTCATGGTGTCACCTGGAGTTTGACCCACCGAAGGGTGAGTGCGTTCGTCACGACCGATACACTGGAGAGCGCCATCGCGCCGCCTGCGATGATCGGCGAGAGCAGAATTCCGTATGACGGATACAGGAGCCCGGCAGCGATCGGGATCCCGATGATGTTATACACCAGTGCCCAGGCCATGTTCTGCCGGATCTTCCTGATCGTAGCCCTGCCGAGCCGGATCGCCTGCGGCACATCGAGCGGGTCGGAACGCATCAGGACCACGGAGCCGGCCTCCATCGCCACGTCAGTTCCCGAACCCATCGCGACCCCGATGTCCGCCTGCGCGAGCGCAGGAGCATCATTGATACCGTCGCCGACCATCACGACCTTGAGCCCCTTCTCCTGGAGCCGTTTCACGTACTCGGCCTTGTCCTGGGGGAGGACCTCGGCAAAGACGTTCTCGATACCCGCAATCCGGGCGATCGCCCGGGCGGTCTTCTCGTTATCCCCGGTGATCATCCAGGTCTCGATCCCCAGGCGTTTCAGCTCCTCGACCGCCCTGGCGCTCGTCGCCTTGATGGTGTCTGCAACACCGATGATCGCACGGGGAACGTCGTCGACCTTCAGGATCATCGCCGTCTTCCCCTCGTCCTGGAGACGACCGACCCGGGCCTCCATCTCCGCGTCGAGGACGCCCCGTTCCGGTTTTCCGAGGTAAATAGATCTGCCGTCGACGGTCGCGGCCACGCCGAAGCCGGGTATGGCTCTGAACTCTGATATCTCCCCGGGATTCGCACCGTGCTCCCGTCCGTACCCGGTGATGGCATCGGCGAGCGGGTGCTCGGAGTTCCGCTCGACGGTATACGCATACCCGATCAGGGCCGGCACCTCGTCCTCAGACCCGGTGAGGAAGTCAGTCACCCGGGGTTTACCCTCGGTGATGGTCCCGGTCTTGTCGAAGACGACTGCGTTCACCCTGTGCATCATCTCGAGGCTCTCGGCACTCTTGATCAGGATGCCCTTCTGTGCCCCGATCCCGGTACCGACCATGATCGACGTCGGTGTCGCGAGACCGAGTGCGCACGGGCAGGCGACCACGAGCACGGCCACGGCCACCATGAGGGCGAACGGAAACGACATGCCGAGGACGAAGTACCATGCGATAAAGGTGAGCACAGAGATTCCAATCACGACCGGCACGAATATACCGCTGATCCGGTCCGCGAACCGCTGGATATCGGCCTTGCTCCCCTGCGCGTCCTCGACGAGCCGGACGATCTGGGAGAGGACCGTGTCTGTCCCGACCCTGGTCGCCTCGAACCGGATCATCCCGTTCTTGTTGATCGTCCCGCCGATGACCGTCGATCCCACGGCCTTCTCGACCGGGATGCTCTCCCCGGTGATCATGCTCTCGTCGACGGCCGATTCCCCCGCTACGACGGTCCCGTCCACCGGAACCCTCTCGCCGGGCTTCACCAGCAGGAGATCGCCCACCATCACCGCTTCGATCGGGATCTCGATCTCGCGCCCGTCCCGCACCACCGTCGCGACCTTCGGCGTGAGGCCCATCAGTTGCCTGATCGCGTCGCTCGTCCGGCCCTTGGTCACCGCCTCGAGGTACTTCCCGAGGATCACCAGGGTGATCAGGACGGCCACGGTCTCGAAGTACTGCTCGGTGACCAGCCCGAACATCGCAGCGACACTGTAGAAGTACGCGGCGCTCGTCCCGACCGTGATGAGCGTATCCATGGTCCCGATCCGGTTCTGGAGTGCGCTCCAGGCTCCGAGGTAGAAGTTCTTCCCCACCACGAACTGGACCGGGGTCGCCAGCAGGAAGAGCAGGAGCACCCGGTACGGGACGTCCATGAAGACCATGCCGAGCAGGAGTGCAGGAACGGCAAACAGGGCACTGAAGATCAGGGAGATCTTCAGATCCGAGATCTCCTTCTCCCGAACGAGCCGTTCGGTGTCGGGGTCGACCCCGACCTTTGCTGCATATCCCTTCGATGCGATCAGGTCGACGAGCCTCTGTTCGTCGAGCTGTGACTCGTCGAACTCCACACGAGCCTTCCGGGATGCATAGTTCACGTTGGCGGTGACGACCCCGGGGGTCTTCGTGAGCGCCCGGGAGATCAGGGTGGCGCACGACCCGCAATGCATACCGTCGATGTTTATCTCAACTTTTTTCACCATCATCTCACCTATCCGCCGAGCACGTAGCCCGTCTTGGGCCCGAACACAAACACCACCGTCAGGGCCAGGTCGAGCGCGAGCGCCAGGACGGCGAACTCCATCCCGCTCACCCTGAGATCCTGCTGCTTCATATTTCCGAATTCCTTGTACAGCATGTAGCTGTACACCACCAGGATGAGGCCCTCGGTCCCGGTCAGGATGAAGAGAAACGGGACGAGCCGATCGTAGATCAGCATGGCCGAGAGCATCGCGCCCATCGTGCCGGCCATCAGGCCGCCCATCATCCCCTCCATCACGCCCATCACTCCGCACGACCGTCCCGTGACGTACCCGAGACCCATACCGGTCACCATACCGATGATGCTCCCAAGGAACATGCCGTTCGTCGCACCAGCGAACGCACCGATCAGAAAGCCGCCGGCCATCCCGAAGGTCATGCCGGTCATCATCCCGGTCATGCACGACGAGCTCTTCCGGAATGCATTCGAATGGTAATAGGCGAAGAGGAACGCCACGATCGAGACTGCGGTGAGGAGCGAAACGCTCCAGTACGCATTCAGGAATCCCGGAGTGTTTCGGAAGAGCAGACCAAAGAGCGCCGCCTGTGCAGCGAGCACGATGGCGATCGCTCCGAGGGCATACCTGAGGAGCGTGTGTTCGACCTCAAAGCCCCGGGCATTGAAGATCACCTTCTTCAGAACATCGATCCCACGACGAAGCGATCCAGCCTCGAAGCCTTCCACCGCACTCTCTCCGGGGAGAAGCAACTGATAGCCCTTCTCCCGCAGTTCGTCGCGAATCTCTTCGAGCTGCCCCTTCCGGCTCTCGATGACCAGCCGATTGTTCGCCATGTCGATCGACGTGACCCGTGCTCCCGTGTGCCGCGAAACTGTCCGCTCGATGATCCGTGCACAGGACTCGCAGTGCATGCCGTGAAGCGTGAGCTCGGAGACGATCACGCCATCGGCCCGATCCGGCCCCTGCCCGGTCTGGCTCTCCGGAGTGGGTTCAGAGGGTGAACCCTTCGCTCTGGATTGCCTGTCTGATCGCCTCAAGTGTTGCCTCCGAATCGTGATTTACCAGGACTGTTCCGCCCACGTGGTCGACCGAGAGCGCCCGTGCACCCGGTATCTCGCTTATCGCGTCCTCAATCAACATTGCACAGCTCGCGCAGTGCATTCCAAAAACCTTGAGTGTCGTTTCCATGCTGTTGTTCTCCATAACCCCGCCAGGGGAATCGTACCCTTGTGAAACGCGATCCCTGCCTGTACCGACGGCGTGTTGTTCATGCACCTTCGGGAGTTGGAACCGGGTTCACAATTGTGATGAGATGTCGGCACAGGTGGTATAATCTGTTCTCACCGGATCCTCTCCCTATTCCATACCACCGTGCACCGACATGTCCCAGGCCTGACCTGACCAAACGTAAAGATGAGGATAGCGCATCGATCCGAAGTCCGGATACAGAGCCAGAGGGAAAAAATTGGAGAAGAAGATGGAAGGGGGAGTCGACATTACCCCAAAAGGACTGTGGGGGATGGACCCGTCAGGATCCTTTCAGGCCGCAGTGCAGGGAGTGACAGCGACCTGCTGCATCGTCGCGCATCCTTCATCAGTCAGGTGGTACCGGGTGTTCCTCCCGACATGCTCAGCCGTCACGATTCCATCATCGAGGAGACGGCGTATATGCCAGCGGACGGTCGGAGCCGAGCACGCAACCTGAGCGGCGATCACCGATTGTGTGATCCCGGGGTTCGACCGGATGAGGGCGAGGATCGCGCAAGCCGTAGGGCTTCGGAGGTGGAGGAGGACACGCTGTTCGATCGCTCCGTACCGCCCGCTATTCTCAAAGTACCGGGTTGTTCCGCGCTCCCGCATGACCGTGATCTTGTGGAGGGATTCGAGCAGGTCGAGATGGTACCGGAGTGTCTGTCGGTTCATTACGACCATCTGGGATATCGCAGCCAGGTCGATCCCGGGGTTCGAGACGATAGCATTGTAGATCGCGGCCCGCCCGGGATGTTCGAGAAGGTTCTTCCGATAGATCCGGCGCTGCCCGGCGAGGCGGTCCTCCTCTGTTCCGCGAGGACCTCGGAAAGTCTCTCGCTGATCCCCGATAGCGGCACAGGAGTTCGGCATCGGACAGGAACGATGCGCAGAAGACGGAGCGGCCTGGGCCGAATCCCCGAGCCCTTCGCACGAACCCATTGTAGAACTCATCCCGGCCCCAGTTGAGCACGGGAGGCGGAGGGCCCCTGATGAGACGCAGATGAGCGATACAGGAGACGCTGCAACAGCCAGACAGAGCGTGATTACTATCCAGGCAATCCCTTTGGTAGCCGGCATCATCAGATACTCAGAGGATACTTGATATATGATCTCTTATCGCGGCAGATGTTGCCGTGGAATGCTCTGGGCACAGACCCCTTCCATTTCCACCTTTTCAGAGGAAAGGGATGCAACGGGGTGGTGCAACTGGGTCGGTCAGTGATGAAAATCAGAAGGTTTCAATAATTGAGTTCTCACATCGCGTTTTGTTCCATTCGATCAGGGACCGACAAGCCGGTACAAATCTTTCGGAACGACAATCTCAAATCTCGCTCCTGCCCCGGGTGTACCTGTTTCCCTGATCTCGATGCAGGTGATCGATAAGATCTCCAGGACAAGGAAGAGTCCGAGTCTGGTATTTTTCCCATGCCTGGGATCTCACACCGTCATCCTCCCAGATGATAGCCAGTCCATCTGCCTGCCATCATGGACCGAGGATGAACCACGTCGCTCTGGATCCAGTATCTCAACGATTGGCGTATCCAGAGATAAGGACTTCAAATCGGGCAAAAATTGCATGATGAAGATACAATTTGGGCAAGAACGACAGAGGGAATAATACAGACCATTTGTCATTATTGTGGCGCGTTGATCATCTATCCACTCAGTCAAAGAGCGCTCCTCAAAAATTCTGCACATTCTACTGCGGACGGGAACACCGTCATTTTGGCAGAAAAAACATTTTTTACAAAAGGTCTGCAGATATATCACTATGAATCGTCATCCCATTGCAGGGGGATTATATGACTCATGAAAACTGCTGGGAATTCAAAGAGTGCGGGCGTGAACCTGGAGGAGAGAACGTATCAGAACTCGGGATCTGCCCTGCATCGACTGAAACATTAACCGATGGGATGAACCACGGTAAGAATGGTGGTCGAGCCTGCTGGGCGATCAGCGGTACGATGTGCGAGGGGAGGGTGCAGGGGACCCTGGCCGCTAAGATCGGCACCTGTCTCAACTGCGAGTTCTACCAGCGGGTGCAGCGAGAGGAAAAACCCCGGTTTGAAACGTCAGCAAAGATACTGGAACGTCTGAACAAGTAAAAACCGGCATCTAAAAAGAATAAGAACGATCTCAGGTTATCTGGCAGCAAGCTCAATCGCTGCCATGAGATCCCTGTCATCGAAGGGTTTTACCAGGTATCCTTTCGGATTGGTAAGTTTCGCCCGTGCAATCGTCCCTTTTTCCATTTCTGCAGTCAGGTAGATGACGGGGATATCAAAACTCTTCGTTATGATAGCCGCGGTTTCGATACCGTCCATCGCCCCCTGCAGGTTGATGTCCATGAGGACGATATCAGGGCGCTGCCCAGAGATGAATTCGATTGCATCCTTTCCGTTGACAGCCCGGCCTGTGAATTCATATCCCAATTTCCGGACTCTCCATTCGGTAGTCTTTGCAAGCACATCATCATCTTCAACAAGGTAAATTTTCTGTTGTGTCATTTTTCTTCTCTCATTATCCAAAATGGGCTCACTCGCGCACGGATGGAGAGCAGTACGGTTCCCCCATCCCTCTGTATCCGCCGTTCAATCTCCGGTTCAATGGCGGCAGTCCGTTTCAGACCGGTATCCAGTATTGACGGAGACGCACGGGCGAGGGAGATGACGTGAGATCCAGGTGTACGTATGAATGCGAAGGCTACCTGTTATCGATCCAGGCAGTTCATTCATGCCGGCTGCACCAACCTGCCCGGGGAAGCACTGCAGGGTAAAATTCTGGTATTCTCCCAGACAGGGAATGATCGGCTGGATTATTTATCCAACCATTCCTTCCGTTCAATCTCTGCCCGTGTCATCAAAATTCCGATTCGGCCGTGGCGGTTGTCACCACTGTGAACTGGAATGGATGCGGTTGAAATGTGCTGACGCAGGTCTTCTGGTAATATAATTGAGGTCATACGGGGTTCCTTCCGGGCTTACTCTCTGCCCGGACAATTGAGTAGTCATCGTCGATCTATGGGGTATTGATTGCGAACACATTTGACTACACATCGTGGACCTCCGGATGATTCTGATATTCATTTACCAGTTCCATGCAAATCACCCCTTCCCCAGCAGATCTTTTTAGACCCATTTTCTGGATGCTGTGGATTGAGGATGAATCACGTTGTTTGGAATATAGTATCTTCAATATTGGTGATACCCAGAGATAAAAACTTCAAAACAGGCAAAAATTGCTTGTTGAAGAGACGACGAGAGCAGGAGGGCACCTTCGAAGAATTCTGGTTTCCTCTCAAATCCTCTTCCCCTTGCAGGGGAACCGGATACTGGATCTTCGACGATAGACACAAATTTCGCCGCAATCTAAATCCCTATAAAATAAAAGAACAACCGTACAAAAGTCCTGCAGAATTGTCAATCTGAACCGGTATCCCAGTGCAGGAGGAATGTTATGACTCATCTAAACTGTTGGGAATTCAAAAAATGCGGGCGAGAACCCGGAGGAGAGAACGCATCAGAACTGGGGATCTGCCCTGCATCGACTGAAACGCTTACTGATGGGGTGAACCACGGAAAGAATGGCGGTCGAGCCTGCTGGGCGATCAGCGGTACGATGTGTGGTGGGAAGGTGCAGGGAACGTTTGCCACAAAGGTCGGCACCTGCCTCAACTGCGAGTTTTACCAGCAAGTACAGTGGGAAGAAAAACCCCGGTTTGAAACATCATCAAAGATACTGGCACGTCTGAACAAGTGAAAAATCGGTATCTAAAAAGAATAAGAACGATCTCAGGTTATCTGGCAGCAAGCTCAATCGCTGCCATGAGATCCTTGTCATCGAATGGTTTTACCAGGTATCCTTTCGGATTGGTAAGTTTCGCCCGTGCAATCGTCTCTTTGTCCATTTCTGCGGTCAGGTAGATGACAGGGATATCAAAACTCTTCGTTATGATAGCCGCGGTTTCGATACCGTCCATCCCCCCCTGCAGGTTGATATCCATGAGGACGAGATCAGGGCGGTGTCCGGATATGAATTCGATTGCATCCTTTCCGCTGACTGCCCGGCCAGTGAACGCATATCCCAGCTTCCGGACCCTCCATTCGGTGGTCTTTGCAATCACATCATCATCTTCGACAAGGTAAATTCCAGGCTGTGTCATAGTTGATTCTCTCATCGTCCCGAAGGGTTCACTCGTGCACGGGTGAAGAGCAGGGAGCGCAATGCGGCTCCTTCCTCCCCACTGCCCTGTACCCATCCCGTGGGACGAGCATATCGAACCGGGCGCCATGCCCATAACACCCGGTTTCGGTGATCGAGATGCCGGTTATGGCAAGGATCTCCCGAACCAGGAATAATCCCTGCCCGGTATTTTTCCCGTACCCCTGCTCAAAGATCCGTTCTTTCACGTCATCCGGCACACCTGCTCCGTCATCTTCACAGGAGAGGACAAGACCAGTTCCCGATACCCGGGAGTGGAACCTGATGACAGTTGTACCCTCCCCGTATCTGATGGCATTGTCCATGAGGTTGTAGAAGACTTTTTCGAGGAGAGGATCTGCATACACCTCCACCTCCCCGAGATCGAGATCAAGCCGGATTCCAAACTTATCGAGACATTGTTCCCCGGCCCGGCCGGCAATTTCAGTTACATTCTGCCATTGCGGGGCGTTGACTCCGATATCCTGGTATTCCCGGGTAAAGGCGATCTGCTGCTGTATCTTCAGAGTTGATTCTTTGATCTCACCCAGGAGTTCCACGACCTCTTTTTCCCGGACTATATCCAGTGTCATCTCCTCAAGGCCGATAAGCCCGGCCACCGTGTTGAGGATGTCATGGCGGATGATGTTGTTGAGGAGATTCAGTTTCCGGTTGGTTGACCGGAGGGTGTCGCTCATCTGTTTGAGTTCAGTTATATCCTGCTCACGCTCCATGAGTTCAAGCGCAATTGAGAGATTATCCGTCAGTTCAAGAAGAAGCTGCACCTCCTCCTCATCAAAGAACCTCGGCTCGCGGGCATGGAATGTCATGGCTCCGATAACCTGTTCTCCCGAACGAAGGGGAAATGCAGCACTCGAACCAAACCCATATGCGAGCAATGCATCTCTCCAATCCAGAAGTCGTGGATCGTCACGGTTATCAGCAGCGATATTGTACAACCCTTTCCGAAATGCGATACTCGTTGGAGGTGCATCAACAGGGAGGGCATCGCCAGGTTCAGCCGGGGGAAGCAGAGGATTTCCGGTTATACTGTAGTGGGCGATAGGAGTGATCGTTCGGGTCTGGGGATCGAGAAGTCCTGCCCATACCATCAGAAACCCCCCTTCATGTACTGCGATCCGGCATGCTTCCGCGAGCAGAGCATCCCGATCCCGCAGACCAGTTGCCGCCTCATTGGTCCTGGAGAGGACCGCATATAAGCGGGCGAGATGCTGGATCCGCTCCTCCGATCGGCGGCTCTGAACTGCAAGACGGAGTTTGTGGGACAGTTCGGCAAACTGGGACTTTGCTTCACCGCCCTTCTGGAGGTAGAAATCCACACCATTGTTCAGGGCTTCGACCACGACATCCTCCCGTCCCCTCCCGGTAAAGATGACAAACGGGAGTTTCGGGTAATCGGCCCGAACCTGTTTGAGGAACTGGATGCCATTCATCTCAGGCATGTCAAAATCCGAGAGGACTGCGTGATAAGATATCTGTTTCAACCGAAGGAGTGCTTCTGGTGCTGACGAGCAGGTTTCAACAGAAAAATTTCCGATTCTTTCGAGGAACAACTTCCCTATCTCCAGCAGCGCCGGGTCGTCATCTACATAGAGTACCGATATCATCTTTTACCGTTCCGGCGTGGGTTTTCCGATTGATGTAATGGAAGAATGGAGATTAAGGGAATTTAGTTCAAATACTTCTGTTCTCCGGTCAAATATCCATTTCGCTTTGTGCCCATCGGGTGGGAGGGTGTCCAGGCTGCACAATGACATGAGCGCTGACAGTACGTTTGTCCGGGGTTTTCTTTATGCAGATCTCCCATCTCTTCCCACTCATCGTTCCCAGACTCGTCACTTTTCTGGTGGAGAACTTCTTCGATTCAATAATCCTTCTCATGAGAGGTATCCGGTTTTCGGTCATACGATCCCGCTGATCCGGAAGATCCTGGAGTGACAGTAATCCAGTAGTTTTCGGATGGGACGGAGCCAGCATGGGTAGTCCGCATGCTGCCCCACAGGAAAAGAACAGCGACCGGTGAGCACATGGCGCCCGGGGCTGCCGGCTCCGTGGAGGCACGGCATGGTTGGTCCCCTGGCCTGATCATGACAACAAGAAAAGGAAGTCTTCCCGGAGGGGACTGCCGGCCGGATCTATTCTCTCATCAGATTGCCACGAATCGAAAGATCACATGATCCTTGAGAAGCACATCTGTTCTGAAAGAAAATGGGCTGTGGTATCACAGACCATATTCATAAGAGAGATGAGGGGAGGGTGCCGGCATCAATTCCGCATCTGAATATTAGGAATGTGCATGCCAGTAGGACGCATGTGGGGCCGCATCATACGGCAACCACCTCCCTCTGTTGCTGCTGGTTCAGGCTGTACAGGCTCTGCCGGGCGTCGATGAAATAATAGCGCTCGACTAGGAATTGCTCTTCCTTTAACCTGTTCAATGCGTACCGCACGGTTCTGGATGGCAGCGAGGTCTCGCGGATGAGATCCTTCTGCGTCAGTTGTCCGCCCGATTCCAACACTTTGTATACGAGCTTTGCCGATGGCGGCAGATGCCCGATCTGTGCGATTGTTGAGTTATTCTCGTTTGCGTTTACAACAAAAACGATCCCTCATAGTGGAATCACCATACTACCATTGAAGTTCACAATTGTTAACTTTTTCTGTTCGTCGGGGCTGGACTGGATCGGATTTCTTACCCCAAATATCGACAAATTTTCTCTCTTCCTGGATTTTAATTATGATATCTGGATATTTCGAGCAGTCACCGCTCCAGTCACCATTATGCTCAGGAGTCATATAAAAAATCATTATCATCCCTCCCGCGCATCTTCAATCCCTTCTGACACCGATGGCATGAAAAGGCGAGTCGGTGCCACCGGAAGTATGTCAGGGAATGGATTCTCGATCAGGGACGATATGTTCCCGGCAAAACCTGCCGATATTGAGATGATATTAAGGTCAGTCACACAGATCTTTCGGGATTAGTCTATGCCAGTTACAGGTATTGCCCTTGATATCGGAACGAGCGGGATACGGGCACTTGCGATTGATCGTGAAGCTGGAGATGCTATCGCCTCTGCGGCGACATCATGGCACCCCCTTCCCGGCACCAACCTGATCGATCATCTTCTCTTCTCGGCAACCTTCGGTCAGGACCTCGCCCGGCGCATCATGATCAGGACGATCAATGGTCTGGTTGAGATCCTCTGTGATCCTCACAGCATCGAATCGATGGCCATCTGCGGGAATACCGGGCAGATCTCCCTGGTTATGGGAGCAGAAATCCGGGACCTTCTTATGAGTCCGGCATCCCTCGGGCAGAAAGGGATCCGGATTCCTGACAGGTCTGCACGGAGCATTGATGCCCGAACACTCGGGCTCGAAGTCTCCTGCGATCTCCATGTCCCGCCGGCAATCCGGGCTGAAGTCGGTGCCGATGCCCTCGCACTGATCCATAAGTCCGGGATGATCGGGAAAAATTCAGTGATGGCTGTCGATCTCGGCACCAATGCGGAGATGGCGCTCTCTGCCGGCGGGAAGATCTATGTCGGGTCGGCAGCGGCAGGACCTGCCATAGAGGGACAGCACATCCGGCACGGGATGCTCGCCGCACCCGGTGCAATTGCCGGCATCGCGTACGACTGGGGCTGGACACTCCAGGTACTCGACGACACCCTGCACCCGGCAGAAGGCGACACAATCGATCTCGGCCCGGGAACGGTCCGTAGAAAAGGACAGGTGCAAGCCAGGGGGATCACTGGAACCGGCGTGATATCGCTCGTATCGGCGGGTCTTGGGAAAGGGATAATCACACCCTCGAATATTCGTGCACCTGGTGGAAACCTGGTACTGCAGGATGGAATCTCTTTTTCAGAAGAGGATCTTGTTGAAGCGGGAAAAGCATTCGGGGCGATCCGTGCCGGGCAGATGACACTCGCCGAAACTGCCGGGACATCAATTGACACGATCCATACCTGTCATCTTGCAGGTACCGCCGGGTCGTTTGTCGACCCGCTCCGGGCACGGGACGTGGAGATCGTTCCCCCGTCGGCGGGTACGATCGTCCGGCACGGCAATACGTCCCTTGAGATGGCTGCTGACCTGGCTGCCGGTACAGAACGGCTGGAGACACTCCAGAGGATCGCCGATGAAGCAGAACATGTTGCCTTCTCAGGGAGCAGGATCTTTTCCGATCTCTTCATTCATGAGCTCGCATACTGGTGTGAAGGCGCACCCCGTTTCCGGAAGACAAAACCATGGCCGGATCCTGCTGTTCACCAGAAACCCCCCCAATGGATACCAGAGACCACGACGTTTACCTTCCCGCAGTACCGTGTCCCGGTTCCTGACTGGACGGAAAACAGCGCCCGTATCCTGAAGGTCTGCCCGCATCACGCACTGAAAGCCGGAGATGCCGGCATCGAGGTTGACCTGCGGTTGTGCAGGGGGACATCATGCCTCCGCTGCCAGCGGAGCGGGCTCGCATTTGACCAGCCGGACGAATAAAAAAAAAGAGTTATCGGAGGTTATGCAATTGTCAGATCGTCAAGGATCTTCACGACCTCGCCGGGATCTTTTGCATACAGGATATTCTCCCGCTGCCCGGCAAATGCCCGGTCACAGGCACCTCCACCGATGATGAACGGAATGGAGATCGCTGCTGCCGCGAGCTGGTCGGCAGTGGAGAGAAAGCCGTCCCGGGTCGAGGTCATCAGGGATGACCCCAGCACCCCGACGGGGTTGTTCTGACGGATCGCCTCGAACACCTGCGTGGAATCCACGGATGTGCCGAGGTCGACGACCCGGTACCCGTTCGCCTCGACGATCGCACCGACAATATTCTTTCCGATATCGTGCAGGTCGCCGTCAGCGGTATGGAGCAGCACCACGCCTTTTCGCCCGATGGAGTCACGGGAACTGCCGGATGCATCGAGGCCGGCCCGCAATGCCCGGGCAGAGAGGATGACCTCCGGCACAAATGCCTGCCGGCGGGTGTAGAGAATGGATATCGCATCCATTCCTTTCAGGAGCCCATTCAGCGCAACTGACAGGGGATCAATTCCATCCCGGACTGCGATCGCAGCGAGCTTCTCTGCTGCTGTCACATCTCCTGTTGCGACTGCGTGGGCGATGGAGTGATACGGTTCTCCTTCTGGAAGAAGGGTAGCCAGTTCCAGTTTTTCCTGCACAGCCGGTTGCTCCTGTTCCACAGTTTTTTCGCTGTTGAGAAGTTTCAACCCCAGGGCCGGGTCATTCCGGATTCTCTCTCCGATGAGGAAACCCAGCGTGAACGGCTTCACTGGTTCACCCCCGCAGCAAATCCCCGGGAAAATTCCCGCAGGATCTCCTCCGGTTCCCGAGGCACCCGATAGTGTTCCGGCGCCCGGGCCAGTGCACGAATATTCTCAAGCGGGGTGAGCGGCGGCAGGGTGCAGCCCGATGAGAGCACATCCACCCCGCCCTGCATCGCCAGGAGCGCATCTGCAGTCACTTTCTCAGGGCTGCCCTGAAGCATCGTGCCGACAGGTGCGACATTTCCTACGAGCGAGATGTTGTCCCCGAGGATCTTTTTCGCAGTCAGCACATCGATCTTCTCCTCAAACGAGTAGGCATCGAACCCGGACGTCTTGATATGCTCCAGGAGACCAGACGAATTCCCGCAGATATGGAGGACGGAAGGCCGCCGGGCTGCCGATGCCACCCGTTTGTGGTAGGGGAGTACAAACTCGCGGTACTGGTCCCCGCTCAGGAGATCTCCTGATGCAGTCGGGTCGGAGATGCTGATGATGTCCGCCCCGTGATCTTCGAAGGCTGTGATCAGGGCTTTCGTCACCAGGCTGGCTGACTCCACAGCCTGATGAGCATAGGCAGGATTTGTCTTGATCCACGAGATGAATTCGCTCACCCCGTAGATATGACCTGCTATGGTGAATCCCCCGGTGATCTTGGCATTGATCGGGACTTCCTCTCCCAGCCGGTCATGGAGGATCTCAAGCGCCCGCAGGACGACCGGAATCCTTCCTCTCTCAAGCAGGTTTTCAGGGAGGACAAAATCATCAGGTATCGAAAACGCCGGCTTCTTCACCGAAGGTGTCCGGTTGATGGTGCCTGGGTCGAGCTCACAGCCCAGCGCTTCCGCTTCCAGAGAGAGGCAGAACGGGACGGTTATAGCCGGAAGCCCGGCCAGTTCCCATGGCATCGCGGCGAGTTTTGCCATCAGTTCCGGGTCATGGTGAGCAGCAGGCCATGGGGCCTTTGCCTGTTCCATCATCGGAACCGTGATGCTGACGACCGGGAGCCAGACGGGTATCTGGTCTACCCGGCCCCCGAGAATTCCTGAAATAATTCTTTTTTTTGTATTCATGGTGAGATCAGCCTCTTGTAGTAAAAACTCGTTCCATGGAGGACCGCGTTCGGGTTATGGCAGGTGATCCGGTCCTTTGCCACCAGCGTGGTGACCGGAGCTCTGGAATGTTTCGTGAACAGGGTGTCGTGGCCCACACAGAGGCCGAGCAGGATGTTCAGTTCTGTCCCTGCGGCATCAAGGATCTTCGCCTGTGCGACAGGATTGCAGATCGGCTCGAATGTGCCGGGCTTGGCTTTCTCGCTGTCGAGAAGGCCGATATCTTCCTTGGGTATCGCACCGCACTTGCAGCAGATGGAGGTCACGGCAAACCCATGGGCGGTCAGGATCTCCTGGAGGATCCGGTCCTCGGCCATCAGGCCGATACAGGTCGCGATTCCCAGTTTTTTGTACCCCATCTCATGGGCAAAGTCAATCGTGTCCTCCACCCGGGTCCATTTCATATAACTCCGCCCCTCGGTTCGGGCGGCTGCGATCGCCATCTCCCGTGTCTCCGGATCCTCCAGGTACATCTCGAGAGCCTCCTGGATGGGCTCTATCTTTGTCTTGGTAGGGCAGTACGACGGGCCATTGCCGGGAGTGCTGCTCCAGCAGGCCTGTACCTTGCACTTGCTGCAATCAACAGAAATTCGTGACATGATTCAGTCATAACCCGTTGGTCAGATCTGCCTATATATGCCAAGAAAAAAGCAAGTATTGCTCTGTTATTCATATCATTGAAAACCCGCGGCAACCTTTGCCGCAAATCCGGAGATCTGAGAGGAGAGGAACAAAGAAAGTCAGAAAAAATGAGAATCTCCTGGTTTATTCTTCAGGAGTTCAGGGTCTGGTACTCTGCCTGCAGGTTCTGGAAGAACGGATCGTTCGGATTTGCCCTGGAGACATCGTCCAGCGCCTGCTTGTAGACCGTGCTGTCGATGTGTTCGCTGATATTCACCGGCGAATTGATGTAGCCGATCTGCTTGAGCATCTCGTAGGTCTTCTCAACGCCCTTGGTGTTCGGGTCCGGTGAGATGTATGAGTGCCCGTTCGTGAGCGCGGATTTTATGATACTCTTGTCGATATCCACGTATTTTGCGATGGCGTCGACTGACTCGTCAGGATTTGTCGTCTGGTACTTGTATGCATCGAGGAGTGCCCGTTCCATCCGGACATAACTGTCACGGTTGGTTGTGAGTTCCTCTGTCAGCACAGCTACCCGGCAGCAGGGGTGCTTGGGGAAGATGTCGGCGGTTAAGATTACGGTTTTTAGCCCCTGGTTCTCGGCCATCTCCATGTACGGCGTCCATACGACACCGGCATCCACTTTGCCGGCCTTGACCGCATCGAGCACTGCAGATGGTGACGCCAGTTCCTGGATCGTGACATCCTTATTCAGGTCAATCCCGGCATCCATGAGCGCAGCACGGAAATGAATATCCCCGGAAGACTGCCTGACAGTAGCCACTGTCCGGCCCTTGAAATTTTTGATATCCTTAAACTGGTCCGCCTTGTCGGCCGTGGTGATGACGCCGGCTCCCTCGCCCATCAGACCACCGATGATGGTCTCCGGTGAGCCCTTGGAGATGAAGACAAGCGGCGACGGACCGAATCCGCCGGTATCGAGCTTCTTCGCAAGGATGGCATTGGTGCCGTCGGCGCTGTTCTGGAACTGAGACAGTTCCACGTTCAGCCCTTCTTTCTCAAAGAAACCTCTCTCTTTTGCGATAAACACGAGAGCATGTCCAGTCGACGGGAGATATCCAATCTTCAGAGATTTCGCCTGATCGGTGGACGGTGTTGTTACCTGTGTTGCTGTCGACGGGCTCGTTGTGGTTTTACTTGAACCCGTGCATCCAGCGATGAGTACCCCTGCGACGACGAATAGTACGAGTGCAGCGAGTATGTACGATTGTTCTTTCTTCATAATGTTCACCAGTAATGGTTCATCGCCCATACCTCCCGGCTGTCTGTTGATGGACCAAAAGCATGCAGTTGTGATGCGAGAGCCGTATCCAATCACAGAAGCTCCCGCCGGGAACGTCGGTTCTGGTTGGCGAATTGCCGTTCAGTATTCTGATATAAAAAACATAAATACGTGGATGTGTAAGCAAAAATCCCCTGTTTTGTAGATTATCCGGAAAAATGCGGCAAAATTTGCAGTAATAGATCTATTCGACAACACGGAGTTCAAATGAGCCATCAAGGCAGGACTTCACAAAGTCCAGAAAATCCCGCATATTGTCCGACATCTCCGTGCTGAGGGAACGCGACAGGTAGATGATGATATGCGGTTTGGCAGAGGAATTTTTCCGCAGTTCGAGGTACAACTCTTTGAAAAGAAGGAGGATAGTCCTGAAATTTACCCGCCTGATGATCCGGATATGACCGACGCCCTCCGGATCTATCAGTACGCGGTAGTTACTGGTCTTCCTGAAGCAGGGATCGACGGACGCCATGGGTACATTCCATTTCGGATATCTCGGGCAGTACCAGGTGGAATTTCCCCATGGCCCCGATTCACAGTTGTGATTGGTGCATCTGTCTGACCTCCTATTTGTGGTTTCACATTCCAGCAGGATCTGCCGCTATTCCACCTGTTGCCAGCGGAGGTAATGCTGCTGGACCCGATCAAAGAGGAACATGACGACGATCACGACCAGCGCAATCAGGATCATGCCGGCGATCACTTTGTCGTAATTGGCAAACTGGTGGTGGTACTCGATGTACCACCCGAGCCCGGAGGTTGCAGCGATCATCTCGGCAACGGTGAGCGTGATGAACGACATGATCAGGGAGATCATCGCTCCCGAGAAGATGGAGGGCATCGCCCCGGGAAGGAGGATCCTCCACACCATCTGGTGCTCTGAGAGTCCGAGCGTCCGGGCTGAATTGATCAGCCGATGATCGATCGAGAACACTCCATAGACAGTCCCGACAAAGATCGGCCAGATTGAGCCGATAAAGATCAGGAAGATCGATGACGCAGAGAAGGTGGGGAGCACCACGATCGCATACGGAAGATATACCGTTGGCGGAATGGGAGAGACTGCCTTTGCAACCGGATAGGCAACCGCAAAGAGCCGTTTCCTCCACCCGATATACAGACCTGCCGGTATGGCCACAACAAGTGCGAGGAGATAGCCGGAGGTCAGGAAGAACATCGAACTCCCGATACCCCTGAGCATGATCTCCCAGTCAGCACCAAACACCGCGAAGACCTTTGCAGGGCCCGGGAAAAGGAACGGATCGAGGACTGCGAGTTTCCCGAAGAGGACCTCCCAGACCAGTAATATCACCGAAAGCAGCAGGAATATATCGGTGATTGCAGGAGCATTCTTCGGTTGCAGGTGAAGTTCTGCAAGGAACAGGATCACCAGGACTATCAGTATACCGATGAAGACACTGCTGGTGCTGACCGCCTGTGCAGAAGCATCAGGAACCGCAACAGCGAGGATCAGCGTTGCTGCAAGGAGGAGGAGGACCAGGCCCTGCTCTGTGATCAGACCGGATTTCATGCCACTACCCTGTGATCGGCGGTCTGGTTTTCGATTGCGTCGACCATATCGCAGTACAGCACGGAGAGGAGGTGCGCTTTCAGCGCCACGTATTCTGCACTGGTACTGAGGCTCTTGCGGCACCGGGGGCGGGCAAACGGAACGTCGACGATCTCCTTGATCCTTCCCGGGGAGGGGGTCATAACTGCTATCCGGTCAGATAAGAGAAGGGCCTCATCGACATCATGCGTGACGAAGAGGACGGTTTTCCTCCGCTCTCCATCTGACCAGAGGTGCAGCAGCAGGTCCTGCATGTAGATCCGGTTGAGCGAGTCGAGTGCCCCGAACGGTTCATCCATGAGGAAAACCCGCGGATTCATCGAGAACATCCTGGCTATCGAGGCCCGCTGTCTCATCCCCCCGGAGAGCGTATTCGGGTAGGCATTCCGGAACTTCCCCAATCCTACAAGATCGAGGTAATTCTGCGCCGATTCCTCAACAGTTTCCTTAGTATGGGTTCCGTTCGTATGCTCGATAGCGAAACAGATATTTTCAAAGGTGGTCATCCAGGGGAAGAGGGAGTAATCCTGGAATACCGTCCCCCTGTCAGGGCCCGGGCCGTTCACCGGTTCGTTATCGAGACGTATGGTTCCTTCCGTGGGCACTTTCAGTCCGGAGACCAGATCGATTATGGTGCTCTTGCCGCAGCCGGAAGGGCCGATAAGGGAGATGAAATCCCCTTCCTGGATATCGAGGCTGACCCCGGAGAGCGCGGTGTAACTCGAGCCGTTGGATCCATAGATCATGGAGAGATTTTCTAGATTGATTGTTGCCATACAGATCACATTCAGACAGGACCTTCCGTATCGGGTATACACGGGATACGGCACGCTGTCGTTTTTAAGGAATGGGGAAATAAAGAGAATAAAAGGTAATAAATCAGCAAACCTTGGCTGTACCTATCAGTTTATGATGAAATTGCGGCAATATCGGCCCAAAAATCAGATTATTAATCACTCCCCCGCCAATGAAGATATACGATGTTTCAGGTGTGAACATCCGTGCCAATGTGGCGGAGTGGCTACGCGGCTGATTGCAGATCAGCTACAACCCGGTTCGAATCCGGGCATTGGCTCTTTTCATTCTGATGTATGATGACCATTTTCGTTATTATTTAATTATATCCAGGTTGATACGAATGGAACAGGGTCTCACTGCTGAAACAAAGGCGCTCCTGATCAGCATCGGAAGCGCGGATATCGACCAGGCACTCCTGCCTGCGAACTTAAAAACAGTTGCAACTGCTGGCCCGGGTGCAGGCGGAACATCATTTTTTATCAGGTCCGGAACCCATCGTGTCCGGCTCTCTCTCAAGAAAGAATCCCCATTAAAAATAATTCCATGGAACGATGGTGTTGGGGTAGAGAAGGAGGGGCGCATCATCGCGTACGGGACTCTAGAACTGCCACTCTGCCACTGCCCGGATCAGGCATATATCACGGTAAGCGAGCGGTGTATCTTTGACTGCAAATTCTGTCCAGTGCCACTCCTGCAGGGACGAATAAAGACGATCGAAGAAATTACCGCGATGGTGGAGGAAGCGGTTGCCCGGGGCACCGTACAGGCCATCTCTCTCACGAGCGGGGTGGCTGAATCTCCGGAGAAAGAAGCGCAGTATATGGTTACGATCGTCCGCTCTTTACGAGAACAGTTCGATCTTCCCATCGGTGTATCCATCTATCCAACCGCAACATCAACAGAAGACCTTCGTGCGGCAGGGGCGGTGGAGATAAAATACAATGTCGAGACGATGGACCCGGCGATCTTTAAAAGAGTCTGCCCCGGACTCTCACTCGATGAGATCCTTGTGGCACTCGACGGTGCGGTCAGAATTTTTGGCAGGAACCATGTCTCCTCAAATTTCATCATTGGACTTGGCGAGAGCGATGCCTGTGTAGAGGAGGGTGTGGAGACGCTCGCCGGCATCGGGGTGATCCCGAACCTGCGCCCGATCTCCCCTCATCAACTCAGGAAAGGAGCGATTGCCATCGAACGTCCTTCATCAGACCGGTTGCTCGCGTTGACCCGTATCAACAGGGCTGCACTCGAACGTCACGGACTCGATGCGAGGAAGGCCCTGACGATGTGCCTCCCCTGCACCGGATGCGACCTCACCCCCCAGCGGGACCTGTGAAAGATCGATACCCATTCCTTTTTTTGGATCAGGAAACATTTGCCAGTAAATTATCCTATAAATATTCCCGCCGACAACGATAGTATGGCGAAGTCACAATTGTGAACACCGATGCCACGGTGGCGGAAAGGCTACGCGGCTGATTGCAGATCAGCGTATCCCGGTTCGATTCCGGGCCTTGGCTCTCATTTTCTCGATTGATTATTATGATACCAGCGGTTACGTCGCTCTTCTGCACCCGTTTTTTCCTCGCTCGTGCGATCACTCCGTTTTGAACATGCGACGAATGCGTCACAACTTCTCGCGTCGAATAAGATGGTCCCATCCCCCAATACCAGGGGATACTCGATAAGTGCAGAGAGAACCCGGCTCTTCCATGCGGCGCAGGGGAGATGCAGCCGGTGAGTCGACCGTTGACTTCTTTTTGAAAATAATAATTCCATCATTGCCCGTTCTCATCGGAGTCTCAGAACAGAGGATGCCGGGGTTCAGCTGACAGAAGATAAAAATATTATGTTTCACGGATTTTTCATTTTCCCGATTGCTTTGAACCGGGCAGATCCCAAAGATGGAGGTGTTTGCGTGGTTAAATGCACAGCGATACCCACGCCTCCAATGGGAATTGCAGAAAGTTCCTCGTCATCTTCAGAGGCATCCATTGATTCAGGAAAAAACCGCCGTTTCCACAATGATAATATATTCACAATTGTTATGTAATATAGTCAGATTCACAATCGTGAATTCATAAACAATGCCAGAGTGGCGGAGTGGCTACGCGGCTGATTGCAGATCAGCGTATCCCGGTTCGATTCCGGGCTCTGGCTTGGGGTCTTCCCATGAGTATCAAAATCCAAAAAACATTCGAAGCCCTCTTCGAACTCGAAGAGATCCGGGGAATCTTCAGAGAAGCAGTCCCCACCGGTCTCAATGTCGAAGAGGAGGAGGCGCTCCAGAAGAAGATCGCTGAGCTCAAGGCCATTATTGCAGATCTTGAAGCCGGCACCGGAACGCCCAGAGTAACGAAGATTGCAGATACCCTGGATGTCCGTTCCCGCGAGGAGCAGTACATCAATATCCACCCGATCCAGGCTGCAGGGCGGTTGACCACTGAGGCGAGAAAAGCGCTTATTTCCTATGGTGACGGGTACTCCACCTGCGATTTCTGCCGCAAACCGTTCCGGCTCGACAAGATCACCCGACCCGGCATCGCCGAGTTCCACGACGATCTTGCAAAGTGGCTCAACATGGACCAGGCCCGGGTCGTGCCGGGGGCACGCCGGGGATTCCAGGCGGTTGCCAGCACGCTGGTCGGAAAAGGCGACAGTGTGATCGTCTCGGCGCTCGCCCATTACACCGAGTTCCTGGCAGTGGAAAATGCCGGCGGTGTTGTCCGGGAGGTGCCGCTGAACGAGAAGAATATCGTTACCGGAGAAGCAACGGCACAGAAGATCGAGGAGGTCAAGAGCGAGACCGGAAAACTCCCGGTGCTCGTCATGATCGACCACTACGATTACCAGTTCGCCAACGAGCACGAGATCACTGCCATCGGGAAGGTCGCTCATCAGTACGACATCCCCTTCCTCTATAATGGAGCATATACGGTCGGGGTCCAACCGGTCGACGGGAAGAAGATCGGAGCGGACTTTGTCGTCGGCTCCGGACACAAGAGTATGGCATCGGTGGCGCCGTCCGGAGTCCTCGCAATAAACGATGATTTCGCCCCGAAAGCACTCAGGACCACTGCGATGGTCGGTGACCTGACCAAACGCAAGTTCGGGATTAAAGAAGTTGAACTGCTCGGATGCACGCTGATGGGGGGGACCCTGCTGTCCATGATGGCATCGTTCCCGACAGTCAAAGAGCGTGTGCTCCACTGGGACGAGGAGGTGAAGAAGTCGAATTATTTCATCGACGCACTCCTCCGGGTCGAAGGGAGCAAGGTACTGTCCGAGTACCCGAGAAAACATACCCTCACCAAAGTCGACACCACGGGAAGCTATGATACGGTCGCACAGACCCACAAGCGCCGTGGTTTCTTCTTCAGTGACGAATTGACCGCACACGGGATCGTCGGGGAGTTTGCAGGTGCAACCAAAACCTGGAAACTGAACACCTACGGTCTCAACTGGAACCAGGTCCGTTACCTGGCAGATGCGTTCACTGAGATCGCAGAGAAACACGAATTACCCGTTCGAAAGTAAAGCAGGTATCTCAACCGTACCTGCTGCACAACAGGTGATACAGATCATGACCCCAAAAATCGTTGACATCCTCTCAAAGATCAATCCCTTCACCTCAACGGAGAATATCCAGACAGAACCATCACCAGAAATTACAAAGAATGAGGAAATTACCATGACAGAAAATAAATTCCACCTTGGAACAACCGCCCTCCATGCAGGGCAGGTGCCCGATCCGACCACCGGATCCCGGGTTGTACCGTTATACCAGACATCCTCCTACGTGTTCAAAAACACGGAGCACGCAGAAAACCTGTTCGGACTCAAAGAGCTCGGGAACATCTACACCAGGCTCATGAACCCGACCACGGATGTGTTCGAAAAACGCATTGCAGCCATTGAAGGAGGAACCGGAGCGATAGCCACAGCATCAGGAGCAGCTGCCATCACCTATGCGATCCTGAACATCACCCGACCGGGCGACGATATCGTCTCTGCCGACAATCTGTACGGCGGCACATACGAGTTCTTCCACTACACGCTCCCGAAGTTCGGACGACATGTCATCTTTGTCGACTCCACAAAACCGGAGGAGTTCAGAAAGGCGATCACCCCAAATACCAGGGCTCTCTATGCCGAGACCATCGGGAACCCAAAATTGGATACTCCGGATTTGGAGGCTATCTCAAAGATCGCCCATGACAACGGCATACCCTTCATCGTCGACAACACAACCGGTGTCGGCCTTGTCCGTCCCATCGAATACGGCGTCGATATCGTCGTGCACTCGGCAACCAAGTACATCGGCGGGCATGGCAATTCCATCGGCGGTGTGATCGTTGACTCCGGTAAATTCGCCTGGAACAATGGCAAATTCCCTGAATTCACCGAACCGGATCCCGGCTACCACGGCCTGAAGTACTGGGAGACATTTGGGAACTTCCCGGGACTTGGAAACGTCGCCTTTGTCTTCAAGATCCGTGTCTCACTGATGAGAGACACCGGGGCGGTGCTCAGCCCGTTCAATGCGTGGCTCTTCCTCATCGGTCTCGAGACGCTGCACCTGCGGGTTCCCCGCCACTCGGAGAACGCCCTGGCGGTCGCGAAATTCCTGAGCGCACACCCAAAGGTTGCCTGGGTGAATTACCCCGGGCTTCCCGACAACCCAAACCACGAACTTACAAAGAAGTACCTCACCGGAGGATTCGGGCCTATCGTCGGCGTAGGGATCACAGGAGGAGAAGCAGCGTCGAGGAAGTTTATCGACAACCTGAAACTCTTCAGCAACCTTGCGAACATCGGAGATTCCAAGAGCCTGGTCATCCACCCGGCGTCGACCACCCACCTGCAACTCACTGTCGAGGAACAGAAGAATACTGGTATCACACCGGACTTTGTTCGGCTCTCCATCGGTACTGAGGATATCGAGGATATCATCGCCGACCTGAAGCAGGCCCTGGAAGCGACACCGTGAGGTCCGACACCTCTCGGATCCGCCATATCAGGGTGACAGCGGAGATCATCGCTGGATTCAGCCGGAAACAACAGGGAGTGTGTTGATGGCCAGAGTATCCGCAGAACCGGTGACAACACAGTATTACCGTCATCCCTCTCCGCTCGTCCTTGAGAGCGGGGAGACCATCCCTTCTCTTACCATTGCCTATGAAACATACGGCACCCTTAATCACGACAGGAGCAACGCAATCCTGATCGGTCATGCTCTTTCAGGTGACGCCCATGTAGCAGGATTCCACGAGGGCGATGAGAAACCCGGCTGGTGGGATACCGTCGTCGGTCCAGGCAAGGGCTTTGATACAGACCGGTATTTCGTGATCTGCTCGAACGTGATCGGTGGGTGTCAGGGATCGACCGGCCCGTCCACGAACAATCCGGTGACCGGCAAACCCTATGGAGCACAGTTCCCGGTGATCACCATACAGGATATGGTGCATGCCCAGAAACTGCTCGTCGACCATCTCGGCATCTCGCAGTTGTATGCAGTGGCCGGCGGATCGATGGGTGGCATGCAGGCGCTTCAGTGGACGGTGAGCTTTCCGGAGATGATGAAGAAGGCGATCGTGATCGCAGCGACCGGGTACTCCACTCCCCAGCAGATCGCGTTCAACGAAGTGGGAAGGAAGGCGATCACCTCAGATCCCGAATGGAACGGCGGGAATTACTATGATCCGAAATCGGATGAGGCGCCGGGCCCGGTCAAGGGGCTCGCGCTCGCCCGTATGGTCGGCCACATCACGTACCTCTCGGACGAGTCGATGCGTGCGAAGTTCGGACGCTCCCTCCAGGAGAAGGATCGAATTGGGTATGACTTTTCAACGGATTTTGCCGTGGAGAGTTATCTCCACCATCAGGGTGATACCTTCACTCACCGGTTCGATGCCAACTCCTACCTCTACATCACCAAGGCCATCGATTACTTCGACCTGACAAAAGACGGCTCGCTCGCAGGAGGGCTGGCAGGAGTGCACGCATCATTCCTCGTCATCTCGGTCTCTTCCGACTGGCTCTATCCTCCCTATCAGTCTGAGGAGATCGTATCGGCACTGACGGCGAATGACCGCGAGGTCAGGTACAGCGAGATTCACTCCCACTTCGGTCATGACGCGTTCCTGCTGGAATCCGGCCAGATCAACTACCAGATCTCCCAGTTCCTCTCGAGAACCGTCGTCGGCGATGTCATGATCAGAGATGTACCGACCATCGAGGAAGGGGCGACAACTGCGGTGACTGCGCGGCGACTGGTCAATAAGGAGGTCAATCACCTGCCGGTCCTCTCGAGGAGCAACCTGCTGGTGGGGATCGTCACCTCATGGGATATCGCGAAAGCAGTGGCGAAAAATTTCCTCTGGCTCGATGAGATCATGTCAAAAAAAGTCATCACGACCGTTTCAGAGGAACCGATCGAATCAGCCGCAAAGAAGATGGAGGAACACTCCATATCGGCATTGCCGGTTGTCGATGAAGACCAGCACCTCATCGGCCTCATCACCAGTGATGCCATCAGTGTGCTCATCGGGCGGGGCACCTCATGAGGATCCTCTCCATCCATGCGTCCTCGATGTGGTTCCATGCGACCAGGAAGACAAAACTGGCAGAGCCCATCGCTGTCAGGGAGGATCGGATGGAGGAATGCGTCGTCCTCTTCTGCTGTATCGAGAAACTCGATGAGAAGAACCCGGGGCATGTTATCGCAAGTGCGCATCAGAATATCCTGCAAAGACTGGAAAAACTCAAAGTCAAGAGGGTGCTGATCTACCCCTACGCTCATCTAACGAGCACGCTCGGGTCGCCCCAGGTCGCACTCACCATTCTCAAAGGGCTGGAAGGAGCACTTCTGGGTGAAGAGATTGAGGTGAAGCGGGCACCATTCGGCTGGTACAAGGAGTTCGAGATAAGGAGCAAAGGACATCCACTCGCCGATCTCTCAATGACCATCTGCCCGTACGAAGGGACTGAATGCGACTTCACCTGCCCGTACTGCCATCACCCATTCAAGGAAACAGATGCGGAACCAGTCTGCCAGCAGTCCATGGGACCTGCAGAAATCTGTTCCGACGGACAGGCACCAATCGGAGAGAAGAGATGACCGATATACCAGCAACACCAGAAAAAGCACTCATTGTACTCGGATGTCCGGAGGCTCCGGCACAACAGGCGCTTGCCTTCCATGTGGCGCACAACCTGAAAAAGAGAGGTACCGACGTGCTTATCGCGGGCAATCCCTCCGTCCTCAACCTCCTGAAGGTCTCGGACCCTGAGAAGCACTATATCACGGATACGATGGTCCTTGAACAGTGCATCGCCGATATCGTCGAGAAGAAGAGGGACTGCGATCTCTGCGTGGTCTTTGCGCACAACGATGCAGCAATTGCATACGCAGCAACGATGCGCTACCTGTTGCCGGAACGAAGATTTGTCGTAGTTGTCTTCGGAAAAGAGCCCGGACCGCTTGCAGACGAGATAACCTTCCCCTGCGAGAAGATCGTCGACAGAGCAGTGCACAACCCGATGCAGTTGAAAGCAAAGATTAACGGGGTGTTCGGATGGGCTGTATCGAGAACCTGAAATACGAGATGATCCTCCCGCTCGGGGCCTCCTTTCGGGAGTGCCGGGAATATGCAGAGAAGAATTATCAAGAGATCTGGTATGTAGATCCAGGCTACAGGTTATTTGACGAGTACATCATCGGTCTTCCGCCGATCGCCCTCGGTATCGAAGAGGGAAAAAAGATCATCTTTCCCTTTACAAAACCCTGTCATGGAACCGGCCTGCTCGGGATTGAGGATACTGAGGAGGTAGAACGGGTGCGAAAGACGGCGAGATGGAAAAAATAAACCGGGTGAAATGGTTTCAAAGGGAACATTTCGGAGTGATCGGTTCATCTTCTAGCGGTTCTTTTTTCCAATCATTGGATCTTCTCGAAGAGAAAAACTCCTCACCTTTGCCTTCGGACAGTGGTTATGACTGTATGATCAATACCAGACATGGTCCATCTGTACCTTTCCGGTCTGATGTAACCCTGCCCCTTCCATCTCCGGAGCCGTCCGATTGGAGGGCACGGTGACAGGAGTTTCGAGGGAGACCACTCATTTTAAGAAACAAATTTAAAATCAGTGCCGCACAATAGATTTCCCGAGGGGCATCCAGCATCAGAAATTGTGCCGGCCCGTACGAATAGATGCACGTGGTATGGATACCGGGAATTCCATCTCACCACAGGTTCGCAAAATTTTATGCGTTTGTCACCACCCACCAGATGTCTCACCGTGCATGAAACACCGGGAGAAGAATGGTGAATGTGCCGGAGACATGATGGATCCCCGGCACGTCAGATTAGGCGAACACGGTCAGAGGGGCGCATCGGTGATGGTGATCCCGGCAGCAACCATCCGCTCGCGGATCATATCTGCAACATCGAATTGTTTCCTGGCACGCAGTTCCGCCCGAATATCCTGAAGAATACTGAGGGGTGCGCTGGTCTCGCGCAGGAAGTTTATCCCAAGGATATCTCCGAACTCTTTTAGCGCCTCGATATCCCCGCTGGAGGCAAGTGCCTGGATTGCAGCGAGAGCCATGGGCGTATTGAGATCCGACTCCATGGCGTCGATGAATGCTTTCCTTCCCTCCCGGTTCACCCCGGTATCTTTCTGTGCGATTGCCCGGATATGCTCGAGCGCACGTGCCGCATTTTCTATTCCCTCATCAGAGGCCTGAAGCGGAGAGCGGAAGTGAGACTGCAGGATGAAATACCTCAGTACATCTTTATTCCAGGTCCTGAGTGCATCCCTGATGGTGATGAAGTTCCCAAGCGATTTCGACATCTTCTCGCCCTTAACCGTCAGAAACCCCGTATGCAGCCAGTACCTGACCATCGGGTGCTTTCCTTCCAATGATTCCATCTGTGCGATCTCGGCTTCGTGATGAGGGAAGATTAAATCCAATCCCCCACCGTGGATATCGTACTGCTGCCCGAAATATTTTTCAGATATCGCCGTATCTTCGATATGCCATCCTGGCCGGCCCCTGCCCCATGGAGAGTCCCAGGTGAACTCCCCAAACTCTCCGATCTTCCAGAGCGCAAAATCCAGAGGGTTCTGTTTTGTTTCGTCTGATACGCGACTGACACGGTTCGTCCTGTCCTGGTTGGACAATTCACCGTTGCGTTCGAATGAATCCACGTTAAAGTAGACACCGGTCTCTGTGGAATATGCCGCACCGCGGGTAATCAGGCGCTCCACCTGGTTGATTATCTCCGGGATGTGTGTGGTGGCACGGGCGTAATAACTCACCGAATCTATACCAAGAGCACGCATATCCCTGAGATATTCCGCCTCAAACTTTCGTGAGAGATCATGCTGGGATACCCCTTCTGCGTTCGCACGGTTGATGATCTTGTCATCCACGTCCGTGATATTCTGGAGATAGAACACTTCCTTTCCCGTCCACCGAAGGTACTTGGCCAGCACGTCAAAGACCACGTACGTCCTGGCGTGACCCAGATGCGAGTAATCATACACCGTCGGGCCACAGACAAACAGGGAAACTCTGTCCGGGTTACGAGTTACGAGGGGTTCTATGGTTCTCGACAACGTACTGTATAGTTCCAAAGTAGTGATCTCCTTGCACTGGACGCCGGCGGGGGGAGTCGAACCTCCAAACATTCGCTTTGCAGGCGAAGGCATTAACCGTTCTGCCACACCGGCCCTGTTAATTGTCTCTCACTGTGCTGTTCTCGTGCGGATTGCCGCACATCTCTATATCTTCAGAGTAAGGGCCAGGCAATTAAACCTTGGATAACGGCAGTATTTGGCGACATCTCTTATTTTAATAGGATCATTTTTTCAAAATTAACTCGTCACAGATACGTTTCAAAAAGGGAGCTGCTGGGTTCACCTGGTGTTGCCGTCCGCCTGTTCCCTGTATAGGGAGGGTGCTGGAATTTCCGCAATCCCTATATTTTTATAACCATATGCAGAAACATGGTGTAATCACATAATCACGATCGTGAATATGACTCAGGCACGAATCAGAACCAAAGCCGGGGATGAAATTCCCAACTATTCAATCTCCCTCAGGTACGGCCGCGTATCCATGGCAGTCACCATACGCAGCCACTCCGATGCATCGATCACCCTTCTTTCCCCCCCAGTTCCTGCTTGTCGTGAGTAACCACCGGCACGGACACTGTCTTCGGAATTTTTTTGAAAGGTCGGATTCAGGTGCGATCCTGTGCGCTTGTATTTTTCAAAAAACCAAAATTCAGATAGCCAGTACAGAGGATCGAAACATGAACGAATGGGGAGGTGAAAATGAGATATTATGACAGTATTTTAGAATTAATTGGGAATACGCCGCTTGTTCGGATCAGGAATGTGATGCCGGCAGGGACGAGCCCGCTGGTGCTGGCAAAGGTGGAGAGCCTCAATCCCGGGGGAAGTGTCAAGGACCGGATTGCCGTCAATATGGTGATTGAGGCAGAACAAGCCGGACGTATCCTGCATGGAGGAACGATCGTCGAGCCCACGTCGGGAAATACCGGGGTTGGGCTGGCAATTGCCGCTGCTTCGCGCGGGTACAATGCGATCTTCACCCTGCCTGATAAGATGAGCATGGACAAAGAGATCCTCTTGCAGGCGTACGGGGCTGAGGTGATCAGGACACCAACCAGCGTGTCTCAGGAAGATGAACGCAGTTATTACCGGGTTGCAGAGAAGATTGCACGTGAAACGCCGGGTTCGTTCGTCCCGAACCAGTTTGAGAATGTCTACAACCCGGCTGCGCATTATGCGACAACCGGTCCTGAAATCTGGAAGGATACTGGCGGGCATATCACTCATTTTGTGGCTGGAATCGGGACAGGGGGAACCATATCCGGGATCGGGCGCTATCTCAAGGAAAAAAATCCAGACATAAAGATCATCGGGGTGGATCCTGAAGGCTCCATTTACCACCACGTCTTCTACGGGACTGAGCCCGAATCCCACCCATACAGAGTTGAAGGGACGGGGGAGGAATTCATCCCGAAAACCGCGGACCTGACCGTAGTCGATGATGTGATAGTTGTATCGGATAAGGATGCATTCGGGATGACGCGGAGGCTGGCCCGCGAGGAAGGTCTGCTGGTTGGCGGAACGTCCGGAGCTTCCGTGGTCGCGGCAGCTTCAGTGGCGCAGGGACTCACCGAAGAGGACCTGCTGGTGGTGCTCCTCCCGGATACCGGGCGCAATTACCTGAGCACGATCTTCAACGATGAATGGATGAGGAACAATGGGTTTTTGGATGTGATTTGAGATGGGATTTGATACACAGGCAATTCATGCCGGTGAAGAACCGGATCTGACAGGACATCCCAGCGGGGATGTGGTCGTCCCGATTCACCTGGCGTCAACATTTGCCCGCCGGGATGTCGATGAGCCGACCGGGGGCTTTGAGTACTCCCGGAGCGGAAACCCAACCCGGTTTGCACTCGAACAGAAACTTGCTGCGATCGAGAACGCACGCTACGGCCTCGCGTTCTCCTCCGGACTTGCAGCCGAGACCACGCTCTGCCTGAGCCTGCTTAAAGGAGGCGATCATGTTGTTGCATTTGACGATCTCTATGGAGGGACACGGCGTCTCTTCAGCCAGGTGTTCCAGGAACGGTTCGGTATTGAATTCTCATACGTCGACGCCCGGGATCCGGAGAATGTGAAGGCAGCGATCCGGGAAAATACCCGTCTCATCTGGCTGGAGTCGCCGACAAATCCCTTGCTGAGACTCTGCGACATTCAGGAGATCGCGAAGATCGCCCATGAAGCCGGGGTTCTCGTCGTTGTGGACAATACCTTTGCAAGCCCGTATTTCCAGCGGCCGGTCGGGCTTGGGGCGGATGTCGTGGTACACAGCACGACCAAGTACATCAACGGCCACAGCGATTCGGTGGGCGGAGCGCTGATAACATCCGATGACGACCTGAACAAAAAGTTCCGTTTCCACCAGAACGCAGCAGGGGCAATCCTGTCTCCGTTCGACAGTTTCCTTGTCGCCCGGGGGATCAAGACACTGGCGTTGAGGATGGAACGGCACGAGAAGAATGCGTTAACTGTGGCGCAGTTCCTGTCAGCGCACAAAAACGTGGCTGCTGTCTATTACCCCGGTCTTGCATCGCATCCCCAGCACGCTCTGGCACAAAAGCAGATGACAGGCTCTTCAGGTATGCTCTCCTTTGAGTTGAACGGCGGAGAGACAGAGGCAAAGAAATTCCTCCGGAACCTGCGGCTGTTCGGGCTCGCAGAGAGCCTTGGGGGGGTCGAGTCCCTGATTGAGCACCCGGCAACCATGACCCATGCTTCTATCCCGCGGATGGAACGAGAAAAAGTGGGCGTGAGTGATTCCCTGATCAGGATTTCCGTGGGTATCGAGAACGCAGAAGATCTCATTGCAGATCTCGATCAGGCATTTGATTCCATTTGATGTCTGGGGTCCGTGTAGTCCATGCAGAACTCTGAAACAGTCATTCCGAGTACTGGATGAAAATATGCCTGTGGCTGCAGGAAGATTCTGGTAAAACAGTAGAATAAGAAACTGGAGATGGGTAACCGTTCTCATCTTTTTTGATTGAAACGGGAACGATCTCTGGAACACGGAAAGATGCAGTTTTTGAGTCAGGGAGAGGCCCGTGCACAATCATATGATACTCAAAGGAACCATGAGGTTACCGCAGATTATCACCCTCTATACGGACGCGGTCCTGGACTCGGGCATCCAGATCCTTCCGGGGCTGACAACCGATCTCTCCAGGCCGGCGTCCCTGATTGCCGGGGGACTGATGATAGTTCTTGCGGCATCGATAGCCCTGACGATGGATTTTTTGTCGACAAGTATCCGGTCATCCGGTTTAGATGGTGATTCCATCATTGTAATGGTGGCTCCCGGGGTGGATTGAACGGATAAAGGAAGAATCAAAGATCGCATCTTCCCCGATGAGGTGTGAGATATATCCCAGTTCATGAAGGGTGCGCACAAACTTCAGGGTGGAGGCGATGTATTCCGGAGGAAGGGCAGCGCAGTACTTGGGCGATATGCGGTACGTATCCATCACAAAATCCGGATCGACCATTCCGGTCGTTTTTGCAACAATGCAGGCAGCAGATCGCGGGTCATGTCGGATCAGTTCGCATGCGTCTTCATGGGCAGAAAGGAACTGCAGAAGAATCTCCTTTTGTTCGAGCATCCTTCGCATGACCACGATCCCATAACTCGGATTGAACGGCCAGAGCGTATCAGGGGGAACCACCAGATTCGCACGGTTATAACGGCGTGCGGTCACTGCAAGGGCAGGGGTGCCGGCGGCAGCAGCAATCTCTCCCCGGGCGAGCGCATCGGGAAGAAAGTCAGCCCAGGGATAGTTCTTCACCGTAACATCGCAAACACCGTGTTCCCGCAATAGTTCGTGAACAATTACATCATGGATGGAACCCTTTGGAGGAGTGCCGATCGCCTTACCAGAGAACTGTCTGAGGAACTCCGATATGCTGTTATATGCAACAAGAGGGTGGATCTCTTCGCCGGCGATGATGACAGTGCCCTCAACATGTCCGCCGGCGATGCAGGCAAGCGATAGTCCGTGATCGATACCGATGATCACCGGGGGAAGACCGATATACCCGAGATCAATGGTTCCGGCGTGCATGGCGTTGATGATGTCGGGACCTGATGGGAAAAGTTCCCACGTGGCATCGATCCCGCGATCAGTGAGGATTTTCGAGCCTCGTAGCAGGAACGCGGTATGATACATTGTTGATAGGTGACCGATGCGGAGAGAGGGGCGAGCAGGCATAATTCATCCAATGCGTTTCACAACTGCTTTAATCGCTTCGCTGACGACTGACTGTTCAGGGCGGAGCATTCCGACTGGAATATCTACGATTTTTTCTACGATCGATGCAAGGATTGGTGCACAGATAATACCGGATGCCCCCTCTTTTTCTGCCCGTGCAGCAGCAATAATACATTCTTCAAACGAATTTGCTGAATATTTCCGTATCCCGTATGTAGTTCCCCTGAGATCAACATCGTGTATCTCGAGAATATCGAGCAGGAATTTTGCAGCGATGATCGCAATGAACTGGTCTGGCACCGGCTCTAAAACCGCGACGATCCTCCTGATCGTCGAAAGCCTGGGGTCGCGTTCACCCAGCGTGATTTTATCGAGCGTGGAAACGGGAATACCGGTGAGATCCGCGAGTTCCGGTACCGTCATCTCCCTTTTTACCAGTTCCTCGTTCAGCGCAGCGGTGAATTCGGTCTCGAAAATTCTCTTTGAGAGCATAGGATCCGCCAGATATCACGTGGGTATTGGAAATTGTTCATAACATGAGTTTTTGTATTGTTGGAGAATGAGATGAATCAGGCATTCTACTACCCAGGTGCCAGGCAGCTGTGCCGGGGATTCCGGGTCAGCTGCAGGCCCTGTGATATTCACAGTGGGTATGTTCAGAGCTGTTTTCCAGTTCCAGTTGTGAACACTCTGTATAGCACAGAGGGGGTAATAAACCCTGATTATGGGTCAGGTTTTGCCGCTTTCTTCGATCTTTTCAGGAAAAACGGTGACATCGGATAGTTTCGGAAAGGAGAAAAACGGTGTGATCACCTGCATCACTGCTTTCAGACAGTCCAACCTGCTTGCAGCCAGGCCACGAAAATTACCGTTGTCAAATGTGAGATGATGATAAACGCACATGCTGAGAGCATGCCATAACACCAGATCCAGGTTCCTGCGAACCAGTGAAAGGTTCCTGAACACAAAGATTTTTGTGGTTTCCCAGCACAATTCACAATTGTGAATATAGTAAAACCTATGAGATCTTCCCAAAACTCCCGTTCATTCTTCCGATCAGGGAGTGCGGGTTATTCCATCACGAGAAAGAAGAGTTGTGACCAGATTTTAGGAAAAACTCTGTGACTCACGGTAATAACGAGAACGTTGTGATAGCATGGAAGCACCTTGTCAGAAGATAGTTTGGGATGTCCTGCCGGCAATCCGGGCGGCAATTGCTGTGGAACTCGTCACGTGCGGAGTCTCCCAGGTTGACGCTGCACGCATGCTCGATATTGCACCGTCCGCGGTCTCACAGTACCTTTCCGGCAAACGCGGATACAGGATAGAATTTGAAGACGACGTGAAATCGGCGATCTCCGCACTGGCCCATGACATGATCGACAAAGAACAGATCAGGGTTGTCGACCGAATCTGCGCGATCTGCCGTCAGCTCCGTGAAGGTGAGGGCGGATGTGCCGGCCCAGCCCCAGAATAATGCGGTTCAAACCAGAAATCAGTTTCTTATTTGTTCAAATATGTAATTCCAGTGCCCTATGAATACGAGAGAAAAGATTCAAGCGCTCAAAGAGATCATCGCATCGAAGGGATCTATGCTCATATCCTATTCGGGAGGCGTCGACAGCGCCCTGCTTGCAGTACTCGCAACCGAAGTGTTGGGCAACAACGCCCGGTGTATACTGCTTGACAGCCCGGTCGTCCCGCGTGCTGCGATTGAAGAAGCACAACAGATTGCACAGGAATATCACCTTTTGCTGGAGATCATTCCCGTCTGTGTTATGGATGATGAGCGTTTCAGGAAAAATCCTGCAGAGCGTTGTTACTGGTGCAAAAAAAATTCTGCCGAAGTGCTGAAGGTGCGAAAAAAGGCACTGAACTTTGTCTGCATTGCTGATGGCATCAATGTCTCCGATACAGGTGAACACCGGCCCGGGCTATTGGCGAGCACGGAAGAAGGGATCCTCCACCCGCTATTAGAGGCCGGCATCACCAAGGCAGACATACGGGAGATTGCACAGATCCTGGGGTTGCGGTTCTGGAATAAGCCGTCAGCGGCCTGTCTCTCATCTCGCATTCCCTACGGGGACGAGATCACCCAGAATAAACTGATCATGATCGAGAAGGCCGAAGCCTTCCTGCATACCCATGGGTTCTCTCAATGCAGGGTCAGGATGCACGGGGACATTGCCCGGATCGAAGTTGTAAAGGATAATATTCAAAAATTGTTGGTCATCCAGGAGAGATTGGTGAAGACATTAAAATCGATCGGATTTACCTATGTCACGCTCGATCTCGATGGCTACCGTTCCGGCAGCATGGATGAAGTATTGACGAGAGGAGAAGGGGCATAGGGGGGCAAAGTCTGTTGGATCTGGCACCAGTTAAAAGAATTATTCTCTTTGAGGTCATCCCAAAACTAAACTCATCAGAATTCAAAGGCATCCCTTCCAGCCATTCTTCTGAAAGCCAAGGCCCGGATTCGAACCGGGATGTAGTTGATCTGCAATCAACCGCGTAGCCACTCCGCCACCCTGGCAGGGATTTTCAATCAATGTTCACATCACTGGTTTGAGGCACATCCGTCAATCATCGTGATTCTGACGATCCTCACCATCGTGCTTGCACCTACAACAATCATTACGTTGCAATGCATTTAATGGATAATTTGAAGGCTGGTTTTGCCGGAATACGGAGGATCTCTTCCCTGCAGACAGTGAGTGTCATTCACCGATCACACTCATTTCAAACTCTGCGTCCGTGCAGGATTGGCAGAATGCGATAAATTCCCAGACATTTTCTGACAGAACATCATTGAGTGAACGAGGCACGTATATTTTAATCCGTGGGGATATACCCGGTTTTCTGTCGAGTGTGAGATATGTCTCCCTACAGAGGGAGATGAACGTACAGAAGTTGACCCGTTTCACTATTCGGATATGACCGTTCCCGGTTTTATCAATCCAGATGCGGTAACTCTTGGTATTTCTGAATTCTCTGTCAGGTTGGCTCATAATCCCCAATAATTTTCTTGTGATTCTAATTTCGACAGGTAATATATTAATTCTGTATAATTCGGCAAAATATGCCGGGTTTAGGAAATAAACGAGGATTGAACGGATTTATTATTGATATGAGTATCTATCCTGCCGGCAGGTCACAAGGTATCTCTCAACTCTTCCTCATAACACCGCCATTACACTAATGCATACATCCACGTTGATACAGATTCTCACCTGTCTTCGATAATGATCGCAACGGAACGAACAGGAGATCGTCTGATGATCTCCATCACAGAGGCGCGTACTCATTTTCGTTCACTCATCATGGAGGTGATCCGATCTCTGATGGATGAAGAATAGTGATATATTGCGGTGAAATTTGCCGAAACATTCGATCTTATTGGATGCAAAAACCCATTTCAGATATCTCAACAAAAGATGCCGGCATTATCCCCGACAGATTCAGAGGATCAGGATCACATGAAACTGCTAATGTTCAATACCCATGAGTTCTGGTTCAGGACATTCAAGAATAATCTGAACGAGAATAGCGATGAGAATATTGAGAATACGGTAGAAAATTCCCTTGTCATTTTCATCCATATCGAAGAGAATGACGCAGACAAAAAAGAGCGGATGGTCAAAAAGGCCAGAGATAATATCACCTGGCTCGCAAAAAAGACCGGTCGAAATAAAGTTGTTCTCCATTCGTTTGCCCACCTTTCTGACAGTAAGTCCGAAAGTAATGATGCACATGAAATTTTTCTAGCACTTCAGCAGGCACTCTTGGACCGGGGACTGGATACAACCATGACCCCCTTCGGGTATCTCAACGAGTTCAAAATACAGGTTCTTGGCGATTCACTGGCAAAAGTCTGGAAGTCCCTGTGAAAAAAGATGAACCGTCCGTATCCTTTTTAATTTTCATCATTATAGTTACATTTTCGTTAAACAGGGCAACACGTTCTGAATACTCCGCGGTTATATCAGTGTGTCCTCAACCTTACCCGATGCGTTTTGGAGGAGAATGAACGGCTCTACAGGTTTATAACGATAAATACCTGTTCCGGAATTTCTATTGGGCATGATCGGTTTTATTATCCCGCTGTGTGCACCCAGTCTTGATGCCATATCCACCGAAATTGGACTGATTCGGGGGATGAGGGGAGGGAGGATCTGCTCATTGTCCTTCCTGTCAGATTTCTTGTGGATCATTTCGGTTCACAGGGAATGTACTCCGTGAGTACCTGGATTGGAATGGTATCAATTTTACTTCTCACACTGGCCCGATCTCCCGGGATGCTCTTATGGTTGATAGTATTCTACGGGATTGCCCGGACAATCAGGTCCACGTCACCCAATGCCTTTTTTCATGAATATCAATGTGTTCGGTGTAAAAAAGGGGTTGTTTAAAGGGGCGGTAATCATCGGAGTTTCATTTCCGGCATACAGGTTTTTCTGCGTTTTTCAATTTATCTCGGATTATCCATGGAATTGCAGTGATCCTGATATCCATACGCAGGGCGCTTCAATTCAGTCCATATTGTTTGGGTGGGGTTTCCGGTATCAGGACCACACTACCTTATGCCCGACCACTGGCAATTTTTTGCATTTATTGTCCTGTTCCTGATGATCGCCCAGTACTATCTCTTACAGATAAAAAAACGGGAGGGATCGGGAGAATTTTGTTGAATCTGTGACGGGAATCGACTACATGTGGCAAAAATTACTGATTTCTCTAGAGGTATATGAAACCGGGGCCAATATACGGAGTAATATGACAAGAAAGTGTAACCGGGAATCCCATTTCCCAGAAGCGGATACCCGTCAGAAAGCAGGTACTCCGGCAATTAGAACCGACATACAATCATCAGGAAACAGAGATCCCGGAAACAATCTGGCTGCGTTTCAGGAAAGTCTCTGATTCGTGCCATCTGGAAATACCGGTGAATATACCATGGCAAACAAAACACAAACATTGGCCATTGCAGGAGCGATAATTGTAATTCTCGCAATTGCAGGATACGCATTTCTGGGGCCCCATGGGGAGAGTCAAAACAAGGCCCTATCCGTCTCGTCCAATTCAGTTCAGAATGCTGGAACAACTCAAGTTGCATCCCCTACCCAGGCATCAGGAAATAAGGAAAAGGTCACGATACGTGTGCCCAATGAATCCGGAACCTGGGTGAATCTGGCAACCATTGCCGACGCTAAAGGATTTTTTGAGGAACAGGGAATCACGCTTCAATGGACGGGTAAAATCGGTGGAGGTGGACCGGGACAACTGGCATCGATAGCAGGTGGAAGCAACGACTTCGGGGCTGCTGCAGTTATGGCGATCATCAATGCACAGAATAGCGGTGTCAAGATAAAAGCGATTGCGCCCGAGTATGTCTATGACAATGAATCCAGTGGGAATTGGTACGTCCTCGATAATAGCGGAATCACATCGGCAAAAGACCTGATCGGCAAAAAAATTGCGGTCAACACGCTCAAAGCAAACCAGGAATGGACCATCAGAGAGTACTTGCGGAAATACAATATCCCGATCAGTGCGGTAGAACTGGTGATCGTGGATACCCAAAAGACCGGGAATCCCTATCTTGCAGAACAGGTCCTGCGCTCGGGAGATGTTGCCCTGATATCGGCAACCGAAGTAACAGAGTCTAAATTGCTCCAGACCGGGGGAGTAAAGAAACTCTTCAGTAATTATGATGTCTGGGGGGACAATTCCGGTAACCCAGCATACGTAGTAAGTGATAAATTTGCATCTGAACACCCCGATACCGTAAAGAGTTTCGTCGCTGCTCTTGCCAAAGCAGCTGATTTCACCAATGAAAATCCGGATGAGGCACTCAAAATCATCATCCAATACAACTATCCCGGTATCGATGCCCAGGCTGCAAAAGCCATCAAGGCCCATCACTATCCGGCCCATGCTCTGATCTCAGACTCCCAGGTGAAGAGCTGGATTGCACGGATGGAAACTGAAGGCGATATCAAGCAGGGCTCAATTACGCCTGCGGATGTCTACACGAACGAATACAACCCGTATTACACGAAGGTGAATTAACATGAAAATTGATAGTGTAATCCCCAAAGAACTCGCACAGGATTTAATACCGGCCAGGGTCGTTGGACTGGATATCGGTTCGCGGACGGCAAAAGGAGTAATCATTGCTGATGGCAGTCTCTATACTGCCATCATCCCCACCGGAACGAACATGCAGGAGACGGCAAACGAGCTCATCGACAAACTGCAGAAGACCTCAAAGGTGAAGATCTCTTCACTCGATTATATCGTGGGAACGGGATATGGCAGAATCTCGATGGAATTTGAGAATATCCCCACTCAGATCGTCACGGAAATTTCCTGCCACGCGATGGGTGCTCATTATCTCAACCCCAAAACACGGACGATCATCGATATCGGGGGGCAGGACTGCAAAGCCATCAAGGTGGATACAAAGACCGGCAAAGTCGTGGAGTTCGCCCTTAACGACAAGTGCGCCGCTGGGACCGGACGGTTCCTAGAAAAGGTCGCAGAGCTCCTGAAGATCGAGCTCGATGAACTCGGCGATGTCGCACTGAAATCCACCAAGACCGCAGAGATCAGCAGCCAGTGCGTGGTATTTGCAGAGTCTGAGATCATCTCGCTGAAAGCTAAGGGGGAGAAGAAAGAGGATATTGCAGCCGGCGTTCATCTCGCAACCGCCCGAAGGGTCTTCAACCTGCTCAACCGGGTCGGTATCGAACCGGATATTGTATTCACCGGCGGTGTTTCCAAGAATAAAGGGATGAAGGCGTCCCTGGAATCGCTCTTAAATACACAGTTCATCGACCTGCCCCTTGATGCAATCTATGCAGGGGCGCTTGGAGCAGTCGTATACGGGACGATATTCTTAAAAACCGGCTCTACAGTGGAGAAAACAGAAAATGCTACAACCGTAGACCTGACAGAGTTCAACAATAAAATCCAGGCGCAACAGGATCTCCTGAGTGCAAAAAAAAACGAGGGCAAACGGGTAGGGTACCTATGTAATTATACCCCGCTGGAACTGCTGAACGCGGCCGGCGTAACCCCGGTCCGCCTGTTCCATATCGGCGATCCAAAAACCGTGTCAAGTGGAGAGATCCATACGCAGAGTGTCTTCTGTGACTTCACCAAGAGCGTGCTCGGAGCCTTCCGGGAGAAGGACCCGCTGGTCTCCTCGCTTGACAAGGTGTACATGTTCTACACCTGCGATTGCATGAAGAAGGTCGGCGAGGCAATCAACGAGTATTATGTTCCAACGAATATCTACTGCCTCCCCCGGGTGATGCACAACGAGACGAGCAGGGATTTCTACCGCACGGAACTCAAGAACCTAAAAACCGATCTCGAGGAGCTTTCCGGAAAAACCATCACGGACAAGGACCTGAAGGGACAGATCAAGCTGAGTAATGCCATCAGGACACAACTGACGAAGATCTCCGATCTGCGCAAGCGTGCAAACCCTCCGCTGAACGGAGGAGATTTCCTCGATCTCGTTCGCGGGTATTACTACCTGCCCCACAAAGAGCTCCTCAAACTCTACAAAGGGATCTACGACAAACTTGTCGCAGTTCCTGATGACGGCCAGCGAAAACTCCGGCTCATGATGGCCGGTGGAATTGTTGCCGACGGTGATCGGAGGCTGCTCGATCTCATCGAGAAGGATATCGGGGCACGGGTGGTGGTTGAAGATCACTGCACAGGACTTCGCCCGTTCTTAAAACAGATCGATACCGGCGGGGATTCCCTGGCAGCACTTGCAGAAGGATACCTTGAACAGGCGCCATGCACCCGCATGAAACCCCTCGAAGAGCGGGTAGCCTTTGCAGGGAATCTTGCCGAGGAATACCAGGTGGACGGGGTTGTCTACGCCTACCTGAAATTCTGCCCGAACTACGGGATGACCAAGAACCTCTTCCTCAAGGAGTTCCAGAAGAGGGGCATTCCGGTACTTGAGATCCCTATCGACTACTCGATCAGCGATCTGGGGCAACTGAAGACACGTGTTGAAGCGTTTGTCGAAGTGCTCAATGAACGGGATAATATCAGGGAGGAACTCAAGGATGGCAAAGAAAGTCGAGGAGTTCAGCTCGCAGCTTGAGTATATCAGATACAGCAAGGAAGAGGAGCACACGTACTCGGAAGGAGTCTCCCGGCTCTTCGACCTTGCAACAAGTTATGTCTACGATGCGGAAAAATCTCACAAGAACGGGGGGAAACGGGCAGTCTGGACCGGGGCCATCTGGGAGGCCCCCTACATTTATGCCTGCGATTATATCCCGGTCTCCTACACAGAACTGGGACGATTGGGAAGCCATGACGTGGTCAGGGTAGCCGAGAACCATTTTCAACTTCCGGCGGAGACCTGCTCAATGGTCAAGGCGGTCCTCGGGGAACTGTATCTCAGAAAAGGCGGAATCGATAAGATCATTGGATCCAGTGCAAACTGTGAACCATTCAACCTTGCCTGGGAGACTCTGAAGAACGAGGGATACAAGGTCCATTATATCGACACCACCTATCGTTCACCCCGCTGTACCCAGAATGAATATGAAGACCTGGTGAAGTTTCTGATGGCACAGGTTCAGTTGTCTGCGAAATGGCTCACCGGTAACGAAATCGATGAGCAGAAACTGGGTTTCGAACTGAAACGCAGAAACGAGGCCATCCAAAAAGTGCGCAGGGTTATGGAACTCCGGTTAAAGTCCCCGCTCTACATGCGCAGTCTTCCTACGATGTTCATGCTGATGGGTTCGGGCCATTACTTTGGGAAACCTGAAGAGTACCTCGCTATGCTGGACACCCTGATCGTGGAACTGGAGAGAGAGGCGATGAAGACGCATACCGAGAAGTTCGTGCCGCTGGTCTGGTCCGGCGGGCGCGGGCAGGAATTCGGAGTATACAAGGCCATCGATGATGCCAACGGGGCAATTCTCGGCTGGGTGATTCCCACACCCTACGCACGGGATTATAATGAGGAATTACCGCCTCTGGAATCCCTGGCACGTTATCTCCTCGACGGGCAGGCGGCGGGATCGACAACGCATCGGATCAAAGCTGTCACGGACCAGGTGAAGAGAGTCAACGCACGCGGGATTGTATTCTATGGCTATGTCGGCTGTTCCCAGAGCGGGATCGGGCGTGAGATGCAGCGGCAGCATTTCAAGGAGATTGGAGTACCGGGCATCACCCTCGAAGGCAGTTTCCAGGTTGGAGCTCCTTCAGGACAACTGCTCACAAGGGTCAGGGCATTTACGGAAATGCTCGCATAACCAGAGGTGAAATCAACAATGGTAAAAACAGTAACCGAACTCAAATCGCAACTCGAGTACATCAAGTACAGCAAGGAGGAAGAGCATCAGTATTCGGAAGGGGTATCCGAGCTCTTCGACCTCGCAACGAGTTACGTCTATGATGCAGAGAAATCCCACACGAACGGCAAGAAAGCAGTCTGGACCGCAGCCATGTGGGAGGCACCGTTCATCTACGCGGCCGACCATATCCCGGTCTCGTACACCGAACTTGGACGACTGGGAAGTCACGAGGTTGTCAGGACCGCAGAGAACCAGTTCCAGCTCCCGGCTGAGACCTGCTCGATGGTCAAGGCAGTCCTCGGCGAACTCTCCCTGCGGAAGGACAAGATCAACCTGATCCTCGGCAACAGTGGAAACTGCGAGCCGTTCAACCTGGCATGGGAGATTTTAAAGAACGAAGGCTACGATGTCCACTACATCGACACCACCTACAGATCCCCCAACTGCACTCCGGTCGAGTATGAGGAACTGGTACAGCACCTGATGAACCAGATCAGCCTCGCAACGAAGTGGTTGTCCGGCAATGACATCGACGAGAAGAAACTCAGTTTCGAGATAAAACGCCGGAACGAGGCAATGCGGAAGGTGCGCAGGGTTATGGAACTTCGCCTGAAGTCCCCGCTCTACATGCGCAGCCTTCCGACGATGTTCATGCTGATGGGCTCGGGCCATTACTTCGGGAAACCCGAACAGTATATCCACATGCTCGATTCGCTCATCGAAGAACTTGAGAAAGAGGCGAAGGTTGCGCACAACGAACCGTTCGTTCCACTCGTATGGGCAGGAGGGCGTGGGCAGGAATTCGGGGTGTACAAGGCGATCGATGATGCCAACGGGGCAATCCTCGGTTGGGTGATCCCGACGCCGTTTGCACGGGATTACAACGAAAATCTCCCACCGCTCGAATCGGTTGCTCGGTACTTCCTTGATGGTCAGACTGCAGGGTCGAATCGGTTCCAGAACGAAGCAGTCAAGAACCAGGTCAACAAAGTGAATGCCCGTGGGATCGTATTCTACGGTTACGTCGGCTGTTCATTCAGCGGCATCCAGCGGGAGATGCAACGGCAGCATTTCAAGGATCTCGGATTCCCTTCGATCACCCTTGAGGGAAGTTTCCAGGTGGGTCCACCATCAGGCCAGCTTCTGACAAGGGTGCGGGCGTTCACCGAGATGCTCGCGTAATCCAAGGAGAGACTTGGGTAAAGGCTACCCAGAATCTCCATTTTTGATCTTGCTCCCATTTACTTCTATGATGCCGAGAAGGCCCACAGGACCGGCCGTAATGTGACATGGACGGGGGCCATCTGGGAGGTCCCCTACAATTATGCCTGTTACTACATCCCGGTCGCCATCTCGGAGTTGGGGAGCCGTGACGTCGTCACGACGGCAGAGAATCATTTCCAGCCCGCGGTTGGGACCTGTTCGATGGTCAAGGCCGTCCTCGGCGAACTATATTAATGAAAGACGGTATCAACCGCATTATTGGTACGAGTGGAGGATGCGAACCGATTAACCTCGCTCTGGAACTTCTTCGAGGGGAAGGATATGAGATCCATTACATCGATACCGCCTACCGTTCACCCCACTGTACATCAGTGGAGTACGACGATCTTCTGAAGTACCTGATGAACCAGATCCAGATCTCTGCCCGGGGGCTTACCGGGGATGGGATCGACGGGACGATACTCCGCTTCGAGATCTGCCGTCGGAACGCCGCTCTGCAGAAAGTCCAGGGTCATGGAACTTCGCCTGAAATCCCCACTCTACATGCGCAGCCTTGCCACGATGTTGATACTGATGGGTTCCGGCCATTACTTCGGAAAACCTGACGAGTACATGGCGATGTTCGACACCCTCATCGACGACGCTAATGATGCAATCCTCATATAGGTCATTCCTACACCCTGTGAACGGGACTATAACGAGCACCTGCCCCCCTTGAATCCCAGTCCAGACATTCATTCCGGAATTTCTGGATCTAAATAGTACCTCTACCTCTCCTGATAATATCCAGAAAATTGAAAAAAGAAGAAAAAGTGATCCAGTGTATTATCCCTTCCTGATGATAACCCGGAACGTTTCTCCCAATGGTTCCACCCTGATTACAGTATGTCCCTCCTCTTTCACGCTCCGCGGGACATTCAGCATGGCATTACCTTCGTCAAGGATGACCTCCAGCAACTCGCCCTCTTCCAGTTCCTCTAACGCAAGTTTTGTCTTGACAAAGTTGATAGGACAGGAGACCCCGTGCAGGTCAATCCTCTTTTTTACCTCATTCGTCATATAAAATCTCATTAAATACGTTCTCTACCCCAATACGGTCGATCATATGCCCGAAACGTTCCTTCTTTCGCCCATGATTCCGATAATACGTGATGGATCGTTCAATGAGATCATAGAGCTGCTCTCTGGATTCGATAAGACCGCCCAATCTGCCGGCAAATCGGGGAATTTTCCCCATGGTTCCGCCAATCCAGAGAATATACCCCTTCTGAACAACCGTCCATGCCCCGGCAGGGCAGATGGACGTACAGATACTGCAGTTGATGCACCGGGATGAATCGAGGAGATACTGGTTATTTTCCTGAATTATTGCGGATGTTGGACAGATATTGACGCACAGCCCGCATCCATTGCATGCAGATTCAGACCACCTGGGAATGATCCCTCCCATGACCCCGATATCATTCTCTGTTGCTTTGGCGCAGTTATGGGGACAGCCGGTAACCGCCATTTTGAATTTATGGGGGGTTTCTTCCCGGAAATACGTGCGATCAAGGTAGTCAGCGATCTCCTTGGTATCGATGATGCCCCATCGGCAGGTCTGTGAACCGGGGCAGCCGGTTATGATCCTGACGCGGGGGCCGCACGCCCCCATCGTCACTCCGAAGGTCTCCAGTTCCTTCCGCGCCGTTTCGAGGTCAGAATGATGGACAAAATGTATCTCGATCCCCTGACGGGTGGAGATGTGGAGCTTGCCCCTCCCAAACTTCTCTGCAACCCCGGCGATACCCATCATCTGTACTGAAGTCAGATCACCTGCCACGGCGTGAAGCCGAAGGGCAAAATATTCCTTCTGTTTCTGCTGGATCATGCCGGTCTTCTTCAAGGCGGCCAGATCGAAATCCTCCTGTGTCATGGTTCACTCTCCTGAATTACGAGGGATACCTTCTCGACAGTATCCTGCCGGATATGAAATCCGTTCAGAGTTATTGTTCCATTCACGAGCGAGACGATGACATACAGGAGCGTCGGATCATAGGCGAGCCGGACATCCTCGGAGGATGGGTTCGCAGGTGATGAGGGATGGCTGTGATAAATCCCGACCAGGTCCAGCCCGTCCCGCCGTGCAGCTTTCCGGACATCAAACTGCTCCTGAGGATCAAACGAGAAATGATCCGTGCTCCGGTCGATATTGGTCATTGGGTAGTGTCGTGTAATACGTCCCACTTCACCTGCAAGGTACCCACATGCTTCAACCGGGGCGTCCTGCTCCGCGTGAGCAACAATATACTTAACGATATCCGGATGCAGGATCATTTCCTCACCTCGCATACCCGTTGTTCATAATCGATGAGTGAATGAATGCTGGGATGTTCACCGCATACCGGGCATGCAGGATTCTTCCTGATCTGAACTTCTCGAAAACTCATCGGCAGTGCATCGAAGATGAGGAGACGGTTTGTGAGCAGGTCCCCTATCCCAAGGAGGTATTTGAGTGCCTCAACAGCCTGAAGAGTGCCCATGACTCCTGCCATACTCCCCAGGACCCCGGCTTCACTGCAATTCGGGACAGCTCCCGCCGGAGGTGGGGCAGAAAAAATGCACCGGTAGCAGGCACCTGTTCCCGGCGTCACCGTGGTCATCTGCCCGTTAAAATGGAGAATCCCGGCATGAGAAAATGGCTTTCCAAGCAGGACACAGGCGTCATTGATCAGGAACTTTGCCGCAAAATTATCTGTTCCATCGATGATGAAATCATATCCGGATATGATCTCCTGAATGTTTGAAGCATGTACCATCTCCTTATGGAGGATCACCGAAATATCGGGATTGAGACGATTGATCTTCTCCTGAGCCGATTCAGCTTTCAAATCACCTACATTGTGGGTGTCATGAATAATCTGACGCTGCAGATTACTCAAATCCACGCGGTCACCATCTGCGATGCCGATAGTACCGACACCCGCCGCTGCGAGATAGAGAGCGGCCGGCGAGCCAAGACCCCCGGCGCCGATGATAAGTACCTTTGACCGGAGGAGTTTTTCCTGGCCTTTTCCGCCGACTTCCTTCAGGATTATATTTCTACTGTACCGTTCAATCTGTTCTTCTTTCATATCCTACCAATGCCTGCCTGATATCGGCGATGATGTCATCTGTATCTTCAATTCCCAGCGAGAGACGGATGAGCCTGGTATTCACACCAAAGGCGTCCAGTTCATCCTGATCAAATCCAGTATAGAGTGTTGATGCAGGATGCAGTGCCAGGGTTTTGTTATCTCCAAGGTTCGATGCTCTTCGTATGAGTGCCAGGTTATTCAGAAAACTGAAACAGGCAGCATTGTCCGAAAGCTCGAAGGACAATACGCCCCCACCCTTCCCGTTGAATTGCCTCTTCGCGAGTTCGTGGAAAGGGGAAGAAGCGAGACCTGAATAGTTCACAGATGTGACTGAACCGTGAGTTTCCAGGAATTCGGCAACTGCCTGGGCATTCTGGCACACTTTATCCATACGCAGGGCAAGCGTCTCCAGCCCCAGACTCTGGAGGTACGCATCATGAGGAGACAGGCAGCTCCCGAGTTCCCGATAGACTTCTCTTCTCAGTCGAGCGATGAAGGCCATCTCATTAAACCGGTGATACTCTTTGAGTGAGGGAACGACTCTCCAGTCAAAGTTGCCGAGATCGACGATTGCCCCTCCAAGGCTGGTTGCACCACCCGAGATGTACTTTGTCGTAGAATGGACAACGATGTTCACCCCGAACTGTCTGGCCTGAAATAGGTACGGTGTCGTAACCGTGCTGTCAGCGATGACAACGACATGATGCTTACGAGCGATCAGGGAAATGCCGGCAAAATCGGGGACAATCGTGCAGGGATTGGAGATAGTTTCAAGGAACAGTGCACGGGTTCGCTCATCGACAGCCGATTCCACGGCCTCAAGATCCTGAATATCAACATAACGTACCTCTATACCTAATGGTCGAAGCACATTCCCAAACAGGGAATGTGACCCTCCAAACAGGGATGACGCAGCAATGATATTGTCGCCTGCAGTAACGAGGTTGAGCAGTGCCGTCGAAATCGCCGCCATTCCGGAAGATACGGCAACAGTCGACAAACCCCCTTCAAGGGCGGTAATTTTTCTTTCAAATGCCTCGACGGTTGGATTCGCGATGCGGGAATAGGAATACGCAGCTCTTCTGCCGGAAAAGGTATCCGCCATTGCTTCCGCAGTCTCGAAATCATATGCTACTCCGGCATAGATGGGGAATTGCAGGGCGCGATGAGCATCCGGTTCTGCAGCAACCTGGTGAATGGCAGTTGTAGTGAAACCCCGACCATTCATAGGCTGCGACCACCACCCATAAAAAATATAAATTCAATGACATCATTCTCTCGCACACTCACAGTCTGGATGTCTTTTTTTGCCAGGATCGTTCCATTGAGTTCGACGGAAACCATATCCGGTGTTTTCACACCTCGTACAAGGAGGAGTTCCCGGATGGTCGATTCACCCTCTACCTCTTCCGGTTTTCCGTTGATGATAAGTTTCATACGCAATTCGTTCTCCGTTGTAATTCTGATTGAATTTTTTTTGTTGGTCGGCTACCCCTCAACCCTGAATACCGATCGTCGTCATACCCACGACCGGAAAAGGCCAACGATCCCGGTATCGCATTCCACGAACCGGAATGAGATCGTGAAAGTCCCGTGATATCTCCGATTAAGAGGGATAAGACGGAAGAGACAACTCCCGTCCATCAACCCATGATCTATCTGCGCATCATTCGCGAATCACTGCTTCTTTCCATTTTGTTGCCCGCGATTCGAGATTGAGGAGAATGTAATTCACCGTTATACCAAGCAGGGCGAGAGTGATGATTCCCACATACATGTTTTTAATATTGAAACTGTATTCAGCAGACAGGATGAGGTATCCCAGACCTGCTGACGCACCGATCATCTCCGCCGCAATCAGGATCAGGATCGAGTGAGTTGCGCTCAATCGCATTCCGGTGAATATCGAGGGGACTGCAGAGGGAAGGATTACCTTGCTGAAGAGCATGGTGTTGGATGCGCTCATCGATCGGGCAGATTTGATCAATATGGGATCAACGCTCTTCACTCCATTGATCGTGTTCAGTAATGTTGCCCACAATGACCCCCAGAATATGATGGCGATCTTGGATTCCTCACCTATCCCGAGAAACAGGATGAAGATAGGAAGCAGAGCAAGCGACGGTACATTCCGTAGCGTCTGGACGAGGGGATCGGTGAATCGCTCGAACCATTTGAACCATCCCATCATGAGACCCAGCGGGATCGAAACGAGCATGGCCAGGCCGAAACCCAGTGCAGCCCGCTGAAGACTCACCGCTGTTTGTTTGACGAGTTCTCCAGATAATAACAGGTTTACAAACGCTACTGCTACCTCGGAGAATGGGGGCAGAAATGAACTATCCACGATTCCAGTCCTTGAAATTGTCTCCCAGAGGAGGAGGAATGCGAGAATTGCCCCAATCCGGTTTGCGAGGTTGCGCAGCAGAGTGTACGCTTGTGATGATTTGTCCAGGGTCGGCATGAGGGTCTTCCTTCTCGTGTAATGATCAGTCATATGATTCGGGGCATGGGGGGTCATCTTCGAAACAGGTCTTGTATGGTTGTGGGATTGCATCCATTCGATTTATCGCAGGGACCCTACTTCTTTCTCGCAATGAGATCAATGATCGGACGACCGCCGCGTTCATCAAGCAGATCTTCTTCCTTTTGGGAGAGATCCGAATCCTGCTGATGCGTCGAACGAACCTTGAGGAAGAGATCCTTTGGTATGACAACGGTAGTGTACTGCTCAAGCACAAACCCGTTCCTTGAAAGGATCTCCTCTATCTGGGTCTTCGAATAGAGGCGCCGGTATCCATAATATGGCACCTTCTTTCCCTCTCTGGATGTGGTGTATCCCAGGGGTTCAATCTCTGAACTGTCGTGATATTTCCTTCCGCGGACATACTGGCGGTTGGTCTCTGGATCATAATCTTCCGACAGCGAAAACCATTCGTGATCTCCCATTGTCAGGCGCACCAATCCGCCGGCATGCAGGACCCGGGAAATATTCTTAAGAGCAATATCCGGCTCCAGGTATCCGAACACATTGATGAGGATCACCCGGTCAAGGGAATCTCCTTGAATCTCCTGCAGGGATTCCGGATTATTCAGATCACCATGAACATATGAGACCTGAGCCGGGTTCTGCAGGGATCCGAGACGCTTTCCTGCATGTTTCAGAATATCTTCAGAAATATCTGCAATAATGTAGCGCTTTGTCGTTCGCTTCTCGGACAGAACTTTGTTGGCAAGATCCGCCTTTCCGGGCCCGATCTCGAGGATGGACTCTCCAGAACCCAGCCATTCAGCAGTCGCCTCTAGCCAGTCGGGCAGGTTCACGGGACTGGGGAAGATAAAATCATCCCCCTTCTGGGTTGAGATCTTGCCCCAGTATTCACCTTTCGGGCCGGTGGAGGCGATGGTTGTTTTTATTTCAGTCATGATATCACCATTTTTTGATATCAGAACTATGTATCGATGGTATAATGCAATAGAGAAATCAGTAATAATTGCCACATCTCTTCTGATATCTACGCTGTGATCGATTGGGAGCGGTTTCGTCCTCTGCCGTCATAGATGCCGTGCGGATTCCGGGCAGCCCTCACATGCGTGTGATTGTGTTCAAGAAACTTCCTGCTCTGTAGCGTGGGCAATGGTCTTTCTGGCTTGAACTGGAACGGCAGGTCGACTCGTGGTCTGACCATCTGTCGTGGAATCATACAGGATGCAACCTTCGTCGCCTCTGGTCCAGGTCATGCTCCAGCCAACACACCCTGGGCGATCAGACTCTTCCACAACAGTTTTCTGGTACATCCTCGTGGGATTCGCACATGTTTTTTAGCGATGCACCATACGGCCCCTCCGACAGTATATCTTCCGGACGATATTGCCTGAATTATTGAGAAAAAACAGCGCTCCAGACAATACTTGCTGATTTCCGGGATATAAAAAGTCATAATGGTCATACTATGTATCATCCGCTAAAGGGGGCCATGCACGTATGACCAAGATTGAATCTGTGAACGTTACAAAATCGTATAAAATCCGCGATTTGGGGAATGGAAAAAGCCCCGATGCGGATACTGAACTCCTGGCGCTGGACCAGGTTAACCTGGAGATAAAAAAGGGCGAGTTTTTGGTAATCCTCGGTCCAAGTGGTTGTGGGAAATCAACATTCCTCGACATGGTCTGTGGTCTATCGAAACCGGATCAGGGCACCATTCTCATTGACGGAAAAGCCATAGACGGTCCAGGACTTGACCGGGGGATCGTGTTTCAGCAGTACGCCCTCTTTCCCTGGAGAACAGCACGTAAGAATGTGGAATTTGGTCTGGAAGCGCAAAATATCGACAAACATCGGAGACAGGAGATCTCGCAGGAGTACCTGAATATGGTCGGACTCCAGGGTTTTGAGAACCGTTATCCTTATGAATTGAGTGGAGGAATGAAGCAGAGGGTTGCGATCGCCAGGGCTCTTGCATTCAATCCAGAAGTTCTTCTCATGGATGAACCGTTTGCAGCGCTGGATGCTCAGACCCGGGACATCCTTCAGAGGACGCTCCTCCGGATTAAAGCACAGACGGGCAAAACGATACTGTTTATCACGCATAGCATCGATGAAGCGGTATTCCTTGCCGACAGGGTTGCCGTGATGACGGCACGTCCCGGAACAATCAAGGAGATAATCGAGGTCCCGATCTCACGGGAGGAGAAACTGATGGACGATGTGCAGAGCACACCGAAATTCATCAAGACGCGTTATGCTCTCTGGGAAACCCTCAAAGAAGAGGTTGATAAGGCTCAGGAGATCTGCAGATCCTGTCCAGTCGAGGAGTGCAGTTTTGCAGAAAAGGCAGGGGGAAACCTCGCAGGGTTGACCCCCGAGAGCATTCCCCAGAAAGTAAGGGTACAGTAGCGGGCAGGTTGCCCCCCATTTTTGTATCCCCCTTAGAATTAGTGATGCATGGCCATTTCTTCTGATCTGGAATTGTTGGTTCACTGGCTGTTGCGATTCCCGGACTGAACTATCCATTTTTGGACTGACTCCTCTGATATGGAATTTTTTTATGGCAGAAATTACTCAGGAAAAATATCCGATCCTTTCCCCGTTCAGGCAACGGATCTTTCTCGGGATCTGGATCGCTCAGCTGATCTCCAATATCGGGACCTGGATGCAGAATACTGCCGCAGCCTGGATGATGACTGGGCTCGATCCCTCTCCGGTGATGGTGGCACTCGTCCAGACAGCTTCGAGTCTCCCGATCTTCTTTCTGGGAATATCTGCCGGCGCGATCGCAGATATTGTTGACCGCCGCCGGCTCCTGATCGTCACCCAGGTCTGGATGTTTCTCTCTGCAACGGCACTTGCGTTCTTAACTATCACCGGCGCAACGACACCGTTTCTGCTCCTCCTCCTCACCTTTTCCCTTGGAATCGGATCTGCACTGATGATGCCGGGGTTCCAGGCACTCTTTCCGGAACTGGTGAGTCGACGGGAGCTCCCCGCAGCAGTGACCCTGAACAGTGTCTCGTTCAATATCGGCCGTTCCGTCGGCCCCGCCCTGGGCGGCCTCGTGATCGCCATCGCAGGATCCGGGCCGGCGCTCCTCCTGAACGCCATCTCATTTTTTGGTGTAATAGCAGTACTCATTCCCTGGAAACCACAGAAAAAAACCAGTTCGCTTCCAGCCGAAAGTCTATCCAGCGCAGTTCGCACAGGGATCCGATATGCCCGCCATGCGACACCTCTCAAAGCGGTTCTGGTGCATATGGGGGTCTTTATCTTTTTCGGCAGCGCGATCTGGGCACTCATGCCACTTGTCGCACGGTTCGGACTCGACTCAGGGGCTGCCGGCTACGGGATTCTCCTCGGAGCGGTGGGAGTGGGATCACTGATCGGTGCTGCGATCATACCTGGCATCAGACGGAAGGTATCCATCACTATCCTGATTACACTGGCAGAAATTATCTTTGCCGCGGTTACCATCGCCCTTGGCTATCTGCAGTCCCTTCCTCTTCTCATAATTGCAATGATTGCCGGCGGGATCGCGTGGATCGTACTGGTATCCAACTTCAGTGTGATGGCCCAGACCGTCGTACCTTCGTGGGTGCAGGCCCGGGCGCTGGGCATGTACTGGATGATATTTATTGGAGGAATGGCAATTGCCAGTTATATCTGGGGATGCATGGCGGCTGTCACCAGTGTTCAGGCTGCTCTTCTGATGGCCGGTATCGGACTGCTGATCTCACTGCCGATATTGATGAGAATCCCGATAAAGGATGGGCTCACCCTCGATATGGCTCCTGCACTCTGCTGGTCTGAACCGAATCTCGTCCTTGAACCTGAATCAGAGGCGAGGGCGGTATTTGTATCAGGAAAATACCGTATCAAACCGGATCAGAAGCAGGAGTTCCTGACCTTGATGCAGGATCTCGGGCAGCTTCGTCGTAGGGACGGGGCGATGGATTGGAGACTCATCCGCGACATGGAGGATCCCTCGCTGTATATCGAGGTCTTCATCATCGAATCGTGGATCGAGCATCTCCGACAACATGAACGGATCACGATGGCCGATCTCGATCTGGAAAGACGGACCCGGGCGTATCGTGCGGATGGGACGTCCTCTACCGTCCGGCATTTCATATCCGCCTATCCATCTGACTGGAACTCTAAAATTTCAGGAGATCTATGATGAGAGAATTTTCAAATGATGCAGAAGGTCTGAACCATATCGCACGGTTCGCTGCAGATTCGCTTACGAAACAGTATCCCCAACCACCCACCCACCCGGAGGACAGGTGTCTATGGGTGTACACATCGGATAGTCAGGTACAGGTGAGGCATGGTTCAGATACCACGATCTTTTCCAGGTCGTCTCCAGAGCAGTCAGGTTACACGGTGCAGTACATCCAGTATCTCGGTCACCTGGAGTCAACTCCCTGCTATGCTGTGGAAATCTCTCCATCCCTGGAGACCTCCGGAGAAGAGGAGTTTTTCGGGGTACGCGAATTGTTCGGGAAGATCCCGGATGCAGAGGTAGCAGTTGCAGGGCAGGCCGTCCAGATCATCGATTACGACCGTTCGAGTCAATTCTGTGGTAGATGCGGGGCGACAAACCAGCAGCTCACCACCGAACGGGCAAAATGCTGCCCACAGTGCAACCTGATCACCTATCCCCGGCTCTCGCCTGCGATCATCGTCATCGTGAAAAACGAGTCATCTATCCTGCTCGTACAGACGAAGCACGCCCCGCAGGGCAGGTTCAGTCCTGTTGCCGGCTTTGTAGAGCCAGGTGAGACGATTGAACATGCGGTCCACCGCGAAGTGATGGAGGAGACCGGCATCACGATCACCAATGTCCGGTATTTCGCCAGCGAACCGTGGCCTTTCCCGAATTCGCTGATGATCGGGTTTGTGGCTGACTATGCGGGGGGCGAGGTAACACCTGACGGATTTGAGATCGAGACCGCCGGCTGGTTTGATCGCGATCAGATACCAGAATCACCTCTGAAGATCAGCATTGGGCGATCCCTTATTGACTGGTGGATGGCAGGAGGTGACGAGCGGTGAGACAGATCCGCAGGAGTGAAGATCCTGGGAAGAATACCTCCCTTTCAGCAGGAAACGTTACTGCGTCCGGGAAATACGTCTATAGAATATGCAGAAAGGAAGACGGGATCTCTCCTCTGTGGAGGTGCATAAGGATATCGACGTTCCGTTCTCCACACAGTTCAGGTAATCCTTGCCAGATTCTCTACTGATAAACCGCCACTTCTTCAACCTTGAACAATGCGGTTTCTCAAGGGCAATGAGCTGATCATCAGGTTCATGGCTATGAATATCGGCTCTGGGATCGCGATCGGGATGGTAAATTTCATTCTTCCTTTGTTTGCCATGAGCCTGAATGCCTCGACCACTGAGATCGGCCTGATCAAAGGTATGATGGGGATCGGGGATCTTCTCATTGTTCTCCCTGCCGGTCTCCTTATCGATCATTTCGGTTCAAAAAAGATGTACCCCTTTGCCTGCATCTTCGGCGCATTCATGATCGTCGTGATGTCGTACGCACGCTCATCTGTCATGTTACTCGGAATAATGGTCATCTATGGCATCTCCCGCTCGCTGAGAACGACCTCCCTCAATGCCTCTTTTTTTCAGAACATGACTGCCATCGGGATAAAAAAAGGTGGTTGGTTAAAAGGAGCGATGACGATCGGTGCGGCATTTATCGGGCCTCTTCTGGGCGGGGTGGCAATCCAGTACCTGGGATTTTCCAGTTATTTTGTGTTTGCCAGTGCATTTCTTCTGGAACCGCTTCTCATCGTATATCTCATCACTGATGGAAATAGCGGCACAACGATTCAGGAAGGGAAAAAACGCCTAGGAGACACATTCCGGTATTACCGGATCCTCTTAAAAAACAGACTTCTTATCTCTGCAACCCTGACCGAATGCATGAACTCAGCATTTTTCATGACATTTTCAACGTTCATCACCGTGCTGATCGTAATGGATTTCAGGCTGTCCCCTGGCATTGCTGCAATCCTCATCTCTCTGCGGGGAGCTGCGCAGATACTCGTTGTATTCTTCTGCGGCAGGTTGCTCTACGGGAACCATAACCACCTGTACATGCTCAGTTATCTTATGACGATCCTGGGACTGATCCTCTTTGGAACGAGCAGCAACCTTGGGATACTTGCACTTGCATCGATCATTATCGGTGCATTCTCCGGCATGATGACAACACTCACGTTCACCAATGTTGGCACTATCGAGGGCGAGCACGGGAAGATCGCAGGAATATTTGCACTCGGGACCGGTGTCGGCGCAATCTTCGGACCGGTCTACGGGGGGATCATCGGGGATATCTTCGGGGTGCAGGATATTTTCCTGGCGTTTATTCCGATCTTCTGTATTATGGCCGTTTATTATTTCATCGCAGGGAAAAGATCCCCCCAAAACCGTCCTGTAATCTAGCATAATGGGGGCAACTCTTGCTGATTTGTACGGTCTGATACCTGAAGGATACAGAAATAATGTGGATGAATGGATTACCAATGGAGGGTTTTGCATGACCAACAGACTCGCACCATCCGATACCCGGGACCTGGCAGAGCACTATGATCAGACGAGCGATTCGCAGTTCAAAAATGGAATCCACCTCATCACAGAACTCGGGATAAAAAAGGGGGATCGCATCCTTGATCTCGGATGCGGCACAGGTCGTCTGGCGGGATATGCCGGCAGCATAACCGGCGAGACAGGATTTGTTGTCGGTCTGGATCCTTCAGAGCACCGGATCAGGATAGCGCAGGAGAGATCCAGGTCGATCCCCCAGGTGTCATTCCAGGTAGGCAGCGATCTGGATATCAGCAGGTTACCGGGCAACTGGTTTGATGCAGTATACCTGAATTCAGCATTCCACCATATCGAGAGGCATGAGGCACGGAGATCTGCACTGGCTCAGATCCGCCGAATTCTAAAACCCGAGGGAAGCCTTGGCCTGTCGGATCCGGATCAGGCTTCTCCCAGCATCCTGAGAATTATCACTCGCGAGATCCTGGGATACTATGGCATCCATTCCCTGGATGATGACGGAGTTTCATCTGCCGAACTCGAATCGGTGCTCGGGGATACGGGATTTCGGATACGGAAGGTGGAATATATCAAAACACCAGAGCACTATGAGTCCGCCCAGGCGGTGGTAAAGGCTGCCAGTTCAAGCCATTTCGGAAATTATCTCTCGGAGGTACCGGAAGACCTGCGTGATCAGGTCAGGACGGAAATTGTCCAGAAATTATCTGAACTTCAGACAGGTTCAGGTATATCGATGATACGCAGCAGAGTTTTAATGATTGCAGAAAAACTCGGATGACCCATCTTTCCTCTTCAGAGAGGATGGTGGTTCTGACTTCCTTCCTGCGTTTTTTTGACAAAGCCGGCAGTATTTGCTGGTTGACTCATCTCTTTTGGTCATCCGGTTCTACAGATCCTCGAGTACTATATGCTCATACCAGGAGGTTTGGAGATGGTCAAAAAAACAATCACCTATTTTGAAAAAAGCGGCAGTGCAAATACAGAAGCAGTCCTTGCCGTCGTCAGTGAGAGACTTGACGAGGGGGATATCAAAAATGTCGTTGTCGCCAGCACGAGTGGCGCCACCGGGGGAACATTCGCCCAGGCACTGGGGAAGAAGACCAACCTTGTGATCGTATCCACAAAGCCTGGTTCGAAAACGCCGGGAGTCTGGGAGTTTGATCTCGCGAACAAGAAGGAGATAGAGAGACTGGGTGGGAAGGTGATTCATCAGTCCCACGCTCTCTCCGGACTTGAGAAGAGTTTTACCGATAGATTTTCAGGAATTTCCCACAGTGAGGTTCTGGCGGAGTCATTAAAAACGCTCTTTTCTCCGGGGACGAAGGTGGCAGTCGAGATCGCCATAATGGCCCTGGATGGGGGTGGCATTACACAGGAAAAGACCATCGTGGTCGGAGGGACAGGGGCAACCGGCAGAGGCGCCGATACTGCGCTTGTCGTTCTCCCTGCGCATACGAACAATTTCTTCGATCTTCACGTCCTGGAACTGCTCGCCAAACCCTATACCAAAGACTAACAGGAATCCAGGAATACGGCGATCCAATCTGCCGGTACTTTACCCAACAAGATAATGATGCGGAGAAAGAGAGAATGACCAGAACAATAGTTGACCATGATACAGCAGGCTTGGCCGAACGGTATGATCAGGTCAGTGACGGCCAGTTCAATAACGGGCTCACTCTCATTGCAAACCTGGGCGTGAAGAAAGGACAGAATGTGCTCGATATCGGATGCGGAACCGGCCGGCTGACCTCCCGTGTGGCAAAGATCGTTGGTGATACCGGACGGGTCATCGGTATCGACCCTTCCGAAGAGCGGATAGAGATTGCCAGAAGAAATATCCCAGATTCACCCAGATCAAATATTTCTCTGGAGATTGGGGATGCGAACTCCCTGTATCACTTTCAAAACAACAGTTTTGATATTGTCTACCTCAATATCGTGTTCCACTGGATTGACAATAAAAAAGATGCTCTCTCCCAGATCTATCGGGTCCTCAAACCCGGAGGGCTTCTGGGGATAACAACAGGAAATAGGGATCAGCCATACACCGTTAAGATCATCGCCGATAGGATTCTTGCACAGCCAAAGTATGCGAGGTCTGCAAAACGAGGGGGTTCATCGAGTAAACCGGTCAATGTGCTGGAGATGGTCTCCCTGTTACATGCTACCGGTTATTCCATACTTGATATCACCACAGAAAAAGATCCACGCTACTTTGAAAGTCCTCTCAAATGTCTCGAATATGTCGAGGCGAGTACCAGCGGAACCTTTCTATCTAATGTACCAAAGAACCTGAAGAGATCTGCACATGAGGAGATCCAGACTGAACTGAAAAAACATGTCACAGTCAGGGGAATAGAAAATGTGTACAATACCATCTTTGTCGTAGCTGAGAAATAATTAATCTGCGCTTCAGCGAGGAGTATTATATTTTCCTGGACACATTTTTCCCTTAATCCAGTAGTTCACTCAATCAAGTAAACACCCTTGATATATCATTGATCCTTGAGATCAGAGCAGATTACAACGATCACTCCTCTCTCACTCCGTCCCTAAGGGTTTCAAAGAACGAGGGCCAAGCCCGCACTCATGTATCATTCTTCAACAGGATCTGGGGAGTACTCTCAGGGGTTCCCCAATTCTCGGAGATACCGAGAACCTGCCAAGCCCTTGTTGTATCGACAGGATGTGTCAGGATCGAGCGATCGGTCCTGCTGGATTTGAGTGGAACCATCATTCATTCTTTTTCATGAATAAAAGAATCCTCGATCAGCACGCCGAACAGGTCGGAGATCCGGTCGGCAAGGTTGAGAGAAGGGCCATAACGCTCGTTCTCGACGCGATGATGATGTGTCTTGTGACCCCGAGTTATTCTGCCAGTTTTCCTGCATCAGGTTGTTGACCGCCCGGAAGATTCTGAGGGAATCCTTCATGGCCCGTTCCCACGGAGGGGGTGCGAGTAGTAGATGGTGGTCACGATATGAACGATGGCGAGGGTGATGAGAAAACCCGCGATAGCGAAGACGGCCTGGTTCGGAGTTCTGGCCCGGGCTGCTGATGACGAGGATGAGACCGATGATCGCGATGAGGATTGAAGTGATGTTCAGGGTCAGGTTTGCGGTCTTCTATTCAACGAACCTGGTCCACTCGTCCTCGATGATGGAGTCGACGCCTCTATTCAGCAGGGAGATGAGGGCAGCACCGTCGAGGAACGAAAAGAGAGAGAGAGACCGCCACGTTGCCTGTCCCCACACCATATATAACGCCGGGGTGGCATGGCTCTTCTGCAGGGGATATTCCGCTCTCATAGGGCCTAGATCGCAATGATTCCCAGGGTCATCAGAATGCTTGCACCAATCCAGATCTTCGTCTGCGTGAACGGGATGGATATCGCAGTATCCTGGAACTGGAATGAGACAATGAAGCCTGTATTGATGATGTACAGGATCATGCCAGACGAGAACTGAGTGCCGGGGCGAAGCAAGGAAGCAGAACACGTTGCAGTGCAGACAAGCCGGCGGTCCGGCGCCCAACCATGAGAGGTGTCGGGCTGATAATGAGATCGTTCGGCCCCTCCCCGCATAAGCATCTTATATGAGGATGTCGTCAGTATGCTCTGTGTCAGTATCCGGACAGGTATACTGCCTGGACCGTGCCCGCCGAGATCTCCTCGGGCCGGCGGGCTGATACCGGTCCATGGAGATCGAGGGGTGAACGCAATGATACGCTGGCCACGAGACTGGGGACTGCAGGTTAGGATGATCGTGACAGTCCTGCTGCTCGCAATTGTCTACGTGCTCTTCATCGCGGTCCTGATATCCCTCGGCATCGAATCGCTCCTCCTGCTTGCCATCGTGGCCGTGATCCTCATCGTCCAGTACTTCTTCTCGGATCGGATGGTCCTCGCCTCCATGGGGGCCCGGATCGTCGAGGAAGCGGAGGAGCCGCAGCTCCATCAGACCCTGACGCGCCTCTGTGCGATCACCGGGATGCCGCAGCCGAAGCTCGCCATCGTGGACTCGACCGTCCCGAATGCATTCGCCACCGGGCGGAGTCCCGGCGCATCGGTCGTCGCGGTGACCAGCGGCCTCGTCCGCATGCTCGACCAGGAGGAGCTCGAGGCCGTGATCGCCCACGAGCTCAGCCATGTGAAGAACCGCGACGTCATGGTCATCACCCTGGCGAGTTTCCTGTCGACCGTGGCCTTCGTGATCTTCAGAAACTGGTTCCTCTTCGGCGGAGGTGGAAGGAGAGATGACAAGAGTCTCTGGATCCTCCTGCCGATCGTCGCTGCCGTCGTCTGGGCCGCGAGTTACCTCCTGATCCGGGCTCTTTCACGGTACCGGGAGTTCTCTGCGGACAGGGGATCCGCGCTCATAACGGGACACCCCTCCCACCTCGCCTCGGCGCTCACAAAGATCAGCGGGCTGATGGAGCGGGTTCCGACGAAGGACCTCCGGGAGGTCGAGGGGATGAACGCCTTCTTCATCATCCCGGCCATATCGGGCAGCTCGGTCTTCGACCTCTTCTCCACGCACCCCTCGGTGGAGGCGAGGCTCGCCGCACTCGGAAAGATGGAACAGGAACTGGAGGGCTGATGGGATTCCGGGACGCCCTCGATGCCCTGCTCGGCACGACCCGTCTCCCCGAGGCGGACACCGATCGCCTCTTCGCGATCTCCACGGCCACGGTCACGATGCAGACCTCGCTGGATATGAAACCGTCCGGAAAGGCTGCACTCTGCTTCAAGCCCATCGAGTCCTCGCGATACGAGGCCGTCAGGACCGAGATCGAAGAACTGCTCCAGTACAGCTGCAAAGAGACCGGAAGCACCTGCCGGCTCGAGACGGACACGTACCGGTTCACCTGGGTGATCCTGGAGGACCCCGACTTCGAGGACCTTGTCGCGGGCATCCACCTCGTCAGCCAGACCCTGATCGAGCGGAGCTTCGGGACCTATCTGCTCTGTGCGGTCTACGCCTTCGACGGCACAGAGCGGGTGTACTGGATCTACAACTTCAAGCAGGGGTCGTATTACCCCTTCATCCCCAGGACAGGCACGACCCGGGATACCGCGTACGAGTTCAGACTGCGGTCCCTGATGGAACGGGAACTTCCGATCGAGAAGGAGGTGGAGCGATGGTATCCTCTCTGGGGCATACCCCTGTAACGGCCCGGGGGGGCCGCCCGCTCCGTCATGCACCTATGAAGAACCGTCCCGACCGAATCATCCCTCGAAGATACCGGTACCTGTAAAGACCGCCCGGGCCTCGGCGAGGGTCATGTTCGCGGGGGGCACGATGATGTCGGATTCGACCAGCATCGTGTCGTCGACCGGCTTTCCTTCCCGCTCTATCGCCCCGATGAGTTCGGCCAGGAGTTTCCTGTACTCCGGTTCGTCTCCCTTCTGCACGTGTTCGACGATCCTGTTGTCGAGTGCGTTCAACGTGTCGAAGAGGCTGCTGTTCACGAGGAACTGTCCCTCCCCCATGATCCGTATGATCATTTGCCTTCCTCCGTCTTCATCTTCGAGAGTTCCGATTCAATAGTGCTCGTCGCGCTGATCTTGCTCAGCTCGCGATCGATGTCGTCCTGCTTGCCGGTGAAGTCCTCGAGCGTCCCCTGATCGATCAACTCGTCCAGGGCAGACGACCGGGCCTTCAAGTCGGCTGTCTTGTTCTCGGCCCGCTCAATCGAGACGCCGATGTCGGCCATCTCCTCGCTGATGCCAGAGACCGATTCGCTGATCTTGACCTGGGCTTCTGCAGCGGAATACTGGGCCTTGATCGTCTCTTTCCGGGTCCTGAAGATCTCGACCTTCGTGGAGAGGCGCTTCTCTGCGGCGACCAGTTTCTCCTGCTCCCCCTCCAGCCCGGCGATCTCCTGATCGAGGCTCGCGATCTGGGAAGTGATGGCGTTCTTCCGTTCGAGCGCGAGCCGGGCGAGATCCTCCCGGCCGGCCCGGACCGCCTCGCGGGCCTGTTTGTCGAGCACGTCGGCGTTCTGGAGGAGTTTCCCCCTCTGCAACTCCAGCCGCTTCTTCGAGGTCGCGACGTCCACGACACCCCGCTTGACGTTTTGCAGCAGTTCGAGCTGCTTCTCATACGAGTAGTCGAGCGACTCCCGGGGATCCTCCGCTGCGTCGATTATCTTGTTCATCTTTGCCTTGATCACAGTGCTCATGCGGTTCAATAAACCCATTCTCTTCTCCTCCTGACCTCATCGTTCCATTCATGCGATTGATCGGACTACCTGGCGAGCAACAAGATATACTTTTTGCCTGCCGGCAGGGACAGGGCCTTCCGCATATCTCGACCGGTCTCACCCAGCGGTATCCGGCATCTCTTCAGACTCCTCCGCGACTCGCCCGTCGTGCAGCCGGACCACCCGCCCGAAGTAGCGCCGGTGCGCCTCCTCGTGGCTGACCATCAGCACCGTCTGGCCGAGTTCCCGGTTGATCGAGGCGAAGAGGTCGAGAACCATGGTGGAGGCCCGGCTATCCAGGTTCGCACACGGCTCGTCCGCAAGGAGGAGGGCCGGCGAGTTGACGAGCGCCCGGGCGATGGCGATCCGCTGCTGCTCGCCTCCGGAGAGCTCCGCCGGCAGGTGGTCCGTCCGCTCCTCGAGCCCCACGCGGCGGAGGAGATCGGTCGCCCGGATGGTCCCCTCCCGTTCACTGAGCCCGAGCGCGAGCGTCGGAAGGACCACGTTCTCAAGCGCGGTCAGATCCGGGACAAGGGCGTAGTCCTGGAAGATGTACCCGATCCTCGTCAGCCGAAAGAGCGTCCGCTCGTCGTCCGAGAGGGCGAGGACATCGGTCCCCTGGATCGATATCGACCCCCCGCTCGGTTCGTCGAGGAGGCCGATCAGATGGAGGAGGGTGGACTTCCCGCTCCCGCTCGGGCCGAGGAGGCCGACGAACTCCCCCTGTCGGATCTCGAGCGTGACCCCGTTCAGGGCGTGGACCGCGACCGCACCCATCTGGTAGGTCTTGCTAAGACCCTCCACCCGGATCATCAGGCCGCCTTCATCGCCGAGAGGATGTTCTCGCGGGTGATCCGCCATGCCGGGACGAACCCCGCGATCATCGAGACTGCGAAGAGCCAGCCCATATTCTCGACCAGTGTGACCGTATCGAACTGCGGCACGACCACTCCGTCCGGGAAGACAAGCGGGTGCGCCGTGAACCAGACGCCGAGGAGTCCGACCATTAGGAGGCCCAACAGGGTGCCGAGGGCGCAGATGACCAGCACCTGGATCAGGTACGACCGAACGATGATAGACGGGTGGATCCCGATCGCCTTCAGGATCGCGATCTGCCTCCGCTGGTTCATCGCCTTGATCGTGATCACAATGAAGATCACCACGGTCGCGATCACGAGGCTGACCAGCATCGAGATGGAGTTGATGATATCGAACGTCTCAAGGGACTCCTCGACCGTACTCGTGATCGCCTCCTGCCAGGTCTTCACCTCCTCCTGCACCCCGGCCTCGAGCAGGGCGGTCTTGACCTTATCCACATCAGCGTCCGTGTCAACCCGGACCAGGACTTCGGTCACCTCGTCGACCTTCGAGCCGAGGACCGACTCAAGTTCGTCCCGGGTGATGATGGCCGAATAGTCGACAAAATAGGACTTAGTGTCGAACACCCCCTTCACCACGTACTCCCGGGTCGCCCCGTTTGCGAAGGCAACCTCGATCCGTTCGCCAACCACGACACCGCCGAGGGAGGCGAAGAGGTCCTTCCTCGTGTCCTCATTCCCGGCGACATACTGTCCGATCAGGATCTCGCCCCGCTCCCCGCCCGAAAAGAACTCTCCGTCCTTCATGTGTTCGTGAATCTTCGTCACCTCGACCTCGTTCCGCGGGTCGATGGCGGTCACCGGCACAGAGACTGCACGGTTCCGGCCCGAAAGCGTCGCCCCGATGCTGTACCGGCCGGAGGCGCGGCGGACCCCGGGGACCCGGTTCACGGTCTCGAGCAGGGCATCGGCCCGGCCGATGTACTGGTCGCCCTCCATGGGCCGTATCTGGAGGTCCGAGGTCTGGAAGTCGATCGTCTGCTGGTTGAAGAGTTCGACCGACCCCGAGATGATCGAGGGGAGCAGGATCATGTTCGTGAAGATGAGCCCAATGATCGCCACGTTCAGCAGAAGGCTGGTCCGGTTCCCGCGGGCGAGGGAGCGTGCGGCCAGGTAGAACGCGACCCGCTCCCGTTCAAGCATGGGAGACCCTGCCCTTCCGTCGCCACCACGAGATGAGGACGACCGCCCCGATCAGCGCCGCGAGGACCAGTACCCCGGTCGCCACCAATGCATCGCCGGACGGAGCGACCGAGAGGCGGAGGACCCGCATGGTTGTATGGCTGCCCCAGTCATCCTCGTACGTGGCGTTGAACGTGTACTCGAACTCCCCCGCCCGGTCCGCCGTCAGGGTGAAGACCGCCGGGGCGTTGGACCCGGGCCGGACGGTGCCGACGAAGGCCTCCCTTGTGCCGGTCAGGGGGAGGTCGATCCGGGCCGAGACCGCCCGAGCGTCCCCGGTCCCGGTGTTGTCCATCCTGACGACGAGGTCGACCTCGTCCCCCTGCCGGACCCGGACCGGGTCGGTCTTGACCGACGCGATCGAGAGGTCGCCCCGGCCCCGGAGGTCGACCCCGAGCGTCTCCGTCCCCTCCACCCGGGTCCCGTCAACGGCTGTGTAGGCCACCTCGACCGGGAGTTCGTGCAGCCCGGTCCCGGCCGACCGGTCGACCTGGAGGTCGAGGGTGAAGGTGTGGTTGGAGCCGCGGGGGGAATCGGGGAAGTGGACCGTGCGCGAACCGATCGGAATGAGCCCGGTCCCGTTTCCCCCTCCAATCCGGAGGAGGACGTCGGTTGCGTCTCCAGTTCCGGTATTCTCGAGGGAGACGCCGATCGTCGCCAGGTCCCCGGGGGCGAACGGGCCGACCGTCGACTGGGAGAGGACCAGGGCGGGCTGGCCCTTGCCAGCGAACGGAGTGTTGACGTTCACGGTGATCGGATACTTCAGTGTCCCCCCCTCATCGAGCCGGACGATCAGGACCGGGAAGAAGACCCCGGCGTACGACGGTGCCTCGATCAGGAAGGGGAGGGTGATCGACTGGCGGGGCCCGAGCTCGCCCTGGTATTGCCGGTCGCCGCCGAGGACGCGGATATCCCGACCGCCGTCGAGCGTGACCAGGTCGATCACCGGGTTGATCTCGGTGCTGGTCGAGACCGTGGAACCGGTGCCGGAGCCGGAGGACTCGGTCTTCACCGACCCGCTGGCGGTGTTCGTCAGGGTGATGCTGATAAGCCCCTGGTCTCCGGGCATCAGCACCTGGGGGCTCATTCGGACATCCGAGACGATCACCGAGGGCAGGTCGGCGCTTACAGGGATGACCAGCATCGCCGTGAGAAAGAGGAAGAACAGGCAGGAGCAGAACGGCATCCCATCACCTCGGGGGAGACGCCAGCCATCGTAGCCCCCTGACACCTCAGGATGATTTCGGTGCAGCCAGGTGCTGTGTCGCATAACCCGAGGATATCCTCATCTCATAGATAAGAGTTGCGACGTCTCCGTCAGCCATGCATGTCAACGATGGGGACAGCCGTATAGTGGTACTCACAATTGGAGTGCACATGAACGGCTGGTTAAGAGCGCAACGCCGGATCAGGGCATTAGTCAAGCCGGCGCCGGTATCGGGATGGTTAGCGTGCCCAGGTGCCTTGAACGGGGCGTTCCGGTTCCGACATGTTGGAAGCCGGTACCGGATAGTGATCAGGGCTGGATTACCGAACCCGGCGATAGCAACGAGAAAAGGCGGCAAAGGAATTATCAGACGTGCAGATGAATTACTCTTCTCCATGCGGTAATGCATTGCTCAAGAAGCAGTGGAGAGAGGACTGGAAACAATGGAGATCGAAAAGATTCAATTAAAGAAGGAGAATGAAACGTACCTCCATACGCTCTACGGCAAGGCGCTGGACAGCCGTACAGACAACCCGATCCTTGGCGATACGTTCGCTGACGAAGTAGTCCGTCACATTGACTTTGATTTTGAGAGATTGAAGATCCCGAAGGGCTCCTCGATCTCCGTCCCGATGAGGGCCAAACACCTGGATCAATGGTCCAGAGAATTCCTTGCCGCCAACCCGGACTCGATTGTGCTGAACCTGGGATGCGGCCTGGACAGCCGCGTCTTCCGAATCGACCCTCCAGCCGGCATCCGCTGGTATGACGTCGACCTTCCCGATGTGATCGAGCTGCGAGGGCGTCTCTATCCAGAGCGGCATGATTCCATACTGATCGGCTCTTCGGTCACCGAACCAGGATGGCTGGACGGGATACCGGGAGACAGGCCTGTTCTCGTCGTCGCCGAGGGGCTGTTACAGTACCTTTCGGAAGATGATGTGACAGCGCTGTTCAACCGGATAACCGAAAAATTTCCAGGCGGCCAGTTTATTTTTGACGTCTATAGCCGGCAGATGAACAGGCTTGTCATGCTCCTGGCCAGTTCCAGGAAGTCAGGCGTCTCCCTTCTCTGGGGTATCGACGACCCCCGGGAGTTCGAAGAGCGTGTTCCACGCCTCAAGCTGGTCACGGTGGTCCCCTTTTTGACCATGCCCGAGCTCGTCGAACGAATGTCGCCATCACGGGCCGGGAGAATGATGCACGGTGTCTTGGGGCGTATTCCATTTGTACAGAGGATGGTCAGGCATTTTCGTTATACATTCTGACCTGAAAAATCCGATATTACGGCTCTGGAGAGATCGTATGGCAGCCGACCCCACGAACTCAACGTAACTCCTGATCCATGGGTCAGGGCACCGATCCTGCCGGCGCCGGCATATTTTTTGAGCCGGATGCGTTGAAGGGGTTCAGCATTCCCCTGCTGATGCTGGTCGGAGAGATAGATGAATAGACCTCCTCTCGTCATCATGGACAGATCATCCTGGATTGGATTCCTGAAGGACGGAGGTCCGGACAGGATTATCCATAATTCCGGCAATCTATCATCCCATTCGTGGATTCTATGACACATCCGGTGTTCCTTTCACAGGGCTCGGTCGGCCCTGATCATGAACGTTTTTTTATAGGACCTGAACGCCGAGGTTCTTTTTTTTGTTGCATCTGAGTTAGGCTGAACAATACGTTTCAGCATCGTATGCTTGCTTCAAAGTTTTGGTGTCACACTTCTCCATCTGAAATTTTACCGTCATCACTATCTCCAGTTTTTCAGGATCAGGCTCATTCAGCATCCAGAACATCACCATAGGAACAACCTGCCAAGTAACCGATCAGAATTACGGAATGTGTATAAGTATTGGGATTTTTTATACACTCATGAATGATCACTTCACAAACAATCCTGTGATGACAGGGTGCATATTCATTGCAGCCCTTCTCCTGCTTGTCGGGACTGCCAGCGCTACTGATGGACCAGTAGCAGCGTTCAGCGGCACCCCGGCTTCCGGCACATCACCCCTTACCGTAAACTTCACCGACCAGTCGACCGGAAGCCCGACCGGCTGGTCATGGTTCTTCGGCGACGAGACCTATGCTCAACCCTGGACGAACGTGAATGCGAGTTCCGGGTGGACAGGTCGGAACAGCCAATCAACTGTCGTGATGCCAGACGGAAGCATCGTCTTGATGGGCGGTGTGGATGGGACTGAAGTCATCCTATTCAACGATACCTGGCGGTCGACCGATAACGGCGCTACATGGGTGGAGATGAACGCAAGTTCAGGGTGGTCGAAGCGGCAGGGACATTCAGCGGTCGCGATGCCGGACGGAAGCATCGTACTCACAGGTGGCCAGGACAATAGCACCAACTGGAACGATACCTGGCGGTCGACAGATTTCGGCGCAACATGGACGCTGGTGAACGCGAGTCCCGGGTGGTCGAAGAGAGCCTTTCACAGTAGTGTTGCGATGGCGGACGGAAGCATCGTACTCATGGGTGGTTTTAACGGCAGCATTGAGTTTAACGACACATGGCGGTCGACCGATAAAGGAGCGACGTGGAAGCAGGTGAATGTGAGTTCCGGATGGACGGGGCGGGACAGCCATACCTCGGTCGGGATGCCGGACGGAAGCATCATACTCATGGGAGGTTTTGACAATACCACCGTATTTAACGACACTTGGCGGTCGACCGATAGCGGCGCAACATGGAAGGAGATGAATGCGAGTTCTGGGTGGACGAAACGATGGAGTCACAGCAGTGTAGCGATGCCGGACGGCTCCGTCGTACTCATGGGCGGTACTGACGACCTCACCTATCTGAACAATATGAACGACACATGGCGATCGACCGATGACGGCGCAACGTGGATGCAGGTGAATGCAAGCCCCGGGTGGTCGAAAAGAAGCGGACAGAGCAGTGTAGCGATGCCGGATGGCAGCATCATACTCGTGGGCGGCGGGGACGCTACCACCTCATGGAACGACATATGGCGGCTCCAACCCACCGGGTCATCACAAAAGAGCCCGTCACACGCCTATTCCGCTCCGGGAACCTATCCGGTAGCATTGCAGGCGTTCAATGACGTCGGGTACAACAGTACGCGAAAGAATGGTTACATTACCGTTACGTCCCCGGTTCCGGGAACGACTACCCGGCCCTCCGGGCCCTCGCCACTGATGGACGCCATCCTGATCATCGCCGCAATCGCGGCACTGGGTGTAACAGGGACCATTCGCCACCGGTGACGACTCTGCCGGCAGACCTGGCTCCGGGACAATTATGATGAGATAGAAGAGGAAAACATTCAACATTTTTTGGAGAACTGATTCTGTTCTGCGACGCAGGAGCACCAGTCGGCCAGTAGTCCAACCGGATGGCCTGGATCGCCGATGATGAACAGGTCCCGACTGGCCGGATGAGTGCTGACGCGTTCTCCTGAGTCGCCGGACGGACGTCCCCACGAACTCAGCATAACGCCAGGTCAGGGCACTGGTCCTGCCAGCATCGGAATGGTTTCGAGCCCGGTTGAACAGGGTCAGCGTTCAGATCCTGATGCCTGTCGGGGAAAAAGATGAATATCCGGCTCTGTTGAAATCCTACCCCCAATACAGTGTCATTTTCATCATAAGAACACGTGAAGCGAATAGGGTACAGGATTTCAACAGAACCGTCATTCCAGAGATCCAAATGGTGTATCATATCCATGGGCAATGACCGACGCACCAAGGAGCGGTGCAAAGCCGGAAAGACTGCTCACGGTCAACCGCGGCATCGGCAGATAACAGTCTGCATACTGTTCAATCGGGGGAATGATCAGATCCTGGTTGTTCAGAACGACAGAACCGTCGAGGACGATGGTATCTGGGTCGTAGGCAACAATGATGTCGGAGATCCCCCGGGCATTAATTCGGCCGAGTTCATGAATAAACTCACATTCGTCAGGATCCCCTTGTTCCCGTATGGAGTTGAAAACATCCCTGGCAGAGAGTATTTCCGGATCTCCAGACGAGATTCCCTGTTTCCTGCGCCACTCCTGGTAGAAACGAGGCAGAAACCTGCCGGATGCATATCCTTCCCAGTGTCCCTTCCGACCACACCCGCAGGTCAGGTTATACTGGTTGTCCACGAACAGGTGACCCACCTCTCCGGCGTTTCCGGAGCGACCTGAAATGATCGTTCCCTGTGCAAGTATCCCCGCCCCGATGCCGGTCGAGATGGTCACATACACAAAATTATTTGATCTCTTTCCTTCTCCGAAATATGCCTCTCCCAGGAGACCTGCACTGCAGTCGTTGACCAGTCGTACGGGAAGGTTGAACTCGGCGCTGAGAGGATCTGAAAGGGGGATGATATCGAGGGGAACGTTCGGGGGGTGCACGATCGCAGAGTGCGATCTGTCGATGGGCCCCATCGCCCCGATACCGATTCCTGCTGACGTCTCGATCTCCTGATCTGAAACCAGTGAATGAATTGTCCGGATGATGAGGTCGGAAATGATCCCAGCATCTGGCAGATCTTTCGGAAGCCTGGAGACGCTCAACCGTTCGATCTCTCCGGTCCGGGTTACGAGCCCGACACGGAGGTTGGTCGCCCCGAGGTCGACTGCAATGGCGGTATCAAAATGTTCGGTTCTGTCGTCGGATGTCACGTGAAGCCTCCCCTTTTCCAGGATCTCCAGGAACGGATGATCAGTATCATCCCTGATCCGGGATAGATGCTATGGAAGAGTATTCCATAAGCGATGAAACCGGGAGTCGGTCAAAGCCACCTTCTCTTCTGGAAAAAGGGTAATATTCGTAGAGATGCCGTTGTCCAGGTCGCCACCGGGTTCAATCCGGACCCGCCTGTTCCCGGCAGTGATCTCCCGTCCCAGGGCTTGTGCCATCACGCTGGAATTAGAAGATCTCAGGATCTTCTTGGGCTTGTGGGTCTCCCGGAGGGAATCAGCAACAATCACCTTCTTTCCATCGATACGTCCCTCGTTCACCGGGAACATGGCCAGACCAAGTCATGTCGTTGATGGTTGTGTTTCCCCCTCCAGTGGGACTGTTAGTGTCATCGTTCTGGAGGCCTGACTACGGCTGACCCAATTTTCAGGAGATGGGTATCCGCGTGGTCATCCGCCCAGGTAAAACCACCGAACCGGGTGCTTGAGTACCTCAGGTTTTTGGAGAAGGAGAGGGACAAGGCGCTGGAATAATCCCGATTCCATTATTTCGAAATATTAATAACCTATACCAACTTTAGGTTATTTGCATAACCGACAGTTATATTGATAAACTACAGTTATGGAGTTGGTGATTACAATGTCATTCCAGGAATTAATCGAAAAAGAGCGGGAGCAGCGACGTTTGTACATTCTCGATACCGCGGAAGAGCTCTTCTTTGCAAAGAGTTTTACAAGCGTCTCCATGGAGAAGATTGCAAAAGAGGTCGGGCTGAACAAAGCTACCCTGTACCTCTATTTTGAGAACAAGGATCACTTACTGTTCGCAATCATCCTGCGCAAGATGAAGGAACTCATCGCACGCTACGAAGACAAGGTAATCCAAGACGTTTCAGGCAGGGAAAAATCCCGGCTGCTGGGAGAGACGTCTCTTAATTTTGCCCGCGAAAACCCGGAGTATTACCGGACGATTGGTGCTGTCGGACCTGAAATCTTCAAAGATACCGACAACCCGCTGGTAAAACGGATCTTCGAACTGCTGGAAAAACAACTCGGGATGCTCCGTGATGCGCTTGCCGAAGGCATCGCGGATGGTACCGTACGGGACGATCTTGATCCCCTGGAGATGGCAGTGTATCTCAGTCTCATGAGTACGAGTGTCATCTCCCTGCAACCGGGCTGGCAAAACGTGCTGGCGACCGGGGGGATCGGGTTCGATCGGTTTGTTGCCGATTACCCCCGGTTTATTGCAAGTGCGGTTGAAAAAACGGCAGGAAAGCCAGAGTCTCCTCCTGCGGCTATACAGAAAAAAACCGGGCCGGAGGTTAAAGAATAATCGTATAAAAAAAAACAACAGGTCCCTCTGTCGAGTGGATACTGTAAAAATGGAGGGGAAAAATGCCAATAGTCCATGGAAATAATATCGATATGTATTACGAGATCCACGGAAAAGGAGAGACACTGGTCTTCATCCCAGGATGGGGAACGGAGATCACTACGGTCTCTGCACAGATCGCGGATTTCGCCAAAAAATTTCAGGTGATCGCCATCGATAAGCGGGGAACCGGCAGGACTGACAAGACCGATGAACCCTATTCGATCGAGCAGATGGCCGATGATACCATCGCGCTTCTGGATGCTCTGGGCATCCACCGTGCCCACATCCTCGGGATCTCCATGGGGTCGATGATCGCCCAGGTGATCGCAGCCAGATATCCCGATCGGGTCAACGGCCTTGTGCTGCACCTCGGATTCACCCGGATCCCATTCGCGATAAAAGGAATGATGACCCTGATGCGATACCTGCCAGGCTCGAAGAAGAAGGTGGATGAGGGGTCGGGATGGATATTCGGTCAGAAGTATCCACCGACACCGGAGTCATTCCGCAGGCAGGGTGAAGCGGTCGCACAGTTTGACGGCAGAAAGGTGATCGGGATGATCCGGGCACCCACCCTTATCGTAAACGGGTCGAAGGACCAGTTCGTACCGTTGAAGATCGCTCATGAACTTGCTGAGGGAATCCAGGGGTCAAAACTGGTTCTTTTTGATGGAGACCATACGATCGCGAGGACACAGCCGGAGTTGCTCCTCACGCAGGTGGCCGGGTTCCTGGCAGGGGTTGATACCACGAATTCTGATAACTTCATACAGAAATCAAATGGATGATCCAACCGGCACTTACGTTCACTCGGAAAACGCTGTGGCACCGCCCCGGTAACGGCCGGCACTGGCTGGAGGTCTGCCACCGTCGTTCTCCCGAGTCGCCGGCCGGCCCCCTGAACTCAGCATAACACCAGGGTCAGGGCACAGGTCCTGCCGGCGCCGGCATCGGTAGGGTTTTGGACTCGGGATGAATTGAGTAGGGTCAGCGTGACGGTTCCGATGGCGTTCATCTGCTCCCCGGAGAAAATAGAACGAGCGAGGAGCGCCAGTCCCCCGTTCATGAGGGCGACTGCCGAAACACTGAGGAAATCATGCCCCACGCCAGGCTTCAGATACTTGACGGCCAGACCCATGATGTCAGCCCGGCAGTCCTGACGCCGGTACTTGCCGGGTTCTTCTAAGAAGGTAGTGCTTCCCCATCGATGCAGCGCAACTTTTTTTTACCGGTTCATTCATTATCAGCATTCCATGAGAATCAGACTCACCAGTGTTCACGTGAATAGTCAGACTGAGGCGCTGAAGTTTTATACGGAGATCCTTGGCTTTGTAAAAATGGCAGATATCTCAGCCAATAATTACCGGTGGGTGACGGTTGTCTCGCCCGAAGACAGGGATGGTACCCAGCTGGTCCTCGAGCCAAACGAAAACCCCGCTGCAAAGGCGTATCAGGAAGCTCTTTTCCAGCAGAACATTCCCGCAGCATCCTTCTTTGTGGACGATATCCAGAAAGAGTATGAACGATTGAAAAAACGTGGGGTGAAGTTCACCCTGGAGCCGACAGAGCTGCCGGGTACGCCGGCGACCATCGCAATCCTGGACGACACCTGCGGCAATCTGATACAGATCACCCAGCTGCAGAATTCTGAGATCCCAACAAAGGATTGACAGGGCCGTGCTTCTTTGCCTGACGGACCCGACGGATTGGGAATGGGGGTCGTCTATTGCCGGAACCGAGGGCACTGAGGAGTGGGTACCTTGAAAAAGATCAGACAATGAGATGCCGCTTCATTATTTTATACAGGATGCACTCTATCATCCTAAAACGAGCCTGGAGAATCATGTCATGAAGGAGTTGAAAGAACAATTTCAAACGATAGATGAATACATCAGATCATTTCCGGCGGAGGTTCAAAGAGAACTTGAAAAAATGAGGAAGACCATTCAGGAAGTCGCTCCTGAAGCGACTGAGGCGATCAGATATCAGATGCCCACGTTCAGGCTGAATGAGAAAAATCTTGTACACTTCGCCGCATTCAAGAATCATATAGGGTTTTATCCGATTCCTTCCGGGATTGAAGCGTTTAAAAAAGAGTTATTACCGTACAAACAGGGGAAGGGTTCTGTTCAATTCCCGCTCGACAAGCCGGTTCCCTATGAACTTTTGAAAAAGATCGTCAGGTTCAGGGTAGCTGAAACTATGAAAGAGAGCAAAAGTGGGTATTGAAAGAGGGTGTTGTTGAAAGATGTCAAACGGTCTTTCGGGATTATTCTTGTCGCAGTCCTTAGGATCATCTTTGGGATGGAGGAGATGATACGGGGTTCTGATACGTTGGGGGTTGACAGGTGATCTGCCTCACGATAAAAAACGGGATCAGCTATGAACGGTAGTCAGCTCATCCATGTGATGCCGGCACGGCAAGACCATGGGGGAAAAGATATACGATGATATTCTCCGAGCTCCGGGATCCCAGGTTCATTACCATACGCCGCGGAGGCACGCTGAGTGATGCAAATCACCACCTGCTTGCACTATGGGCGTCTGAATGCGCCGAGCACGTACTGCCTCTCTTCGAAGCGGTCCAGCCCCGGGATCCGAGGCCCCGCCGTGCGGTGGAACTGGTCCGGGCGTGGACACGCGGCGAAATCACGATGATGCAGGCACGCTCGGCAGCGGGCTCTGCCAATGACGCTGCACGGGACCTGTCCGGAGCTGCGAGACACGCGGCCCACGCGGCCGGCCAGGCCGCGGCAGTCGCCCACGTTGCAGCCCACGAACTCGGTGCCGCCGCCTATGCGATCAAGGCAGTGCAGGCTGCTGCTCCGAAGGGCGAGGGCGAACTGGCAGGCCGTCGGGAGTGCCGGTGGCAGCGCGAACAACTTCCTGACGAAATTCGGGAGCTTGTTCTTGACGATCAACGGTTACGCAACGATCTGTGCTGGCTGGTGTTTGAGTGCTAGCCTGTGTGCACTGCGACGGTGCCCTTCTTTTCCCGGCCGAACAACCTCACCTCACCAGACCAGTTCCTTTTCTGCCAGTATGAGTGACATACCGCTCCAGAGCAGATCAGAGAAAGCCAGAACGCACGACCATCAAAACGTGACAACGGTTGTACTGAGATTGTCAAAAATGCACAACGCGGCACGAAACGGAAAGGCTGAAGATCGCCGGAGACATCTCACGCGAGTTTGGGTCTGTCAGGTAGAGAGGCGCGATAATTTATTTTAATGAGGAGTGTGTCCTCTGGCATGAGGTTTGGAATGAGAAAAATTATTGTCCTCACTTTTGTTTCCCTCGATGGAGTCATGCAGGCACCCGGCGGACCAGAGGAAGATCCTTCCGGAGGTTTCAAGTATGGAGGGTGGATGGTCAACTATGGCGACGAGTTCCTGATGCAGGAGATGATGAACCAGATGAGTCGGCCGTATGAAGCACTCCTTGGGAGGAAGACCTATGAGATCTTTGCGTCGTACTGGCCGCATGCCAATCCTGATGAGGAACCGCTTGCCGGGATAATCAACCGCTCGAAGAAATATGTTGTATCGAAGACGCTTCAGAATCCTTCCTGGGAAAATACCATCGTTATCAACGGCGATGTTGTTGCGGAGATAAAGAGACTCAAGAATATGGATGGTCCGGAGTTGCAGGTTTCCGGGAGCAGTAATCTTATCCAGACGCTGTTGAAGCACGATCTGATCGATGAGTTCTGGCTGAAGATCTTCCCGGTCACCCTTGGCACCGGCAAAAGATTATTTGGTGAAGGTACTCTGCCGGCAGCCTTCACGTTGCAGAAATGTGAAGTTTCCCAAAAAGGGGTCATCATTGCATCCTATGTGCGTGACGGGGAGCTCAAAACGGGTTCATTCGCCAGATAAGTTCGATCGATCTCTTAAAGATGTGCGGACCCGGCTTGAGAATACGTCCCCACCACTTCATCCCAGTTCACAGGACGACCTTCGCCGTTCAGAAACGGCAGAGCCGTGTCGACCAGCTGCGGCGCAACGCCCATTTCGTAATGCGTCAGGTCCGGTATGATCGCCAGCCGGTTCTGCGACATGTGCTCGCGCTGCCAGCCGGCATCCATCAGTCCGCCGCCGAGGAGCTGGTAGAACTTCACCGCATGCTCCAGACGGATCATGTCACTGTCGCCGTAGACGAGCATCACCGGCAGGGTCAGCTTCCTGACGTCCTCCGACCAGTCGTACGGCCTGCGCATGTACGCCCCCATCCTGTCGAGCAGCTTCGGAAACTCCTCCGGATGCGGCGCTATCTCCAGATACGACCAGTACATCGGCGTCTCCTTCATCTGCTCTGCCATCGCGGAGCCGACTGCAGCCTGCTGCGGTAACATCTCGGCATAGAACCCATCCTGCGCAAACGGGCAGGAGGCGAGCACCAGGCGGCGGACCATCTCCGGATGCTGGGCGGCGAACCGGAACCCGACGCCGGCGCCCATCGAGTAGCCGAGTACGTCGACCCTGTCGTAGCCGAGCTGCTCCAGGATGCCGGCCAGGTCGTTTCCCATGTCGACCAGGCTGATCTCCCGATCGCCCAGTTCGGTTCGGCCATGGCCCTGCAGATCAACGCCGATCACCTGCCGGCGCTGTGCGAGCCGGGTCAGGTTGGGACCGAACATCTCGATCTGGCCGAGGCCACCGTGAAGCAGCACCAACGGCTCGCCGGTGCCGTAGATCGCATAGTAATAATTGATTCCGTTGACCGCGGCATGGCCGCTCTTTGTGGGCTCGGGCATTGTTGGTTGCATGGCCTGGCTTCTCCTGCGCTGCCTGAAACGATTGTTGGGCCACACAGCTGGTGGCAACTGTCGTAAACTCTGCAATCAGCGCTGAACGGACATGGTGAGTCTATGATCTCAAATAGTTTGTGATGCGCTCAATGGCGGTTGGGGCCGAATTGCTCTCGACTGGTCCTTCACCAGCAGAAGATCTGCCGGCAACCGATGCCCTTTCTATCCACAGACATTCGAGTGGAGGATGCACGACACTCGCACGGGCCGGCGTGTGCCGACGCTTACTCCCGATCACTGGACGGCCGGCCCCACGAACTCAGCGCAACGCCGGATCGGGGCACAGGTCCTGCCGGCGCCGGCATCCAGGGATTTCGGCCCATGTTGGGCCGGGTCAGCGTTCCGATTCCGATGGCGTTCATCTCTGGAGAGAACAGAACGACCGGTGCCCTACACCCCGGTCTCTCGATGACTGAGTCGCTAAAGAACGGTGTATTCCTCCTAGTCGTCATATTTCACAGTATCGGGTGATCCGCATAATGTCTACCTGACGCTTGCCTGTCACCTGGCGAGCAAGGGTCGTATCGTCAATTTCTTTGGAACACCCAGGTTTTACCTGATGAGACTGAGTAAATCATCAATCGTGCTCTGAGCAGTACTCCTGTCCAAACGTCCGTACATCTGAAGTGCATCCCGGTCATTGGGAATAATTGTGAGAATGTCTACCAAAAAATCATATCTGTTTACCATATCCCCAAAAAACATGATATCGAGTTCAGTACCCCCGACTTGTGGATCAATGAGAGATAAAATATCAGCCCGGTCTTTTCTGAGTTTCCCTTTCTCCCAGTCTTCATCATGCGAGGTCCGTTCCTGTATCCGATAATTCCTGTCCCACGCTGCTTTCATTTTCAGGACGAGCAGAAGCGAGCGATCGGGAACAGGGATAAAAACACCTGGTGAAATTTCCTTACGAACTGTTCTATCGTTCAGAAGGCTCATGGGGCATTTTTCACCCCTGCCTTCGAAACAGTTCTCGTGATCACGGGGGATAAAGTCAATGATAATCTCTCCATTCGGAGGAATCATCTTTACAACACTGTTTCTAAACGGAGGATTACGCCGTTTGATAAAACCCCGTGACCCCTCCAGATGCCGCATGAGATGTTGCCGCGTTCTGGCATTGGTTACAAGGTCGATATCTATAGATCCATACCACTGGTTATAGCAGTACACCGCCCAGCCTCCGATCAGGACCGTGGTTGGATTCTCTGGTGTTTCTCTCTCTTCGATCCAATGAGAGATCGCTGCCAGTTCGGTCAATGATGCATCTACGACCGAACGGGGAACCTCATAACCTGGCATAGTTCTCCACGAGTTTCAGGGTCAGATCCCGGCCACTATATCCAAGTCCAGCCAGATCGAGAAGAGCCTGTGCAGGCGATACCAACCGGATCCCCTCAGCGATTCGTGTATCACTAAATACGTCCCGGTCCGGTTTGTAAACCCGAATCTTGATCCCATGAGTATCCGACGCATCAAAGGATTTGAGAAATGGATCGAGGTTGTCCCTGGAAATATAGACATATGCGGTGTCATGACGGAATCCATATTTTGTATAAATTCCTCCAGCCGTAAAACTTGTGAACCCACACTTGATATCCTGCCACTCGCACATTCGCGTAATTGTCCGGGCTGCTGACAATGCATCATTTTCCGGGAGAACAACTTCGTTATAATATAATTTTTCAAAGGGACGCTCCCATGCTATTCCATTCAGCAGTTTTGGAATATCCTGGAGCTTTACATAATTGTTCACTTCGACGACTATGCCTTTTGCTATCAGGCTTTTCACCGTTGCATGGGTCCAAGCGTACGAGACATTCGTTTTCAGGGCGATATGCCGGATTGAGCACTCATTCTCAGTAAGGAGAGCGATAACGATCTTCCAGGATTTTGCAGAACTGATCTTTTCGATACGACGCACATCGGACTTTTCGTTTTCATGGACATTTGACCGGTACGGTAATGCGATTATCCGGATATCACAGGAATGTGCGATCTTTTCTGTCTCTGGAGAGATGAGTTTGCTCGCAACAATAAATTCAAATGATCTGTTCCTGGAGTTGGTATTCCGAAGAATATTTTTTAGGACCAATTGACGCCCGATCTTATCAATCGTCAACCGTGACGAAATTTCGATAAAATATTTTTTTGAGTCGTCCTCGATAACAAGATCAACCCTGAAGGGTAGTTCCTCTGAGATCTGTACTCCCCAGGAGATTGATGCGTTGTCACGTATACCAAGTTCATGTTTTATGTGCACCAGTATCGAGTTGTCTTCGCTGTTGATCATACAATTAGTATATCACTATAATGCGATACCATAATAAAGGTATCAGTGATAATATGTTTTTGTTATTATCGCATTTTAGAGATAAGATGATATAGATATCAGTGATAATTCCAGAAAAAGTTCAGTCTCAAATTTTCCAAAAAGTATCATCCTCTCGCTGTTAATACAATTGGACCGATCCACCCAGGTTCCCGGATGGCGATTCTCTATCCGATATCAACCCCCGGGAAGACAGATAGATCGGGCCCGTACACCCGGATCTCCCGATCGACGTTACACCGAAAGAACGGCGTACTCCCACAGGTCGTCATATCCCCCGGCAGAGGAGGGTCGCATCCGGTCTACCGGCTGACCACGACAGATCGGATTGCCATCACACGGTTCTTCATGATGGCAGAATGATCGGAGTGGATACGGTCCGGGTTCGTAACAGTTGACCCGGATTGCTCTCGACTGGCTCTTCACCATCAGGAGATCTGCCGGCACCCGATGCCGTTTCGATCCTCTGGCATTCGAATGGGGAGATACACGGCACTCGAACCGGACGGCCGGCCCCACGACTCAACGCAACGCCGGGTCGGAGCGACAGTCCTGCCGGCGCCGGTATCCAGGGGTTTCGGGCCATGTTGGGTCGGGTCAGCGTTCCGATTCTGATGCTGATCGGAGAGGAAGATGACGCTCTGATCCAGCTGGAGAAGGGCTCTGATCCTGCTCATCAGATCGGATGAGTTCAACCGCATTGCGATAGTCTGTGCCTGGGGCTCCAGGAAAGAGAAGGATGGCCATGAGCTGATGATGAGTACACGTTCTGCGGGAAAATTGAGAACGCAGTACAGAACAGATGTTGTTGATACGCCTGGTATACCGGTTCATTGACATGAGTTCTGCTCCCCGGTGCTGGTTTCATCATCAACCCGGGGAGCAACGATTCGTATTTTTTATAGTTTTTGCCTTATTGTGGGATAATTGTACCAGACGGTTTCACCAGAGCCCTTTCGTTCAGGGATTTCTAAACTTTTTAACAAATCCTTTAGCAACAAGGATCACGCCCATGAGAATCACGAAAGCCCCGATTAATTCAATTATGAGCAGAGATGATGCGAGAATGAGGGCGACACCAATGATGATGACGACAATGCCCTCGATTACGGTTATGACTTCTATCATACTTTCCTCCCTGTGTTGTTCTGCTTCTGGAATGCTATCCGCTCAATACCACAGACGATCCATCTGAAGATATCAGAACAGCAGGTATGAGATGGCTGTCTGGTATCTCAGGAGATCGAATCTGATTTTTTTTGATGATCGGTTGTTTCCCTTCCCCGTACGGGACTCCATCCCAATGAGTTCTGCTATTATTTCCTAGTTATAAAGGGCTGTTTACGGTAATTATGTAAAATCCAGGAGATAAGAGCCAACGGCGCCACGAATCTGCACCGGCGGATACCATGCCGGCGTGACGGTTCCGATGGCGGTCATCTCCGGAGAGAACAGAACGACCGGGGCCCAACACCCGGGACCTCTCGATGTCGACGCCTCGCTTCGCAGGGATAGGAGGCCGGCGCCGGCGAGGAACGAAAAGACGGAGACCGCTGCGTTGCCTGCCCGCACATTATAGTACTTCTGTATAGGAGACTCCGCTATCTGATGGCGTTGACCACAATGATCCCGGGCATTATCAGGATTTGCAGTGATCAGAAATATACAAAATCGCTTCATCTACATTAGTATATGGATTAGCAGCCCTGGAAAACAGATAATGACCCTCTTCTGTCTGATGCTCCCTGAGTAATTGTGCATTTTTAAAAGCAGCTTTTTCATTTTCTTTTAAGGAACGATATATTTTATCTACACATGGTTTTTGATAATCAGGCATGTATTTCCTGAATTTTTTAATCGGTTCCCTTGTGTCGAGGGCTGTCCAACGATATTCATAATGGAGTAATAACCATAACTCAAAATCCGGATTTGAGACAATTAACTGCATATTTTTGGGCATTTTCTTAATTGCCTTATCAATATCATCGTCGTTGGCCGTGTCCATATCAAAAACGCAAAAGACCCGATCTTTTAAATTCAAATCCTTATTTAGAGAAAGGAGATAGTTCTGGGCATATTTGACAAATTCTACCGCAGATTTCTTATTTATTGAACGAATTTGAACAGATATATTTCTATTATTTCCTGCTAGATCTTTCTTTATCTGATCGAAGTAATTACATTCAGTCTGGCCCTCGGTAAAAAAGAAAAATTGAATTCTTTTTTGGAGTCGCCGGGGTATTCTCTCTCTTGCCATCTCTAAAACCTCCTGTCAAGAATGTCAGGTAACCCCCCATAACGCCCGGTGAAATATGCTTTTTCGATGGACCTATCAATCCGTCCTTCATAGTCATACAACGAGAAAAGATCTGTATTTTTTGTATCTTTTTTCTTCTCGGTAAACCAGATCTGCTCTCTTCTGAAGAAATCAGATGAAAGAATCTTGGTGTTGTGTGTTGTGACTATCAACTGCGAATTAACTTTATTGTATTCTTTGTCATGAAAAATCCTTAAGAGGTACTGGATTAAGTCTGGATGCAAACTAGTTTCAAATTCATCAATAACTAACACACGCTGATGATTCTCAAATGAGTCGAGAATAAGTCCAAGAACATTAAAAAACACTTCTGTTCCTGCAGACTCAAACAGTGAAAAGTCGTTGACAATATCCGAACCGTCATCCCTTTTGTGAACACTCTTTAATTCATATTTTATAAGATCTCCATCTTTTATTAGTCCAGGTTGATCTTTTTCAATCAGACCTAGGAAATACTCATTAATATCGGATCTCTTCATCTTGATCTTATTGCTTAATACATCAGAGATGTCGAAATCGGCATAATTAAGAATTTTTAGGACTTTATCTTTGTTCTCTTTGGATTTGTTCATGTATTGAATAGTATATCTATTATGAAGTTCTGAGATCTGTTCGAAATATCTTAGATTGATATTAAACCACTCAAATACTGGGCCAAATGGTTTATATTCGTTATTGGCTTTTGAAAGGAACAAAACATTACTTCCAGTATGTTTGAATAGTCCTTTCAGTTCATCTTCATCATCGAATGCATTTATTGTATCCTTACTTCGCTTGAAGATATGATGCTCATTTTTTCCCTTGAAGTAACTCAGTTCTTCAGAAATGATCTCATCGACATTGTAAGAAAAAGAATATTTATATTCTGTATTATGACTTAAAAAATCAAGTTCAAATATAGTGGGTTTCCCTTCATAGGCGACACCCAATTTAAATGGAAGATAGGGCAACTTATCACCTTTATTCAGTTGTTTTGAAGTGATCACAATTTGTTTAATCAGGCTCAGGGCACGAATCTGATTAGACTTACCCGATGCATTTGCACCGAAGATAATGCAACTTTTAAGCAACTTTTTAATGTTTGGATTGTTCTCCACTTTTATTAGATTATATGCCTTTTTCCTCTCTTTGGAAGTTAACATACTGAGTGTCGTTTTTTCTGAGATAGATCGAAAATTTTCGACACTATATTCGATCAACATATGATGTACTATCTAGTGATGCTTCATATATCTATCCATTTTACGAAATAATCGTAGAATCGAACAGGGGTTTTTCTTATATCTCATGTAATATTTAGATGGAGCCGATAGTCCGCCGAGCTCTCTCACCCTGTTCATATTGTAACATGGGCCCTTCCCTAGATTTTATTAATATTCTCTGATCCTCCATTATCTTCGCTCTCTCTTCTTGCCGGCGGTTGCTGTCCCTTTTAAAATTAATTAGCAGAAATGATGTCTTAAAGATATCAAAATAAGTGGAGTGGGGGATTCGAACCCCCCTTCTTTGATCATTGGGGGTGGATTCAGTTTAGAGTTTGTATATCAGATCATAACATTGAAGGAGAAGGCAACCATGCCTCCACCCCCATAGATCCTTCAAACGCCGTAAAGAGAAAATTCAACTTCATCACCATTGAAATTTTTATTAAAAACACCAATGATATGATAAACGATATTTTGGCTCCAAACATCAACTCCACATTATACACCACATATATAATATCAATATTTAAATATTTATATAACACAAGTGGTCCCCCCAAAATAACCTTGTTAATTTCTCTATTTGTCGTTAATAACCCAAAACAGAAATATTACTATCAACAATTTTTCCAATATTCCTCGCACCACACTGTGCTTTGTACCGTTCTCTCCTCACCCCGATATTCCCCTTCGGGGAGCCGGCACCGGCGGCTAAGCAGGTCGAGGGCCTGACGAGCGTTGTGATACAGGGCAGCGTACGAAAGGAGTGTGTTGATCTGAAGTTAGTTGAGAGAAGCGAAGTGAGTATAGACAAATGTCCATCCCCAATAAAAATCACTAATGCTTACACTCAAAAAAGGAAAATGCGAGGGAAGGGATTCGAACCCTTGAACTCCTTCGAGGCTGGATCTTAAGTCCAGCGCCTTTGGCCGGGCTTGGCTACCCTCGCGCCCAACATTCTTGGTTGTAAAGATAGTAAAAGTCTTTGACGGTTTTGAGCAGGATCCCTCGAATCCGTCCAAAAAATCGATGAGTACGGGATCAGGTCGCCGATCGAATAAGCCCGCTCAAAAAAGGAGCAGGCCGGCCGGCACGCCAGTCCCCCCCTTACGCAAGCCCGCTCTTGTTGAACAGGGCAGAGTATTGCTTATCCGTCGCCTTGATGTGGTTCTTCACCCAGTCCTTGAGGAACTTCATGAGGTCGAGCGTGAGACCGAGCCGGCCCTCGGCGAAATCCTTCTGGAAATCGGTGACTTTCTTCACAAATGCATCATGCTCGACCTTATGCGAGGAGTACCGGGGATACTTGAACTGCTGCATGTACTGCTCTTCGGCCTGGAAATGATAGACGGTATACGCGGCAAGCTCCTGGAGCGTCGTCTCCAGCACCAGTTTCCCCTGCCCGGCTTTCATCGCATCGTGCAGCTTGTTGATCAGTTCGATCAGTCTCTTATGCTGGTTGTCGATCTCCGTTACCCCGACACTCAAATCGTCGGACCAGTCCATGATTGGCATAGCGTAAACGTTCGCCTATCACGTATTTAACCCCTGGCGCAGGGAAAAAACCGACCCCGGTTCTTATGACGAAAGGGTCCTTCTCCATCTTCAGGCGGTACGAAACCGCGACCCAACCAGGGAACCTCCATCAAGCGTCGACCGGTGGAGCGCAGGATCGCCTCAAAAAGAGACCGGGAAAGGAGAAAAAACGTAACCCCTCTCAGAGCAGCGCCCGGTATGCAAAGATCGAGAGGAGGAAGGCCAGCAGCAGGATCGCAAACGAGAGCGGGGCGATGTAGATCAGCATCGCGTTCACCGTGCAGGCCAGCTGGGCGATTCGGTTGGACCCGAAGACCACCACCTTCTCGCAGCAGGCCGTCGACGCCGCCACCTCGGCGGTCGACAGGTCGGCGATCGCCTCCTCGACCCCCCGCAGGACGAACGGCAGAATCTCGGCGGCCGGCACCTTCAGCCCGATCGGGTTCTTGCCGGTGATGGTGTTCACGACATGCGAGTCGGTCGTCATCACCTCGGCCTCGTCGACCATCTCGAGGACCGCGTCGCGGATCACCTCCCGGACGCCGGCCTCGATGTTGTTCCCGTCGAGGAGGACATACGCGGTCTTCTGCCAGTCCACCTCCACGACCAGCACCTGGACGCCGAGGTCCCCGAACCCCTGGTCGCGGGTGAACGGGAGCGTCACCTCCGCGACCCCGACCTTCACCATCCGCTGCGGGACCTTCGCCGCGGCGTCCACCGCCGTCCTGACCGCCCGGAGGTACTCGGTCGCCGTCAGCGTCCCGGCCATCACCGGCGAGGTGATCTCGGTCATGCAGTTGTGCCCGTCGATGAAGGCGACATGTTTGTACACCCGCCTCCCCTCGGCCATGATCGCAAGACCCAGCGGAAAGTCCAGGTCCTCGGTCTTCTCCGGCGAACGGGTCGAGACCATCAGTATGGTCTCACCGAACCGCTGGTACAGCAGGTCCACCGACCCGTACGTGACCCGGTAGGCGAGCGATGCCCGCCCTTCATATTCAAGGCCGGCCCGTGTCCCCTTGACCGCCGCCACCAGCTTCGAGACCTCGCTCTCCGAGACCAGGTTGAAGTCGTGCGTCGCACACCCGTGCGGGACCAGCACCGTCTCAGTGAACGAACGGGTCATCACTTTGGGCAGGTTCCCGCCGCCGATCTCCCCCATCGGCCCGGGGTGGACATTCGGGATCGTCATGATCACGCCGTTCTTCTCGTTCCGCTTGAAGAAGAGGCTGACCTGCGGGACATAGACCTCCTCTCCGATCTCCCTGAAGAAATCCTCCATCGAGCGGGAGCCGTCGGTATTGTGAGCGATGAACGCGTTGATGAAGTTCAGTCCCTTGATATGGAACGCCTTGTACAGCGGCCGCTCGATCAGCCAGATCAGGGCGACGAACCCGAGCCCGAAGACCAGGATCAGGATCAGCGAGAGGAGGAAGAAGGGCTGCAAAAACCAGAGCGTCCCGACGATCACCCCGACCGCCGGCTGGATCAGGGCCGGCACGACCATCCGGGGCACCCGGTAGTCGGCGATCGCGACCAGCACCAGCAGCCGGATCCCGAAGATGAACCCGAGGGAGCAGGCGAAGAGGAGCGGCACCAGGGTGAACGAGGCGAGCGCCGAGCAGAGGGTGATGATAACGCAGAAGACCGTGCAGGCCATCGCCAGCAGCGCCGACCGGTTCCAGGTCATCGGCTTGCCGAGGCGGTTGATCAGCGGCTTGGTCAACAGCGTCGCGACCAGGGCCGGCAGCGTGAATGCAAGTGTCCCGAGGAACTTTCCATGGGCGCCGAGCTGTATCGATGCCCCGTCGACGATCAGCCCGAGCAGGACGATAATAAAGAGTGACCGTGGCCAGGACGGTGCCGTGAAGAGATACCTGGTCAGCCTGGCTATCGTGACATCGGTGGACGAACCCATCAGGTGAACCCTCGCAGGACCAGTTCGCTCCGCCCTGCAGAGGTATGTACCTCAGACGAGGTGTACGTGATCGGACGGCTGTAGAACGGCGCGTTCAGCGTCAGCGTCTCGTACTCGCCACCTTCGCCGGCCAGGTGGATCCCGCGGCGGGAGACCACCTGCTTCAGCCGGTCGATCAGGGCCTGGTCGATGTGAGCCCCGAGGAAGGACTCGTCCAGCCCGTCGGCCGCGGTGACGATGATCATCGCGTCCAGCCGGGCTGCGACCTCGCCCATCAGCTGATCGAGGTCCATCCCCCAGAGGGGGGTGAAGACCTTCAGCATCAGCCGCTCGGCGATGGCGGCCACCCGGTCGCGCTGGTACACCGAACCGACCGCTCCGGCGATGACCCCTTCGATCGGAAGGGCTGCAAGACCCTGCTCCAGGTCGACGAGTTCCTCCTCCTTGCGGCCGTGCGTCCTGATCTCCACATACTCCCGCCCGGAGACCTCGGCGATCGTCTGCACGACGTCGATGTTCGCCGAGTGGAACATATACGAGTCCAGGTTCTCCGACCGGACAGCGACGATGTACTGGACATCGAGACCGGCATCGATCGCCTTCTGGATCGAAAGGACCGAGTCCTTCCCGCCCGAGGTCAGCGCAGCCCAGGCCATGGGATCAGGCCCCCTGGAGAACTCCGAAGTGCTCGCGGTACCGGGCAGCCATCCGCTCCCAGTCAGGGAGGTTGGTCTGGCAGCCGGCCTTCTCCACGACGAACGAGGCGGTGACCGTCCCGACCCTGCAACAGGTCAGCGGGTCATAGCCGCGATCGAAGGCCGAGAGGAACCCGGCCCGGTAGGCGTCCCCGGCACCGGTCGGGTCGACCAGCGGGACCGGAACCGCCGGGATCTTCGTCTCCTCCCCCTTGATGAAGAGGCTCGAGCCCTCGCCACTGCAGGTGAAGATGGTCAGCGGCACCCGTGCCGCGATCTCCTCGCGGGTGGTGTCGAGCATCTGCGCCATCATCGCGGCCTCGTGCTGGTTGGCAAAGAGGATGTCGATATGAGCGATGATCGCGGCCAGGTCCTCGGGCGGATACAGGTGCAGGTCCTGCCCGGGATCGAACGAAGCGAACCGGCTCTTCTCAGCGACCTGCCTGTTGAAGGACGGGTCGGCCGTCGCCATGTGAACAAAGTCCAGGGCCGGGGCTTCAGACCGGGTGAAGGCTTCGGAGGCGCCCCATTCAAAGAAGGTGATCTGGTCCCCTGCCCGGTCGGTGAACATGAACGCCGTCGGGGTATGAGCCTCAGGCACCACAAAGAACTGCTGCTCGATCCCGAGTTTCTGCATCGCCCGGTCGTACTCGCCCCCTGCGAAATCCCCACCGACGGCGGAGACGAGGGTGCAGGCACTGCCTAAGGTCGCGATCCCGGCCGCGATGTTGGCCGCCCCGCCACCGAAGTAGATCTTTCTATCGGTGATCGAGGTCGAACCGTTCTTCTTCGGCAGGTCAGGCACACGGCTGATATGATCGATGGCGGTGTGCCCAACGACTGATATCATAACTCCTGCACGTCCTGCACGTTCAGCGGCACATCCCGGAGAGCCTTGCCGATCACCGACTTGGCGATCCTGACCGCGTGCTCCTCGCTCTCTGCACGGAAGACCTTCATCTGCAGCGTCAGCCCGACCAGCGCCGTGTTGGCCACGACCACCGCACAGCTGAGCGGCTTGTTGCAGAGCGGGCACATCGTCATCCCGCTCTCGATCTCCACGTACTTTGCTGCAGGGTTCAGTCGCTTGCCTGCTTCACCAATGGCGATGCTGATCGCGTCGTCCATCGTCTTTACATCCTTAATTATCCACGCCGATTCCAGCGTCACCATATAGTCAGGCATACCCTACTCTCCTTACCAGTAATCCTGGTGGACATGCTCCTCGATCGGCCTCCGCTGCGGGGAGACCCCGCCCTTGGCACCGTTCCCGACCGCGAGCAGCGCGACCGGGCGGAGGTGGGGAGGCAGATCGAGCACAGTCCGTACATCATCATCATCGAACGAACCGGTCCAGCACGACTGCAGATGCAGGGCATGGGCCGCGAGCATCAGATAGGTGCAGACGATCGTTGCGTCTTCGAGCGCGTACAGAATCCCGCGCTCTTCGTATCGGGCCATCGCCCGCACATAGTTGGAACAGACCACAAAGATCGCCCCTGCCTGAGCGATCTGGGTCTGGTCGTGGGCCGCCTCTGCGAGGGCCGCCCGCTGTTCCGGGTCGGTGACCAGGACCATATCCCAGGACTCCAGGTTCCCTGCAGTCGGAGCGGTCCGTGCACAGGCCAGCATATATGCGATCTCCTCATCAGAGAGCGGATAGTTCCGAAACTCCCTGACCGATGAGCGGTCCTGTAAAAATGTGATAAATTCAGATGAGTCCATGTTCAGCGAGGTACTCCCATGCCTTCTGAGCCGCAGTGGTCGCAGAACTGACTGCACCACCGATCGTCACGGCTGCCGATTCATACTCCTTACTCTCGATCTGGCTGATCGCCGCGGAGAGCTGGTTTGCACAGTTCTGGAACATGATCTCCTCAGTCCGTCGGAATGCGATCTGGGCGTCGCCCCGGATCCCCTCAAGGAGGGCGATCAGCATCTTCTGTCCACCTGCCCGGTCCGTCTCAGGGTAGCTGGGCAGCGACATCTCGAGCTGCGAGGCTGTGATCAGAACGGTCTTGATATGTTCGCCATACTGGAAACGCTGTACAGCATCCTTTGGATCCATAGGCTAGATAATAACGTCCGATATTAAAAATTGTTTGGCTTTATTCAAGCCTATCTGCTCGATTTCTGCTTTGCACCGACGACCGAGACTTTCGGGCGGTGAAGACGGGACCGGACCAGGATCTCTGCCGGGCTCTTCTCGCGACCACCGCGTCCGCCGCGACCGCCTCTCCGCTGTCCGCCTCTCCGCTGCCCACCGTGGGCCTCGCTGGCCTGGTCGACCTTTTTGAGGTTGATCCCTGCCTTGAACCGCTGGTTAGGCCCTGGCTTCTTCAGTTCCCCTTCCTTTGCCGGTACAAGCCTGAGCTGACCCTTCGCGCCCTTGACCTGTACCCATGAGGTAATTCCTGTCTTTCCCATGAATCGAACTCCTTATGGTATTATGCAGGTGCAGGAATAAAGGTAGCGCCTCGGCCCCCTCATCCTCACCCCTGCCTCTTCAGTTCTTCACGGAGAAGGGCGCTGACGACCTTGCCGTCCACCGATCCCCGGACCTGTTCCATCACGATCCCCATCAGCGGACCGAGCGCGCCCATCCCCCGCTCTGCAACAAATTCTTTTCGTTCGGCCACAATCCTTGAAACAATCCCGGAAAGTTCGTCTTTCGAGATGGTCGGACCGAGCGCTTCGAGTGCAGAATCAAGGGATTTTCCATCGGCGATAGCCCTGAGAAGGTCCCCGATCGCCTCCTTCGCGGCCTTCCCCTCCTCGATGGCGTGGAGCACGGCAAGCACCTGATCGTCTCCGATACGGTCGATCGCCACACCGTCGCGGGAGAGTTCCTTCAGCGTCGAGAGGAGCGTCCGCGCCGCCAGGGTCGGCTTCAGCCCCCCGTCGACCGCCTGCTCAAAGAGCGGCAGCCGCTCAGAGAAGGCAATCTGGTGAGCCAGCCCGGTGTCCAGGCCGAGGTCCCGGTGGAACCGCTCTGCCCGTGCAGAGAGGAGCTCTGGGATACACACCAGGTCCCAGGTCTCTGCGGTGATCAGCACCGGCAGCACGTCGGTCTCCGGGTACATCCGTGCAGCCCCTGGCAGCGGGCGCATGTACGCACTCGACCCCTCCTCGAGCATCTTTCGCGTCTCTTCAGGAACGCCGAGGAACGCCATCTCAGCCCGCTTGATCACCTGTCTGACCGCACAGGTCGCCTTCTTTTTGTCGGCTGCGACCAGCACCACGGCGTCCTGCTCTCCGGCGTTCATCCGTTCGATCAGGACGGCCTTCTCGTCAGCGGTGACCCCGTAGGCCGGCAGCTCGTCGGTGTGGAAGATCCCGCCGACCCCGCACTTCTTGGCATAGTCGGAGAGCTCAGAGCCGAGCCGGCGGCCCGGCTGGATCTCATGCCCGACCAGCCCGCCGAACCCGAGGAGCCGGATCGCCAGGATCACCTTCGCCTTCTTGAGGATCGCCGAGCCGGTCTGCTTGAAGAGGGTGGTCACGTCCTCGACGACCGGGTCGATCGAGGCGTTCCGCTCGATCAGCTGGTCCCGGATCCAGAGGAGCTGCTGCTGCCGCTGCACCTCGCGCCGTACCACCTCGGCGATCAGGTCCAGTTCCTGCACGCCCTTGATCTCCACCCTGGCCCCCTCGGGGATGGAGATATTGATGTCCTGCCGGATCGTGCCGATCCCGCGCTTGACCTGTCCGGTGGACCGGAGCACCATCCCGATGTACGCGGCCACCTCGGCCACCTCCTCGGGAGTGTGCATACACGGCGAGGTCGTGATCTCCACCAGCGGGATCCCGAGCCGGTCGAGGGAGAAGATCGGACCTTCAACCCGCTGGGCCGCCTCCTCCTCCAGGCAGAGGCTCTCAATCGTCCCGCCGTTCGGGAGGACACCATCGATCGCCACAAGCCCGGTCCGCTGGAACCCGCTCGTGTTGGAACCGTCGATCACCAGCTTGCGCATGATGTGCACCTGCGGGATCGGGATCATCTCGAAGAGCTTCGCGATCGTCAGTCCGAGCTCGAGCGCCTCCTGGTTCAGAGGTGCCGGCGGCTCTTCATCATTCTCCACCAGGCAGGTGGAGTCGTAGGCATAATAGGTGAAGAGCCGGGCCTGCTTCATCTCCTCCTCGGCGGCCCGGTCGATCTCGCCCATCTCACTCTCGGTGGCCCGGAGGTACCGTCGGAACTCGCCGTTGTGCTCGTCGACCGCACGGACACGGGTCGGGCAGTTGCAGAAGAGTTTGTGGGCGGTATCCAGCTGCTGGTGGATCTCGATCCCCGCCTTCAGCCCAATCGCCTTATAATCCATGTGCAGACCTCCCGGGCGCTTCGCCACGCAGATCGGTTGCCATCATCCTCTTCGCCTTCTCCTCGTCCTTCTCCTGTCCGAGCACCCACATCAGTTTCACCAGCGCCACCTCCGGGAGGGTCGTCCCCCCCTCGACGACGCCGAGTTTCAGCAGGTCCCGGCCGGTGTCATAGACCCGGTCGCAGACCCGGCCATACAGGCACTGCGAGGTCATCACGATGGTGGTCCCGTCCTCGATCATCGATCCGAGCTGCCGGAACCAGGCTGTCGAGACATGCCCGAGGCCGGTCCCTGAGAGGACGAGCCCCCGGTAGCCCTCGTAGGCCGCCAGAATATCCGGGGATAGCCCTGGAACGAACTGGAGCAGCCCGCACCGTTCCTCCAGCCGGTCAGCGAGCTCCGGCTCGATCGGCTGTCGCCTGACCGCGTTGTCGGTCAGGTTCACCTCGAGGGACGGGTATGCGATGGTCCCGATCGGGGCGCTGCCGATCGACTGGAACGCGTCCCGCCGGGAGGTGTGCATCTTGCGCACCCGTGTCGCCCGGTGGATCGCACAGAAGTCGTCCGAACTGGTCTGGTGCATCACGACGGCCACCTCGCCGAGGTCGCTGACGGCGGCCCGGGCGCTGCAGAGACCGTTCATCAGGTTGTCGCTGCTCGGCCGGTCAGCCGACCGCTGCGAGCCGACAAAGATCACCGGCACCGGGGTTTTGAGCATGAAGCTGACTGCCGCCGCAGAATAGGCCATCGTATCGGTCCCATGGGTGACGATCACGCCCTCTGCTCCGTCCCGGATCTCCTGGTAGATGGCCCGGGCCAGTTCCTGCCAGAGCAGGGGGGTCATGTTCTCAGAGAGGATCGAGGCGAGCTGCACCGTCCGGTACTGCCCGATCGAGCCGAGCCCCGGGATCGCCCGCATCAGTTCGGCGGCCGTGAACTGGCTGGTCACGGCCCCGGTCCGGTAATCGATCTTGCTGGCGATCGTCCCGCCGGTGGAGACGATCGAGAGGTGCGGCAGCGAACTGTCCTGGTCGAGGTCGATCTGCTGCGGCTGTTCGAGGGGCTGGGCCGGGTCGAGCAGCTGGCAGCACTCGGGAGGAACACCGATATTGTAGCCGCTGTCGAGTTTCAATACACGCTTTCCGTCCCGTTCGGTGATATAGGTCCCTTCGAGCCGGGAACCCGCATAGGTGCAGGCGACACGGTCGCCGGTCTGCAATCTTACTGATGATATGTTTTCAGCCTCCGTGCTTCATTGATGAGGGTGGTGATCGCGGTGGTCCGCTGGAATCGTTCTGCGGCGATGGCAGTTCTGCCGGCTTTGATGGACTCCTGCAGTGTATCGATCGCACTGCTGACAGCCGGGACGGCAGGCCCGCCGATCACCGATCTGGCCTCGATGCCATGGATCGGGTCGAGGGCTGCCATGATCTGCTCCTCGGTCAGGCCGAGGGCGGGAAGGTCGATCGATTCGCTGGTCGCGGCCTTCTTCAGTGAGGCGAGGGTCAGAGCTCCTGACCGGACGGCCCTGCCGACAATATGGTGGGCGGTCCGGAACGGGAGACCGCACTCCCGGACCAGCATGTCTGCCAGTTCGGTGGCCGTCGAGAAACCCCGGCCGGCCTCGGCTTCCATCCGCTCGGTGTTGAAGGTGGCGGTCGAGAGGGCGCCGGCCAGAATCCGGATCGATGCACCCGCATCCCCGACCCCCTGCCAGAGATGGGGGGTCAGCTGTTGCAGGTCGCGGTTATAACTCATCGGCAGGGCTTTCACGATCGAGAGCGCCGCCGTCGAGGCACCGATCACCGAGCCGGCCCTGGCACGCATGATCTCGAGGGTGTCGGGGTTCTTCTTCTGCGGCATGATCGAACTGGTCGAGCAGTAGGCGTCGTCGAGCTGGACGAATCTGACCAGCGACGAGGACCAGAGGATCAGTTCCTCGCAGCAGCGCGAGGCGTTCACCATCAGGATCGCACAGTCGGCCAGCGCCTCGAGGGCGAAGTCCCGGGTCGAGACTGCATCCATCGAGTTCTCGAGCACCCCCGAGAAGCCGAGCATGGTGGCCGTGAACTCCCGGTCGATCGGGTACCCGGTCGACGCGAACGCCGCCGCACCGAGAGGCGACCGGTTCACCCGCCGGTAGGTCGACAGTAGCCGCTCAAGGTCCCGGTTGAACGCCTGCGCATAACTGAGCAGGTGATGGGCCAGCGTGGTCGGCTGCGCATGCTGCAGGTGGGTGAACCCCGGCATCACCGAGCAGGTGTGCTCCCGGGCGAGGGAGACGAGCACCTCGCAGAGACCGTTCACTGCGTCCCCGATCTCGAGCAGTTCCTCGCAGAGCCTGATACGCAGACAGGTCGCGACCTCGTCGTTCCGCGATCTCCCGATATGGAGCCGCCCGCCCTGTTCAATCCCGACCTCGGCGATCAACAGCGACTCGATCCCGGCATGGATATCCTCAAACTGCTCATCGAACGCCTGGTCGGGAACCCCGTCCGCCGAGAAACGGAGGAGCACCTCCATCACGGCCGCCGCCGGGTCCTGCTCGACGATCCCCTGCCGATGGAGCATCAGCAGGTGAGCGATATCTACCAGCACGTCGGCCTCTGCGATCCAGCGATCCGCATCCCGTGAAGAGAGGAAGGCAGCGACCTCGCCGGACCGGACTCCGCTGAGCCGCCCTTCCCGCACTACATCATGTACCATGCCTATTCGCACCTCTCCTAGTACTATACGCATGGTATCAAGAGACGATTAAAGGCACCTATCCCCCCGGGGGCCGGCATGGCGGGAGGGGGTCGGAGGGCCGACGCCCTCCGGGAATCCCGGTGCTGCTGGACAGATGGACGATAAAATTAGACAACTGTTTACAATTGCTTTGGATAATTATCCTTAAACGAGAAAATTTTCGATGAAAGAAGAATCAATTTAATTATAATAGGTCGTATGGTACCGCATGGCACGTACAAAATTGCTTGTCATGGTGATCGCAGCGGTCATCGTGGCACTCATGGTCGCTGGGTGCACAACCACCCCGCAGAACGGAACCCAGACAAACAATACGACCTCCGGGACGACCCAGGTCGGGGTCCTGTACAGCGCCGGGGTCGGCCCGATGCCGAACCTGCTTGCAACCAATCAGATCGACGGATATATCGCCTGGCAGCCGTTCGTCCAGATAGGTCTGGATGCAAAGATTGCTAAGCTGGTCGCCCTTTCGCAGAACTTCCCGCCTGAAGGGAAATGGGCCGACCACCCCTGCTGTGTGGTGACGGCACGGGACGACCTGATCGCCGGGCATCCCGACTTTGTGAACACGATGAGCGCCCTGACGATCCTCGGGGACCAGTACGTCACCGACCACCAGGAAGAGTCCGCCGACATCATGGCAGACTGGCTGGCCGGCAGGGGCAACCTGACCTATGGCAACGTTTCGGTCTCCTCGGTCACTGCGGTGAACGGTGCGATCAAGAACGTGAAGTACACCACGACTCCATCGGATGCATGGAAGAACGGGACCCTGCAGTTCGTAACAGCCCAGAAGGACCTCGGCCTGCTTTCAGGGAAACTGAACAACGCCACCCCTGACCAGGTGAACAGCCTGCTCTTCAACTTCGGGCCGTACCAGAACGCAACGACGATGATCAATCAGAAGAAGTTCGTAACCCCGGCGAAGATCGACGGGCAGATCGGTATCGGTTACCTGAAGGGCGACATGCACTCGGCCGGCCTTCTGGTCGCGATCAAGAAATGGCAGTACATGAGCGACACCTACGGCATCGCCCTCAAGCCACAGGACCCGACCCAGGCCAAGCCCGAGATCTGTGACCTGATTGTGAACGGCCAGAAGGTGGCCGAAGTGAAACTGATCGCAGCCGATGCCGGCCCGCAGCTGATGCAGCTGGAAGGAACCTCAAGTGTCCAGATGGGCTTTGCAGGAGTGCCCCCGGCGATCGGGGCCATCGATACGGGAATGCCTATAAAGGTACTCCATCCAATCAATACAGAAGGATCAGGACTTGTTGCTGCTGCGTCTTCACCGGCAGGCGACTGGAAATCCTTCATTGGATGGGCACAGCAGCGCTCTGCAGCAGGAAATCCGCTGAAGATCGCCGCACCAAGCAAGGGCTCAATCCAGGATGTGATGCTCCGGTTCGCCCTGAAGGACAGCGGCGTGGTGGTGAAAGAGATCTAATGAGCTGGTTTTCGAAGTACAATTCAGAGAAACAAGGAAACGGATACCGACGATGGCTGCTCAAGGCGGCCATGCCGGTACTTCTGATCTTTTTATGGGAACTTGCTGCGATAGTGATCAACAACCAGTTCATCCTTCCACGGCTGGAGTCGGTGGTGATGGTGATCGCCAACCCGTTCACCCCGATCCTCGGAACCGGGTCGCTGGTCGATAACGCGCTCATCAGCCTGGAGCGGGTGATCGCAGGATTCGCCGTCGGATCGTTGTTCGCGATCCCGCTCGGCATCGCGATGGGCAGATGGGCCCTGGTCCATGACCTCTTCGACTCGCTGATCCAGATCTTCCGGCCGGTCCCGCCGCTGGCCTGGGTCCCGCTGGCCCTCGCCTGGTTCAAGATCGGACTCACCTCGATGGTCTTTATCATCGCCCTCGGGACTTTCTTCCCGGTGCTATTGAACACCCTCGACGGGGTCAAGTCGGTGAAGAAGACCTGGATCGAGATGGCCGCGATCCTCGGCGCCCGCGAACTGCAGATGCTCCGAACCGTGATCCTGCCTGCCGCACTGCCGACAATCTGGACCGGCCTCCGGGTCGGTTTTGGAATTGCATGGATGTGCGTGGTGGCTGCAGAGATGATGCCCGGCACGACTTCCGGGCTCGGCTATCTGATCATCTACTCATACAACTTCGGGCAGGTTCCAGTGATCATTGCCGGGATGATCGGTATCGGGGTGATCGGCCTCGGGATCGACCTGCTCCTCGGAACAGTTGAGAAGCGGTGGTTTATGTGGAGGGAACTGGAACGATGAAACTCCTGGTGAAGGACCTGAAGAAGGATTTTGTCACCGATCAGGGCGAGCATATGATAGCCCTGCAGTCGGTCAACCTGGAGGTCAGTGAAGGCGAATTCATCTGTATCCTCGGACCGTCCGGGTGCGGGAAGACGACGCTCCTCCGGATCCTGGCCGGCCTGGAAACACCGACCAGCGGGGAGGTCCGGGTCGACGGCACCCTGGTGGAGGGTCCGATGCGGCAACTGGCGATGATCTTCCAGGACTACTCGCTGTACCCCTGGAGGCGCGTCATCGACAACACTGCGTTCGGCCTGGAACTGCAGGGGATGGACAGGGAGGAGCGGTACAGGGTCGCCAGGGAGTACCTGAAACTGGTCGGGCTGGAGTCCTTCGCCGATCGATACCCGTACGAACTCTCGGGCGGGATGCGGCAGCGAGTGGCCGTGGCCAGGGCCCTGGCCATCGACCCGGCCGTGATCCTGATGGACGAGCCGTTCGGGGCGCTCGACGCCCAGACCCGGAATACCATGCAGCAGGAACTGCTGGAGATCTGGGATGAGACGAAGAAGACGGTGGTCTTTGTGACCCACAGTGTCGACGAGGCCGTGTACCTGGCAGACCGTATCGTGGTGCTCAGTTCACGCCCGGGGATGATCCGCGAGATCGTCCCGGTCGGGATGGAACGACCACGTGACCGGACCGCCGTGGAGTTCGCGAAGGTGCGACGTTATGTGCTCGGTCTGATCGACGAACGGGCACATAGCCAGTAAGATTTAATACCCACAGTCTCCATTTTATAAAGCACGTTATTATAGCGAGGAGTTTTGAAATATGGTACGAAAACCAGGCAAAATGTATAGGAACCTTGCAAAGAAGGCATATACTCGCAGGAAATATATGGGAGGTGTGCCCGGCAGCAAGATTGTTCAGTTCGAGATGGGAAACCTGAGTCAGGAGTTCCCGGTCGAGATCTCGCTTGAAGTGCTTGAGTCCTGTCAGATCAGGCATACAGCCCTTGAGGCAGCGCGTATCGCGATCAACAGAAAGATGATGGACCAGGTCGGCAGGGCAAATTTCCACTTTAAGATCCGGACCTACCCGCACCATGTGCTCAGGGAGAACAAGCAGGCGACCGGGGCAGGGGCTGACCGTGTATCGGAAGGTATGCGGATGGCCTTTGGAAAGGCAGTCGGGACTGCAGCCAGGGTCCAACCCAAGCAGAAAGTCTTCACGGTCTACACCAACGAGCAGTACATTGAGAAAGCAAAGGACGCACTGCGGCATGGCGGATACAAACTGCCGTCGCCAGCTCGTATGGTCATCGAGCGCGTTCCGATGGAATAATCAATAATATTCTTTTTTCCCCTTGCCAGGAGGAGCCTGGCGACGTGTGCATCCATTCCAGAGACAATATAAAGGGTGTCTGCACACTCTCTATACCAGAGATGAGGACGCCTCGTCCATTTAAAAATATGAATACAGAAGAGAGATCAGATATGAATCAATCATCAGATGTTGTGGTATACCGGCTCGGACCCTCATGCGACCTCAGCGATGTCGAAGAAGGTGCGATCTATCTTGGAAAGGTACAGGGGTTTGCAAACTTCGGGACCTTTGTGATGCTCAGTGACCGAGTCAAAGGGCTCGTTCATAAGACCAATGTCAGGACCGAACATATTGAACGGGAAGAGATCCTGGTCAGAGTCCGGGCGATCAGGCCGAACGGGAATATCGATCTTGAAGAGGTGATCCTGCCGTCCTATGAGGTGAAGCCGGTCGTGCGAACCGTTAGCGTCACCAGGCTCGAAGACCTTGGAAACCGGATCGGAAGGACCGTCACCGTGATGGGTGAAATTGCCCAGATCAAGCAGACCTCCGGGCCGACGATCTTCACCATCGTCGACGAATCCGGGAGCGAGAATGCGGCCGCGTTCGTCGAGGCCGGGGTCCGGGCGTACCCTGAGGTTGAACTCGGGTCCCTCGTCCAGCTCGAAGGCCAGGTGATGCAGCGGAACAACCAGTTGCAGATCGAGGTCAGATCGATGTCTGTGCTCACCGGAGACGAGGCAGTTGAGGTGACCGAACGGATCGAGCAGGCGCTCGATGCCCGGGCAGAGCCCGAAGTGATCCCCCTGATGGTCGAGAGCGAGGTCATGACCGAACTGCGGCCAGAGATGCGGCGGATCGCAAAGACGATAAGGCGTGCAGTCTTCACCTCCCGACCGATCGTGCTCCGTCACCATGCGGACGCAGACGGGATCTGCTCGGCCGTGGCCATCGAGCAGGCGGTCGTCTCGCTGATCAAGCAGAGCGGCGGGGACTTCGATGCAGACTACTTCCTCTTCAAGCGTGCCCCATCAAAGGCGCCGTTCTACGAGATAGAAGACATCACTCGGGACCTCGACTTTGCCCTGAAGGACAACATCAGGTACGGGCAGAAGATGCCCCTGATCCTGCTGACCGACAACGGGTCGACCGAGGAGGACGAACCGGCACTGAAGCTGGCGAAGGTCTTCGGCCTCGAGGTGCTGGTCGTCGACCACCACCACCCGGACGCCGTGATCGATCAGTACCTGATCGGGCATGTGAACCCGTACCATGCCGGCGGAGACTTCGGGATCACGGCCGGGATGCTCGGGACAGAGATCGCACGGCTGATCAACCCGTCGGTGGAGTCGCTGATCCAGCACCTGCCGGCGGTTGCAGGGGTCGGGGACCGGAGCGAGGCCCCCGAACGGCAGCGGTACCTGGACCTGATCAAGGAGAAGTACAGCGAGGACGACTGTAAGGCGATGGCCCTGGCCCTCGACTACGAGCAGTTCTGGCTTCGGTTCAACGACGGCCGCGAACTGGTCAAGGAGATCCTGGACCTGACCGGCAAGAACGAGCGGCACACCGAGTTCGTGCGGCTGCTGGTCGAAGGGGCGAACGCGGCCATCGAGGACCAGATGTCGGCGACGATGCCGCATGTCAGGGAGCAGACCCTCTCAAACGGGGCCAACCTCTTCCTGCTCGACGTGGAGATCCATGCCCACAAGTTCACGTTCCCGCCGCCCGGCAAGACCTCGGGCGAGGTGCACGACCGGCTCTGCAAGCAGCATGCCGGCGAACCGGTGGTCACGATCGGGTTCGGGCCGGACTTTGCCGTGCTCAGGTCCAAGGGCGTGCTGATGAACATCCCGCGAATGGTGCGGGAACTCCGGACCGAGATCAGCGGCGGTGGGATCAGCGGCGGCGGCCACCTGGTCGTCGGCTCGATCAAGTTCGTCGAAGGAATGCGGGACCAGGTCCTCGAAGGGCTGATCGCAAAGATCGCCGAGGCCGAGGTCGAGTGACCGCATAACCCCCTCTCTTCTTACATTTCAGATTTCAGTTGGATCCCTGGCCGGCGGGCTTGTCTTTTATTCAGGTATCTCAGGTCACAGCCTCACCAGCATCAGAGTACCACCCGAAGAGCTGTGAAACCCTGATTGTTACTGACACGTGATCACCGCCCGCGTTCTTACGACCACGACATTCTCGTGTGGAAAACCATGAAAAAAGAGATTCGTTCAACAGCCCCAGGGGGTACTCTCGCCGACTCGGCGGGATACACAGACGAAGAAGTTGGGCAGGGAGAGGAACCGATCAGAGCGCCCCTCTCCGGTGGAGCACTGCATAGATCGAAGCCATATTCTCGAAGTCGATCGGGTCGTCGAGGTCGCCGGTCCTGATCATCTCGTCCAGGGCGGCCCGCAGTTCGTCATCGTTCATCCTCGCATACACGCAGGTGTCCGCCGACTCAGGGTAGAGGAGGGCGTGGATCCGGAGCGATTCCTTCACCACCGGGGAGATGACGGCCTGTGGCGCCAGCCCGGAGGTCTTCGAGGGCCGGTCCGTTTCACCGTCCTGGTCTGTCACCGGTCTGTTCTCCTCCTCAGGAACCTCGCAGAGCAGTTCGAGCAGCGAGAGGACCATGTTCAGAGCCCCGGACTCGTAGAGGGCGTCCTCGACGTCGTACCGCTCGATTGCCAGTTCCTGCCGTTCGCAGAAGATCAGGGCGTTCTCCTTCAAGAGTTCGACCAGTTCAGAAAGATCAGTCCCCTCTTTGATCGCACCGAGCCCGTCCAGCAGTGCCTCGCATGCTTCCCTGGTCATGAATGGATTGTTTCTGGTCAATGACCTCTTCTCCTGTAAGAATCTTTGAAGAGATCGGCACGCGATCCAGATAAGGGCATCGTTGGCAGGTCAGCGATTGGGGTGATTATTGCAGGTAGTCCTCATCTGACAGGTGCAGAGACCACCAGCCGGCAGAGATGTACTGCAGCACCGTCTCCTCGATCATATCAGATGGAACATAGACCTCTTCGTATGCCCAGTATTCGTCGCCCCTGATGGTATACCCGACAGTATCGCACGAGAACTCGAAGTCATCGTCGACGATCATCATCCCTTCGGTGGGAGGGAACGGGAGCTCAACCCCGCGCGAGAATCCCTCGGCGTAACCGGAGCCGTCCTCGTCGCTGACAGCCCGGATAAGTTTTACATGCACCATCTCTCTGCCTCAGTCATCCACCTCTTCCTGTGACTATAAGAAGTATAGCACGGAGAGCTGAAATGGCACAAGACCGGTTAAAAAAAAGAACGGGGGATTGGAGGATCACGACCGGCGCAGTGCGGCCAGTCTAGCGGAGAGGAGCAGTACGCCTCCGATGACGAGCACGGCCCAGCCCCACTGGAGCGAGAGGCCGGAGCCGGAGGTCGCCGACCCGAGGCCGGCAAAGGTGGAGGTGATCCGCCAGAAGATGAACCCGATCAGAAAGAGGGCGACCGCTCCAAGGACCTGCAGCTCGCGGAACCATTTCAGCGCCACGAGCAGCAGCGCCCCGATCCCAAGCCCGATGAAGAGGACTCCCATCCCGGCGTCGGAGTTGAAGGTCGAGACCGGGGCCGTGGCGAACTGCATCATCGGGGTGAAGGACCCGACGATCAGCAGCAGTCCCCCAAGGGATCCGATCAGCGCCGGGAGCCAGGGCCCGATGCCGGCACCCATGAGTCCCCTCTTCGATAGTGCCGGGTTCACCGGTTCGACCGGAAGCGCTGCCGGCTCGGAGGTCGTTGCAGGCTCAGGCTCCGGCACGCGGACCGGTTCAGAGATCGGGGGAATGACGGACGTCGACGCCGGCACCGACTCCGGTTCCTGCACAGGTACCGGTTCAGGAGCAGGGGTGATGGTAAGGGGCGTCGGTGCCGGTTCGGGTGCGGTTGGGATGGGAGACGCCTCCGGCAGCACCTCCGCACCCTGCAGCGGAGCGCCGCAGGTGGTGCAGAAGAGTCCGCCGGGCTCATTCACGTTCCCACAGGCAGGACATGCCGTCGGAACCGGGGTCTCCGGCTCTTCCGACCCCTTCTCCTCCGACATAACTGTTTCAGAGGTCGGAGCGACCGGTCGTTCCACGCCCGGTATGGGTGACGGGGCCGGCTTTATCGCTGGTGTGGCAGCAGGCCGGGTCGGTACCTCTGCTGATACAGGCGCCGCCACGGGTTCAGGCGCGGTCGGGACAGCCGGCGCAACGGGTGCCGTCCTGGCCAGGTCCCGCAGACTCTCCCTGCAGAACGGGCATATTCTCCAGTCCTCCCTGACCCTCCGGCCACAGTGTGGACATTCGTTTGTCTGATCCGTTTGCACGATACACCATTGCCCTCAGAGCCAATGAAGGTTTGGAAGCCGACCATCCCCGTGATCCTGTGCCAGAAAAAACCTGTGAATATGTGTGTCTTCAGGTGGTTAGGGATGGAGAGCGTGAGTCCACCCTCCGGGTGGGGGATCCGCATCGGCCCTACATTTCGTTGAACAGCATGACGATATCATTGAAGTCGATCTGACCGTTTTTGTTGAAGTCGAAAGCCGGCACCGGCTCGTTTTCGGCGATCCAGTCCATCTGGTTGAAGTAGACCACCACGTCGTTGAAGTCCTGGACCCCGTTGCCATCGACATCCCTATAGAGGCCGTCATTGTTAAGGTCGTGTGGGACGGCGGATCCGCCGGGGACGATCATCACCGGGGGCGTACCAGCGGGAGCGAACTTCTGGACCCTGTTGTTGCCAGAGTCGGTGACGTAGACATTACCGGCGCTGTCCACCGCGACACCCTGTGGCTCAGAGAACTGTCCGTCAGCAGTGCCGGATATCCCCCATGTCGTGATGAAGGTGCCGGTTGAACTGAACTTCTGGATACGGTTGTTGCCAGAGTCGACGACGTAGACGTTACCGGCGCCGTCGACGGCGATGCCCGTTGGATCGGAGAACTGTCCCTCCCCGGAGCCGGATATTCCCCACATCGTGACGAAGGTGCCGCTCGACGTGAACTTCTGGATACGATTGTTGCCAGAGTCGGCGACGTAGACATTACCGGCGCCGTCGACTGCGATGCCCGTTGGATCGGAGAACTGTCCCTCCCCAGAGCCGGATGTCCCACACGTCGTGACGAAGGTGCCGCTCGACGTGAACTTCTGGATACGGTTGTTATCCGAGTCGGCGACGTAGATGGTGCCGGCGCCGTCGGCAGCGATCCCCTGGGGATATCCGAACTGTCCATTTCCTGAACCATAACCGCCCCACGTAGCAACAAAAGCACCGGATGAATCGAACTTCTGGATACGATTGTTATTCGAGTCGGCGACGTAGATGGTGCCGGCGCCGTCGGCAGCGATTCCCTGGGGAAAGCCTAACTGCCCGTCCTCGGAGCCGTACCTCCCCCATTGGGTGATGAATGCACCGGTTGAACTGAACGTCTGGATCCGGTAATGATCGACGACGCAGACGGTGCCGGCGCCATCCACTGCCAGACCCGTCGGCCGGGAGAACTGCCCGTTCTCTGGACTGGCTCCTATTTTGGCGATGAATGTGCCGGTTGCATCGAACTTCTGGATACGGTTGCTAGAGGCATCGGCGACGTAGACGTTGCCGGCGTTATCCACTGACACACCTATGAGCCCACAGAACTGCCCATCTTCCGAGCCATCACTGCCCCACTTCATGAGATATGTGCCAGACGAATCGAACTTCTGGATCCGGCTGTTATAGGTGTCGGCGACGTAGACGTTACCGGCGCCATCGGCCGCGATCCCCATTGGGAACTGCACCTGCCCGTCTCCTGAGCCGATACTCCCCCATTTTATGATGAATGTCCCGTTCGAATCGAACTTCTGGATCCGCTGGTTGCCATAGTCGGCGATGTAGACATTACCAGCGCCGTCGACTGCGATTCCCAGGGGATATCTGAACTGTCCGTCCGTGGTGTCAAAACTCCCCCATTTTGTGATGAATACACCGGCTGAACTGAACTTCTGAACCCGGTTGTTGCCTGAGTCGAGGACGTATATGGTGCCGGCGCCGTCGACCGCGATTCCCTGGGGATATCGGAACTGTCCGTCAGCGGTGCCCAGACTACCCCATTGGGTGATGAATGCACCGGTTGAACTGAACTTCTGGATACGGCTGTTGCCGGTGTCGGCGACGTAGACGTTACCGGCGCCATCGACTGCGATGCCCGTTGGATCGGAGAACTGTCCCTCCCCAGAGCCCTCACTGCCCCATGTCGTGAGGAATGCACCGGTTGAACTGAACTTCTGGATACGGTTGTTGCCCGTGTCGGTGATGTAGACATTTCCTGTACTATCGCCGGCGATACCCGCTGGATAATCGAACTGCCCGCTTCCCGAGCCCCACCCGCTTCCCCATTGGGTGGTGTACACATACCCCCCTTCGGCCCAAACGGCCGGGACCCCGCTACAGAGGAGGAGCAGGACACAGACTAAATTCCAAAAATGCGACGATCTCATACAGAATCACCCACAAGATCTTTTAATTGTTGATAATAACATTAAATTATGCTCATTTTTCCCTGGATCTCCTGTCATTACGCAACGATCTCATCGCTACCATGACAAAACTGCCCATAATTCTTCGATCTCGTGTATCTGACACGTCGCTGTGATCTCGGGAATACCTCCATCTTCTGCACCAGGCAGCAGTTCCCAGGAAAAGAGGATCTGCTGCTTTCAGTCAGATAGTACCAGGAGAATCTTGGATTCTCGTCAGATCCCTGCTGTGGGGCCGGAGATGAACAGGTATAGAATGCTTCACCCCTTTTTCGGTCACCATCCGGCCGGCCACATGGCGACTGACGCCCGAAGGGGACCCTCAAAAAAGTGACGATCAGGTGGTCTGGGGGGAGACAACCGTCGTCGGAACGGCCGTCTGGACCGTTGTCGGGGTTCCAGCGGAGAGCACGCTGACCGTGACTGTCCAGGTGCCATAACTGTTCACGTCCACCAGGTACCGGCCGGCTGCCGGAACCGGGATGGCGTTGGAGCCGGGCTGCGGCCCTGCCGCCGTGGAGCCGATCGTCGTGCCGGTGCTGTCCATCACCTTCACCACTGCGGCCTGGTCGGCCGTGACGCTCAGTTTCACGACCCCGTTTGAGAGGTCGAAGAGGTCGGAAGCATAATTGCCGGTTCCTGCCCAGGTCAGCGGACCAGTCGGATGGCCGCCCTGAATCGACTGGGTGGTCACCACGGACTGGGACTGGACCGGGGCGGGAGTGACGTTCACCGGATAGACCGCGGGTACCGTCGGCACGGTCAACTGCAATGTCGGCGTGGGCATGATCGGGAACGTAACCGGCGTGGTCCAGGTGGCGATGGGGGCAGCGGTCTGCACATAGGTGAGCGTTGTCACCGATGTCGGCTCATACCTCCACGTCCCATCCCCGCCGCCTCCGTTCTGCAGGTACGGCGAGAGGGTCTTCCCCGGGGAGGAAGTCTGGTTCGTAGCCACAGTCTGCGAGGGCGTTACCGTGGGGACAGTGGTCGGTGTGGTCTGGGGCACCGCAGACACAGTGACGGTGGTGTTCATCGGGGTCAGAGGGACCACCGTATTCGCTGCCAGCGACGGGGTGGTCCCCGGGGTGATCGGCGTGACCGGACGGGCATCGACGCTCTTTCCACCGAACAGGTCCGAGAGACCGCCCGGGAGCATTAACCCCAGCACCAGGAAGATCACCAGAGCACCGACGAGCCCGAGCACAACAGGGTGCGTGATGATGGCCACCAGGTCGCGTTTCTCCGGGGGCTTTCCGGCCGCCGGCGCCTCCTGCGGTGCAGGATCCGGTGCGGGTTTACCAGGAGGTGTGGAGGGATTGCTCCAGGCGGATGGAGTCTCGGGAACCTCCGCCACAGCATCGAAGGTGACCGGGCCAGGAGGCTGCTGCACCACCGTTGGGGAAGTGACCAGAGAGGGCAGTTTGGACATGCAGGCAGGGCAGAGCGTCCATTCGGGCTGGACTTCTGCACCGCATGAGGGACATTGTTTCATCGGGATCGCCTTACTGGGTACCTATCTGGAGGTGAACCACAATGAAGGTTCTGGAATGATGCCCGATATCCCGTCCTTCAGATCTCAATCGATCCACCTGGCGGGAGGACCATCACCTGCATATCGGTGGTCCGCTCGACAGCCTCCTTGAACGCATCAGCATCCTGCTCAATCGCCGGCCAGGTGTTGTAATGGATCGGAATCACCATCGGTGCGCCGATGTACGCGGCCGCCATCATCGCGGCAGCGCTGTCCATGGTAAACCTGCCGCCAATGGGGAGGAGGGCGACGTCAGGGTGGTACAGTTCGCCGATCAGTTTCATATCCGAGAAGAGAGCCGTGTCCCCGGCATGATAGACCGTGACCCCGTCCATCCGGATCACCACGCCGGCTGCATCCCCACAGATCGCCTTCGTCCCGTCCAATTCGAGCACCGACGCCGAATGGACGGCAGGGGTCAGACTGATGGTGACGCCATTGATGGTGAGGCTCCCCCCGAAGTTCAACCCCTCAGCCTGCATCCCGAGGGCCTTCAAGGCCTTGGCGATCTCGTTGATCGCCACCGTCGGGGCATTCAGGGTGAGCGTCTCGCCGAAGTGATCGAAGTGGCCGTGGGTCAGCACGACCAGATCAGGATCCCTGGGGATCGTGCCGTTCAGCACGTACGGGTCGATCAGAACCCGTTGTGACCCTTCGAGCAGCACACAGGCATGTCCTGGCCAGGTAAGTCTCATACTGCAGGAATGGGGAGCCGGAAAAATAAGTGTCTTGTGGTGAGTGGGGTCACCACCAGGTGGTTTCGTTGACGAAGAGAGTCTTACGTTATATCGATCATCTCGGCTTCGGTGATGTCTATCGCCTCACCAAGGCCGTCGTTGGTCGCACTCCGGGTCATCTGCTCGGTGAGGTCCCGGTCCTCCATCACATCCTTGATCCGCTCGAGGAAGTAATCGATCGTATGGTCCGCCTCCTGCTCGATCACATGCCGGTACTCGCGGAGCGTCGAAGGGCTGACCCCGAGGTCGTCGCTGATATCCTTCATATTCCGACCAGAGTTCAACAGCGCCTCCATCGTCGCCCGGTCGAACGGCATCTTGAAGTCCAGCTCCCGGAACAGTTTCAGGCGTACCCGAGCCCGTGCCACGGTCTTGCTCAGTTTCTCATCGCCGAGGTCGCGGGCGATCTCAGTATCATTCTTTCCTGCATAGTAAGCGGAGACAAGCTTTGCCAGTTGTAATGGTTTCAGTTTGGTCTTGAAGAAGCCCTGATCCAGGATCTCACGCATCACAAGCGCGATCTCACGTTCAACTGCATCGCGGTCCCTGAGCGTGCCATGAATCTTCTTCATCGGCTCGACGATCTGCGTCTTGCTGGTAATATCGGTGAACAGCTGCAAAAGCTGTCCTTTTCTCGTGTCTTCAGGCATGGTGCACCACAGTGAGATACGACAATATACTATGGGGGTTAGGCTATATAGTTTGTGGTTGAGGGAAGGTTGAATATCAGGAGAATTTTTAAAAAAACGCTAGATATGTTTTTATTATGCCCCCAGGGGCAGAAAATTCCGCACAATTGCAAGGCATTACTGGATCAACCCTCTGCTATTCATTACCCGGTGGCATAGCGGCCGGGAGGGGAAAGAGGAATATCAAGGGTTTATAATACTCTCAGAGAGAATGATACAGACTGAACGTGATCCCAATGAGCGATGTCTATGAGAAAGTGATGGATCTTGCAAAGCGGCGTGGCTTTGTCTGGCCGACCTCAGAATGCTATGGAGCCGTCGCCGGGTTCATCGATTACGGTCCCCTCGGTGCGATGATGAAACGGCGCATCGAGAACGTCTGGCGTGCATTCTATGTGGTCAGGGAGGGGTACTACGAGATCGAGTGCCCGACCATCGGCCAGGAGGCCATCTACATCGCCTCAGGGCATGTGAAAGGGTTCTCAGACAAGATGTTCCAGTGCCCGCACTGCAAAGAATTTCTGCGTGCAGATCATGTCGTCGAAGGGGCCGGCGAGATCGTGAACGCCGGCACGATGAGCGCCGAGGCGCTCGCTGAAGCGCTCGCACCGATCGAGTGCCCGCTCTGTACAAAGCCGATCGGCACGGTCGATGTCTTCAGCTTCAGCCTGATGTTCAGTACCAGCATCGGCCCGGGGTCACAGCGGACCGGGTACCTGCGGCCTGAAACAGCCCAGGGGATCTTCACCGACTTCACCCGGCTCCTCCGGTTCTACCGGGACAAACTGCCGTTTGGCGCCGTCCAGATCGGGAAGTCGTACAGGAACGAGATCTCGCCCAGACAGGGGATGATCCGGCTCCGGGAGTTCACGCAGGCCGAGGCCGAGATCTTTGTCCATCCTGACCAGAAACAGCACCCGCACTTCGCGCGGTATGCCGACTACACGATGGACCTGCTCGGGTATCCAGAGCAGCTGGCATGTAAACCGGCAGTCACCATCTCGATGGCCGAGGCCGTCGCCGAGGGGCGTATCGCCAACGAGTACGTGGCCTATTATATTGCTCTGACCCATCAGATGCTGACACGGCTCGGGATCCGCCCCGACCGGCTCAGGTTCCGGCAGCACCTCCCCGACGAACTGGCCCACTATGCAGAGGACTGTTGGGACGCAGAGATTCTCTCAGACCGGTTCGGGTGGGTGGAGACGGTCGGGATCGCCGACCGGACCGACTACGACCTGAAGGCCCATGCCTCCCAGTCCGGCGACTCGTTCACCGTCTTCATCCCGTTCGACGAGGTGAAGCGGGAGTCAAAGCGGCAGATCGTCGCCGACATGGGGGCGCTCGGCCCCCGGTTCAGGGGAAAAGCGAAGGCCGTCGCCGATGCGATCGCAAACTCCACGCCGACCGAGGAGGGGGTCTGGGTCGAGGTCGACGGCGAGCAGGTGCTGATCACCCCTGACCTCTACAAGGTTCGGGAGGTCGAGATCGAGGTCCGCGGGGAAGAGGTGATGCCACATGTGATCGAGCCCAGTTATGGTATCGATCGGATCTGCTATGCAATCCTTGAGAACTGCTTCGACGAGGAGGAGGTCGACGGGGAGACCCGGGCCGTCCTCCACCTCTCGCCCGAGGTCGCCCCGGTGCAGGTGGCCGTCTTCCCGCTGATGAACCGGGACGACCTGGACACGATCGCCTGGGACCTGACCACGACACTGAAGCACCAGGGCCTGCAGGCCGAGTACGACGACTCGGGGGCTATCGGCCGGCGGTACCGGCGTCAGGACGAGATCGGGACCCCGTTCGCCGTGACGATCGACTACGACACCCGCGAGGACCGGACCGTCACCCTCCGTGACCGGGACTCGATGCGCCAGGTCAGAGTCTCCCTGGACGAGGTGCCGGAACTGGTCAGGCGTCTGACCAGCCGGACGCTCCTCTTCGAAGAGATTCCGTGACCAGTTCATCATGACCCCCTTCATCCAGCACCCGCTGATCCGGACGGAGTCGCTCGAGTCCAGGGAGTACCAACTGGCCATCACCGTCCATGCCCTCGAGCAGAACACGATGGTCGTCCTCCCGACCGGCCTCGGCAAGACCGCGATCGCCCTGCTCGTCACGGCCTCCCGCCTCCTCAACCATCAGGGAAAGGTGCTGGTGATGGCCCCGACGAGGCCGCTGGTCGAACAGCACTTCCGTTTCTTCTCGAAGTTTCTCCAGACAAAGGGAGGGGAGCCGTTCCCCGCCGTCCTCTTCACCGGTGATACACCGCCTGCAGAGAGGAAGGCCGGGTGGGAGCAGGCAACGCTCTGCTTCGCGACTCCACAGGTGATCAAGAACGATTGTATCGCAGGCAGGTACTCGCTGGCCGATGTGACCCTGCTGATCGTCGACGAGTGTCACCGGGCGGTCGGCAACTATGCCTACGGGTTCATAACGGAACGATACCTGGAGACCGCCCGGCGCCCGCTCGTCCTTGCGATGACGGCCTCCCCTGGCGGGGACCAGGAGAAGGTCCGTGAGGTGCAGCAGACACTCGGGATCACCTGTATCGAGAGCAGGGTCGAGCAGGACCCCGATGTGAAGCCCTATGTCCATGAACGTTCCCTCGATTATGTCAGCGTCGCCCTCCCGGACGAGTTGAAGACGGCACGGGACCGGATCAACCAGCTCCTCGACGACCGGCTCGACACCCTCAGGGAACTGAAGTTCATGGTCCCGCCCAGGGAACGGCTCTCGATGCGGGAACTGCACGGTCTCAACGCCCAGATCCAGACCAGGATCGGGGAGCGGGACTCGGCCGGGTTTGCGGCCGCCTCCCTCTATGCCGAACTGATGAAACTCCGGCATGCCCTGACCCTGGCCGAAGCCCAGGGGTCGATGGCCCTGACCGCGTTCCTCGAGAAGATCGCGCTCGAAGGGATGTCGGGAAGCGGGTCGAAGGCCTCGCGCCACCTCGCCGAAGAGCCGGCCTTCCAGGACCTGCTTGAACGATGCCGGTCGTTCCCCGGCGAAGTCCACCCAAAGGTCGGGATCGTCGGCGAACTCGTACAGAAGCAACTGCTGGAGCATCCCGAGAGCCGGATCATCGTCTTCGCCACCTTCCGCGACACCGTCCAGCAACTCGTCAACCACCTGGCCGATATCGGGATTGAGTCCGAACGGTTCGTCGGACAGGCCAAGAAGGATGCCGAGAAGGGGCTGACCCAGAAGAAGCAGATCGCTGCTCTGCAGAGGTTCCGGGACGGCGAGTTTCGGGTGCTGATCGCCACCTCAGTCGGAGAAGAAGGGCTCGACGTCCCCTCCACCGACCTCGTGATCTTCTACGAGGCGGTCCCCTCGGAGATCCGGTCGATCCAGCGGAAAGGACGGACCGGCAGAAGCGGGGAGGGATCGATCATCGTGCTGGTTACCAGAGGAACCCAGGACGAGACGTTCCGGTACGTGAGCCAGGCCCGGGAGAAGAGCATGCGGGCGGGGATGAAAGCGATACGGGCTCATCAGGCCGCGACCCCGGCTGTTCCGCAGGCACTCCCCCCTGCCGTGCACTCCCCTGTCGGGCAGGGCTCGCTGGACCAGTACCTGGAGAACGGCCCGGCGATCACCGTCGACGACCGGGAGACCTCGTCCCAGGTCGCCGAGGTGCTGAGCCGGCTCGGAGCGGCGATCACCCTCACCCGGCTTGAGTATGGGGATTACGCCATAGGGGATCGGATCCTCGTGGAGCGGAAGACAGCGCAGGACTTCGTCGACACCCTGGTGGACCGCGACCTGCTCGGCCAGCTCAGGGAAATGGCTGGTGTGGCCATCAGACCGGTCCTGATCATCGAGGGCGGGGACCTCTATACGAAACGTGACATCCATCCAAATGCGATCAGGGGTACCCTGGCCGCGATCGCGATCGATATGGGGATCTCGATCCTCTATACAGCCAGTGCCAGTGAGACAGCCGAGATGCTCTTCGTCCTCGCCCGCCGCGAGGAGGGGGGACGGGGGGAACGGTCTGTCCACCACAGAAAATCGTTCAAGTCGGTCAAAGAACAGCAGGAGTACGTGGTCGCGGCGTTCCCTGATATCGGACTCAAGAACGCCCGCCTGCTCCTAGACCACTGTGGATCAGTCCGCGCTGTCGTCAACGCCAACGAGGAGGTGCTCTCCTCAATAAAAGGGATCGGCGAGAAGACCGCCCAGCGGATCGTTGAACTGGCCAGCCGTCAGTACGAGCCCTGACTCAGGGCTCTACCGGAGCTCGTTCAGGGTCAGAACGGCGGCTCTGACACAGTCGAGCAGCACCGCGCACCGGTTCGGGTCGGGCTCACCCTGCACCCGTCGTAAGAGGTTGACCACAGTGGCCTGCAGTTCATCTGCAATCTGATTCTGCTCCACGGCCCTGGCAACCGGCAGATCCCCGGGCGTCACCGGTTTGAGGGCCGGCATCGTCGGAACCTCCCGAGACTCCGGGACCGGTTGCGGCACCTTCTCCCGCTGCTGCTTCTCCTCCTCGGCGCAGACCACGCAGCACTCCTCCCCTTTGATACTAAAGAGCGGGCTTCCGCAGACCCTGCACCCCTTGGAGAGCATCTTTCCACCTCTGAGCAGGTATTCTGCCATAATTTCGTCTGCTTTTGCTGGCATAGCAGTAGGTATTCTTCGTCAAGGTATATATGTCCGGATGGGAGTAATAATAAGAGGATATTAAGGGGGAGTGATACTATGACAGGACAGGAAAATACAATAAACACCTGTATTCAGATGCTGCAACACATTATGGAGGATAACACAATACCGCGGAACATCAGACGCGTTGCAGATGAGACCAGGAGCGTACTGATGGATGACTCAAAGACGATCGGCCTCCGGGCGGCCACCGCCATCTCGATGATCGACGAGGTCAGCAGTGACCCCAATATGCCAGTCCATGCCAGGACCCGGATCTGGGAACTGGTCTCGCAGCTCGAATCAGTTCCCCTTGACTGAGAACAACACCTAATTTTTTATCACATGTTCACTGCATCAACCGGGTCACGAAAGGCCCGGCACTGCAGTCCATACGTAGACCGGGTACTGCCGGTCAGAGAATGATCAGTGACGACTGGTCCCGAACCAGCTGATGTAACTGGTCAAGAGCGGCCTGTTCTTCTGCACTGTCTGTCTGGAGGAGCGTCATCTGCGCATCAAGGGTGCTCTGGTCCGCACCTGACGATACCTGCTGTTGATAGGTTGCATTCGCCGCCTCAAAGGCCGCCTTCTTCTGCTGGTACAGGCTGAACTTGTTCATAAAGTCATTGAACTGTGCAAGGGTGGTGAAGTCCCAGCCCCGGTAATAGTACGGCTTCTCCTGTGGGGACATGATCGCGCCGGTCAGCGGGTCGCCGGCTACCCAGAGGTGGGGCGTGGTCTCCACCATCACCCAGGCACTGGTCACCTCGGTGATGGTGCTGATTGCACGGTCTGGCGCACCGACCCTGATCCTGGCCGGGATCTCTTTTTCGGCGAGTAACACGGCCACCTGGACCGCTGCGTCACCTGACCGGTTCAACTGCGGCCCAAACTGCGTCGGGGGGTGTTGCGAGGTGGTCGCCAGTGCCTGGGTGAACGCACTCATCTCCGGGGTGGTATCATCCGTACGAATAACCTGACTCAAAAAGACCGCAACCACGATGACCATCAGCACAGCCAGCAACACGGTCGGGACAGGGTTGTCCGTGATCTTCCGTGCATAATGGCGCCTGCGGGCCCTAACATCCCGTTCAGGATGAAGGGAGGCCCCACACCGGGCACAGATCGTATCATGTTTTCCCTTTGAGATCTCACCACACTGCAGGCAGCGTGGCCGCTGATCTCGACCCAGGCAGAACTGACAGATCCCACCAGCATGCCCCATCTCCCGTCCACAACGGTCACATTTCGCCATAACAGTCCTGCAGATATCTGCTTCCTACCTGAGATCCTGGAAATGGAACGATATAAACATTGTTCTTTCAATTCCGGCGGATCGTCAGAGTTCGCACCAGAACCTTCAAAATCCTGCTGTTGGCCGGCAGGATCCATTAATGCCGGGATAGAGACAGAGAGATCTCACCACAAGAGTGTCGTCTTAAACGCAACAAATGGTTTATCTAATGACAGAGCACCTGAATATATAAGGAGAGTTAACCAGTGAAATCACCATTTGAGATGCTCGCCAACGTCATCGTGGCCCGGCCAAAGACCGTGCTTGCGGTCACGGCAGTGGTGCTCATTGTTGCCCTGTTCGGGGCGACGATGATCGCGATGGCGACCGGGAGTGATACCTACCTTGACCCGGACTCCCAGCGGGGCGTCCTTCTCAACGAGTATACCAGTACGTTCTCATCTGACAGCGTCATGCTGCTGATCGAGTCTGACGATGTGCTCAGTCCGGACGTAATCCAGTACATCGATTCCCTCCAGAGCGAGATACGTGGAGAGCGAAACGTCGCCAGTGTGACCAGCATTGTCGATATGGTCAAGCAGGTGAACGGCGGCCGTGTTCCGACATCGAATGCGGAGATACAGGCAGCCGAAGCAGCAGTACCGGCGGCGGTTCTCTCAAAGTATGTCCCGTCCAAGGCAATGACGATCTCGCTCGTGAGCCTGGAGCCAGGCCTCTCGCAGACCAGCCAGAACAGTGTGATCGACAACCTGAACGAACGGATCAGCCTCTCCGACAGGCCGGCCGGCACCACGGTGACCGTCACCGGCTCCCCGGCATTCCAGAAGGAGATGGGGGTCGAGATGGGGACATCGATGGGGGTACTGATTGGAGTCGCGATGCTGCTGATGATCCTTGCAGTCGGACTGCTCTTCGGGCACGTCAGATATCGGTTCCTCTCTGTGGGGATCGTCTTCTCCGGGCTGATCCTGACATTCGGGGTTGTCGGGTTATCAGGGATAGCCCTGAGCATGGCCGCGATCGCTGCGTTTCCGGTGCTGATAGGGCTCGGGATTGACTACGCGATTCAGTTCCACTCCAGGTTTGATGAGGAGACGCGGCGGGGCACCCTCCCGGAAGCCGTTAAAATGACGATTACCCGCTCAGGCCCGTCGATTATGTACGCGATGCTCGCCACCTCGCTGGGATTCATCGCCATGTTCATCTCACCCCTGCCGATGATCCAGGGTTTCGGACTGATCTGTGTGATCGGGGTGATCTGCTGCTACCTGGTGGCACTGATCGCGGTACCGACCTTCGGGCTGCTGATCGGGTATAAACCGAAGGAGAAAGCTCATGAAGCGAAGGGCACCGGGTCAAAACCGAAAAAGATGGGCCTGGTCGACAGGTATGACAACATGCTGGTGGGCCTGGTGAAGAAGGTCGCTCATAGCCCGGTACCGGTCCTGCTGATCTGCGGGCTGATCGCACTTGTCGGGTTCGAGATGGACGGTGAGATTAAGATCAACACCGATGAGAACTCGTTCGTACCTGCCGACATGCCGGCCAAGGTCGACCTATCCAAGGTCTCACGGACGATGGGGTCGACCTCCTCGGTCCCGATCCTGGTGCAGGGGGACAAGGTGATCAGCCCGGATGCTATCAAATGGATGTATGACTTCCAGAACTATGAAGCGTCCCATAACGATAAGGTGACCGGCTCAACATCGATCGCGACCTACATCGTCCAGTACAACGGCGGGCAGCTGCCGACCACCCAGCAGGAACTTGACACCGCCCTGGCCAGGATACCGGAGGCGACCCGGAACCAGTACATCAGCGGCAAGACCGAGGCGGTCATCTCCTTTACAACCGTGAAGGTGACGACCCAGCAGGCCGAGTCACTGGTCAATCAGATGAACCAGGATCTGAACTGGAAGGCCGCTCCGCCTGGTGTCGTCGCCTCGCTGACCGGCCAGAGCGAGATGTTCGTCGCCCTGATCAATGATATCAAGGACGGGAAGATGACGATGACACTGATTGGATTCGGCCTGATCTTCGGATTCCTGCTGCTGGTGTACCGCAAGTTCGCCAAGGCGATCACGCCGCTGATCCCGATCATACTCATCGTCGGCTGGAACGGGCTGATCATGTATGTGCTGGGGATCGACTACTCACCTCTGACCGCGGTGCTCGGGTCGATGTCGATCGGGGTCGCCTCGGAGTATACGATCCTGATGATGGAGCGCTACTACGAGGAGCGGACCTGGGGGCTCGGGAAGATGGAAGCGATCACCCACTCGATGAAGCAGATCGGGACGGCAATCACCGTCTCTGGGCTCTGCACCGTCTTCGGGTTCTCTGCGCTGATCTTCTCGACTTTCAACATCATCACTAACTTTGGGGTGGTCACGGTTCTCTCGGTCGCATTCTCCGTGATGGGTGCAATCGTGGTGATGCCGGCTGTGCTGGCGCTGCTCGGTGGCAAGGACCAGACCCCGCCCTCCCATCCAGAGGCCCCGGCTGGAGACACATAATCCTTTCCCTCCTTTTTTCTATGATGGATGGTCTATGCCATCACAGCACCATTTTACCGGGTATCCTGTAGTGCATAATGCTATGATCTAGCCGGATAGGGCTGATTTTTCCCGGGATCGTCCTGGGAGATGGACGATCTTCACAGTGAGAAAGACCACATGCGGTGGCGAATATGCCGATTACGGATGAAGGGTATTCACCCGGTTCACTGATCCTCTAGGGACAGTAAAGGGATCAAAAAAGGGACACGGTCTCGATCTCATCCCATCAGGCCGGCCCGCAGGGTCAGAAAGGACCGAGGTTTCGGTATGCACTCTTCGGCACTGTCATCTCGAACCGTGCACCCCTCCCGGGCATCCCGGTTTCAACGATCGTGATCCCGGTGATCGCGAGGATCTCGCGGGTCAGGAAGAGGCCGAGCCCGGTGTTGGCGCCGACCCCCTTGCTGAAGATCCGCTCCTTCTGATCAGCCGGAACTCCGTCGCCATCATCTTCACAGACGAGCACCAGCATGCCGGCGTCCCCCGGATGGACGGAGAAACGGATCTCAGTGACCCCGTGGCCGTGGCGGAGCGCATTCTCGATAAGATTGTAAAAAACCCTCATCAGCAGCGGATCTGCGTAGATCTCCAGATCATCGAGCGTGGAGAGGATCTTCACAGCCCCGGTGGGGATCCGCGGTTCTGCGTTCTCGATCAGCACCCTGACCTTCTGCCATTCTGGCGAATGGACCCCGATCTCTTCATAATCCTTGGTGAAGGTGATCTCCGATCTGATCTGGGCGACCAGATCGTTCTCCCGCCGAAAGATCATCTGTAGATTACTATCCGCAGTCATCTCCTCGGACAGGTCAATATACCCGAGCAGGGATGTCAACTGGTTCTGGATATCGTGGCGGGTGATCTGGGAGAGCAGATTCAGTTTCCGGTTCGCCTGTCGGAGCCCCATCTCGGCCTGCTTCTGATCGGTGATGTCCTGGATCAGCATGAAGAAGGCGATCACCCGCCCGTCCTCGTCCCGATGGGGAACAAAATCGACATGCAGGTAATTCTGACGATCGTCCCGGCCCGTGGTATCATACTCCATCATCACCGATTCCCCGGCCAGCACCCTGCTATAACAGGACGAAGAACGCTGGTAGGTCTCACCGTCCAGAACCTCTCCGGTCCCTCTGCCGATGAACGAATCACGCGGGAGCCCGTACCAGTCAGCATACGCCTGATTCACATACAGGTATCGCTCGTCTGCATCCACGTACCCGATCATGGCGGGGACGCCGTCGATGATCAATGAGAGTTGCTTCCGCTTGGACCTGAGCGATAACCCGACCCGTTCACGCTGGATCGCCAGCGTGTACAGCTCCGTGAGACGGGTGACCGCGGTCAGTTCCCAGTCGGTGTACCCCTCCGGAGTGTTCGCCAGCGCGATCTGCCCGACGACCTCCGATTCGACCAGTACCGGTGCTGCCAGAAATGAGGTGATCGGAAAATGTCCCTCTGGCAGACCGCGAGATGAGGGATGAAGGGCCGGGGTGTTGGTGAAGAACGGTTCACCGGTATTGAGGCAGTGACCCCGGAGACCGTCATAGGTCCCGTCTGGATTACGTGAGAATGTGATCGTGTGACCAGACCGGCAGAACGGAGAACCGTCCTCCGCTACCATCACTTTCAGCGTCGGGCTGGTCATCAATCCGGTCTTTTCGTCGACGACCGAAACAAAACCATACTGGCTCCCGGTCACCTCTTCAGCAGAGGAGAGGACCAGCATTGCGATCTCATCAATGGTGCGGCCGGGGGTGATCAGTGCCCCGGCGAGGTCTGCCAGCGCACGGTTCAGGTTCAGCTCGCGCCGGAGCAGGATCTCGTGCTGGACAAGTTTCCTGGTCCTCTCTGCTATCGCAAGCCTGCCGGCGTCATGAAAGTAGACGAAGAGGAAGAGCGCATCCGCTGTGATCAGCACCAGCATCAGCGTAACCGAGGAGAAGGCAAAGGTGGTATCTGACGGGAGGTTGAAATTTGTGAACCATCGGATTGCGAGCCACCAGTACGGGATCAGCACCAGTAAAGCCCCGACCGCGATCACCGCAGCATGGGGTACCGGTCGAAAGATCCATGCTTTCAACCCTGTCCAGTTCAGTGCCAGATCATTCCCCCCAATCCTCAACGCTGTCCTGAAGATAGATATCACGGCACCACATTTATAACCTCAGGAGGGCGGGACCCAGCAGCAGAGATATTACCCAGTACTGCCCCATTGTTGATCAGCACATGCCCCGCACATCGCTGCCCCTCCCGGTAACCGTCGCCTTTGTTCTCCTGCTCACGCTGGTCGACGCCCTGATTGCGAAGTTCATGGTCTTCATCTCCCCTGCCTCGACCGGGGTCTCGTCCCTGTACCTGAGCGTCGCTTTCATGATCGCCTTCACCCTCTGGTTCGGGGCCGGAGGAGTCTTCGCAGCCTACTGGGGCTGCTTCATCGGTGCAGGGCTGCTGGGCGGGGTACCTCCCGGGGTCGACCTGTACTGGTCGATCGCCGACCTGCTGGAGGTTCTGATTCCACTTGCAGCGTTCCGACTGCTGCATGCAGATATCTCACTTCAGACCAGGCGGGATGCACTCGTCTTTCTGATCTTTGGGGTGCTGCTGAACAATGCCGCAGGCGCCCTCTGGGGAACCGGGGCGCTGTACCTGAGCGATCTCATCACCGGAGCTGCAGCCCCGTCCATAGCCATCAACTGGTTCGCCGGAAACGTCCTGGTCTCCCTGCTGATCGCACCGATCCTCCTCCACCTGCTGACCCCCTACATCAAGAGGAGCGATCTGTATGTCGGAGGCACCTGGTTCGGTCGGCCCGTCTAGAAGACGGAAACGACCACGCTCCGTTCCCTGCTCTGCCGGACATCCAGCTCCAGCAGCACGATCTGCTGCCAGTGTCCGGTCGCCACTCTCCCTCCGCTCACCGGGATCGTCAGAGACGGGCCGACGAGTGCGGCCTTCAGATGAGAACGGCCATTTCCATCACCCCAGGCACGGTCATGGGCATACAGCATCTCCGCCGGTGCAATTCGTGCCAGTGCATCCATCAGATCTGCGAGCACCCCCGGCTCGTATTCTATCGTTGTCAGGGCCACCGTCGAGCCGACAGCAAAGAGCGAGACCAGCCCCTGTGAGACACCGCTCTCCCTGACGACAGCGGTGACCTCGCCAGAAAGGTCGATCACCGTCCCTTCGCCATGAGTTATCATCTGGATTGTTCGCTGATACATAGCGGCCAGTGGGGGACACCGGGATATAAAACAACGCCGCCAGCCGGCGTTCTGATATTATGTAAAAAAGGTTGATTCAGAGGTCTAAGGGAGTCTGCTCCCCGGCATCCGAATCAGGGGCTGCCGGCTCTCCTGCCTCGTCCTCGAACGAGGCAGAGAGAATCTCCTGCTGCAGCACCGCCAACCCGACCACCCGGTCATCATCGCCCAGCCTGATTATCCGCACACCGCGAGCCGACCGCTTCTGAACCGAGATGTCAGAGACCTTCATCCGAATCACGTTCCCAAGGGCGCTCATCACAACGATCTCATCGTCAAGGCTGACCGCCTTGGTCGCGACGACCCCGTTCTGTGGGGCGGTCAGGATGTTCCGCACCCCCATCGTGCCCCGGCCATGACCGCGGAACTCGTCGAACTCGGTCCGTTTCCCATACCCGAGCTCGGTGATCGTCAGCAGGTGATCCTTCTCCACGACGGTCGCGGCCTGTACCAGATCGCCGTACTTCAGCTTGATCCCACGGACCCCGCTCGCGTTTCTGCCCACCGTCCTGACGGTCTGTTCATGGAACCGGAGGGACTGACCCTTCCGTGTCGAGAGGATCAGTTCCTTGGTGCCGTCGGTCAGCTTGACATCCACGAGCGAATCGTTCTCGCGGAGTGAGATCGCATTGATCCCGGTGCTCCTCGGCCGCGAGAACTGGTCCTGCGGAACCTTCACGACCTGCCCCTGTTCGGTGGAGAAGAGCAGGTACCGATCATGCCTGAACGTCCGGATAGGGATCACGGCCGTGATCAGTTCATTCTGCAGTTCGAGCAGGTTCACGATCGCCTTTCCTTTGCTGGTCCTTGAGGCCTCGGGGATGTTGTAGACCTTCAGCCAGTAGACCCGGCCGTCGGTGGTGAAGCAGAGCAGGTAGTCATGCATCGAGGCGACGAAGATGTCCTCGACCGAGTCCTCCTCCTTGGTTGCCATCCCGATGACTCCCCGTCCACCCCGCCGCTGCATCCGGTAGGTCTCGAGCGGAAGCCGCTTGATATAGTTCTGGGTGGTGATGGAGATCAGCACCGGCTTGTCCTCGATCAGGTCCTCCCGTTCGAGGATCGTCTGGCTGCAGGTGATCTCTGTCCGGCGGTCGTCGCCGTAGCGCTCCCCGACATCCACGATCTCCTTTCTGATCTCTTCGTAGATGTTCGTCTCGCTCGAGAGGATCCGTTCCAATTCGGCGATCACATGGGCGAGCGAATCCCGTTCATCACGGATCTTGGTCTGCTCAAGGGCCGCGAGCCGGCGGAGCTGCATCTGCAGGATCGCGCTGGACTGCGACTCCGAGAGACCGTACGTGCTGATCAGAGCCTTCTGGGCCACTTCTGATGAGGCCGATTCGCGGATCGTTGCGATCACCTCGTCGATCCGGTCGAGGGCGATCAGCAGTCCGAGCAGAATATGCAGCCGGTCACTGGCCTTCTTCAGGTCGAATTCACACCGTCGACGTACCACGATCGCACGGTGGTGCAGGAACTCGGCGATCATCGCCTTCAGACCGAGGACTTTGGGCATGTTGTCCGAGATCGCCAGGTTGATGATCCCGAACGTGGACTCGAGCGGCGTGTGCTTGTACAGCTGGTTCAGGATCACCGTCGGGATCACACCCTTCTTGAGGTCGACCACCACCCGAAGCCCGTCCCTGTCCGACTCGTCCCGGAGATCGGAGATCCCCTCGATCTTCTTCTCCTTGACCAGGGTCGCGATCAGTTCGACCATCCTGGCCTTGTTCACCTGGTACGGGATCTCAGAGATGACGATCTTGGGGTTTTTGGTCTCGACGTCCTCGATCTCGGCGACACCACGGACGGTCAGTTTCCCATACCCGGTATGATAAGCGCTGACGATCCCGTCGGTGCCGGTGATCAATCCCCCTGTCGGGAAGTCCGGACCAGGCATCACCTGCATCAGGTCCTCAACCGTGCAGTCAGGGTTTTTGATCGTCATCTCGACCGCAGCGCAGACCTCGCGGAGGTTGTGCGGCGGCATGTTCGTCGCCATCCCGACCGCAATCCCGCTCGACCCGTTGACGAGCAGGTTCGGGACCTTGGAAGGAAGGACCGTCGGCTCCTCGGTGGAGGAGTCGAAGTTCGGGATAAAGTCGACAGTCTTCTTGTCGAGGTCGGTCAGCAGTTCCTCGGCGTACCGGGTCAGCCTGGCCTCGGTGTATCGCATCGCAGCAGCAGAGTCCCCGTCGATCGAACCGAAGTTCCCCTGGCCATCGACGAGCGGGTTTCTGTAGCTGAACGACTGGGCCATCTTCACCAGCGTATCGTAGATCGAGGCGTCCCCGTGCGGATGGTACTTACCCATCGTGGCCGCGACGGCCCGGGCGCTCTTCTTGTACGCCTTGTCGGAGGTGTTCCCCTCCTCCCACATCGCATAGAGCGTCCGGCGGTGGACCGGCTTGAGCCCGTCCCGGACATCGGGGATTGCACGACCGATGATCACGCTCATCGCGTAGTCGATGTACGAGGACTTCATCTCGTCCTCGATGTTCACCTGGATCACTTTGGGGATGATCTTCTCGACGACCGGTTCAGATGTCAAGGTTGTTCACCTCCCGGGCATGCCGCAGAATGAAGTTTTTGCGGGCGTTCACATCCTCTCCCATCAGTTTCTCAAAGATCTCGTTGGCATAGCTGGCATCCTCGATCCGGATCTGTTTTAAGACCCTGGTATCAGGATTCATCGTCGTCTCCCAGAGTTGATCTGCGTTCATCTCACCAAGCCCCTTGTACCGCTGGACGGTCACACCCTTGTCCCCGAACTCTGCAGAGATCTGCTGCATCTCCTCTTCGCGGTAGACATACCGCACCTGTTTCCCCTTTGCAATCCGGAAGAGCGGGGGCTGGGCGATGTACACGTACCCGCGTTCGATCAGTTCGGGCATGTACCGGTAGAAGAAGGTCAGCAGCAGGGTCTGGATATGGGCCCCGTCCACATCGGCATCGGTCATCAGCACGATGTGATGGTATCGGGCCCGGTCAGGGTCCATCCTGTCCCCGATGCCGGCCCCGATCGCCGAGATCAGCACCTGAATCTCCACGCTCTTGATCATCTTATGCTGGGTGGCCTTCTCGACGTTCAGGATCTTCCCCCTCAGGGGGAGGATGGCTTGGAACCGCCGGTTCCGGCCCTGCTTGGCGGAGCCGCCTGCAGAGTCTCCTTCGACGATGTAGACCTCGCTCTTGGCAGGATCGCGCTCTGAACAGTCTGCCAGTTTTCCGGGCAGCCCCGAGGACTCGAGGGTGCTCTTCCTTCTGGCCAGTTCACGGGCGTTCCGTGCTGCCTCGCGGGCCTGGGCAGCCACGGTCGCCTTCTCGACGATCGCTGCAAGAGATTTCGGGTTCTCCTCGAAGTACTCGGAGAGCGACTGGTAGACCAGCGAGTCGACGATCCCCTTCACATTGGAGTTGCCGAGCCGCATCTTGGTCTGCCCTTCGAACTGCGGGTTTGCGAGCTTGATACTGATCACCGCAGTCAGCCCTTCGCGGACATCCTCGCCCCGGAGGGTCAGGGCGTTGTTCTTGATCAGGTTGCCCTTCCGAGCCGAGTTGTTGATAGCCCGCGTGATCGCACTCCGGAACCCTTCCAGGTGGGTTCCGCCTTCACGAGTGTTAACGCTGTTTACGAACGTGTAGACCGTTTCGGTGTAACTCCGGGTATACTGGAGGGCCACCTCGACCTCGAGCTTGTTCTCCTCGTCTTTTCTTGAGAGGTCGATCACATCGGGATGAAGCACCTCCCGGGCGTCTATCAGGTACTGGACAAACTCGCGGAGGCCGCCGTCATAGTGGAACTCGTCCTTGTCACCGGACCGGAGGTCGGCGATCCTGATGGTGATTCCACGGTTCAGGAATGCCATCTCCCGGAGGCGGTGGGCCAGGATGTCATAGTCGAAGGTGACCGTCTCAAAGATCGAACCGTCCGGCTGGAAGGTGATGTTTGTTCCGCTCAATTTCGCCCCTTCGTCCGCAAAGAGCGCTTCCCGGGTCCCCACTTCCCTCGGGGGATCACTCAGGTACCGCCGTCGGTACCGCTCGAGCAGTTCAGAGAGGGACTCTTTATGGACACTGAGCGGGGAGACCACCTTTCCCTGTGCGAACTCCATCCGGTATCGGTTTCCGTCGCGGAAGACATCAGCGACGAGGGTGACCGAGAGGGCGTTCACGACCGAGACACCGACGCCGTGCAGTCCTCCAGAGACCTGGTAGGTGTTCTTATCGAACTTGCCGCCTGCATGGAGGATCGTCAGAACCGTCTCAAGGGCGCTCTTCCCGTTCTTTTGCATCTTATCGACGGGAATCCCCCTGCCGTTGTCGTCCACCGTACAGGAACCATCCCGGTTTATTGTGATGCTGATCAGGTCGCAGAAACCTGCAAGCGCCTCATCGACCGCATTGTCGACCACTTCATAGACCAGATGGTGAAGCCCCCGGGTATCGGTGCTGCCGATGTACATTGCAGGGCGCTCGCGGACTGGCTGCAACCCTTCCAGTACAGTAATATGAGATGCATCGTAGGATTCTGTCATGGAAGACCTCAGTAAAAGAAACGTCCAGATATGGACTATTCTGTTCGTCTATATATTGTTTTTATAAGCACTTATACTTCGCTATCCGGGCCAGTGCTCGAAAAAAACGAGATTTTTTTGATGGAATGAAGCAATCTGCGCACCGATTGTCCGTCCGGGATCAGGCGAACGATCCAATGTCGGCATCAGGGATATCGAGACCCTGATCGACTGCCACGACCAACCGATCGAAGAGCCGTTTCACCTCAGGCAATTCCTCCTTATCGGTCGTTCCAGCCTGGTGCCAGAGGATCCGCCTCCGCATCTGATCATAGAGTTTCTCAACTTCGGTTCCCTTGAACTGCTCCGGTAGAACCATCTGATCAAGGTGATCTGCGAGGCCCAGAAAGGCTTTTTCGGGGGGGAGGCCCAGGTGTCTTCCGATCAGCACCAGGTTCACGACAAAACCATGTCCAAACTTACTCGGCATAGATGCAGATGCAGTACCACTCTAGAAAAAGGCTTTGGTTTTATTGGTTTGAACGCAACATCCTTGACCAATCGTAGACTCAATGGAGTCGGAGATTGAATTATTTTTGGATTTTGTGGGTCTTCCGATTCCATTTTACAGGCGAGCTGGACATTTGAAGAATCCCAAGGGGATTCTTCTCCACGCCGGTGATCCCATCTCCTCAATGGAACAGGTATACCGCGATCGGCGCAATGATCACGACCATGAGCCCGACCAGCAGCGCCACCCACTCGCCGGCCAGGAGGGACTTTGGCGGGACGAAGAGGAACGCATCCTTGCCGTACCCCCGGCAGAGCATCGCTACATAGGTTCGCTCCCCCTGCTCGTACGAGCGGATAAACATCGTCCCTATCGTGTAGCCCATCTGCCGCAGCCGGTATATATACGGCAGCGATCGATCGAACGCATTGAAACACCGGGTCTCAAGCGCATTCCGGATCCGGAAGAACATCTGCCCGAAGACGAAGAGGTACCGGATCATCATCCCCATGATCAGCGTGAACTCTGAGGGGAAGCCGAGCCGTCGGGCACCGACCAGCATGTCCTGCACCCTGGTTGTCGACGAGAGCAGGATGATGAACGAGATGGAGAGCAGAAACTTCACGAAGAGGATCATGGCGAACTGCGCTGACCCTGCGTAGATTGTGATCCCGAGCGGGAAGGAGAGGAGTGCGTCGGTGCCAGGGAAGAACCGGTTCGGGAAGAAGACCTGGAGCACCATGATCGAGAGGCCGAAAGGCAGGATCACCAGTAACCGGGTCAGGTATACCCACGGAGAGAGGCCTGAAATCACCCAGAGTACCAGGTAGAAGAGAGCGAAGACGGCCCCGAGCAGGTACACCGGGGTGGAGATCGGGTATGAGACCAGGGCGATGATGGCCGCGAACGCGACGATCAGTTTCACGCGGGCATCGAGCCGGTGAAGCGGACTGTCCCGGTAGGCCTCCTTCTCGATGGCAAAGAGTTCTTCAATCATGCTCGTCCGCTGAAGGCTTCCAGAAAGGCCGCCTCAGCCTCCTCATAGGTGTAGGCCATCGAGACCTCAATCCCCTGGTTCTGCAGGGCCCTGATCAACTTCGGGAGCACCGGGATCGTCAGATGGACACTGCGGAGCAGGTCCTCCTGCAGAAAGATCTCCTCGACGGTCCCCTGGGCGCAGATCCTGCCCTTATCCATCACATAGATGTAGTCTGCCATCGAGGGGATCAGATCGAGTTCATGCGTCGAGAAGATCACCGTCATCCCGTAGGTCTTGACGAGATCGTTCATGAACCGGATCAGGTCGTCCCTTCCCTCAGGGTCAAGGCCGGCCGTCGGTTCGTCCATCACCAGCACCTCGGGTTCCATCGCGATCACGCCGGCGATGGCGACCCGTTTCTTCTCCCCGCCTGAGAGATGGTGGGGGACCCGGTCATGGAGGTGCTCGATCCCGAGCATCTTGAGGGCAGAACTGACCCGATGTTCCACGGTCTCTGCATCGAGGCCGATATTAGTCGGCCCGAACGCGATGTCCTGCGCGACGGTCGGGGAGAAGATCTGATCGTCCGAGTGCTGGAAGACCAGCCCGACGAACTTTCTGATCTCCTTCAGATTCTTCTTCGTGATCTGTTCGCCCCTGACCAGCACCTGTCCGCTGCTCGGGGTCAGGATCCCGTTGAAGTGCCGGAAGAGAGTGGACTTGCCGGCGCCGTTCGAACCGATCACGGCAATCCTTGCGTTTCGGGGGGCGTAAAAGTTTACACCGTCGAGTGCCTTCCGATTGGATGTGTACTGGTACGAGAGGTTTCTGGTTTCGATCAGGTGCATGGTAGGACTCAAAAAAGAATTGGTCTTCTATCTATTTGGACGTGCAAGTATCTTTGCCGCCCCGAGGACGACCGCAAGGGAGATGATCACGCCTAAAACCATCGCGATGACGCCGCCGGATGACCCGAGGCTGTCCCCGAGTGAGTAGTCCTTCAATGGGGCCTCATAGACGAACCTCCCGGGCATATCCTCATTCACCTCGGCACCCGGCGGAGTATCGCCGGTCAGAGTCTTGTCCCCCTGGATGATCAGGGCCGTGCTCTCCAGCCCGTCGGGGTCGCTCGAAGCGAAGTAGACCGCGACGACCGCAATCAGCAGTGCCGCGATGATCCCCACGATCAGAAAGGTCCGGTTATCCATTGAGGGGCACCCCCTGTGATAGTTCGACGATATCTGGACGGGCATTCATGATGAGTTGCAGGCCAACGACCGTAATGACGCCCTCGATGAGACCGATCACAGCATGGTAGGTACCCATCGCGATCAGCCCCGGCACCAGGGGGAATGTGCCTGCAACGAACATCTCGAGTCCACAGGCGAGTGCAGGAATGAAGCAGGCGAGCCAGGCCGCGGCGAATGCAGAGATGCTCATATTTCTGGTGAGCCCCATCAGCCCGCGGAACGAGTAGAACCCGACGAACCCACCGATCACACCCATGTTGATGATGTTCGCACCCATTGTGGTGATCCCGCCGTCGCCGAAGATGACCCCCTGGATGATCAGCACCATCGAAAGGATGAAGACTGCGGCGAACGGGGAGCCGAGCAGGATCGCTGCAAGCGCCCCGCCGAGCAGGTGTCCGCTCGTTCCCATCGTGACCGGGAGGTTGAAGGCCTGGATCGCAAAGATGCCGGCGGCCAGCACGGCGACCAGCGGGATCTTCTCCTCTGTCAATTCGTTCTTTGCCCAGCGGAGTGCCAGGGCGATGAAGACCAGAGCGATGATCCAGTAGACTACGCCCTGATTGATCGGTATGAATGCGTCAGGAATGTGCGTGATTTCACCCCATTTAGTAATACTAATCCGATGTAATGTATCACCAAGTGATTGAAAAAGGTTGTTATTTATAATTCAACGAAGGGCAAAAAAGTCCGAAACGCATCTTGATAGTAGATCTGAATGCACCAGAGACCTCGAAGGGACATGGACGCCTGTGTCCCGAAGCGGCCTGTTAGAGAAAGAGGAGAAGGGATCAACCGAAGATCTGCCGGATCCCCGAATTGATCAACACCCTCATCGCTCCCCAGAGCGCGGGCTTCATCATCAGTTTTTTGATCAGGGCCGAGGGGCGGTCCATATCCCCGAAGTTAACGATCGATTCGATGATCGAGGGATCGTTCATAGCACGGAGGATCTGATCGATCTCCTGGCTGGTCATCTTCTGCCGGGCAGTGATCAGTTTGTACCCGACCGCCAGTTCTTTTCCAAAATCGTCCTGCCAGGCCTTTTCGTACCTGCTCAGGGCTGCGTCGTCGTACCGCCCCTCTCCGATGCAGGCGATAGCGGTCTCTGCTGCCAGGCGGGCGGAGCGGATGCCAGTGTAGACTCCGCCGCCCGAGGTCGGCTTGGCAAATCCTGCCGCGTCCCCGACGATCAGAGCCTGCCTTCCATAGGTCTTTCCAATCACCCCGAGTGGGATCGTGCCGGTGACCAGGTGCAGGCATGAACCCGGAAATCGTCCTAAAAATCGTTCGAACTTCTCTTTAACCCCACTGGTCCCGCAGAGCCCGACCCGGATCCGCCGGGGGGCGAGCGGGATCTGCCAGCCGAAGAACTCGGGGGAGGCGTCCGGGTAGATCTCGACAAACCTGGGGTTGACCGGTTCAGACACCGCAAGGTCGGCCTGAATCCCGGAGAGATAGGTTTGAGCCCGGGGCAGGCCGAGCGATCGCGCCACCGTCGACCGCGGGCCGTCGGCCCCGATCAGGAGCCGATACCCGATCGACCGCTCTCCGCTGATCCCCCGGGTCATGACAGAGTTTCCGGATATGCCGGTGAACCCCGTCTTCAGCATGAATTCAGCCCCAGCATCTGCAGCGGCTGCTGCCATTTCACGATCGAGCACACCCCGGTCGACCACGTAGGCCTTCGTCTTCCCTGCATCAAAGAGGAGTGAACCGCCGAGGTCCGATGTGATCCGAGCGCCCTGAACCGTATTCAGGATAGACCGTTCTGACACCTGGCACTCGGCAAAGGCAGCCTCTGAAAGAAGACCGGCACACTGGACCGGGTATCCGATCGTCGCATGCTCCTCAATCACCAGCGTCGAGAGGCCGGCTGCTGCACAGGACGCGGCTGTTGCAGTCCCTGCAGGCCCGGCCCCAACCACCACCACATCATAGGTTTTGCTCATCTTCAGGAAATATATGGCGCCGGGGATTATAGCGCTGATGGAAAGGACCAGTACTGGTTTCAAAGGGCATTTCGATCGTAACGATACGGAAAGTTAATCCTTTCCAGAGACGAGATTATTATTAACGAGGGTCGATCATGCCGTTCTGCAACAACTGTGGGATACAGATCTCTGAAGGAAAGAGTTACTGTGATGCATGTGGCAGACGACTAGATCATCTTGACTCATCACTCAGGATGCTGATACCTGACAACCCGAAACCAGGAAATATTCGGTGGAATGTGGTCCTGGGTATGCCGGTCGGATTGATCGTCGGTCTCGGGCTGGCCACGCTTCTGCTCGGCGCGGGGTATTACCTGCAGGCAGCGATGATCATCGGCATCGGTGCTGTCGGGCTGGTGCTGGTTCGGTTCCTAGACACACGGTACCGATAATTGTCTTTTTTGTTCCAGGGATCGAACAAGTGGGTCCAATTCGCAGAACACAACTAAAAAAAGGGGAATTACCGCTGGTTTGCGGGTTCGATGTTGATCGTATTCCCTTTGATCTGGTTCTTATTCATGATCTGGTAGACAGTCTTTGCGTGCTCGAGCGGCACCTCGACGAATGAATAACTGTCAAAGATGTTGATTGCCCCGATCGACTTGCCTGGGATCCCGGTCTCGCCGGCGATCGCACCAAGGATGTCCTTTGCCCGGACATTATGGTTCCTGCCGACATTGAGGAAGAACCTGACCATACCCGCCTCGGCACCGGTGTTCTTGAAGTCCGGCTCGGCTGCGCTCTCCTCCTTGGTGTCACGTTCCATCCGCATCTTCAGCAATGCCGCTGCGATGTCGAGCGAGGAGTAATCGTCTCGCATCAGTTTCTCGATCATCGAGGCGTACTTCTCAAGCCCGCCTGCATCGACGATGGTCTTCACCTTCTCGATGAAGAGCGTGGTCCGGATCTCCTCGACGTCCGAGAGGGTCGGCACCTGCGCCTGGATCACACGGGTGTTGGTGTACCGCTGGATGTCACGGATCTTCCAGATCTCCTTGCCTGAAACGAAGGTGAACGCCCGCCCGGTCCTGCCGGCCCGCCCGGTCCTGCCGATCCGGTGAACGTAATACTCCTCGTCCTGCGGAACATCATAGTTGAAGACCGCTTCGATATCGTCGACATCGATCCCACGGGCTGCAACATCCGTCGCGACCAAGATATCGATTCCACCTGATCTGAACCTGCCCATCACCCGGTCGCGCTGCGACTGCTTCAGGTCTCCATGGAGAGCCTCTGCAGCGTATCCCCTGACCTGCAGCTGTCCGACCAGTTCGTCGACCCGCCGCTTGGTGTTGCAGAAGATCAGGGTCAACTTTGGGTTGTAGATGTCGAGCAGCCGGGTCAGCGCCTCGAGCTTCAGCGACTCGCGGACCTCGTAGTAGATCTGTTCAACCGCTGCAACCGTCAGTTCCTTGTGGGTGACCTTGACCATCTTCGGGTTCTTCTGGAACCGCTTGGTCAGCTCCAGGATCGGCTGCGACATTGTGGCCGAGAAGAGCGTGGTCTGTCGGTCTGCCGGGGTCGTCTTGAGGATCATCTCGATATCGTCCCGGAAGCCCATGTCCAGCATCTCGTCCGCCTCATCCAGGACAACGGTCTTCACATGATCGAATACCAGCGTCCCGCGGCGCATATGATCCATGACCCTGCCGGGGGTCCCGATCACGACCTGAACGCCCCGTCTGAGGGCATCGAACTGCCGCTCGATTGGCTGACCGCCATAGATTGGCAGGATCGCGATCCCGCGCCGGTACCGTGCCAGTTTGCTCAGTTCCTCGGCGATCTGGATGGTCAACTCGCGGGTTGGACTGAGAATCAGGGCCTGAACATGTTTGTCCTGGGGATCGATCTTCTCAAGCGTTGGTATTCCAAAAGCCGCTGTTTTGCCGGTCCCAGTCTGGGCCTGGCCGATCACATCAAATCCCTGGTGGATCAGGGGGATCGCCATCTGCTGGATCGGGGTCGGCTCTTCGAACCCGAGATCAACGATGGCCTTCTGGATCTCCTTTGAGATACCCAGTGCCTCGAATGCATTAGTAACAGGTTCGGCCGGTGTATCAGTATTGGATATCTTCTCTATTGTATCGCTCACAGTACCTCTTCTCCTTATCATACTGGTCCTCCTGCTACTTCCTTCTTGCCCCTGCAGAGCAGGTCCTGACAGAACCAGCCAGGGCATCATTCTGGTGGGTCTGATCGACATAAGGGAAGCGCGGCCCCGGAAGAGTAGATCCTGGTGAAAAAGGGGTAATTCTGCCCCAGATGTGGATATCTAAGTGTCTGCGCGGCGCTGTGAGGATGTATGACTGCAATAATTTATCTGCATGGACTTAACAAACTTATCCTTATGAATGATACGCATCCTCTCGGCAACGCTCCTGTAAGGAGGCTGCTGCCATGAAACTGTACAGATCCCTGCTGATCACCGGACTGGTGATGCTCTGCTGTGTCACGATGGCCAGTGCAGGCGGGATGGCCATGTTCAAGGTCGCCTGTCCAGAGAACGTGAACACCGGCGATGTCGTGACCGCAACGATCATTATGGACAATAATCTGAACCCTGTCGCATCCGATATCTCCCTTGTCGTCGACTGGGACGGCAGTGTGCTCCAGTACCAGAAGACCGATTTCCAGGTTGGCAACACCACATCTACAGAGTTGTATGGCACGCATACCCTTGAGATGATGTTCGGTGATTTCACCAAGGGGTACAAGAATGGAGAATATGACATGGCAGTGATAACGTTCGTCGCGATCGGCCCGGGTGAAACGGCACCAAAGGTCCGGGTTCAGCGTATGAACGATCTCGAAGGGAACGATGTCTCCGGAAAGACCGAGGTGAAGACCACGACGATCACGGTCATCGGCGATGCGATCACAGGCCCGATTCCGACGGTGGCACAGACCACGGCCCAGACCGTTGCAACAGTTCCGACCGTCCAGCAGGTTGTCACCCTGGTTGCCACCCAGGTCCCGGTGACCCAGCCGGTCCAGACCTGGCCGGTCGCGGCCCAGCAGCAGAGCTGGCCACTCCCCGGACAGCAGGTTACCGTGACCCCACAGCAGGGACTCCAGCAGGGCGTATCGTCCGGCCTGCCAGCCGCAGCCACAACAATCCCGACACTCTTCCCAGGCACTGCAGCCACCACCTGGCCACCGGTGGGATATTCACAGGCCACCATCTCATCGAACCAGACCGCATATCAACCGGTCCAGACCTACCAGTCAGTCTATCAGAACAGTTCATCAGGCATCCAGAACAGCGGCGATATGAGTTTCCAGTCCTTTGTTGCAGCCAGCGGACAGAGCCAGAACTACAACCCGAACAGTTCCACAACAGGTAATTCAGCCGGCACCTCAGACTTCAACTCGTTGATCGAGACCTCGCAGACCACGATCCCGGCGACCCAGAACGGTCTTGGGATCCAGAAGGACTCTTCGTTTGGAACGAACTCGTCGACCACCAACAAGACAGCTACAACGACCACAACGACGAAGAAATCCGGGTCGATGTTTGGGCTGTTGAGCGTTGCAGCACTGGCAGGGGTTGCCCTGATCGCTGCACGGCAGAGAAAGAACGAATAATCAAACTATCTCTTTTTTCAAGTGCGTCAGGTACCGCCGGTTTTGAATTCTTCATCGACACCGGCCAGATAACGATCTTCTGGAAAAAGAACTGAATTGAAGATCTTATTCCACTGGCTTTTTTGCCGGATGGTCGTCCCCAGGGCAGTTACCGGATATGATCACGATCAGGGTATCGGAAGCATGCCCAGCCCAATTACCGTCAGTTCAATGATCATCTGGCCTGAGGTGAGGGTACCTGTGCAGAACCATCCGGGGACCTGATGAGATGGCCGGGAACTGTGCTGAACAGACCGGGTTACAGGTTTATGATCTGGATCACCAGCGGTTTAACGATAGGTGCAGCCCAGTTCAATGGCCCCTGGGCGAACTGGGTAGGATCGTCCCGGTACAGGGCGCCGGCCAGACAGAGGCTGCTGATCACGACCAGCCCGAACAGCGCCCAGAGAAAACTCGGGTGATCATGCAGGTATACCAGGTACGTGGCATAGTCCCTCCGCGGACGAAGCGACCGGCGCAACAGGTGGAGTACATAGAGCACCAGCAGGACACCCAGAGTCCAGGGGAGGATGGTGAAGACCATCTGTTCACCCAGGTGAACCCCCGGGGTGCGGAACGAGAAGAACGTGAAGAAGAGCGGGACACCGATCATCAGGGCTGAAAACCACCAGTTCCCATAATACCAGAAACGCAATGCATCCCAGACATATGCAAAGATCCCGAGGAGGAAACCGACACGGAGCAGCAGCGGCGCCACCTCGGAGAGAGCAGGAATCAGGGTGAGGACGATACCAGTACAAAAGACGAGCAGAGCGACCCTGGCGAAATTACCCGGCGATATGAGGGACATGGTGAACTGATCAGAGATCTGTGCCGGAGCATATAATCATGATCACATGCCTTTGACCGGAAAGATACAGTTCGCCGGGTTTATGTAGATGGTCGATGATATCATTCTCCAGTGCAGGTGGAAGCGGATGGACGAACAGTGCGGTGAACGATGAAAGGTAAAAGAAGGATTGCTGACCTGTCAGAGGAACCTGTTTTCAGGGTGAAGCCAGATGCACCATCGATGCCACACCTGCCCAGAGGGAAAGGAGTATGAGAGGCGCTCTATCGTACAGCTCCTCCGGGTTTCTTCTCCTCCTTCTCATCTGCCTTCTTGTGATGCCTGCAGGAGCACAGGGAAACGGGGACGAGCCACTCGTGATCATGACTCCGGGCCAGTATGTTCTGGATTATGATCGTACAGCCGGGGGTCAGCACGGGATCGTGATCAGCAGTTCGGACGTCCTGCTCGATGGGAACGGATGCCAGGTGACCGGCACCTCAATGAGTGACTCTGTTGGAATCGTGGTGAATGGACCGCAGCAGAATGTGACGATCAGAAACCTGTCCGTTCAATCATGGGGGATCGGGATCCAGTACCAATCGGTCAGTTCGGGTCTGCTGTCCGGGGTGACCGCAGTGAACTGCACAGAGAACGGGTTCCTCCTCGATAGGTGCAGGGAGATCAGCATTGAAGGCTGCCAGGCACTTCGGAACGGATACCCCGGGATCGCCGTCAATGAGTCGACCGGGTGCCGGCTGACAGGGACCAGGGCCCTTCAGAACGGGGATGTCGGCATCTACCTGCTCAATACCACCGGCACCAGGGTCGATCACTGCACGGTCTCGGACAACCGGATGAACGGGATCTTCCTTGAACAGAGCAGCCGGACGACAATTGATCGCTGCCAGGCTGCTTGGAACCGGTACCCGGGGATCGCCATCAGTGGCGGAACACAGAATCTGATCACACAAAACCTGCTCTATGGCAACCATATGGCCGCGGTGTACCTCGACAGAACCGGCAGGACGCTGGTCCAGAACAATGCGGCTGGCGGAAGCCCGACCGGGCTCAGCATCGTGAACTGCACAGACCGGGTGGTCACCGGCGGAAACCGGTGGATGACCGACCAGCAGGAGATGGTGACCGGAACAGGGAGCACCTCATCAGTTCCCGCACTCGGCCCATCGCTGGACACCCAGTATGCGCTGGTAGCCCTGGACAGGGCGGCCGGGGCCACCGTCAGGACCGGGTACCGGGTCGACGTCGAAGACGGAAGACAGATTGCGCTGCATATTGCCGGTACCGGCGGGCCTGTGGTGGTGATGGAGGCCGGAACAGGGGACAGTACCCTCACCTGGTCACAGGTCCAGCAGGCGGTCGGGGAGTTCACGACCGCGGTCTCGGTCGACCGGGCCGGGATGGGCTGGTCCGACCCGACGACTGGACCGGTGAATGCAACAGCCGACGTGTCCGACCTGCATATCGCCCTCCACAATGCAGGTCTCCCCACACCCTATCTGCTGGTCGGCGAGGAGCGGGGGGCGACGATGCTGAGACTCTTCGCGCACCGGTATCCGGCCGAGGTCGCCGGGCTGGTTCTGATCGAACCTGAAGTTGAGAACGAATTCATCGGTGACGCTGAGTACTCCGGTGTTCGACACCAGCAGATCACCGAAATGGTCCAGTCGCTCGAAGTGGAAGAAGGGGAGGCTGACAACGGGTACCTGGCCAGAAACCCGGGACTGATCCCGGTGGATCCGCGGCTTTCACTGCAGGACCAGCAGACATGCAGGGCCCTGCTCGCATCACGCCCCGTGTCCATACAGGTGAGTATCGACGAATGGATGAGGACAGATCGTATCTTCACTGCTGTCCAGTCAGAACTGAAAGGGGCTCACCTGTCGCCCAGCATACCGGTCAGAGTGCTCCTCTCCTCAGATCCAACCCTTCATGCAGAGGGATCCGGCCCGGTATCGGATGGAAGCAGAAAATTTTTGGACCTGCAGCGCGGTCTTGCCGGGAGTTCGGCCGACGGGAGGGTAATGGTGGTCGAGAACACCACCCACTCCCTCCAGCTCGACCGTCCTGACCTGGTGACCGCCATGGTCAGGCAACTCGTTGATCAGTACGGTTCGACATCGATCTGAGGATGATACATCCCGAACCTCAAATCTCCGGGTTCATCCCCCAGGAGTGATCCTCAGTTGCAGGATCGCAGAGGGTGGGTCCTGAACCCGGAGACGACACGCGCATCCTTCCCCCATCGCCTGACATCGCCGATGGCAGGGAATGGATAATGTTACTCATCTTCGACAGAGTCGGATTGCTCCGACTCGATCATGGGGCATGGTTCATTGATGCAGGGGCACGGGCGGTATGGGCCTTTCGGACAGGTCGGTCGGATCTTCTTCGGGCACTCCCCACTCTTCTCCTGCGGGCACCCTGGCAGATATTTCGTTGCATCCAGGGCCTCCCTCTGCGCCTCATACAGGTGTCATTTGAGATCTTGTCGGTCGTACACGTTTCAGGTTATATGAAGAGAAACAGCCAGACTTGTAAGATTTCTCCCCGGCAACAGGGGGAGGCCTCGAACCGCTCACCACCGACAGAGGCTGAACGAAGAACCGGCTCAATCAGCAAGAATTATTTAGCGCATATATCCCATAATCTCCATAGCAGAGTTACAGCAGGAGTGGGAGAAGGTTTCGAACCAACATGATCCATGGTTACAGAAGGTGACGACGGGCAGAATTCAGACGTTTATCTTTGCACTCCTCATCCTTGCCGGCATTGCCCTTGAACTCGTTGTCCATGGGTATTACCGTATCTCTGTAGTGTATTCGCACTTCTTCTACCTGATCATCGTGGTCATCGGTCTCAGGTATGGACGGAGGGCAACGTATATCGGTCTCTTTTTCGGTATACTCAATATTGCCGTGAGTTACAGACTCAACGGCACCATCGTGCTCGATTCCCTGCTTCGGGCAGGGATGTTCTGCGTCGTCGGGCTGGTCGTCGGCAGCATCGTCGAGGAGATGAACGGATACCGAAGGGAGCTCCTGGAACAGAATAATGAACTGCGTGACTCTGAGGCGGCATTCCAGAACGCGAACAGAAAACTGAACCTGTTATCGAGCATCACCAGGCATGACATCAACAACCAGCTGACCGTGCTCCTCGCCTACCTCTCTCTACTGGCAGAGACGACCGTCGACCAGGAAGCACAGACAATCCTGAATAAGACCGAGAGCGCAGCAGAGACCATCCAGCGTCAGATCACCTTCACCAGGGATTACCAGGATGTGGGGGTGGCTGCACCACAGTGGCAGAACCCCGGACGATGTCTGGAGGCCATGCAGCCGGCGCTCCACCTCGGACCGGTAAAACTGCTGATCTCCCTCGACTCCCTGGAGGTGTACGCCGACCCCATGCTTGAGAAGATCTATGAGAACCTGATCGACAATGCACTCAGGCACGGGGGGCACGTCACCACGATCAGATTCTCATACCTGCAGTCGGCTGCAGGCATCACCCTCCTGTTCGAGGACGATGGAATCGGCATACCGGACGAGGAGAAGGAGAAGATCTTCGAGAAGGGGTTCGGGAAGAACACCGGTTTCGGCCTCTTCCTCTCCCGCGAGATCCTCGGTATCACCGGCCTCTCGATCAGGGAGACGGGAACGTTCACCAGGGGGGTCAGGTTCGAGATCACCATTCCCCCCGGCAAGTTCCGGTTCGCCGGACAGAGGGTCGTCCCCTCTGAAGAATGCAGAATACCGGCTTGTCAGAACTGATGCCGCGAATCAGACCCGTCGTCGGTCACGGTCTCAAAAGATAAAACCTGTTCACCACACCCCCGGCAGCAGCCGGTACCGGGTCCTCTGACAGTATTCACGGTACCCGGGGAGTTCGTCGACCAGGGCCTTCTCCTCGTCGATGATGCGAAGGGCGATGAAGAGAGGGAGAGGGAGGAACGGGACCAGCGCCCAGTACGAACCGAGCGCGGTCGGGGTGAAGAGGACCAGGACCAGAAATCCAAGATACAGCGGATGACGGATGACCGCATACGGGCCCGTCGACACCACCCTCTGCCCTGCTTCGACCCTGATCGTACGAGCGGCATAGCTGTTCACCCGCAATGTCAAAAACGTGAGCAGATACCCGGCAAAGACCATAAGATCTGAGAACAGCACCAGCACAGTCGGAACAGTCGACCAACCGAGCCGAAAATCAAGGCCCGGGATCATGAACCCGATGAGGAAGAGGAGCGTTGTGAAGAAGATAATCTTCTTCTGTTCGCCCCGTCGCTCAGAATTCTCCATCCTCCGCCTGAGCAGGGCGGGATCTCTCTTAAAAAAGTAGATGATGACGACGAACACCAGGGTGAAGAGGATCCCGCAGTAGAGCCAGGCCTGCCAGTAATTGAACGTGCCGGCCAGGCCAAAGAGCATCAGGCCGATGATGAGAACTCCTGGGATGAATCTGGTCCCGATCGCTCTCATAAGTTCCCGGCGACTTCCAGTCATGACCATGGATCATGATGCCGCACGTATATAATTTCGGCCAGAGATCTTCAGAACTGGTGAAATCTGATCCATAATCAGAGAGATGAGGATAATAGCATCAGGTAGAAACCGGGACTTCCCCGCGGCGGTTTTATTAAAAAAATGAGTGCCCCGGAGGGCCTGTTCGTGAAAGAACTGATAAACCAGATCAGAAATCGGTCATGACCCTGAACTGGTCGATCTCTTCCTTGTGCAGCTGTTCGATGAACTCCTCTGCAGCATGGTGGATGTCCTTGCTCGCGGTGATCGCCCTGCCGACGACCAGGATGTCAGCCCCGGATGCGAGTGCGTCCTTGACGACGTCGACACGGATCCCGCCGGCCGTCGCGACCAGCAGCTTGCCGCCTGCGGCCTTCTTGATGGCCATGATGTCGCCCCATGCATGGCAGGAGCCCTCGCAGTCGATGGCACGGTGCAGCTCGACGATATCGGGCTTGACCTTTAACGATGCGATCAGTTCGACCGGGTTTGGCACATTCAGCATATCGATGACCGAGTAGATACCGGTCTTCTTGGTCTCCTCGATCGCCTTCTCGATCGTCGAAGCCGGGGCGAGGCCGGAGATCACCACTGCATCGGCGGATGCATCGGCGGCCATCCTGGACTCGAGGTTCCCGGTGTCGAGGATCTTCATGTCCGCGATGATGAACGCGTTCGGCCGGAGCTTCCGGATCTCGCTGATCACGCTCAGACCGAACCGCTTGATCAGCGGTGTGCCGGCCTCGATGATCACGTGGTCGTTGTCAGGCACTTCCTTGAGCACCTTGGCGACCTTGTTCATGTCCACGAGATCCATGGCGACCTGCAGGTACGGGGCATCCCAGAGCCTCTGAACCTTGAATCCCATGACGGCGTGCGCCCCACGGTCCTTCTCGTAGAGGATCGTCTTCTCCTGTGGGAACCCTTCGAGTGCGCGGTTCAGTGCCAGCTTCACGGCTCCGTAGTTGTACCGGTAGATCTTGTTGTAGTCCTTCGCTTCCGGAGCGAGGTACACCGACACCAAGATCACGAGGTCCTCAATATCGTAGCCCGTGAACGTTCCTTCCTCGATACAGTCTGCGATCCCCTTGGCGACCGCGGCCTGCACCGGGCCGAACATCTCGGTCACCTGTGCGGTCTTCTTCAGGGTGACCTTCGGGATGATCAGCGTGGCCGGCTTGGTCAGCAGGTTCGGCCGGATCACGGCCAGCAGCGGGGTGTGCCCCGCCGAGAGCTGGGACAGCCCGTTCGCAAACGCAATCCCTACAGGTCCTGACTTCTCTCCGATGATAAGGTCGATGTGCGCGAGTTCTGCGCCATCGCCGACGAGTGCTTCACCTATCTGATACATAGATCTCCCCACATTCCTGCCTTTATATTTAGGAGACACCATTAAAAAAACCGGTACCTTCCTTCCAGCACAGGCCGGCTGACGTCACCGGCAGCCGGTCTCACCGCACCCATCCCCGCAGCACGCATTATCCTCAGTCGGCCCCCGCTCTCCGCAGCAGTCGCAGGTCTCCTCCCCTTTGCCGGTCAGGGCGACCCGGATCAGCGCGGCAGCGCACCCGACCCCGCTCTCAACGGTGATCGCACCGGTCGGACAGTTCACCTGGCAGGCCCCGCACTCCATGCAGGCCGCCGGCGCGGTCAGCACCGCAGTCTTTTTCCCCGGGGAGAAGACCCGGTGCGGGCAGACCGTTGAACATGCCCCGCAGTTGATGCATCGCTCAGGGTTGTAGACGAGCGTATTCTCGCTGTACGAATCGAAGATCATCATACCCCTCCCGTGACCAGGCGGAGTGCCACGGCGATCACAGTTCCCACGGCCGCGATCCCTGCCAGCGGCCGGATGTACCGGAAGATCTCCCGTCGTACCCCGGTCCGGGAGGTGAACGGGGTCGCACCGGTGAAGAGGAGCGCGAGGTATGCGGTCAACGCCGGGAAAGCAGTCAGATCGACGACGACCCTGCCGGCCTCGACCAGCCATCCCCCGCCCTGCGAGAGATCGATGAGTACTGACGGGATCATCACCAGCACCCCGAGGAGGTAACCCTTGGTTGTGAAGTCCCCGGTCGGGAGGTAGGGGAGCAGGATCGGGAAGAGGGCGGTCCCTGCGAGCATGGCGACCACCAGGTCCCGTGCCGTCCCCGCGCCGGCCAGCAGCCAGAGCACCACGGCGCCGGCCGCCATCATCAGCAGGATGGAACGGAGATCGACCGGGATGAGCACGAGCCGGTCCCAGAGGGGGAACCGGACCCGCCGCATCTCGGGCGTGGCCGTATGTGTCGCAAGAAACGCCGGCAGATCCTCGGCCCTGACCGGCCCCCACTCCACCCGGAAGCCAGATCGCCTGGCCACCTCGGGCGCAGAGACACCGGGGGCCCCGAGCTGCGGGAGGACCAGACGCCGGTGATCCACGACCCCGGCGAGACCGGTCGCCTCGAGCCGGCGGACCAGTTCATCGGTCCCAAACGTCCCCTTCCCTGCGGCGCACCAGACATTAACCCCATAGGTATCGAGGACGAGCAGATATACATCAATCCCGTCGAGGGCTGAACGGACCGCATCGAAGCTGAGCGTATAGTTCGCGGTCACAACCACCGGGGAGGTCCGGTCTGGATGGCCGAGCGAGTACAGGCCGGGTCGGACCCGGTGGCCCATCCGATCCACGCCCAGACGCGCCAGCAGATGGTCCCGCCGGTCTGTCGAGGTGAGGGTGGAGGTGGTCTGCAGCATCGCAGGCTGGCTGCAGGGTGATACCGGGGGAATGGAGGTGGTATTGAAGCATCCCGTCTCTGATGGTGCCGGCTGGCCTGCTCCGGTGCAGCCACAGGTGCAGGGACCAGCACCTGGTTCGGATCTATCGATCCCTGCCTCTTGATTCACAGACATATACAGGAGTAATCAATTCAAAATAATTTGAAACTTTCCATGATGCCCTGATCTCACTGGAGCCCGGTTCTCCCGAGGTCAGTGATTGAATAGATGATCCAGTTCCCCTGCTGCACGCCGACGATCAGCCCGGCCGTCTTCAGCACGTTCAGGTGATAGGAGAGACGGGAATCTGCGATGGAGACGATCTCCTTGATCACGCAGACACAGAGCGGCTGCGCCCGAAGGGCATAGAGGATCTTCAGCCGGACCGGGTCGGAGAGGGCGTTATGGCAACGGGTCAGGACGGAAAGGTCCTCATCTGAAGGGATCTGCTGCTGCAGCCCATCCACCCCGCCACATGCGCAGAGTTGTTCACTGATCTCCCGGGGTATCGCCATGGTTCTTCAAGATACTATGAAATGACGAGGTATATATCGTACATCCCACTCCTGGCATCACCTGCATCGTCACGGGCATACTGCCGTGGTCATGATCTGTCCCATCGAGCCCGGGAAATTCTGGCAGATAAAGAAGACCGGTGATGAAGGGCCGGCCATACCACATAAGGAGAGGGAGAAATCACCATCGGACCTGTTGCGAGAACCATAAAATACGAGCGTCTGCGCTCGAAGAGAAGACTGTGAAAAACGTGGGGTCGGTGAGATTTGAACTCACGATCGACGGGTGTCTCCGATATGCGTCAGAGCTCCAACGGGTCATCACCAATTCAGCAGACCCATTGTTCATCACACGCACGAAACCGCTGGAGCCCGTCGCCATTCCGGACTAGGCCACGACCCCAATGCAGGATATACCGTCTCCTTTGAAATTTAAAAGCATTGTGTTTTTTGCCCCGTGCTTTCTGGTACAGGAATCAGCAGCAATATATCTTCTTCCCATCAATCATTCAGGGATGGTTGAGGCGAGCTATGCGACCGGAATCTCTGATCTCCCGTTGATCGGGAAGACGATCGGTGCGATGCTGAACGATATTGTGGCCAGGTACCCGGAGAACGATGCCATGATCTCAGTGCATCAGAACATCCGCTGGACCTACAGCCAGTTCCTCGGGCAGGTGAACGCGCTGGCGAAGGGTCTGATGGCACTGGGTGTTGAGCGGGGGGACCGTGTCGGCATCTGGGTGATGAACTATGCCGAGTGGACCGTCGCACAGTTCGCGAGCGCGAAGGTCGGTGCGGTCATGGTGAACATCAACCCGGCCTACCGGACCTTCGAGTTTGAGTTCGCTATGAAACAGGCAGAGGTGCAGACTCTGATCCTGCAGGGCCGGTTCAAGTCCTCCGACTATGTCGGAATGTTCTACGAAGCCTGCCCCGAGGCCTACGAGTGCAGCCCGGGCAGGATCAGCAGCGAGAAGTTCCCGTTCCTGAAGAATGTGATCTTCCTCGACGATATCCCATACAACGGGATGTTCACGCTGAACGAGGTGATCAGGAAGGGGGAGCTGATCAGCCCCGACGAACTGGCCGAGCGGGAGGAGTCGCTCGACTTCGACGATGCGATCAACATCCAGTACACCAGCGGGACCACCGGATATCCCAAAGGGGTCGTGCTGACCCATCACTCGGTGATGAACAACGGGTTCTTCATCGGCGAGGGGATGAACTTCACCGAGAAGGACCGGCTCTGTATCCCGGTCCCGTTCTACCACTGCTTCGGGATGGTCCTCTCCAATATGGCCGCGGTCACCCACGGTTCTACGATGGTGATTCCATCGCCAGCGTTTGATGCGGAGGCGGTGCTGCGAGCCGTTCAGGACGAACGCTGCACCGCCCTCCACGGGGTTCCAACAATGTTCATCGCCGAACTGGCTCACCCTAACTTCAAAAATTACTACCTCGGAACGCTCCGGACCGGGATCATGGCCGGCTCACCCTGCCCGATCGAGAAGATGAAGGAGGTCGCCACGGTGATGAACATGCGGGACGTCGTGATCGTGTACGGCCAGACTGAAACCTCACCTGGGGTCACGATGACCACCACGAAGGACACTCTTGAGAGGCGGGTCTCGACGATCGGGCAGGCCTTCCCGAGCACCGAACTGAAGATCATCGACCCGAACACCCAGCGGATCCTCCCGCGTGGGGAGATCGGAGAGATCTGTGCGCGGGGGTACATGACGATGAAGTGCTACTACAACAACCCCTCCGCAACCAGGGCTGCGCTGGATGCGAACGGCTGGGTCCATACCGGGGATCTCGGTTCGATGGACACGGAGGGGTTCCTGAAGGTCGAGGGTCGACTGAAGGACATGGTGATCCGCGGCGGCGAGAACATCTACCCCCGCGAGATCGAGGAGTACCTCCATCACCACCCAAAGATCAGCGATGTCTACGTGATCGGGGTGCCTGACAAGAAGTACGGCGAGGAACTGATGGCCTGGGTCTCGATCATGAAGGGGGAGACGCTGACCCCGGATGAGATCAGAGAGTTCTGCAAGAATCGGATCGCCCGGTATAAGATCCCGCGGTACTACAAATTCGTCGACACCTTCCCGATGTCGGTGACCGGCAAGATCCAGAAGTTCGAGATGCGGAAGATCGCCATCGAGGAACTGAATCTCGGCGAAGCCTCGACGATCAAGACCGCGTAACTCCTTTGGGGGATCAGATCCCACTCATCCCGGCTTTTTTTTAAAAATTGTTCATGCGTCTATCTACGGCAGGAAGTGAGATGGATCCTGGCGTGGGTCCCACACCAGTCAGACCTTCCCCTCGATCACCCTGTCGGCCACATCCTCGATGGAGAGGCTCTCCATGCCGTACCGCTCGTGGAGGGCATAGTAGTGCTGCAGGATCTTCTCGAGGAAGGCGGTGTTCACCTCGTAGTCCTTCCCGAAGTTGTGCGGGTGCCACCAGAGGTGGTACGCAAACCCGAACTTCGCCGCGTAGGTCATCTCGTTCTTGATCCGAAGGAGCCGCAGCCAGTCGAAGGCCGCGGTGAAGGATTTGTGCGGATACAGGAACCGGGTCGCCGGGATGGTGACCGGCACCACCGGGTCGATGGCGGCCAACGGAAAGACCCGCGGCCCGGAGAGGCTGATGAACGCATCCCCGTAGCGCAGGGCCCGCCGCAGAGTCGTCTCCTCCTCCTCGGTCTTCTCACGGTACAGCCAGTGGTCCATGTTCCCCCGGACCGCGATGATCCCATACTGTTTGCAGACCCCGACATACTCCTGGTTGAACTGGTTCCGCGGGAGCACGATCGAGGTCGGTTTCAGCCCGTAACCTGCGGCGACCCTGGAGAACGCCTCGCAGTCGGCCTCGAAGGATGCGGCGGTCTGCCCCTTCTCGAGGCAGTAAAAGTGCGAGAAGGTGTGCGACCCGATCGTCTGGTTGGGGTGAGCGAGGATCTCCTGGATCAGCGACGGGGCATAGTGGTACGGATCCGCTGCCTCGTCGACCCCGACCTGATCGATCGTCGGGTACGGCGAGAGGTTCATGTCGTCGTACTGCGGCTGCAGCGTCGCCGGCGGGAGGGCGGCCATCATCTCGTCCCGGTCCCTGCAGAAGAGCAGCCCGACCGTGGCCCAGGTGGCATGGATCCCGTAGGTATCGAAGAGTTTGAGAAGGCCCGGCACGACCCGCCGCACCCCACGGAGGTTCTCCCCGTAGGTCTCGACGCTCCGCTTGTCCCGCACACCCCAGAGCAGTTCGAAGTCCAGCGAGAGGACCAGTGCTCCCTTCCGCCGGACCTGCTCCCGCTTCGGCTTTCCCCGCTGCGTCCTGCTATTCCCGCTCATCGGTGCCCTCCGTCACTCGGCCCGGTCGGCAGCCCGTTTCACCAGGTCCGCCGCTGCCTGTGAGGCGCGGCTGAGCACCTCTGCTTCGCCGGGGATCACGCGGTCCTGCATCAGCACCCGGCCATTGCAGAGGACTGTCTTCACGGCCCCGCCATTGCAGGCATAGACCATGTTCGAGGTCTGGTGGTGGAGGGGGGTGTTGCAGGGTACCATCCTGTCGATGAGCATGATATCTGCCGGCTCTCCGACCGCAATGAGGCCGCTGCCGAACCCGAGCGCCCGGGTCCCAGCCACGGTGGCCATGGCGAGCGTCTCTTCGGCCGGCAGGCAGGTCGGGTTGTTCTGCGCGAACTTCTGGAGCAGGGCCGCGATCTTCATCTCCTCGAAGAGGTCCAGGTTGTTGTTGGAGGCACAGCCGTCGGTGCCGAGGGTGACCGGCACCCCGGCCTCGACGAGCCAGGGGTAGGGCATCGCCCGGTTCACGGCCAGCTTCATGTTACTGGCTGGATTGTGTGAGACCGTCGTCCCCCGCTCTGCGAGCAGCCGGCAGTCCGCCTGGTCGAGCCAGCAGCAGTGGGCAGCGATCGTCCGGTCAGTCAGGCACCCGGCCTGGTCGAGGATCGCCGGCGGCCGTTTTTCAGAGTTCTTCTGTGCATCGGTCACCTCCTGCTCGGTCTCTGATAGGTGGACATGGATCCCGATCTGCTCTGACGCACTGTAGGCAGCCAGCCAGGCGAGCCCTTCAGGCGAGACGGTGTAGACTGCGTGCGGCCCGACTGCCGGTTTGATCCGCGGGTTCTGCATTCCCTTAATGGAGGTGACCAGCGCCTCGGTCGCTTTTATCTCATGCTCCCGCTTGTCGGTGTCGTTCAGATCGATGAACCCGTAGCAGAGCTGGGCCTTGACCCCTGCCTGGTCCACGGCTCGGGCCGCCTCCTCCATGAAGAAGTACATGTCATTGAAGGCCGTGGTCCCGCTCCGGATCATCTCTATGCAGGCGAGCCGGGTTCCCCAGTACACGTCCTCCCCGGTCAGGCAGGCCTCGAGGGGCCAGATCTTCTGCCCAAGCCAGTCCTGCAGGATCATATCGTCAGCATATCCCCGAAGCAGGGACATCGCGGCATGAGTGTGGGTGTTCGCAAGCGTATGCATCGCAAGAGTACCGGTCCCATCGAGGATCACCTCGGCACCCGAGCGTTCCGGCCCGCTGATCCTCTCATCGATCATAGCGATCGTCCCGGTCTCATCGATCAGGATATCAACGGGTCGTCCTTCAATACAGGTGCCTGTGATCAGGCACGTCCTATCTCTTCCTCCAATCTCGTCCATGAATTCATCCCATTGTTGTTACAATTGCCTGGATCAGCGCCTGGGTTCGCTTTCTGTTCGCCTCTGCAGAGGCGAGGATCATCTCGTAGGTGACCTCCTCCGCACAGAGCCCCTGGGCAAAGTTGTCGACGGTGCAGACCGCGGCACAGGCGATCCCCAGTTCCGCGGCTATGGTCGCTTCCGAGGCGATGGTCATCCCGACCAGGTCCCCCATCGCAGCCAGGCTCTGCACCTCGGCGCGGGTCTCGATCCGGGGGCCGCTGGTCTGCACATAGGTACCCCCCTCGATCATCGCATCATCGCAGAGGACGAGCTCCCGTCGTATTGAACGTGAAAAGCCCGGGCAGATATGCTCGATTGCATGATCATGGATCGTCGGGACCGGGGCGACGCTCAGGTAGTCGTCGGGGACGACGATCGAGTCCGGCGGGATGGAGCGTTTCAGCGACCCTGCAGACCCGACCAGAACCACCTGGTCGACCCCGAGGATGGCCAGGGCGGCCAGGTTGGCCTGGTGGTTGATCCGGTGCGGCGGCCGCTGGAACTGGTGCCGGAGCAGGAGGGCCACCTCCCCGGTGTGCACCTCGGCCGTCCCGTATGGCGTCGCAACGGCCTCTTTTTCGAGGGGCGGCAGGTCACAGAAGAGGAGGCTCGTTCCCCCGATGATACCGAGCATCTCCTCACCCCCGGTCCCTGCGGTACTGCTCCTTGAGGATCAGCACCCTGCAGGCGTGCTCGGCGAGCGAGGTGAAGAGGTACGCCTCGTCGAGGGACGAGGCCGCGGCGAACGTCCCGTGCCCCCTGGCGATCACCACGTTTCGAAGCTGCAACGCAGATCCGACCTCCTGGGCCAGTTCCTTGGAGCCCGGCTTTGCGCCGACCACCCGGATCGTCGGGCAGAGCATCTGCCCCTCGCTGTCCTCCGGGACGATCTCGTCGGCCAGCAGCGAGACGGCCACTGCATGGGCCGGGTGGGCGTGGACGATGGCGGTGTGCTGGGTTCCCAGGTAGATCGCACGGTGAACCCTGTACTCGCTCGATGCCTTCTGGGGCACCTGTCCGATGATCGGCACCTTGATCGGAGACCCGGGGTCATCGAGGTAACAGCCGGTCTGGGTGATATGAAACGATCCCCCGTCCTTGACCGACATGTTCCCAAAGTTCCCACCGACCAGCCCTTCAGTGAAGAGCCGTTTTCCTATCCGTTCAAATTCCTGATCCAGCATTGTTCACACCTCTGTCTCTGACAGTTCTCTTTTCCAAACTCGACCATGTGGGCATGGGTGTCCTGGTACGCCGCCACACTCGCCGGCAGCACCTCTTCAAAGAGGCTCTTCAGGCGGGGGCCTTTCAGACGGACGCCAGCACACGAGCAGATCCTGGTCGTATAGGCATCGATCACAAACATGCACCGACCAAACCCATAACAGAGGATCGAGTCGGCCGTCTCGGCCCCCACCCCCTCGCAGGAGAGGAGGTCGGCACGGAGATCCTCGGTCGGGCAGCGCCGCATCCCGTCGACCCCACCGTAGCGATCGATCAGGTGGCCGGCCAGGGCCTTCAGCCTCCTCGCCTTGACCCGGTAGAATCCAGTAGAGTAGATAGCCTGCTCAAGCACCGCAGGGTCTGCCATGGCCAGGGCAGCCAGTGAGAGAAGGCCGACCGCACTCAGGTTATCGAGCGCCGTCTCGACATGCTCCCACCGGGTCTGCTGGGTCAGCATCGCCCCGATGATCACCAGCTCCGGATCATCGCTCCACCAGGCCAGCGGACCATAGATCGCACCCAGGTTTCTGATCAGTTCAGCGATCGTGTCGTGATCGGTCTCAGATGAACTGGATCCCGACATCCTTCATCTTATTATATCGTGCGATATTGAGGAGAAGCGGGGTGATACACTCGATCAGGCTGGAACTCTCCAGTGGTCCTGCATCATAGGCCTTGAGGTGCGAGACCCCGTTCACCAGGTCCATCACAAGCGACTTGGCAGCCAGATCGTCACCGCAGACCGGCACTGCATAGTCCAGTTCTTCCTCGATCTTCTTCCATCGGTTCGCTGCGATTACATTGAATGCAGCGCAGACCTTCGAGCCCGGAAGCAGTTTCTGGACCAGCAGGGCCGCAGATCCCTCGGGAGGCGGGTTGTTGATGAAATGATCTGTCTTCTCCATCGGATTCACCGGGCTGACCACGACCTTCCCTTCAAGCCCGTGAACCGAATTGAGCGTTCCCTCGAGATGCTTAAAAGGGACGGCCAGAATCACGATATCGCCGAAGTCCACCGCCTCCTGGTTGGTGACCCCTCTGCATGAACAGGGGAGACCCAGGTCAGCCAGCGTGATATAGCAGCACCGGCTCGCCTCTTCAGACTTGGCCGGGTCCCTGGAACCGAGGATCACATCATGCTTCTGGGAGAGACGCATTGCCATTCCCTCTCCAATATCCCCGGTTCCGCCGATGATCCCGATCCTCAATCTGTCACCAGGGGACGGAGCATCTGTTCGAGATCCTCTGCACTGGTGACCCCTTCGAGCCGCTTCACAACCTTGCCGTCCTTCTCGATGATCAACGTCGGAACCACACTGATCTGGTATTCTCCGGCCTCTTTCATGTGCTGGTCGACGTCCATCTTTCGAACCTCGATGGCATCGCCCATCTTCTCCTTCAGACGGTCGATCAGGGGGGACTGCATCTTGCACGGTCCGCACCACTCAGCATAAAAGTCAATCAGTACTGGTTTTGACATTGTACATCCTCTTGTGAGGAATCTCTTGCTCAAAAAGAAGATAAATATTTTGTCGGGTTATCGTGACAGAATCGCCATGATAATCCGTCCGTATGCCGGCCGGGTGATGATCACACCGATCAGCACACCGAGGATCGTGATGATCGCAAACCCGCGCAAGGTCGAGAGGGACATCACCGCCAGCGGGAGCATGGCCATAAAGACCGTTGCCGCCGCAACGACGATGATCCCGAGTGCCCGTGAAAGCCTTTTCATATACAGGTTCGGCGAGGGAACCCTCCCCTCGTGAAGCACCTCGTCGGTGATGATGATCAACTGGTCGATCCCCGTACCCAGCACGGCAATCAGCCCTGCTATCGAGGCCAGGTCCAGCTGCTGCGTGAACCGTGCGATACCGAGCAGGATGATGATCTCTGCAAAGTTGGTCCCGATCATCGGGAGCACAATCATCGGCTCTCTGTACCGGAAGAAGACGACCAGTCCGACGGTGATCAGGGCGAAGAGCCCGGCCAGAATGGACATCAACTTGAAGTGCTCGCCAAGGGAGGCTGAGACCGAACCGGATCCGGCGACCGAGACGTCGACCGGGAGGGCCCCGGCACGGAGGTGGATCTCCAGGTTCAGCGCCGAGTTCTGTCCGTCCGTTCCAGCACCGGTCGAGGCATAGAGCTGTTTGACACTCGGCTGTGCACGGAGCTTGGCAGCGAGGTCGCTGCTGAGCGGGGCACTGTAGACCGTTTGATTGTCCAGTACCATCACCAGGTTATGGTTGGCCGGATCATCGACGGCGCCGTACTTGATCGAACCGTCTCTGAACGCGACCGCACCTGCATCAGAGAGTGTGAACCCGACACCCCAGTTATCAGAGCCAACAGGCTCCTGTGAGGGCATCGAGACACTGGTGATCGAATCACCGAAGAGCACGTGCTCAGACTGGTTGTCTGTGGTGTTGATCCGGATCTCGAACTTACCCTGCTTGCCGACGATCTCCTGGGCCGTGTTCATGTCCACACCAGCAAGTTCAATCCGGATGTACTGGGTGATCCCATTCAGACCGGAGAGGGTGTTCACCTTGGCGTCCTTGGTGCCGAGACTGTTGATCTTGTTCTCAAGGATCCGCTTCACATCCTCAGCGGTCGTCTTGGTGACCCCCTGCTGATAAGTGAGCAGCTTGCCGCCGGCCGCCTGGAATGCCGTATTCAACTGCTCCTGCGTGAACCCCTTTCTGATCTCGAGCTGGTTCTGTCCAGTAGAGACCACTTCGGTGTCGAGCTGTTTATCGAGTGCTGCAATGAAGTCTGCAGTCTTGTTGGTGGTCTCGAACGTGACAACCTCTGACTTCAGTTCAAGCTGTATCCATGCTCCTTCCTGCAGGTCAAGACCATACTGTAAGTTGGTGGCGAATTTTCCGTCGCTGTCAATGTGCGGGAAGATTGCAATCACCGAGAGCACAACCAGCACCAGCACCAGTGCGACATGCCAGTCGGTCAGCAGTGCCTTCCAGTCGATCCCCTTGCCAGTCCGGGCCACAGGAACCGCTTCGGTCTCACCCTTTCTCTGAATCTTCTCTCTCTTTGTCATGCTCTCCCCCTGGATTCCCTGCCTTCTATGTACCATCTGAGCAGGCCAGCGTTAAACACCCAGGTGTTGAAGATATCTGCAGCGAGTCCGAACAGGATCACGGCACTGATCTCAGTGATGATCTGCACCTGTCCGACAGAAGAGACGATCCACATCGCTGCAACAGCGGCGATAGCGGTCGATGTCATGATGATCCCGGTGGTGAACGCCCCTGCCATCTTATCGCGGAGGTTTCCCTGCCGTTTGAGCACCCGGTTGGTCAGCAATATGTCGCTGTCCACCGAGTACCCAATCAACATCAGCAGGGCGGCCACCGTCCCGAGGGTCAGCGGAATGCCGGTCAAGTTCATCAGGGCTGCGGCGATCACAATATCTGAGAACGCAGAGACGATCACAGCCACGCAGGGGACAAAGGCCCGGAATGCCAGGAAGACCACAATCGACATCCCGATGAACGAGAGGATCAGGGCGATCACAGCCTGCTCCTGCAGCGACTTCCCGAACGATTCACCGATCTGATCGATCTTCGCATCAGGATACTTCTCCAGGATCATCGCAGAGAGCGCGCGGAACCGGGTGTCGTCGAGCGGCCCGAATGTCAGGTATTTCCCGCCGCCAACACCTTCACCGGCCTCAGTGAGCGGGTAGTCCTTGAAGTATGCCTGGATGGTATCCGTGCTGTCTGCCGTGAAGAGGGTCACCGCAGTCCCCCCTGCAAAGTCAATCCCTGGCTTCACGGGCATGCCGGTCTGGGCCATGGTGATGCCAAGGATGATCAGTGCGATAACGAGGACGATGAGTGGGATTGTCATCATCTCCTTGGGAGGATATTTGTTGATATCGTAACTGAAAAATCCCATATATCTTTTTTTGCACGCGAGAGATTAAAGAGTTCGGATTCATAGAAGAATTGAACCCACTCCGAAAATACAGGACGACGCTGACAATTTGAGTGATCGGCTCGCCGGCGGACACTCAATTAACTATTAATATTTATCTCCTTTTCTCCCCGCGGATCCGGTTCAGGAAGAAATAAGAAGATATTTATTAACTCATGCGGAATATGCACCCATGAGATCGCCGGGGGATATCAAACGCAGTATCGAAGAGCGCCTCAGGGGCTATCTCTCACGGGATCATACCGGCATCAGACGGGAACTGCTGAACCTCTTTGTCAGGATCAAATCACTGACGGTACCTCTGATCTTTGAGGAGATGCAGCAACACTATGCGATCACCTATCACTCGATCGCCTCGATGGTCGGGACGATTGCCTCACGTATCGGGATTCTGCATGTCAGAAAACCGGTCGAGGGGAACAACTGCGTCTATGAACTCAAGGAGAAGTACCTTGATCTGGTGACTCGGGTCATGCAGTCTGCTGCATAGCCCGTGACCAATTTTCCTTTACCATTACGTTTTTCTCTTCACCTGATGACTGATAGAGCACCATGTCTATCCCCAGGGATCAGCCGGTCTCCGAAGCAGAGATCACCGTTAACGACGACGTGATTGCCTATATAAAAGAACGGAACTGCGACTTCCGGATCTGCACGTCATGCGGCGGCCCGGTGCTGCTGCCGGTCGCGGCCAGGCCCCCCAAACCCTCAGACCTTCAGATACACATCGGGGGTCAGGTGATCTATGTCTCGATCTACCAGGCGCGCGACCTCCAGACGATCCATGCCGGGCTGATCCCGTCCTCATTCTTCAGGCAGGACCCTGACTGGTACTGATGACGATCACCGAACTGGAGCATACAGCCGACGTGCTGTTCCGGGTCAGTGCACCGACTCTGCCCCTCCTTTATGCCGAGGCCCTCAGGGCACTGATGCAGACGATCTATGGAGGGTGTAGGGGAAGCGGTGACCAGACCTGTGCATGCACGGTCAGTGCCGGAGACCAGGTGGCCCTGATGCAGGAGTTCCTTTCAGAGGTGCTCTACCTCTCTGAGGTGAAAGGACTGGTCTTCTGCCGGGCAGAGATCAGCCTCGCTCAGCAGGAGGGGGAGCATACTCTCAACGCGGTGCTCATCGGGGAACCCTTCGATCAGGCTGTCCATGCCGGCAGCGAGGTGAAGGGGATCTCGTTCTATGGCCTCTCAATTGAGAAGGTGGAGAATGCTTATCAACTCGATATACTGTTTGATGTCTGAGGTGAGGGAATGCTGAAGGGAGTTACACAGATCAGTGACGTGGAGTGGGAGGTGCCGATCGGGTACGTGCCCGGGATGAGAGTGTCGGGCCGGTTCTTTCTCTCCAGCGGGCTGGAGGCGACGCTCGAAGAGGGAGCCGTCCGGCAGCTCGCCAATGTGGCGACGATGCCGGGGGTCATCAACCATTCTCTGGCGATGCCGGACATCCACTGGGGATATGGATTCCCGATCGGCGGGGTCGCAGCCTTTCCCCGTGAAGGCGGGGTGATCTCACCGGGCGGGGTCGGTTTCGATATCAACTGCGGGGTCAGGCTGGTCACGACCCCGCTGAAGGTGAAGGACCTGACCTCAAAGAAGGCGCTGATCGAGGAACTCTTCCACGCGGTCCCGACAGGGGTCGGTGCTAAGTCGGCCAGGCCGGTCTCGTCCAGGGATCTCACCGGCATTCTGACCGACGGAGCCGGCTGGGCGGTCGAACAGGGGTTCGGAACCGAACACGACCTGGTCAGATGCGAGGAGCAGGGGCGGATGGAAGAAGCAAAACCCGAGGCTGTCAGCCAGAAGGCCAGGCAGCGGGGGATCCCACAACCCGGGACACTCGGTGCGGGCAACCACTTCCTTGAGATACAGGTGGTCGGAGAGATCGCCGATAAGCAGGCTGCCGGCCTCTTCGGGGTCGAAGAGGGGCAGGTCTGTGTGATGATCCACTGCGGGTCGCGGGGGCTCGGCCACCAGGTCTGCACAGACCACTTAAAGACCCTCGAAGCAGCGACAAAAAAGTACGGGATCAGCCTCCCGGACCGGCAGTTGGCCTGTGCTCCGCTCGATTCACCTGAAGGGAGAGACTACTTCGGGGCGATGGCCGCAGCAGCCAACTATGCCTGGGCCAACCGGCAGATGATCACCCACCAGGTCAGGCAGGTCTTCTCCCGGGCCTTCCGTATCAGCCCTGAGGAGATGCCGCTGGTCTACGACGTGGCCCACAACATCGCAAAGTTCGAGACACACATGGTCAACGGGACCGCTGCATCGGTCTGCGTCCACCGGAAAGGGGCGACCCGGGCGTTCGGCCCCGGGGCCCCGGACCTGCCTCCGGAACTGGCCATGATCGGACAGCCGGTGATCATCCCCGGTTCGATGGGCACCTCCTCATACCTGCTGCATGGGACCAGCACGGCGATGGAACGGACCTTCGGCTCGACCTGCCATGGGGCGGGGCGGGTGATGTCCCGCTCTGAAGCCAAGAGGACCTTCACCGGACAGCAGGTGAAGGCCCGCCTCGGGGAGAGCGGGATCCTGGTCCGGGCCCCGAACGATGCCGCCATCGCTGAGGAGGCGCCCGGCGTGTACAAGTCGAGTGCCGAAGTGGTCAGGGTGGTGATCGCGGCCGGCCTCTCGGCACCGGTGGCCAGGCTGGACCCGCTCGGGGTGATCAAGGGATGAGTCCTCCCCGGGCCGGACTGCTCTGGGACCAGCCACAGGTCCTCTCCAGGTTCATCGAGGACTGCGGGGTGACCTGTGAACTGGTGACTCCCCAGCTGGTCGCGACCCCGTTCTTTCGCGGGAGCTTCACCACGCTGGTGGTGCCGACCGGGTTCGGCAACCGTGAGTACTCCCGGCTCCTCCCGGCCCTCAGGGCCTCCAGCGGCAGGATCCGCCGGTTCGTTGAGGGCGGCGGTTCGCTGATCGTCTTCGGGGCGGCCGCAGAACGGCCTGATGCCTACGACTGGCTCCCGTTTCCCCTCACCTATCATCACCAGTACGGCGAACAACAGGTGACCTTCAACGACACCGGCCGCTGGTCGACGCTCTTTGAGGGATACGACCACGACCACCTCGAATGTGACGGCTGGTTTCCGACATATGAAGGCACGGCCCTGGCCTCTGCCCATGGAAACGCCGTGATGGTCGAGGCGACCATCGGCTGCGGAACTATCCTTGTGACCACCATCCACGAGTATCCATCAAAGGAGATCCTCGCCACCTTCTGCAGCAGAGAGGCGACGCTCTTCTGACCCTGACAACCGAACCTGCGTGCGCCTGATGGCAATCCCGGCAGGAGGGATGATATACAGGGGGGACGATAGGAAGGGATATGGCCGCCCCCGGATGCCTGAGACCGAAACATTATTTTATCTACATAATAATGAAAATTACGAGGTTTTATGCACCAGTACACGATCTCTGCCAGTGCAGGGCCCGATGACCTGATCCCGGTCATGATGGCGATGCATGAACTGCTGAACCGGCTCCCGGTTACGGCACGTTCGCGTGACCAGCTCGGGATCAGGATCGAGGAAGGCAGGGTCGTGGATGCGGCCTATACAGGCCCCGTACTTGAAGAGGTGCTGGAGAAGAACCAGATCATAAAGACGACTCCTGCATCGGGAACGTACGCACGGGTGCCGGTGGTGGTCACGCCGGTGCGGGACAGGGACGGAGAGGCGATCGCAGCCATTGGTGTCGTGGATATCACCGGCATCTTTGACCTGGCGAACCTGATGGAGCAGCAGTCCACCTTAATAAAGCAGGTATGCGGGAGAGATCCATGTCCGCTTCCCAGCGAGCAGATAGGCGCTAAAAGGTAATCGATCATGAAAGAAGCTGTCTTTAGAGTACTCAAACTCCTTGAGGAAGCAGGAGGACCGATATCAGGAGAGTCGCTCAGTGCATCACTCGGCATCACTCGATCGGCGGTCTGGAAACATGTCAAGGATCTCCGGGAGATGGGGTACGAGATCACTTCCTCGCAGCAGGACGGGTACCAGTTGATCAGTGCGAGCACCATGCTCCTCCCGTACGAGATCCAGAAGCACCTCCGGACCCAGGTGATCGGACGCCAGATGCAGTATCTGAAGACGATCCCGTCGACGAACGATGTGGCACGGTCCCTAGCCACCGAGGGGGATGTCGCGGCACTGCACGGCACGGTGATCATCGCAGAGGAACAGACCGGCGGCGTCGGCCGGCTCAGCAGGGCCTGGGTCTCACCTCAGGGCGGGATCTGGATCACCCTGATCCTGAAACCGACGATCCCGATCGACCATGTCTTCATGATCACGATGGCGGGTGCGGTCGCTATCGCCCGGGCTATTCGGAAAGAGTTCGATATTGGCGCCCTGATCAAGTGGCCGAACGATGTCTATATCGGCGATAAGAAGGTCGCCGGCCTGCTGCTCGAACTGGCTGCAGAGTCTGACACCATCCACTACTGCCTGCTTGGGATCGGGATCGATGTGAACATCAAACTCGATACGCTCTCACCCGAACTTCGGAGCGGCGTCACCACCATCAGCGAGGAACTGGAGCATGAGGTGGACCGGGCGGCGTTTCTGGCCAGGGTTCTCCGCGAGTTCGAGCGGCACTATCAGGTGCTGGAGAGCGGGGAGTATGATGCGATCCTCCGGGAGTGGAAGTCAATATCGTACACACTCGAACAGCATGTGCGGGTGAACACGATGCGGAACAGCTTCGAAGGTGAAGCGATCGACATCGACGAGTACGGCGCCCTGATCGTCAGAAAAGATAACGGTAAGATAGAGCGGGTCATAGCAGGAGACTGCTTTCATACATAACCTCTTTTTACCGTCAACCCCAATAATTTCTAGAGGTTGACGAATGTTTGGCAACATCAATCGAGCCCGGGTACTGACCACCACAGCGACATGCATCGCACTGATAACGATTGGAGGCTGGATCTCGATCCCGTTCATACCGGTCCCGCTGACCCTCCAGACACTTTTCGTCCTGCTCTCCGGGGCACTCCTGAAACGGTACGGGTTCCTGCCGCCGCTCGCATACCTGCTGCTCGGCGTGCTGAACATTCCGGTCTTTCATAACGGCCTCTCCGGCGTCGGCGTGCTGCTCGGTCCAACCGGCGGGTTCATCGTCGGGTTCATTCCGGCTGCGGCCATCGTCGGGATCGCCTACGAACAGGAACATACCGGGGTCAGGTTGATCGGCCTCACCGTCGGCACCCTGGTCATCTATCTCTGCGGAACCCTCTGGATGGTCAGTTCCACGGGGATGACGGTCGCAGGGGCGCTAGCCCTCGGGGTCCTCCCGTTTATACCTGGAGATATCCTCAAAGCCGCCGGCGCCTATCTGATCGAGAGACGCATCAGATGATCACCCTCACACAGATCAGCCAGCGGGTAGTGAACGTGCCCGACCTCTCAATAGATGTTGGGGCCACCGCTGTGATCGGACCGAACGGGTCGGGCAAGACCACGCTCCTCGAGGTCTGCGCCGGGCTCACCATCCCAACACAGGGGACCGTGCTGATCGATGGGACGCCCCCGCGAAAGACAGAGGTCGCCTGGGTCTCTTCAGCCCCCGACCGGAACATCCTCTTCTCGACGGTCAGGGACGAGGTCGCTTCCCCGTGCCGGTTCGCCGGCCTCTCATGCCAGGAGACCGAGTCCGCTGTCGAGCAGGTCTGCGACAGGCTCGGGATCACCCACCTCCTCGATCGGCTGACCAGGACACTCTCAGGAGGGGAGAAGGGGGTCGTGGCGCTGGCGACAGCTCTCGTAAAGAGGCCGACCATGCTGGTCCTCGACGAGTTCGACGCCTACCTCGACCACCAGACCCTGGCCTCGATCACCAGGCTGATGCAGCCCGCCTCAGTCAGGTACCTGCTCTTCTGCACCCAGAACATGGCCCTCGCATCTGTCGCAGACCAGATCATCTTCTTAAAAGACGGCCAGGTCCAGGCTTCCGGCAGACCGGAGGACGTCTTCGACCAGGTCGAGACAGAGGGGTTCTGCCCCCTCTTCCCCGGGATGGGGGGGGCCTGATGCGTCTCACACTGGAAAAGGTCGTGATCCGGCATGAGGACTGGTCCCTCTCATGCGATGCAACCTTCACCCCGGGCGTCCACCTGATCACCGGGCGGATCGGGGCCGGCAAATCCTCACTGGCCGAGGTGATGACCGGAGTCGTCCAACCTGCAGAGGGAAGGGTGGTCCGTGACGGGATCCAGGATACGATGCTCTCGCTCCAGTTCCCTGAATACCAGATCACTCAGCGGACCATCCATGCCGAGGCCGCCTCATGGGGGGTCGACCCGGACCATGTCCTCACCAGGGCCGGGCTGTCCGACCAGAGCGAGCGGGATCCCCTCACGCTGAGCCGTGGGGAGCAGAAACGGCTCCATCTCAACTGCATACTCGCCAGGGACCATGATCTGCTGGTGCTGGACGAACCGCTCAGTTCGCTTGACTGCGTGGAGAAGACGCAGATCTGCAAGAGACTCGGGGCGCGCCAGGACAGGATCACAATCCTCTTCACCCACGAACAGTGGACATTTCCAAGGATCGACAGGATCTGGGAGATCCGGAACCACCAGCTGGTCTGCTGCGGCCCGGTCCCCGAGGGGATCAGGTCCTGGCAGACTGCCCCACCCCCGGTACTGATGCTCCTTCGTGCAGGAGTCCTGCCAGAGAACCTGACCCCGGAAGATCTGAAGGAGGCGGCATGCAGGATCAACGGTTGAGACTCGGAGCAACCCTCGTCCTCTCATGGGCGGCATACTCTTCGATGCTGACGGCCGCCCTGGTCCTGGCCTGGTGGCTCCTCTTCACCCGGTCGTGGCGGGCCCTCCCGAAGAGAGGTGTGGTCATTGCAATGGGGACGATGATCGGCCTCTCTGCAGTCGCAACACAGTTCTCCGGCGGTGACGGGGGCAGTTACCTGCTCCGTATCACCACCGTCCTGCTGATCGCATCGTGGGCGTACTCAGAACGGGTCGAGGGGGAGATGATGGATCTCGCGGTCTGGCTCTTCGGGCGGCATCTCGGCTTCGATATCGGGCTTCTCGCTGAGATAGCGATCCAGTCCCTCGAGGTCGCACACCAGGACCTCCGGAGAATCAGAGTGGCCCTGACCCTGAAGGGGAAGGGAACCGGGCTTCGATCCCTGCTGCTGATCGGGACACTCCTCGTCCACACCCAGCTGGACCGGTCCCGGGATCTTGCATCTCTCCTCGCCCTGCGCGGGTATGTCGGCGGAGGGTCGCTCTGCCCTAAATTCAGGACAGCCCGATCGGATCTCCTCCCTGCAACCACAGCGATTCTGATAGGTTTGCTTGTAATCGTGCCTGTTCGCGATGTTTTTATACTTTTACAGTGAACCACTCTGAGGCTTTTATCGCAACATCGAGGCCATGAGGTATCCAATGAGTGCTGCAGATCCTGTAAACAGACTATATATTACCGATACCACGCTGAGGGATGCCCATCAGTCACTCATCGCGACGCGCCTCCGGACTGAGGATATGTTACCTCTCGCCCGCCTGATCGACAGGGCCGGCTTCTTCTCAGTCGAGGCATGGGGGGGTGCTACCTTTGACACCTGTATCCGCTTTTTAAACGAGGATCCCTGGGAACGGCTCCGGGCACTCAAGACAGCGCTGCCAAAGACCCCGATCCAGATGCTGCTGCGGGGGCAGAACCTGGTCGGGTACCGCCACTACTCTGACGATGTCGTGGACCGGTTCGTCGAGCGTTCGGCCGCAAACGGGGTCGACATCTTCCGGGTCTTCGACGCGCTGAACGATATACGCAATATGAAGCGGTCAATGGATCAGGTCAAGAACGTCGGCGGTCACCTGCAGGGTGCGATCTCGTACACGCTCTCCCCGGTTCACAATACAGAGACCTTCATCACGATGGCAGAGGAACTGTACGCGGCCGGCTGCGACTCGATCTGCATCAAGGACATGGCCGGGCTGATCATGCCGCAGGCAGCACGGGACCTGATCACCGGGATCAAGAAGACGGTCGATGTCAAGGTCTGCCTCCACTCCCATTCCACAAGCGGGATTGCATCGATGAGTTACCAGGCAGCGATCGATGCCGGGGTCGACATCCTCGATACCGCGATGTCCCCATTCTCGCTCGGCACCTCGCAGCCCCCGACCGAGAGTGTGGTCGCCTCGATACAGGGAACGGAGAGGGAGACCGGGATCGACCTCTTGACACTGCGTGAGATCCGGAACTGCTGTCTGAAGCTCCGGGAGAAGTACGGTGCCCTGGTCAACCCGATCTCAGAACGGGTCGACTCTGATGTCCTGATCTATCAGCTCCCGGGCGGGATGATCTCCAATCTGGTCTCGCAGTTGCAGGAACAGGACGCCCTTGACCGGCTCGATGACGTCTTCGGCGAGGTTCCAAAGGTACGACGTGACCTCGGGTACCCTCCCCTGGTGACCCCGACCAGCCAGATCGTCGGCACACAGGCAGTCCTGAACGTGCTGCTCGGTGGCGAACGATACCAGAATGTGACCAAGGAGGTGAAGGACTACGTGCGTGGGCTGTATGGCCGTTCGCCAGCCCCAATCACCGCCGAGATCAGGAGAAAGATCATCGGTGAGGAGAAGGTGATCACTGAACGGCCGGCGGACCTGCTCGAGCCGACCTATAATAAACTGTGTGAGCAGGCCAAACAGGCAGGAGTGGCCTCCACCGAGGAGGACGTCCTCACCTACATCATGTACCCGGCGATCGCCCCGTCGTTTCTGAAGGGCGAGCGGAAGGCGGAGGTGATCCCCTCATCAGAGCCGGTGGCCAGGACAAGCAGCACTGTACCATCCCAGATGGAGGTCGAGGTCGACGGCGAGATCTTCAGTATCCGGATCCTCTCGGTCGAGGGAGCCCAGCTCGGCGCGAAGGGGCCGGTTGAGAAGATTCCACGGGGCGAGATCGTCGGCGGGATCAAGTCCAACATGCAGGGGATGGTCCTCGAAGTGATGACGAGCAGGGGGGCTGCTGTCAAGAAGGGGGACACGCTGCTGGTGCTTGAGGCGATGAAGATGGAGAACCCGATCCACAGCCCGCGGGACGGTGTCGTGACCGAGATCTTCGTCGATGCAGGTGACGTCGTCCAGAGCGGCGACGTGCTGCTGGTGATGGAATGAAGTACTTTGACAAGGTGCTGATCGCCAACCGCGGCGAGATCGCGATCCGGGTGATGCGGGCCTGCAAGGAGCTCGGGATCGAGTCGGTCGCGATCTACTCGAGTGTGGACAAGAACTCGCTCCATGTCAAGTATGCAGACGAGGCCTTCCTCGTCGGCGAGGCTCCCCCCTCGAAGAGTTACCTGAATATGGAGCGGATCATCGACATCGCAAAGAAGTCGGGTGTCGAGGCGATCCATCCGGGGTACGGGTTCCTGGCTGAGAACGCAACCTTTGCGAAACGCTGTCTCGAAGAGGGGATCGTCTTCATCGGCCCGTCCTGGAAGACGATCGAAGCGATGGGATCGAAGATCGGCGCCAAGCACATGATGCGCAACGCCGGAGTCCCGGTGCTGCCCGGAACCCCTGACGGGGTGACCTCCATCGATGATGCGAAGAAGGTCGCCGCTGAGATCGGATATCCTGTGATCGTCAAGGCATCTGCAGGCGGCGGCGGGATCGGGATGCAGATCGTCCATGACGAGGAAGGACTCGAAGCTGCGCTGGCCACCGGGATGCGGATCGCCGAGTCCGCGTTCGGAGACCCGACGGTCTTCGTCGAAAAGTACCTGATCAAGCCCCGGCATATCGAGTTCCAGGTGCTGGCAGACCGGCGGGGGCATGTGGTCCACCTCTATGACCGGGAGTGTTCGATCCAGCGGCGGCACCAGAAACTGGTCGAGGAAGCGCCGTGCCCGATCATGACCCCGCATCTGCGCGAGCGGATGTCAGAATCTGCGATAGCGGTCGCCAAGGCCTGCCATTATGCGAATGCAGGTACGGTGGAGTTCCTGTACTCTGGCGGGAACTACTACTTCATGGAGATGAACACCCGGCTGCAGGTGGAGCACACGATCACCGAACTGGTGACCGGGATCGATATCGTCAGGCAACAGATGGCGATCGCATCAGGTGAGGACGTCGCCTTCGATCAGAAGGACATCTCTATTCGGGGGCATGCGATCGAGTGCAGGATCAATGCCGAGGACCCGCTCCATAACTTTGCGGCCGACCCGGGTAAGATCGTCAGGTACAGGTCGCCGGGGGGTCCGGGAATTCGGGTCGACAGCGGAATCCACATGGGCTATACGATCCCGACCAACTACGACTCGATGATCTCCAAGCTCTGTGCTTGCGGGGCAACGCGGCAGGAGACGATCGAGCGGATGCGGAGAGCGATCTATGAGTATGTGATCCTCGGGGTCAAGACCACCCTTCCGCTTCACCATGCGATCATGCACAACCCCCACTTTGTCGAAGGGGACACGCACACCCACTTCCTGCAGGAGGAGCACGTGCAGCGGAACCTCTCCAGGTTCATCCGCGAGGAGGAGACCAGAATGCAGACGCTGGCCACCTCCCTCCGACAGGGGAAAGAGATGGCGGCCATATCAGCCGCGGTCAATGTCTATCTGCAGTCAACCAAATAGTGAACCGGATCCAGAAGATCGGATCCAGTTCATTCAAATTCTTCTGCAGCTGATCGTCTATTATCGATGTACTCGTTCTCTTCACTCAGACCCTATCTTGTTCTGCTGCTCGTCTGCTGCACGCTTATCATCCTTCCTGCCGCAGCCGAAACGACGAACGAATCGTTGAAAATGCCGGCCATCTTCTCGGATCATCTGAACCAAGGGGCAGATCTCCCCCCTGCTGAGGACACGCATGCCTACACCGTGATGCACCCCTCATCCGAGCAGCTCCACGCATGGAATACCCAGTACAATGCGTTATCCCCGGTGTCGGTGCCGGCCCCCAGTTCTTCCTATCAACTCCAGAATGGCACGAATGTTACGGGCGGATACAAAGATCTCCTCCCATACCTGGATTACATCCCTGTTGAACGAGACCAGGGGCGGATCGGGAACTGCTGGGCCTGGGCGGGAACCGGGGTGATGGAGATCGCCCTTGCCGTCCAGAACGGGGTGAAGGATCGCCTCTCGATCTCGTACCTGGACGCCAACTTCAATGGCGGTTCAGGGGACAAATGGGCAGGGAACGGAGGGTACATCTCCACTGTGGCCGATTTCTATGCAGGAACAGGGATAGCAATCCCCTGGTCCAACCGGAACGCTGCATACCAGGACGGGACCAAGTGGTCAGCAACAGAGCAGCGGTCCTTCGAACCCGCCTTTGCAATCTCCACCGATCCGTACTACCAGATCGATCAGATCAAGACAGAACGGATCGAGACACGGCATGTCGGAGACGAGCAGGCGATCAGCAATATCAAGGCCGTGCTCGACCAGAACCGCGCCGTGGCATTTATGTTTTATCTCCCCAATGCTACGGCCCTCTATTCCTTCTACGACTTCTGGGAAAACAGTTCAGAGGAGACCGCATGGAACATGACCCCCTGGCAGAACACATTCTGGAATGAAAAGGAGGGCGGCGGGCATGCGGTGGTCTGTGTCGGATACAATGACACCGACCCGGCAAACCGGTACTGGGTCATGGTCAACTCCTGGGGGGTCACAAAGGATCGTCCACAGGGCGTCTTCAGGGTTTCAATGGACATGGACTACTCAGCGACGGTGCAGTTCAAAGACAGTGATGATGGTGCTGCTCAGTTGTGGCAGACGCTGAACGTCAGCTTTGCATCCACTCCATCACCCACCCAAAAGGAGATCGGTTCACTCCCGTACACCTGTTCGGTTCCGGGCGATTACTACCTCTCAAAGGATCTGACCGGCAGCGACATTGATACCGGGATCCTGGTCACGGCACAGAACGTGACGATCGACGGGAAGGGGCACCTCCTCCGGGGCTCCGGCCGGCAGGGTTCGGTCGGGATCCTCGCATACAACAACGGAGATTCAATCGAAGGTCTGAACATCACCAACCTGGCCGTCTCGAACTGGGAGGATGGATGTTACCTGTACCATGCCACCGGCGGATCGGTGAGCGGGAACACCATCTCCGGCTGCTCGTATGCCGGGATCTTCCTGGATGGAGATACCGCCGGCCTCGCGATCACTGACAACACGCTCACCTCCAATTATTACGGTCTCCTCTCCCGTTCAACAGCCGGCGTCCGGATCGAACGCAACAGGATCACCGAGAATCAGCAGGCCGGGCTCTACCTCTTCTCGATGAACCAGAGTCGGATCGCGGACAACCAGTTTGTCAACAGACAGAATGTGATCCTCTCCAACTCGGCCGCCACAATCACCTGGAACACCAACAAGACCACCGGGATGAACCTGGCCGGCGGACCGTACCGGGGCGGCAACTACTGGGGGAACACCACACAGACCGGGTTCTCCGACCTCGCGGCAGACCAGAACCGGGACGGATTCGCAGACAGTCCGTTCCAGATCGCGGCCGGCAACCTGGACCTTCTCCCCCTTGTCGCCTATGCGAACCCGGGCCCCCAGCCGATCCCGCCGAACCAGCTCGCCCCGACCGACCCCGATCGCGATCGGCTCTACGAAGACCTGAACGGGGATGGGAGACTCGACTTCGCCGATGTGACCATCTTCTTCAACCAGATGGACTGGATCGGCGCACAGGAGCCGGTGCAGCTCTTCGACTTCAACGGCAACCAGCGGATCGACTTCGCCGACATCGCCGCGCTCTTCTCACGACTGTGAGAGAGTACCTCCATCTCTCTTCAAAGGGTCGGCGAGCAGCACCATCCTGTCCGGGATAGGGTCGACGGTGATATATTCAGAATCGGCTCGAACGATCAAATTCAGATCATTCAAATTCTTCAGCATCGGATAGATCATCAAGATGTCTTCATACCCTTCTCCCAGTTCTCTTCTCCTCCTCTTCGTTTGCTGCTGTCTGGTCATCCTCCCGGCTGCAGCCGAAACAACGAACGAATCGTTGAAAGTGCCGGCCTTCCTCTCAGATCTTCTGAACCAGGGGGCAGATCTCCCCTCTGCTGACGGAACGCAGGTCTACACCGTGATGCACCCCTCGTCCGAGCAACTCAGGGCATGGAATGCCCAGGACAATGCGTTACCCCTGGTGTCGGTGCCGGCCACCGGTTCTTCCAGCCAGTTCCAGAATAATACGACTGCTGCGGGTGGATACAGGGACCTCCTCCCCTACCTGGATTATACTCCTGCTGAACGAAACCAGGGACGGATCGGAAACTGCTGGGTCTGGGGAGGAACCGGGGTGATGGAGATCGCCCTTGCCGTCCAGAACGGAGTGAAGGAGCGGCTCTCGATCTCGTACCTGGACGCCAACTACAATGGTGGTTCAGGGGACAACTGGGCAGGGAGTGGGGGAAATTTATTCACTCTGGCCAGTTTCTATACCACAAACGGGATTGCAGTCCCCTGGTCCAACCAGAACGCTGCATATCAGGACGGGACCCTCTGGTCAGCAACAGAGCAGCGGTCCTACGAACCCGCCTTTGCGATCTCCACCGAACCGTACTACCAGATCGATCATATCGAGGCGCAACGGATCGAGACACGGCATATCGGCAACGAGCAGGCGATCAGCAACATCAAGGCCGTGCTCGACCAGAACCGTGCAATCTACTTTGGTTTCACCCTCCCCAATAATTCAGCCTGGGACTCATTCTTCGACTTCTTCGGTAACAACGCCGAGGAGACCGCATGGAACATGACCCCCTGGCAGAACACACTCTATAACGAAAAAGAGGGCGGGGGTCATGGAGTACTCTGCGTCGGATACAATGACACCGACCCGACAAACAGGTACTGGATCATGGTCAACTCCTGGGGCACCTCAAAGGGTCATCCACGGGGCGTCTTCCGGGTTTCGATGGACATGGACTACTCTGCGACGCTGCATACTAAAGACAATGATGATTGGGCTGCTCTGAGGTGGCACACACTGGACATCAGCTTTGCATCCACCCCGTCACCTACCCAAAAGGAGATCAGTTCCCTCCCATACATCTGTTCGGTTCCGGGTGAGTATTACCTCTCAAAGGACCTGATCAGCAGCGACGCGGATACCGGGATCCTGGTCACGGCACAGAATGTGACGATCGACGGGAAGGGACACCTCCTTCGGGGCTCCGGCCGGCAGGGGTCGGTCGGGATCCTCGCGTACAACAACGGAGATCCAGTCGAAGGTCTGAACATCACCAACCTGGCCGTCTCGAACTGGGAGGATGGATGTTACCTGTACCATGCCACCGGCGGATCGGTGAGCAAGAACACCATCTCCGGCTGCTCGTATGCCGGACTCTTCCTGGACGGAAACACCGCCGGCCTCGCGATCACTGACAACACGCTCACCTCCAACTACTACGGCCTCCTCTCCCGTTCCACAACCGGCGTCCGGATCGAGCGCAACAGGATTATAGAGAGTCAGCATGCCGGGCTCTACCTCTTCTCGATGAACCAGAGTCGGATCGCTGACAACCGGTTTGTCAACAGACAGAATGTGATCCTCTCCACGACAATCACCGCGATCACCTGGAACACCAACAAGACCACCGGGATGAACCTGGCCGGCGGACCGTACCGGGGCGGCAACTACTGGGGGAACACCACGCAGACCGGGTTCTCCGACCTCGCGGCCGACCAGAACAGGGACGGATTCGCAGACAGTCCGTTCCAGATCGCGGCCGGCAATCTGGACCATCTCCCCCTCGTCGCCTATGCGAACCCGGGCCCCCAGCCGATCCCGCCGAACCAGCTCGCCCCGACCGATCCTGATCGCGATCGGCTCTACGAAGACCTGAACGGGGATGGGAGACTCGACTTCGCCGATGTGACCATCTTCTTCAACCAGATGGACTGGATGGGCGCACAGGAGCCGGTGCAGCTCTTCGACTTCAACGGCAACCAGCGGATCGACTTCGCCGACATCGCCGCGCTCTTCTCACGACTGTGAGAAAGGGCATTCCCTTTATCAATCTGGAGAGCCGGCGAACAGAATCTTTATCTGGTTCTCCAGCGTTCTTATTGTGCACATTGTGCGAGCTGCGGTAGCCTAGCTTGGTCAGGGCGCCAGACTCATAGGGTTTAACGAGCATATGAGGCGCCAGAATCTGAGACATCTGGAGGTCGTGGGTTCGGATCCCACTCGCAGCATCCAGAGAACCTCCCGACAGGTTCTCCATTTTAGCATCATCTTCCACCCCCTACCCACAGGGCTCTGAAACGTGGCTCTCCACCAGTTCTGGAGAGAATAGGGATTTTTTGTGATGGTCCGGGGCCGTTGCAGGCCCATGGATACCGGCCGGACACCGGCACCGGCTCCTGGTGTCAGGGAGGAACGGAGAAGGTTGAATAGATCCCGCTACCTATCTGTATATATGCACCAGGGGGTAATCACGTTCTCAAGGAACGTATTTCTACCGTTAACCACGGTCTGTCAGAACCACTGCGGGTACTGTAGTTTCTGGACCCCGGTACAGGACGGGTGCATAATGGGGAGAGAGCAGGTTCTCGAGACGCTCAGGCTGGGGGCTGCTGCCGGTTGCACGGAAGCGCTCTTCACATTCGGCGAACGGCCGGAGGTGGTCCCGGGTTTCTCAGAACGCCTGGCCACAATCGGGTATTCTTCAATCCTCGACTACTGTTACGACCTCTGCAAGGAGGCACTCCGGTTCGGGATCCTTCCGCATACCAATGCAGGGGTGCTCAGCATGAAGGAGATGGAACGGCTCCGCGAGGTGAATGCCTCGATGGGGCTGATGCTCGAGACGACGGCCGATGTGCCGGCTCATCAGGGTTCAGTCGGGAAGTCGGCTGCAGAACGACTCCAGATGATCGCGCGCGCAGGGAAACTGCGTATCCCGTTCACGACCGGGATCCTGCTGGGTATCGGTGAGACCGCCCGGGACCGTGCAGAGTCGCTGGAGGCCATCGCCGACCTGCACCGGGAGTACGGGCATATCCAGGAGGTGATCATCCAGAACTTCTGTCCGAAGGAGGGGACGCCGATGGCCGGTGTCGCTCCTATCACCACAGAAGCATTCTGCGAGACGGTCCGGATGGCCAGGACGATCCTCCCGGAGGATGTCGCGGTTCAGGTCGCGCCGAACCTTGCCGATGCAGGGATACTCGTCGGGTGCGGTGCAGATGACCTCGGCGGCATCTCCCCGGTTACGATCGATTACGTGAATCCGGAACACCCCTGGCCGGCGATCGAGCGTCTCGCCGAGGTGGCGGGCGACGCTGTGCTCAGAGAACGGCTCTGTATCTATCCCCAGTACATCACGCGGGGCTGGTATCCCCCATCGATGGAATCGCTGATCAGGGCATTATCAATAAAAATCCAGGAGAGATCTCTGTGAACGAAGAGGAATTACTCTATACAGGCAAGGCAAAATCAGTGTACCGATCCGGTGTGGACGGTGAACTGATCGTCAGGTTCCGGGACGACATCACCGCATTTGACGGTGGAAAGAAGGATGTACTGCAGAAGAAAGGGGAGTACAATGCGAGTGTCTCGGCCTACTTCTTCCCGCTCCTCGAAGAGCACGGGATCCCGACCCATTTCATCAGGATGGCAGACCCCTCGACGATGATCGTCAGGGAACTGACCATGATCCCGCTCGAGGTGATCGTCCGGAACCGTGCCGCAGGTTCGATTGTGAAGCGGTACCCGTTCGAAGAGGGAGCGATCCTCGACCCGCCAGTGATCGTGATCGACTTCAAGGACGACGCCCGGCATGACCCGATGCTCAACGATGACCTGATCCTTGCACTTCACCTGGTGACGAGGAGCGAGCTCCGCCGGATCAAGGAGATGGCGATTGCGATCAATGCGTTGCTCGTCAGGTTCTTTGCCTCGATCGGGATCACCCTTGTGGACTTCAAAATCGAGTTCGGAAAGGCCGGGGATTCGCTGTACCTTGGTGATGAGATCAGCATGGACTCGATGAGGCTCTGGGATGTGGCCACCGGTGAGTCGCTGGACAAGGATGTCTACCGGTTCGATAAGGGGGACGTGATGGAAGCCTATGAACGGGTGGCACATCGGATCCAGACCTCGGTGAAGGGGGGTGTGCAGTGATGAAGTTCACCGCAACGATCACCATTGCACTGAAGCCAGGGATGCTCGACCCCGAGGCACGGGCGATCCAGCAGGCGCTCTGCTCGATCGGGCTTCCCGCCGAGTCCCTCTCGACCGCACGCCTCTTTTATCTGACGATCGAGGCAGCCGACCGGGATGAGGCTCTCAGACAGGCCACTGCCAGTTGCGAGCGGCTGCTTGCAAACCCGGTGATTCATACCTATACGGTTGAGGTAGCCTGATGCGGTTTGCTGTGGTCCAGTTCGGCGGTTCCAACTGCGACCTCGACACCTATCACGTGCTCGATCAGGTGCTCGGTGTCGAGACCGATCTCGTCTGGTACCATGACGACCTTCAAAAGTCCTATGATGCTGTGGTGATCCCCGGCGGTTTCTCGTACGGCGACTACCTCCGTGCAGGGGCCATCGCTGCCAGGACCAGGATCATGGACCAGATCAAGGAGCATGCAGCAGCCGGCGGGCTGGTGCTCGGGATCTGCAATGGTGCACAGATCCTCGCAGAGAGCGGGCTCATCCCCGGCATCTTCACGAGGAACGAAGACCCCCGGTTCATCTGCAGAGAGGCGCTGGTCAGGGTCGAGACCGTCAACACGCCGTTCACCAGTGCGTTCTCGACAGGTGAGGTGATCCGGCTTCCGATCGCCCATGGAGAAGGACGCTTTGTCGTCGATGAAAGGGACTATGCAACCTTGAAACGCGAAGATCGGGTTGCGTTCCGGTTCTGTGAGCCGGACGGGTCCGTCACGCCGTCGTCCAATCCGAACGGCTCGCTCGAGAACATCACCGGCGTCCTCTCGAAGGACCGGCAGGTACTCGCCATGATGCCGCATCCTGAACGGGCATCCGAGGCGGTGCTCGGTTCGACGGATGGCAGGCGGATCTTTGAATCGATGATCGCGTATCTCCATCGATAACCTCAACAGGAAGCATCGCTGATAACGATACTACGATATCATGGCAGCAGATGAGATAGACACCACAGCAGAGGAGAAGTGGGCGTCAGCGTACGCCGATCAGCACGGCTTCCGTCTGAACCCGGATCGTGTGCAGTTGACGAATGTACTCCGCGGCCTGGTCCGAAACCGGAAACGGTTTGGTGAGCAGTACTGTCCGTGCAGGATCAGAAGCGGGGACCCGGAGAAGGATCGTGCGATCGTCTGCCCGTGCATCTATCACACCCAGGAGATCGATAAGGACGGTCACTGCCACTGTAACCTCTTCTTTGAAAATAAACAGCCCTGAACCTGATCTTTGGGGGCGCCGGACCTCCGAAACATTTTTCCAGATGAAAGGGGATGACTCTTCGATCCGGTATGAAACATAAATTTTTATTTCTGATCGGTCTTCTCGTGGTTCTGGGAGCCACGGCGATGATCTCGACCGCAGCGACCACATCGTCAGGTGTACCCCAGACCGATCAGTCAACCGATCGGCTGATCCACACGCAGGCGACCGGGGAAGTACAGACGGCCCCGGACCGGGCTGAGATACTCTTCTCGGTTGAAACCCAGAATGCCGATGTAAAGGCGGCACAGGCAGAGAATGCACAGCGGATGAGTACCTGCACGGATGCACTGAAGAAAGCCGGCATCCCCAATGAGTCGTTGCAGACGACCGGGTACTCGATTACTCCGATCTACAGTGATCAGGCCACTTCGTCGTCGATGCCGGTCGTCACCACCGCCAACACGACGATCCAGTCGTACCGTGTCACCAACACCCTGAAGGTGAAACTGACCGATGTCAACCGGGCCGGCGAGGTGATCGACCTGACGACCGCTGCAGGGGCCAACCGTGTCGATTCACTCAGTTTCAGTTTGAGTGATGCACAGACCGCGGTCTATCGGAAGCAGGTGATCACCGAGGCCGTCAACAAGACCCGCCCCGATGCCGAGGCAGCGGCGGCGGCGCTCGGGGTGAGTGTCGGCCAGGTGCAGGATGTATCGATCGACGGCCTCAGCACACCGGTCACCTATGCCTCGCTGGCGAAGGGTATCGCCGCAGCGCCGGCTGCGACTCCGTCGACCCCCATCACACCGGGGACCATCACAGTGACGGCTCAGGTCTCGGTCGTCTATCTGATCGCCTGATCGGACTTTCCTCCTTTTTTGTCATCTACCGGGGTGCAGCAGGATGCGTAGAATGTGCGAGGCCAGCACGTCCCTCTGATCGTCGACACCAGCACTCGATAGTGAGATCTCACGACGTACTGGCCGCCCGTTTGTACTGGTTTTTGGTTGTGAATCAGATCAGTGGTGTTACACGGTGGTGCACGCTGGGGTCTTCACGACCGCCTCTGGCAGGTAGCGGCGGCATTTCGGCAGCGGGGATCTCCGGGCACGAACATCCCGTGTTTGGAAATTCCCATCAGAGAGGAGAGCAGCAGATAATATGCAGCGTATGGCGGAATTTTCATCGCACTCGCACCGCTCTGGGGGTGGGCAGACAGATCATGTAATACCGGATCGATGTGATATCATCGGCGCCGCAGTCGCCCTGATCGGTGTATTCATCATGAGGTACTGGCCGAGGGCCGCAGCCATTGCATGATGATGTTCCGGGAAAGACCCGACCTGTGATAAAAGAGGATTGGGAATGCCTTTCAGAAGCTCCTATGGATAGGGGGAACGTTAAAAAACGGGTTCCCTGAGTGGAATCAGGGAGAGGTAGAGGGTGATCGAATGGACCCTCGGGTCCGACCGGACATGCTCGATCGTACAGGTGATCCCGAGCCCTTCTGCCAGAATACAGGCGATGAGACTGCATATCGGGCAGGGATAGATCTTACAGCAGGCCGGGAAGTCGTCCTTGATGTCGGTGCAGATCGACATCAGCCGGAAGTTGTGCAGCTCGATCAGGATGAACCCTTCCTTTCGCACTGCATCCACGGTGTCTGCGATCTCGATCACATCCTCGCAGATCTCTTTGATCGCCACCAGCAACGCCTCCTCTTTGACAGGGAGCCGCAGGTCGTACGATTTTCGGAGCATCTGGAGGAGCGGGTACCCGCTCGGGACCATGAACTGTCCGCGAACCTGTTCGCCATTGATGCAGGTCACGACCGCCTTGGATGGTGCCGGCTTCTCCACCGACTCCGGGACGAACTGCATCACGCTGCCCCCCACCTTATCAGGAGGCAGGTAGTACGAGACCGCATCCTCGCGAATCCGCCTGCAGTCGTGCTCGTCTGAAACGGCCAGTGCTTTCTGCATCATCTCCGAGGATATCCCCTGCGAGTTGTTCAGCACGATCGCTCCGGCGAAGACCGAGACGACCCCGAGCAGCGAGGTGGCGATGATCAGCACCTGCTCGAGCGGGATGTACGACCCTATCAGCGGGATGCTGATCCCGGGAAGGCCGGTGATGAACTGCTCGAAGAAGAGCGCGATGAAGAGGAACGCCCCGAAAAACCGGACCAGCATCAGTTTTTTGGCATATTTTGGTTTCGAGTAGATCGGCGTGATCAGGATCGCCACCACCATCAGCCCGAGCAGCCCGAGGACGAAATAGATCTCTGAATTGACATTGCCTGAGATGATCATCAGCACAATGACAAGGAGCAGCCAGCCAAGGAGCCCGCTGACTGCGAGGAATCGTTTCTTCATTTTGAGTACTTATAATCCGATCCCTGGAGGTATAATAATATCGAACAGGAAAAAGAGAGGGTGGAACGGTGGAAACTGCCGTTAAACCCAGAGGAGTTTCCCCTGGATTCCGATGACCGTGGTGCCTGACATCACCGGCACCAGGTTGATCATCACCGGAACCACAGAACCGTCCTTTCTGATCAACTGCAGTTCAATCCCTTCGATCTCCTCGCCTGCATGCATCAGCCTGAAGAATTCTGAAGAGAGTGGGATCTCTGCATCCCGGATCTGGTCGCTGAGCGGTCGTCCTCTGACCTCTGCAGCCGAAAAAGAGGTGATCCGCTCGAACGAAGGGGAGACCTGTGTGATCCTCCCCTCCGGGTCGAGTCCAAAGAGCAGGTCCAGCGACCGTTCGGGTATTTCTCTGAACCGCTGCAACCGCTGCATACTGTTGAAGACCACCTCGTCGACCCTCTTCTGTTCGGCGAGCGCCTCCTCGACCCTCCTCCTTTCGGAGATATCCTCATAGGTGATGTAGTGGTTCTGGTCCGAGAGTCTGACTGTCCGGAAGATCACCTCCTTCACCTCTCCGGACCTGGTGGTGACCCTGAAGAGCCGTGGACTGACCGGCCTCTCTCCGGCCTGTTCGATGTCGGTGATCCAGGCATGGATCACCTGCTTCCTATAGGTCTCGTCAGGGTACGCAGCATTGAACCAGTCCCTGCCACAGGTGATCTCCTCCTTTGTATAACCAAAGACCTCGGTGAACCTGCTGTTGATGTACAGGTACATTCCCTGCGGGTCGATGATCGAGATCGGGTACGGCGAGACCTCGACCACCTCCCGGAACCGCTGTTCACTCTCCTTCAGAGCGATCTCAGCCCGCTTCTGGCTGGTCACCTCCTCGAGGATGATGGTGACCCCCGGGGTACCGTCGTCGAAGACCGTCGATATCAGTTTCACGCGAAAGAAAAGGTCACCGTCGGCCTGGGTATACTGGACTTCGAGCTTCACCTCTTTTTTCGTGAAGGTCTCCAGGATCTTATCAAGAATTATCTGTTCAGATACAATCGGCATCGCCGTCTCTTCGAGTGTTCTTCCCAGGAAAAAGTCCCGGTCCTCATGGAGAAACTCAAGGAACCGATCATTGATCTGAATCACCCGGAGTCCACTGTCCAGCACCAGGATATATTCAGCCGTATGGTTCAGCATAGCCCCGAGCGGAACCCTTTGAGAGAGAAAATAGACCTTTGCAGGGCCGAAGGTCCGCATCTCAACCTGTCCCGATATCGAGAGGATGTCCAGATACTTGGCAACAGAGTTCCTGTTCATCTTCAGTTTGTGCGAGATGTCGGTGACTGACATCCCTTTTGGGTTGTTCTTGAGGATGCTCTTGATCTGGGAAAGGAGATCAAACGAGACAATCGTCCCCTCTTCGGATGGCATTGCTCTTCAAATAAACGTTCAGGTATTAAATAGTTCTGCTCTGCACAGCAACCTGACTGTGCAGATCTGCCATTCAGAGCGGAAATATATCAAAATTCTGCCAGTTTTTTCCTTTTCCTCTGGAGTGTGAAACAACCCGGACCGACCGTCTGCCCGCCTTTGTCCCTGGTGGAGGCCCTTTCCGCTCAGGATCAACAGTTTTATTACTGGAGAAACCAAATTTTCTGGGTTCAAAGGGCCCGTGGTCTAGTTGGTTATGACGTCGCCCTTACACGGCGAAGATCGCCGGTTCGAGTCCGGCCGAGCCCATCCTTTGTTCCAGAATAAAAATTGAATGTTCTCTGTCTCTTCTGTCACGTGATACGACCCGGAGATGGATCCAGATCTTCCGGTTGACCTCACGCAGGGACCGCATTTTTCTCTGCATCGGCCCACGTTCCCCTGCAGAAGAAGAGATATGCTCGGGATGCCGGATCATCCGATGATGTTCATCATCGATCGATAACCCTCGCCCGACTGGTCATCGCACCTGACCGCGGTGACCCGCGTCAGATCCACCTCGTTTGTTGCGCGCTCGCGCATGCAGTAGGCCCGCGCCGGCGAGGTGACCCAGGAGTTCTTTTCAAGGAATGCCCGCGAATGGACACAGAACCTGCACCGGTCCAGGGTCACCTTTTCAGTATCAGTGCACTGGACCCGCTTGTTCTGCACAGGAAGTTCACGCATCGTCTGTTCCGTCATAGATCTTCACCTGGTAGCCTGCTCTTCTGAGTATCGCTCCGGCCTGCTGCAGCCATGCCCCATCGTCCGGGGACGTGAGAGGCCGGACCTGCTGCTCCCAGCAGGCCTGGAGCTCAGGGTCAACGGTCGACAGGGACCGCCTGCCACTGACCTTCCCGATCCGTTCTCCCTGCCGGCCGGCGATCTGCATCACGATGCACTGATATTCCCTGCACCATCGTGGACGGGTGGCGTAGACGGTGCAGGTTGCACCGCCCTCTCCCTCCACCAGGAACGGACAGACCCCGGCCTCTGCCGGCTCGTCCTCGTCCGGCAGGAAGAAGCCCGGTTCGAGGTGGACCAGCGATCGCTCGCCGGTCAGCCGAAACCTGCAGTAGCAGTCCTTGGACCCCAGACGTCGCTCGATCTCGATCTGCGGACCGATCGCCCTGCAACAGTTTCCACACTTCGTGCAGATAAAGACCGCCATCGATCACCTGTATATCGTTGCTCCGGTTTCAAGGCTTTGCCTGCAGCGGTATCGACTGGTCGTCGGCCGGCGCGAAAGAATGATGTACTCGATCTGCCCATAGAATCCAGTGGCCGGGTGAAGATCATCAGTGCTGTGATCGTTGCAGAGGATCTGCTCAAAAAGTTTGGAGACGTCGTGGCCGTGGACAGGATCTCGTTCACGGTGGATGAGGGCGAGGTCTTTGGGGTGCTCGGACCCAACGGGGCCGGGAAGACCACCACGATGCGGATGATCGAGTGCATCTCCCCCCGGTCGGGCGGGCGGCTCTCGGTCTTTGGCATGGACACGACCAGGGACCAGCGGGAGATCCGGGCAGGGCTCGGTGTCGTCCCCCAGGAGAACAACCTGGACGGTGAACTGTCGGTCTACGACAACCTGCTGATGTACTCCCGGTTCTTCGACATCCCGAAGAGAGAAGCCGCAGAACGTGCAGAGAAACTGCTCGACTTTATGCAGTTGCAGGAGAAGCGGGACGTGGTGATCGAGACCCTCTCAGGCGGGATGAAGCGGCGGCTGATCCTGGCCAGGGCCCTGGTCAACGAACCCAGACTGATCGTCCTGGACGAACCGACCACCGGTCTTGACCCTCAGGCCAGGAACCTGATCTGGGAGAAACTTCGCGCCCTGCAGCACGAAGGGGTGACGATCCTCCTCTCGACCCATTACCTCGACGAAGCCGCACGGTTCTGTGACCGGCTGATCATCATGGACCATGGGAAAATCCTGGTCGAAGGTCCGCCTGCTACGATCGTCAGCGCCTCCATGGGCAGCCATCTGGTCGAGACCAGGGCCCTGCCGGCAGTGCTGGACTGCCTCGATCAGAACGAACTGGAGTTCGAGCGGGTCGGGGGTGAAGGAATCTTCATCTCCACCGAAAAGCCCGACGAGGTGACCGCCCTGCTGCTGGCCGCGTGCGGCCCGCTGGAGATCGCCGTCCGGAGGCCGACCCTCGAAGATGTCTTTCTGAAACTGACCGGCAGGGGGCTGGTGGATTGAAGGAACTGTTCACCATCCCCTCGGTCTCACACCGGGTCTGGACGGTCTGGTACAGAAACTTCCTGGTCTTCATGAAGACCTGGAAGGTGAATGTCTTCCCGCCGCTGATCGAGCCCCTGGTCTATATGGCTGCGCTCGGTTTCGGGGTCGGGAGTTATATCAGCGGCGTCGAAGGGGTCTCGTACGCTCAGTTTGTGGCCCCTGCGATCCTCGCTATCGCAATGATGAACTACTCCTTCTTCGAGTGCACGTACGGCTCGTTCGTCAGGATGTACTATCAGAAGACCTTCGATGCGATCATCGCGACCCCGACCACCCTTGAGGAGGTGATCGTCGGGGAGATCCTCTGGGGGGCCACCAGGTCCATGATCTATGTTACCGGGATGCTGCTCGTCCTCTCGCTCCTCGGAGTGCTGGCCCTGCCGATCTCCCTGGTGCTGATCCCGTTCGCATTTCTGGCAGGGCTGCTCTTCGGGGCGATCGGGATGTGCTTCACAGCGCTCTCGCCGTCGATCGACACGCTGAACTATCCGTCGTTCCTCTTCATCACCCCGATGCTCCTCCTCGGCGGAACCTTCTTTGAACTCTCGCTCCTCCCTCTCCCCCTGCAGTACCTGGCGTACGCACTGCTGCCCCTGACCCATGTGGTGCTGATAAGCAGGAGCATTGCGCTCAACACAGCCGGCCCGGTCCTGCTGATCAGCCTCGGCTGGATCCTGGTCGTCACGGCTCTGCTGATCGTCGTCGCAGTGAACCTGATGAAGAAGCGGTTGATCGTCTGACGGCCAGCGGGGGGGTCACATTTATCCCTGATCTCCTCAAACCTTCCGGCGGTGAAACGATAAAATGGAAGCGATACTTTGTTTATAGGTCATTTTGCAGTCGCATATCTGCTGCTCGCACTCTTTCCATCCGTCCCCCCACTGGTGCTGCTGATAGGGGTCTCCCTCCCCGACCTGCTCTGGCCAGTCCTGGTCTTCTGTGGAGTCGAGAAGGTCGAGGTCGACCCGATCTCCCCGCTTGTGAAGGACGTCTCGTTCCTGCACTACCCATACTCACACTCCCTGGTGATCGGCGGGCTGATCGCCTGCCTTTTCGGTGCGGTCGTGGCCTACCTCTTCACACCGCTGGCCGGTGCCCTCTTCGTCGCGGCCGCGATCTCGCACTGGCTGCTCGACCTGGTCATGCACAGACCGGACCTGCCGGTGCTCGGGTTTGGGTCAGGGGATAGAAAACTCGGGTACGGGCTCTGGGATAATCAACGGGCTGCATTCGCCTTTGAATTCCTCCTCTATGTAGTGGTCACCGTACTCGCAATGCCGATCGGATTGATCGTGCCGCTGTTAATCCTTGGAACAGTCTTTCATCTCATCAACGCGAACGCGTTCTTCGGGTTCGTTCCGAGAAGAGCGAATCACTCGCCAAAGGTCGACCCGGCGATGGCACTGATCGGGTTCACTGCATTCATCGTGCTCGCAAATACCGTGATCCTGTATGCCTGGTTCTAAGTTTTTAAAAATTGGTGTCTGGGTGCTCTGCACAGGGCACGGCACCCGTTTTTTTGGATTAACCTAGAGTGCCCGTCTGAAGAGACCAAAGAGGCCGAGTGCCCCAAGGACGATCAGCGGCGAAACCGGCGACTTCTTTGTCGGGGTCGCGGTCGGAACTCCCACCGAGGCCTGCGCCATCTGAGTCTTGGCTGTGTTCAGGTTGTGCTGGGCCGCCGTGTTCTGTGGATTGATTGAAAGTGCCGTCGTATAGGCATCGATCGCCTCCTGGTACTTCTTCTGATACAGAAGGGCGTTTCCTTTGAAGTAATAGATCTGGTCGTTCTTCTGGTCGGTGGCAAGCGCCTGGTCGTAAGCCTGGACAGCCTGATCATACTTTCCCTGGTCTGCAAGATCCTGCCCTTTTATAAACAGTTCTTCAGCCGTCTCTGCCATCACCGGCTGGATGACCATGCAGGTCAGGAGTCCAACCAGCACCATAATGCCGATAATTCCTTGCCTCATCACCTCAATAGCTCCCTTTTTTTCTACTTAAGGGTATGGTTCTCCCCATCATTCTGCTCCTACCTCACCGCTACCCACTGGGGGGATTATCCTGTTCCCACTGATGACCGCCCCGGTCGAATGACTGAGCACGATCGCTTCCCCGTTCATGACAAACAGATTGTTTTTTATGACCGGATTATTCGAGGACTCTGCTACGACACCCCAGGTGTTCTTCGTGATCGTATTCGAATAGACCGTGGCCCCCGGTGAAGTCAGCAGTCCGATCCCTGCGGCATTCCCGGTGAGCGTGTTCCTTGTCAGGACTGCCCTGGTGGTGTCATGCAGGTCAAGCCCCATCCGAGTGTTGTTCGAGGCCGTGCAGCCGGTGATCCTGGTACCCGCTGCAAATCTGAGCGTGATCCCCTGGGTATTTTCTGTGGCCGTGCATCGTTCAATGCTGGCCCGGGTTGTAGAGATGGTGATCCCCTGGTCCCAGTTCTTCACCTTAACATCTCTGATGGTGACCGGCCCTGACGAGAGCCCGCTGGCGACATACACCCCCGATGTTCCGGGCTGTCCGGAGCCACTGATCAGATGCCCCTGACCGTCGAAGACCACGTTCGGTGCCCTGATCTCAATGCACCTGACAGTACTGCTCGATACGATATCCCTGGTCAGGATATAGTTCCCGGGTGCTGTGATCACCGTCGGACCGCTGATGGCGACCGGAGCCGCGGCGACCGGGAGACAGATCAATGGTCCTGCAACCAGCACACAGAGAATGATAACCTGAATGAACCTGCCTGTTTCTCCTTTTATCATGATACCTGTACCTCCAGGGGCTGGTCAGGACGAGGATACCTGTCTCTCCAGATGGTCCCTGTCGTCTCAGGCGTTCTCTTGCCGCCTGGAGACTCAGACCGTGAATAGCAGTAGAAGTATAAATAATCACGTTTCGTTCTGGAAAAAAAGTGTTGTCTGGACTCTGAATTGATCAGATCCAATCCCTGTAGTGCAGTGAACTCTCGTCAGAGGGGTCTTCTGCCTGCTCTTCGGTCTGTTTCTTCGCCTGCTCTGCTGGAGAGGCGGGGTGCTGAATCCGCTCGACGAGCTCGTCCATCGTCATCACCCGGAGGTAGGACTCCCCCTGCTGGATGAACCGGGTGTAGAAGAGGACATCGCCCCGCCGGTCGACGGCGATCACCTTGTACCCGATCTCTTCAGCCCAGCGGGCGATCGAATCCGGTATCGGCAGGCTTGGAACCGAGGAGAGGTTGAGGATCTGGGTCAGCCGGAAGTCCGGGTTTCTGGACTGCATCCACTCGTCCTGCTCAACCTGGTGGAGCAGTGCGGCCAGGGTGCCGACACTCCCGGTCTGGGGGTCATAGGCTGCGACCTTGTCAAGGACGATCAGGGTTCGCGGCGAGAGGGAGACCCCTTCACCGATCACGAGCCCCGATGGCCTGACCTCCCTGGTCACGCCATGCCGTGGACTCCGGGGCCGGCCCCTTTGATCGGGCTTCCCCCGGGTCTGGTAGATGATCCCGGCCGCTGCGATCAGAAAAACCGCGAGGAGGGGGTAGATCAGGTAACTGGTCCAGGGTTGCTTCTGGTCTGCACCGGGGGCACTCGCAGCGATCGGCTGCTGTGACTGGACCGGCTGGATTGTGGTGGCGTTGGTGGTGATGATCGGATTCTTTGTCTGGGAGGTGACCGGCACCGCCGTCGTTGCGGCAACCGATGCGATCGTCTGAGCCGCAGCACCCGCATCAACCGTCCCGGCCGGAACCAGCGTCGACCCGTCGAGCGGGGTCAGGGTGATCTTCAGTGGGGTGGTGATCGTCTTTCCGATCGTGTCGATACCTTCCGGGCTCCAGTAGGCATGGTGGTGATAATCCAGTTCGGTTTCTGCCCAGATCTGGTATTCTCCCGGTTCGTATAGGGAATTTCCGGTATCCCAGGCCGCTCCATCGATCCCGGTTCCGGTCACCCTGAAGGTGTTGGACGTAATGGTCAGCGGATCCAGCGCGGTGGTCACTCCCTGCGTATCGATCACCGAGGTGAAGACAGACCCGGTCGGGCTCTTGATCTTGACCGCAACCTGAGCACCGACCTGCCTGGAGAGGAACCCCTCCAGGTTGCTGGTCAGTTCAAATGATAGGTGCCGCCCCTTCAGCACGGTATCTCCCTGTACCGGACGGTTGGCCGTTACATCCCTAACCGTCAGCGCAAGGGAGGGGACTGCGACCGTAAAGACCGGGGTCTTTGGGGTGGTGTTCAGCGAGTACCAGATTCCGGGATACGCAGACGGGTGAACTGCAAAGTCTGTGACATCGTTGACGATCATCACCTGTGCCGGTGACCCGGTCTGCGGGTCGACCCCGGTATTGAAGCAACCGAGCGTGTACCCGTTCTGGACTCCGGTGTTGACGATGTTCAGCCCGATCTCTCCGGCATACACCGTCGCGCCCGGGGATTGGATCATATTCACTCCCTGTGCTGTGAATACCGACGCGACAGCGGTCGGGACCGGTGCCGCATTGGTCAGCCCGGCATTCAGGATCGGCGAGGATGCCGTGGGAGCAGAACTGGGCAGTACCTGGGGGGTGGGAACAACAGCAGTGCCTGGCTGGAAATTGGAAGCCTGCGTTTTTCCCTGTACAAAGGTTGGAGACTGATACTGGGTGGTCGGGGTCTGAATCTGCGTCGGGATCTGTGTCGGGACCTGGGTTGGAACTGGTGTGGGGGTTGGCGTCGGGGAGACCGGTAACATCGGGGCCAGCGCTGCATACCACTTGGCTGCGATCTTGTGCTCACCGCTCTCATCCGGGTGGACGCCTCCGTTCTGGGTGTCGGCGACCCCATCGAACCCGGTGTACATATCGACGACCGTCACCGGCGACTGGGCAGTGCTCTTCTGGGCTGCCAGGCCGGGTATCGCTGCATTCAGGGCGAGCAGGTTGTCACGGGGGATGGAGGTCGAGGGGATCTGGGCCAGCAGGATCCGGACATTCGGATTCTTCTGCCGGATCGTATCGATGATCCTCCCCAGACTGTAGATGCTGTGCTGGGTCGGGACATTGTTCAGCACATCATTGGTCCCCAGCATCACCAGAGCGATATCCGGCGTATACCCGGTCAGCCAGTCGGCCAGACGCCCCTGTGTGTCGCCTTCGACGCCGTCGAGGATCCCTGATGTCGTATACCCGCCATGTCCTTCATTGTCCTGATCAAAGTACACATTGAAGTTCGGGTCAGTCCAGCTCCCGACAAAGTCCACATCATATCCTTTGGACTTCAGTTCGTTCCAGAGCCAGTACCGGTACGTCGGGTGGCTCGCAGCCTCCGTGGTATCGGTCAATCCTTTGGTGAGCGAGTCGCCGAGTGGCATGATCTTCACCGTCGCTGTGACTGCTGGCGTGCATGCGAGTCCGAGGCAGAGCGCCAGTGCGATCATCAGAAGCAGTGCGAACGTTTTCTGTTTCATACCTTGCCTGATCCCTTCCCAGTTGATTATTCAGATTTGGGATATAGATGGATTAAAGTACGGTTACGAAATGGTAGGAGCACCCGGGATTGACCATTCCCTATCTTCACAGCGCAGGCGTTTGTCTTGCCACCACGGGAAGGTAGTTGTACTTTCTGCTGAAATGTATACTCAATACAGAGGTCTTCGATGAGTATACCAGAACAGCAGACCCCTATCAGGGCTGCCATCTTCGACATGGACAACACGCTGTTCGACTTTATGCACGCCCAGAGGGTGGGATGCAGCGCGGTCCTCTCGATGCTCGGCCATCACCAGGACCCTGCCGTCCTCTTCCGCTACTTTCTCCGTCCGGACCATGGGTTCGAGAGCGTCCAGAACATATGGGACTACCTTGTCGATGTCGGTCATGCCGACCAGGAGGTCTACCGGACCTGTGCCGCGCTGTACGAAGCGCGAAAACTCGAAGCGATCACCCCGTACAGCGATACCCGGTCGACGCTTGAAGCGCTCCGGACCCTTGGTATTCCCCTTGCCCTGGTGACCGACGCCGACAGCGAACATGCCAGAGGTCGACTCAAACAGGCCGGGCTGGAGGGGTTCTTTCCGGTGATCGTAACCCCTGACCTGACCGGATCGCATAAGCCGTCTCACTGCCAGTTTCTCTCTGCGCTTGACCGGCTCCAGGTGAACGCTGCCGAGGCCCTGATGGTCGGGGACAGTCTGCGCAGGGACATCCTCCCATGCACAGAACTCGGCCTGGTCACGGCCTACGCAGCCTATGGCGACCAGAGCCCGTTCCCATCCCCTGCCTGTACCCCCGACCTGGTGCTCGAGAGGCTGAACCAGATCCTCGAACTCTTCCCACGAGACCCCGCCACAGTTCATCAGTTCTGAGGATGTGTCCGGATATGCCTGCCTCGCTGGTCAGAACGTTTTATGCGGATCAGGATCCCGGTGCTCTGCGTCCGGCTGATCTGATCAGGGAACAGTACCTGGTGCCGCTCTTTTCTGTACTTGGATGGGCTGACGGTGTCCCGTCATACCCGGTGCTGGTCCTTGACGAGGGGGAGCAGGCCCTGCCCGGAGCTGTCGAGCGCCTGGTTCGGGACGCCTTCTCTGCCGAGATGTCTGTTGCGGTGGTGACCGACTTTGCCCGCCTGGAGATCTATGACCTCGGCTCTCCTCCCCTGCCGGGTGCGCCACCCCCTGCACCGATACACTGTTTTGCAGAAGAGTACGCGGCACGGTGGCGGGAACTGGTCTCCTGTCTCTCCCCGTCGGGATGGCCGGCCCGAGATATGAGGTCAGGGTTGACTGCAGTGCTCGGGGATCTGATCGCCGGCTGGCGGCTGGTCCTCGGACGGAGCCTCTGCCGGGAGCACCACTTCATATCAGACGAGGACCTGAACCTCTCGGTGAAGCGAACGGTCAATCTCCTCCTTCTCCTCTGGATGCTGCACGAGCGGGGATATCCCATCCGGTTTACCGCCTCCTCAGAGAAGGATGGGACGGATCTTCTGCAGCACCTTCTCTCCCAGGCGGCACCATTCATCGATCCTGCCCGGGTCACTCCGCCGTTCTGGCCGGGTGACGCGGCTGTCGTGGCGGTGATGCGGGAGCTTGCCGGCTCGGCCTGCCCGGTCTCCTTCGGGATGGTCAGCCCCGAGTCCGTGGCGGTGGCCTTTGATGCGGTCCTCCGGTCCCTCCTCGTCGCTGACGGCTCAAGGATGACAGAACAGCCGAACCGGTTGATCACCACGGTCGACGGTGCTGCGGAGGTTCCCGACCGGATGCTTCGGGCGGTCGCAGAGGTCGCCCTCCTTCCGCTCCTCGAGGGTAGATCCCGGCAGGAGGCGGCGGCACTCCGGGTCGTGGACCCCTGCTGTGGAACCGGGAGGCTGCTGATTGCGGCCTGCCGGCTCCTCCTCTCCTCCTCTCTTACGCCGGCGGAGGTGCTCTCCATCCTCTCCGGGGTCGAGCAGGACCCGTGCCAGGCCGAGGTCGCGGTGCTGCTGCTGGTGCTGACCGCCCTGGACCGTCCACCTCTCTCTGCGGAGCCCGGGGTGACCCCGGTGATCCTACGGGGAAATCCGCTGGTTGGTCCTGACTTCTCCAGGGACCCGGTCGCCTGCCTCCTCACCGGACGCCGTCTGCGCAGGCTTGCACCATTCGACTGGTCCACCTTTCCACAGCCAGACCGGGGATTCGATGCCGTGCTGACATCGGTTCCAGCGGCCAGAACCCGTCTGCTTCCAGGGGAGGACACCTACCTCCCCGGCCATTATACCACCTTCCAGACCGGGGGCGACCGGTCCATCTGCCTGGTCGAGCAGATGATGCCCATGATGGCTATGAGAGGTGCCATCACGATCCTCTTCTCCGATCGCTGGCTCCGCGGGGACCGGTCCGACCTCTTCCGGGCGTGGCTCGCCGGACAGAGGCTGTACCTGGTCGCAGAGATCCCGGCTCTGACCCTGATGGGAACTGATAACCGTCTCTGCCTGCTCCAGGTGGGTCCGGGGGAACCGGCACCGGCCTTTGCTGCGACCGTCCTGCAGGGTGCGATCCCACCCGACCCTGCCGCTGCGCTCGTCAGAATGGCCCACCAGGTCCCGGTGGCAGACCTCTCCAGGCAGGGATGGGTGATCGAGGACCGGCGGTACACAGTACTGATCGAACGGCTCGCTGCTGAAGGCCGGCCGCTCGATGACCTCCTCCTCGGGGGGATCGTGGACGGGACGGCTGTGGCCAATCAGTTCCCGGCCGGCCTGCGCAGGCAGTTGATCCGATGGGACCGGCGGACCCGTCCGCTCTGCAGACCGGTGGTCGTCGTCGACCGACCGTACGCCCCGCCGGCCAGGGAGGGATACTGCATCCCCGATCCAGGCAGACCCCTTCCAGAGCGGGTCGACCGGCAGCTGCGGCGGGGTGGGGTGCTCGTTGCAGGCAGCGTTCAGGATCCCCGATTCTGCCAGGGACAGAAGATCCTCTGTTCGACCAGGACCGGTGCCTGCACCTTCGATCTGGATGGCACCTGCGTCCCCGGCGTCGGGACGGTGGCGCTGATCACCACCGATCTCTTTCTGCTCGGGCTGCTGAACTCGTCCATCGGGGCCGGTTTACTACGGTGCCAGCATCCGGAAGGAGACCTGCTGCTGAACGCCGACCTCGTCTCCAGGGTCAGGGTCAGGGTGCCCGATTGCTACGATCCCATCGAGCAGGGTCTGCACGATCAGGTCGTCACACTGGTCAGCCGGCTGCTCGGCCTGTACACCCAGTCCGCACCGGCTTCGCTGGTCGGACCGCTGATCGAACGGGTCGACTGGTGTATTCGCACCCTGTACGGGTTGTCGGAGATCGAGGCCTCGGTGCTGAAGAGGTAGCCCTGGTCTCTCCCCAGGGCTGTCACCTATTTATATGAACCCATGCATAATCAGGGATATATGTCCGGAGCGCCGGAGATGCCATCGGATCATTTTTTACCCGGATGCCCGGGCTGGATCTGCGCCCCCGATCAGATGCCGGCATGGGGGCCAGCCTGATGGAGCAGAGCAACGGAAAGTACCTGCTCAAATTGTATGTATCAGGGGCGACCCCGCAGTCTGCCCGGGCAATCCAGAATATCAGGCGCATTGGTGAGGAGCACCTGGCGGGACGGTACACCCTGGAGGTGATCGACATCTCCCAGCACCATGAACTCACCCGGGACGAACAGATCGTCATGACTCCGACACTCGTCAGGAAAGAGCCGGCTCCAGTGCAACGATTTGTCGGTGACCTGTCGGATTCCCAGAAGGTACTTTCCGGTCTCGGCCTTCTGGAGGGGCAGTCCGTGCACGAGCAGGACGGTCCTGGTCCTTCTGCTGAACCGTGGACCTCTGAACCCGGAGAACTGCTGCGGGAGACGGAGATGAACCGGGCCGAGATCCGGACCGGCGAGGTGGACGCGATCGTCGTCCCGACCCCTGATGGGGATCGGATCTTCACCCGGACCGGGGCAGAGAGTCCCTACAGGACCCTTGTCGAGATGATGAACGAGGGGATGGTCACCATCGACCGGGCCGGAGCGGCCCTCTACTGCAACCGGCGTTTCGCCTCGATCGTCGAAGCGCCGATGGAGACCATCCCCGGTTCACGCTTTAATGATTGGATCTGTTTCCATGATCGCCTCCTCTATGAAGCACTCCTGGTGGCCGGTGCTGATGTGCAGTGTTCAGGAGACCTGCATCTGGTCAGCACTCGTGGAAAGATGGTCCCGGTCCATCTCTCGCTCAGCCCGTTTGCAGCCGAGGGGATCACCGGGATCTGCATCGTGGTGACCGACCTGACCACCCGGATACAGAACAAAGCACTCCTCCGTTCCGAACATCTGGCCCACTCGATCCTCGAACAGGCCGCGGATCCGATCGTCGTGACCGATGCTGAAAAGGTGATCATCAGAGCCAACACTGCAGCGGTGGAGATGGCGGGGGCCAACCCGCTTCTGGCACCGTTTGATACGGCCTTTCCACTCTTCCAGGTGACTGGGGACGGGGAGGTTCCGTTCTCACCGACCAGGATCTCCTGTGCCGGCCTGCGGGTGAAGGGTATGGAGGTGCTCTTCAGGAGAACGGATGCGACACTCTTTTCGTTGTTGCTCAGTGTCGCGCCGGTGATCGGGGAACCCGGGGAAGCGCCGGGATGTGTGGTGGTGATGGCCGACATCACCGCTCAGAAGCAGGTCGAAGGGGAACTCAGGAGGACACTCGATGACCTGGCCCACTCCAATCAGGACCTGCAGCAGTTTGCATACATCGCCTCGCACGACCTGCAGGAACCTCTCAGGATGGTGGCCAGTTACCTGCAGCTGCTCGAGCGGAAGTACCGGGAGCAGCTTGACCCGGATGCCCAGTTGTTCATCGGGTATGCGGTCGAAGGAGCGAACAGGATGCAGCAGCAGATCAACGACCTGCTCGCATATTCACGGGTGACGAGTCGCGGCCGGCCTCTCAGGCCAGGGAGTGCCGAAGAGGCGCTGGCCACGGCACTCAGGCACCTGGCCCTGAAGATCGAGGAGACCGGTGCCACGATCACCCACGACCCCCTCCCGATGGTCAGGGCCGATCTCCCGCAACTGGTCCAGGTCTTTTCGAACCTTCTCGACAATGCACTCACGTTCCGAAATCCCCAGGTTGCTCCAGAGATCCATATCTCTGCAGAAGATAAGGCCGGCTGGGTGGTCTTCTCTGTGCAGGACAATGGGATCGGGATCGATCCCGAGTTCTATCAGCGGATCTTCCAGATGTTCCAGCGGCTTCACTCTCGCGCTGAGTATCCCGGGACCGGAATCGGGCTGGCGATCTGCCAGCGGATCATTGAACGGCACCACGGGCGGATCTGGGTCACCTCGGTACCGGGCAGTGGTTCGACCTTCTGTTTTACCATCCCCAGCATCATAGAGCACCCCAACCATCGTTACGATCCCTGTCGTGGATAGTCAACTTCGACATCTATTTACCTGATCTGCGCGGTATCTCCCTATCAGGAGACATAAACAATGAAGATTATCGGAATCAACGGAAGTCCGCGTGGCGATCAGAGCAGAACCCGGCGGCTTATCCAGGCAGTTCTGGACGGGGCAACTGAGGCCGGCGCAGAGACCGAACTGATCGATGTCAGTGCCTATGATCTGAAGTACTGTACCGGGTGCGGTGTCTGCTACGCGCAGGGGGAGTGCCTGCTTGCCGATGACTTTGAGGAGATCTACCAGAAAATTCTCGATGCTGACGGGATCGTGCTCGGTTCGCCGGTCTATATTATGAGTGTCACCGCCCAGCTCAAGACCCTGATCGACCGGATGGCGGATGCGATCCACTGCCAGATGCTGAACGGGGTATACAGCGTTGCGGTCACGACCACCGGGGGCGGCGGCCATGACGAGGTGATCGCCTATATGCAGCGGGTGCTGAACATGCTCGGTTCGATCACCATCGGGGGGGTCGGGGTTGCCCTTGGTCGGGACCCGGATGCGCTGAACGGGGCAACGCTTGAGGCTGCAGCGCTCGGAGTCACCCTGGTAGACTCCATCAGGACCAGCAGACACTACCCTGAGCAGGAGGAGATCCTGGCGAAGAACAGGGAGTACTTCTGTGCGCTGGTCTCGGCGAACAAGGATGTCTGGGTGCACGAGTACGAATACTGGAAGGAACTGGACCTGTTACTGCACTGACCAGGGATTAAAAAACCAATTGAGGACTGGGGTCCATGATTTGAGATAGCAGGGGTGCGTAGAATCCCCCTGATTCATCATAGGGCGATGCAGGGCACGCACCTGCAGTCGCTGTGCTGAGCAGAGTCGGGATTGCCGCGTCCCTTCTCTTCAGGACGTCTGTTCAGAAAGACCTGTGGCGGGATTTTCTCGTTTTTTCAGAAGCGCTGATGATCCCGAACCTGGCGAACTCATCGGTATCGACAAGATAACCGTTCCCGTATCGTTCCGCGCGCAGAATACTGCTGCTCAACAGCATCCGTACGGATGGCTCATCGGTGTGCATCACCTGGGCAAGCTGACTGATCGAGAAGAACTGCTGCATGATTACCGCTGACTCCTGATCTGGATCTTCATCTTCCGCTGTAAACCTATCAGCCTTTGCATCTTCACATACATCCCCCAGACCAGTACTCTACCATAGTGCGCTGTGAGTATAAGAGACACCAATCCTGAGGAGTGAAAGTGATCTGACATTTCATCGAGGAGGTCGTTCAGATGATAACAGAAACAGAGAACTGTCCTGTCATCAGATCTCTGGTGATGGAGCAGGTTCAGTCACAGGATCAGACCCGGGAACAGGGGGTGGTTCTCGTCAGACACATCAGGCCCTCGAAAGGACAGCGAGTTGTCGAGGGCACCTGTGCACTGGTGGCGCTGATCGGGGTGCCATCCCTGCTTTCACTGCTGCCAGGAGTCAGGGCTGATCACCTGCTCGCGCTGATCGGTTCGACGTTGCTGATCGAATCCGGCGCCCCGGTGGCCGGGGTCGCCATGGGTCTCCCCCCGGGCGTGGTGCTCGTACTGGTCTGTTCAGTCGCCCTTGGAATGGTCCTGCTGATCTTCACCCTGCTAGATACCCTGGATGCAGAGTCTCCAGGGGTCAGCAACATCCTCGAAAAGGTCCAGCAGCGGTATAACCGTTCAAAAACACTGCAGAACTATGGGATCTACGGACTTGTACCGGGTATGGTGATCCTCGGAGTGCTGATCTGCCCTCCCATCGCATGGCTGGTCGGCTGGGATCGGGGACGATCCGTCCTGTTGATGATGATCGGATTCACGATCGCTGCAGCAGGTACGCTGGCCGTTGCCACCGGATTTCTCCGGCTCCTGCCGGTTTTCCTGCCCTGGTGACAGAGATCCCCCGGTCACCTCAGAGGATTCAACTCCTCCTGCCCCTCAGTTCTCGCCCGGGTGCCGGCGTCCAGGGCTGCGGGGTCCCTTCCTTCATCTCGTCCGAGTCGTCACGGTCCATCACGGTCCCGTCGGGGTTGAGACCGTGAAAGTGTTCGTCAGGGTTCTTTGCAGTCCCGGGAACCTCTCCGCGCCGTTTCTTCTCTGCTGTCGTATGCTGGTCATCTGCTGCCATAACGCTCCATAATCCATCTATCCCCTGATAATGGTATGCACATCACAAGCAATGGAGAATATCTATCTCTCCAGAGGTTCCACTCCCTTCAATGACGAGCAATCCATTCGAACTATTTTTGAAGGAATGTCCGACCATCGCCGGGGCTTATGGAGCCCTCGTCCAGGCACAGGCCGCATCAGACGCACTCGACCCGGTGACCAAACAGTTGATCAATATCGCGATCCAGACCGTTCAGAAGAACCCGGTCGGGGTCCGGCACCACGCAGCGATGGCCAGGGGCGTCGGGGCCGGGAGGGAGGCGGTGATCGGTGCTGTCGTGATGAACCTGCACCTCGCCGGCCTCGGCCCGGTCCTCCTCTCGCTCCCTGCAGCGATCGAGGACTGGGAAGGAACTGATCCGTGCTGAGGATCAGTATTAAATTCTATCAGGAGTTACTACGCCCCATCATGACCGATAAGGACAGTCATGCGGTCAGGGTCCGCCGCAAAGTCGACCCCACTCCGGAGAGGGCAAAGAGCGATGTCGGGGGCGCCGGGTCAGGGCGGCCGGAGCAAGCAATGAACAATGAACCAAAAGAGAGATTGCACCGGGTCTATACAGATGTGAGAATCCGGGCCCATCACACCGATGCCGAGTTGAAGATGATGCGGGAGAGTGGGTCAGGGGTCGAGGGTCACCAGCGGAAGCTCTGATCCCATCTCACCCGGGGACGTCTGCCAGGTCAGGGCCAGCACTCCTCTTCTTTGTGGATAGGCCGGTAAGGCCACAACCAAAACCAGCGGTCTTCCTGCGATTTTTCAACTACCTTTCGATCCCTCACCATTCGATCTCGTCGACGAACGGCATCAGCCCGGTCAGGTACGGAGTCTTCTCCCGATCAGAGAGCTGCCCGATCCCGATCACCTGGATCAGCAGGGGAAAATCGATCAGCCGCTGGGCAAACGTCGGATCCGACTCTCCGGCGAACCCGAGGAATGTGCCGACCTCGATAAACGGCCGTTCATAGACCGGCACATGGGCGTGCTCTGCAAGGTCCTGCTCATACCGGCCCTTCCTGACCAGGTCCTCCTCGAAGTACAGAACCACCTGGACCCCGTACCGGTCATGCAGGATATTCAGGTCCCTGATATCCACCTGGTCCCCGATATTCACGCCAAGGTGTGCCAGCTTCTCTTCGGGCGTCGCCCCCTCGATCTGATCCAGATTCTTTCTTTTCATGGACGTTCAGTCTGACATGTTCAGTGGTCAGGTTTATAATATCTTGGACATTTCCGGTATCATCTGAACATCCTGACCTGCCGGGGTGTGATCAGCCAGTGGAGATCCCCGGTAAGCCCTTCCGAGGCGGTGACATTCTTGATTCTGGCCATACCACCCTTGGCAAGCAGGATCGAAGCACGATCATCTCCTGCGACCACCCGGCTGATGAAGGTTGAGAGGAGGGGTTCATGCCCCACGAGCAACAGGGACTCGATCCCGCTCTGGCGGCTGATCTCCTCGACAAGGGCATCCCGATCACCATCAGGAGCAAGCGACGGCCAGACTTCGACCTTCTCCTTCTTCTTCTCACCAGGGGAGGAGGCGACGATCTCCGCCGTCTCCTCGGCCCGCTTCAACGGGCTGGTCGCGATCAGGTCGAATGAATAACCTGCAGACCGGGCCCACGCCGCGATCCGCCTGATCTCCTCCCGGCCGTGGCTGGTGAGCGCACGATCGACATCAACGGTACCAGCAGCGCGGGGCTCCGCCTCCCCATGTCTGAGAATGAAGAGATCCATGAACACTCAAATCCCTTCTTCCTATAAAAATCGCACTGAGACTTCCGTTTTCAACCGCCCCAGGGATCGGTCGCGACTTCTGATGCGGTGCAGGGATGGCGGATAGGGTCCGGGGTACTTCAAGAGAGGGTTGACCAGAAGGACTGTAAGGATGAAAAGAACCTCATATAACAGGAATAGGGATACCAATTGACCAACACCACCCGATCTCATGAATCCCAGACCCCGCCACCGTTCCTGGAGTTTGAGAATGTCACCGTATTCACCGAAAGAAAGAAGATCCTCGACTCGATCTCGATGACGATCCAGGCAGGGGAGAACGTTGCGATACTGGGGCCGAACGGATCCGGAAAATCGTCACTGATCAAGACCATCACCCGGGAGTATCACCCTGCCTTCCAGAAGGAGGGGTATACCTGCAGGATCTGGGGGAAGGACCGATGGAATGTCTTTGATCTCCGGTCCCATCTCGGGATCGTCTCGAGCGATCTGCAGCAGGCCTTTGCCCGGGAGATGTCCGGAAGGGAGGTGATCCTCTCCGGGTTCTTCAGCAGTGTCGGCCTCTTCAACCACGATGTGACGCCGGCGATGGTGGAGCGAACAGAGGAGATCGCTGCGTTCCTTGAGATCCCTCACCTGCTGGACCGGTTGATGACCGGGATCTCATCAGGCGAGGCCAGAAGGCTTCTGATCGGCCGGGCGCTGGTCCATGACCCCGAGGTGCTGATCCTCGACGAACCGACGAACAGCCTGGACCTGCATGCCCTCCACACCTTCCGGGGCACCCTTCGCAAGGTCGCCAGTACCGGCACCGCGATCATCATGGTCACCCACACCCTCTCAGATATCATCCCCGAGATCTCGCGGGTGATCATGATCCGGAATGGAGGAGTGTACCGGGACGGCCCGAAGGAGGCGGTCCTCACCGACCAGCAGATCGGCGAACTCTTCTCGGTTCCGGCGAAGATCCGCGAAGAGGGCGGGTACTACTACGTAGCCGGGTACTGAAGAGGGGTGGACCGGGACCAGGATAGCCAGTCAGCATTGACTGGTATTGAGAATCTCACGCTTCAGCAGATCGAAGAACAGATCCCGCGCCTGCCGCTCCATCCAGGGGATATGTCCGCACGCCGGGAGGAGATGAACGCGGAGGTCGATGCCGGCTCTTGTGAGCGGTTCAACCACTCCCTGGACCGGGTGGGGATCGCAGGCACCATGGAAGACCACCACCGGGCAGGTGAGCGACCTGACCTTCTCAAGGAAGTACCCCGATGCCCGGAGGGTCGCCGCCTCTTCCCAGACCTGCCGGTGGACTGCAGGCATGAGATCGAAACCTGAGGGCTCTGCCGGCAGCGGGTCGACCGAATCGGCCAGAGCCATAAGATCCCCGAAACGGGCAAGATCGACCGGGGAGACCTGAACCGACGGGTCGTTCAGGTCTTTCATCAGAGCAAAGACCTCGCTCCTCTCCTCGTTGGGGAGCCTTCCCAGGCGGGTCTCCATGATCGCGCCAGCATATGCCGGATCGAGCGGTCCGGAGCCGATCAATACCAGTTTTTCCACGGAGGACGGGTATTTTGCGGCATAGAGGATGGAGAGCATCGCTCCCCATGAGAAGCCGACCAGGACTACCGGGAGGGAGGTCTGTTCCACAAGTTGTATCGCAAGCTCACCGACCTGCCCGGGGACCGAGGTCGCTGCCTGAAACGGCTCAAAGATCCCCCTGATCGCCGAGAGTTCCCGGGCCACCGGCCCCATCTCACCGGGAGCTCCCGGTCCTCCATGGATGACGGCGACAGAGCGCGGCACGCTTCCCCAGGCTCGGTAATGCGTCATACCCTGGGAATTTGGATTCTGATCGGATAAGCAATCTGTTCTGTCAGGTCCTCCGGAACGTTCCCTGGGGTACGATGATCTCGAACCGTCCCCCGGTTCCGGGAGTGCCGGTCTCGGGGATGGTGCAGTTGAGGAGGGCCAGGATCTGGCAGGTGCTCTGGGAGATGATGATTCCACCCTTCTGATATCGGAAAGGAACCATTGCTGGGAGACATACAACCATGCGACCGGTCAGAACCGGCTCTTCGGGAGTGTCCCGGGGTGAAGGGTTTCGCATGGGGCATGATCTTAATAGATATGAGGATGATCATACAGAGGACCATCGAGTAACAGGGAAGATACGGTTTATGACAGCAGGGGAGAGAACTGGAGAGAAAAAAGACCAGTGCCAGGGCACGGGGGATATCAACTTCAAGGACAGGATTGCATCCTCACCCTGTGTCTTCACAATCGGAGTCGCAGGAGACAGTGGCTCTGGAAAGACCACGTTCACCCAGTCGATCCGGGACATCTTCGGGGAGGACCTGGTCACGACGATCACACTCGATGACTATCACCTCTATGACCGGGAAGAACGGAAGGTGCGCCAGATCACGCCGCTCCACCCGGAGGCAAACAGACTCGACCAGCTCGAGCATGATCTAGTGGAGCTCAAAGAGGGACATACCATTGAAAAACCGGTGTACAACCACGCGACCGGGCGGTTTGACCCCCCGATCAGGTTCAGTCCCGGGAAGATCCTGATCCTCGAAGGGCTCCACACCCTCTTCACCCCGACATTGCGGGAGCATCTGGACTTCACCCTCTTCGTCGAGCCCGACCCGGAGGTCAAGATCGAATGGAAGATCCGGCGGGATATAAACAAACGGGGGTACACCCGGGAGCAGGTGATGGCAGAGCTGGGGCCCCGCGAGGAGGACTACCAGCGGTTCATCGCCCCGCAGCAGCAGTATGCCGACGTCGTGGTCAGGGTCAGGTTCTCCAAGTACGGCCGGGAGCGTGGGACACAAGATAAGGTCTACCAGGTCTCGCTCTCCCAGAACAAGATCACCCAGTCGATCGAGGACGTGGACCTCTCTATCGACCTCTTCTCGCTCCTCTCCCTATCAGACCGAAACTTTCTGATCGAGTTCAGCCATGAGCAGCGAAACACCGAAAGAAGCGGCGAACTGATCTTCGACGGGGAGTTAAGTGCTCGCATGGTGGAGAGGCTTGAACAGTCGATCGAGGATCAAACGCAGGTACGGCCGATATCCGTCTTTCATAACCGCGGCCACGTGACCGCAACCGAGGTCGTACAGCTGATTCTGGCCTGGCGGATCATTCACCAGCGGGTCTTCCTTGAACGCTGCCACCACCTGGATCAGATTCAGGGGTGAACATTGGTACAGACCAGACATTTAAATATAGACACTGTGTATTGAATGGGATAGATCTATGTCTACAACCACACGGATCAGAGACCGGTATAATGAGAGCCAGGACCAGATCGTCCAGTACCTTCGGTCAGGCCTCTCAAAGGGGAAGCACTACTTCAAGTCAAAGTACATCGCGATGGACCTCGGCCTCTCATCCAAGGAGGTCGGGACAAATATGGCGATCCTCGCCGACATCTGCGATGACCTGACGATCACCCGTTGGTCATACTCCAACAGTACAACCTGGATGGTCACCCCGAAAGCCGTTTAAGCGATCAGAACAACCGGAGAGTCCATGACTGACAAGGTAGAGATTATCTCGGCACTGGAATTCGTTGCGAACATCAATGAGAAGAAAGACTGCCTGATGGCGCAGGACAATACCCAGAACGATCCCTCGGTACTCTGGTTCAATATCGATGTCCCCAAGGGTCACGGTTTTGTAGCCGGCGACCGGGTTCGGGTCACTGTTGAAAAACTCTAAAATTTCTTTTTCTCCGGGTATTAAATAGTTTGACGGTAACGGGGGGTTCATATGGACAACCACTCCGGGGATCTGACCGTTCTGCAGATCAACGATACCCATGCGTATGTAGAGCCTCATTACGAGGTTTTCGCTGCTGGCGGACGGATGGAGTACCGGGTCGCAGGGGGGTATGCGGCGATCGCAACCCTGGTACAGCAGGCCCGGGATGAGAAGAAAGGGCAGGTTCTGCTCCTCGACTCGGGGGATACGTTCCATGGCACCTACTCTGCGGTACAGACGAAAGGACAGGCCCTGGTTCCGGTGATGAACGCCCTCGGGGTCGACGCGATGACCGCACACTGGGAGTTCGCCTACGGCCCTGAACAGTTCAGGAACCTCTCCTTCGACCTGGATTACCCGGTGCTGGCCATCAACTGCTATCAGCGCTCGAGCGGGAGGCTGGTCTTCCCCCCCTTCCTGGTCAGGGAGGTCGGAGACCTGAAGATCGGGGTGATCGGGATCGCGGCCACCATCGTCGACAAGGGGATGCCGCCCTCCTTCTCCACCGGGCTCTTCTTCACCGACGGGCGGAAGGAACTGCCGCAGTACATCACCGATCTCCGGTCAGAGGAGCGCGTGGACCTGATCGTGCTCCTCTCGCACCTCGGGCTGCCGCAGGATATCGGGCTGGCCGAGACGATCGAAGGGATCGATCTGATCGTGAGCGGTCATACGCACAACCGGCTCGATGAACCGATCAGGATCAACCACACGCTGATCTGCCAGTCCGGGTGCCACGGCTCGTTCGTCGGCCGGCTGGACCTCTCGGTGCAGGACAGACGCATCAGGTCGGCCAGGCACGAACTGATCCCGATCATCGGGATCGAACAGGACCCATCGGTCCGGGACCTGGTGGAGCAGGCCGTCGGACCGTACCGTGAATACCTCGAAGCGGTCGTCGGGACCACCAGGACTCCGCTCAACCGGGCGACGATCCTCGAGTCGACGATGGACAACCTGCTCCTCGCTGCAGTGCAGAAGGCTGCCGGCACCACGATCGCCTTCTCCCACGGCTGGCGGTACGGAGCCCCGGTCCCGGCAGGGCAGGTCACCAGGAACGATCTCTGGAACATGATTCCGACCAACCCGGAGGTGATGACCGTGTCGCTGACCGGTGCGGAGATCGGCTTCATCTTCGAGGAGAACCTGGAGAAGACCTTCTCGTCCGACCCGTTCATGCAGATGGGCGGGTATCTGAAACGGTGCAGCGGGCTGACCGTCTACTGCAAGCTGGAGAATCCACCCGGGTACCGGGTGCAGGGGATCTTCACCACCACCGGCAGGCTCGATCCCCTGCAGGAGTACACGGTCGCGTATGTTTCGTCGCAGGCCATAAACGCTGCCTGTGGGCATGACCGGGTCGGGACCGGCACCGATGCGATCGCCGCCCTGGAGGATCTGCTCGGGACAGGCCCCGTGGAGGCCCCCCTTGTCGGGAGCGTGGTCGCGGTATAGGACTCCACCACGAAGGAAGATCGCCCTATCCCTTCCTGATCCTCAGGCTTTATCTTCTGTTAAGACCATCAACTGGCATGGTACTCTTCGGAGGAGTCGATCTCGGCTGGATCCTGATCGTGGTCGGTGCGCTGGTACTGCTCGCAGAGGCCTACACGCCGGGATTCTTTCTGACCGTCCCGGGGACTGTGATGGTCCTGCTCGGAGCATTGCTCCTGCTCGGGGTCGATATTTTCAATTCTGAGTGGGGGATCGTAGCCGGCGTCGTGGGAGCTCTCGCCGCGGCCGTGGTGACCGTACTGCTGTACAGCAGGATCACCCCTGACGAGCGACCGACAACGGCCCTGAGCAGAGACTCGTTCGCCGGCAGAACCGGGGTGGTCACCAGGGTGGTGGACACCGTGAACTTCGATGGCAAGGTAGATATCGAGGGGAACACCTGGTCGGCGATATCAGAGACCGGGACGATTCCTGTTGGAACTCGAGTCAGGGTCGTCAGGTCTGAAGGCGTCCATATTATAGTTAAGGAGATAACACACGATGGCACTACTTGATACATTGATCACGATCATCCTGATCGCGGTGATCGTCTTCGTCTTTGCACGCGGGGTCGTGATCATTCAACCCTTCCAGCAGGGGCTTCAGATCAGGCTTGGAAAATATATCGGAAGGCTGAACCCGGGGTTCAAATGGGTCGTTCCGCTGATCACCAGGGTTGAGAAACTGGACCTGCGGACACAGGTCGTCGAGGTTCCGTCGCAGGAGGTGATCACCAAGGACAACTCGCCGACCAACGTGGATGCAATCGTCTTCATACGGGTGATCGATCCGGAGAAAGCATTCTTCCAGGTTGGAAATTATAAAGGGGCGACCGTGGCCCTGGCCCAGACCACCCTTCGTGGTGTGATCGGGGACATGGAGCTCGACGAGGTGCTCTACAACCGGGACGTGATCAATGCCCGCCTCCGTGACATGCTGGACAGGGAGACCGACCAGTGGGGGGTCAAGGTCGAACGGGTCGAGATCAAGGAGGTGGACCCGATCGGCGCCGTCAAGCAGGCGATGACCGAACAGACCTCCGCCGAGCGTGAAAGGAGGGCGGCGATCCTCCGTGCAGACGGAGAAAAGCGGTCTGCAATCCTCAAGGCCGAAGGGCTCCGGCAGTCGATGATCCTCGAGGCCGAGGGGGAGCGGCAGTCCAAGATCCTCCGTGCCGAAGGGGAGCGGCAGAGCAGAATTCTGGAGGCGCAGGGGCAGGCACAGGGGCTTCGGATCGTCTCGGTCGGGGCCCGTCCGCTCGATAAGCGTGCGATCACCGTTCTCTCACTCGATGCGCTGAAACAGATGGCGCAGGGGCAGGCCACCAAGATCATCTTCCCGTTCGAGATCTCGTCGCTGATCAAGCAGAGCGCACGGTTCCTCGGAGCGACCGAGGAACTCCCCGACGAGGAGAAGCCCTTTGCAGGAGACCTCGATGAGAGTATCCTCGGACCGACTCCCCAGACAGTGCAGGTCAATGAGATTCTGAAGGATATCGTCAAAAACATCCCGGATACCCCTGAAGCAGGGGAGATGAAGACAAAAGAGAAGGTGGACTTTCCACCAGAATAACTCTTTTTTTCCAGAGGATACCGCCATTCTGGGCGGTTTTTTCCGCCCCGCCAGCGAATCGGCGGTTCACTGAAGGCTCTCACGATCCATTACATTATGGACATGATATCGCGCAGCAAAGCCCTGATATCGATCCAGATGATCAGTTCGTTTGTTTCCCTGTCCCTGACCTTCACCTTTCGTTTGATTATCCCCAGGATCGCGGAGTCCTCCCTGTTCATCGATGCCGAGGTATAATCGACCTGGTCTGCCTCGAACGTCGAGACTGAGGTGACATCGTCGACAAGGATCCCGACCTTTGAGCGTGTCATCCGATCATCGAGTACAATGATCCGCGATGCTTCAGATACAACCATACCGGTTTCACTGATATTGAGCCGGTGCTTGAGATCGATGATGGTCGTGATCTCCCCCCGAAGATCGATGATCCCCTGTACATAGACCGGTACATTGGGGAGTCTGGTGATCGAGGTATACTCGACCACCTCTTTCACATCAAACAGGTCGATGGCATAGTGTTCCTTCCCCAGAACAAACTCGACAACCTGGATACTCTCCCGTTTCTTTTCGTTAGGAGCGACCGTTCTGGATTGCGCCTCTGACACGCCTGACTCGACCGTCATGATACCGCACTCCCTACTCCACCCTGAATCTCTTGTTTGCTTCCATTGCTGTGACTGCAACTTTATTTACTTCTCCAACCATCCGGGTGATGTCGTCAAGGGAGGCGGTCGACTCTTCGGTGGCCGCCGCTGCATCGCCGGCCTCCTGTGCGGTCTGGTCGACGAGACGGGCGACTTCAGTGATACTGGCTGTGATCTCTTCGGTTGTCGCCGCCTGTTCTTCAGTTGCAGAGGCGACCTCGGATACACTCTTTGTCACTTTGTCGATGGCAGCGGCGATCTTATTGAAGGACTGCAATGTCTCGGTGACCATCTCCGAACCCATCTCCACCGTCCCCTTCGCTTCACCCATCGCAAGGGAGGCATGCTGGGTGTTCTTCTTCAGGTTACCGATCATCTCCTCGATGCGCTCTGCCGAGTTCCGGGACTCCTGGGCGAGCGATTTCACCTCTGTGGCGACGACGGCAAATCCGCGGCCTGCATCGCCGGCGCGGGCGGCTTCGATCGCTGCATTCAATGCAAGGAGGTTGGTCTGGTTGGCGAGATCGCGGATGAGAACGACGATCTTCGATATCTCGCCCATCTGCTTCTCCACATCGGTGACGATATCGTACACCTTTGCCGACGAGTTCGTGATCTCCACCATGCTCTTCTCAGCCTTGCTGGCCTGTTCTGCCCCCTTCTGCGACAGAACATTCGTATCATGCGAAAGAACGGAGACCGATTCCATGCTCGAGGTGATCTCCTCGATGGCGGCACTCATGTCCTGCATCGCCTTTGAGATCTGCTCGACACCGTCAGCAGCCTTCTCAGCATCCGAACAGACATTGCCGGCATTCTTTGCCACCTGCTGGAGCCCTTTGCTGGCGTCCAGGATACTGTTGTTCGCATAGTCTGCTGTCGAGGTCAGCTCGATCATCTGCCTGTTGACCTCGCCGATATTCTTACGCAGGCTGGCGATCGTCGAACTGACCGCATTCTGAAGTTTCTCCAGGTGGTCATGCATTATTCTGGTATGCTCGTCGGATGGTGCCAGGTTATACTGAACGGTAAGATCGCCGGCAGCCATCATCTCGTACCGTTTCGACAGTTCTTCGATCTCGGTCTCGACATATTTCTGCGTCTTGGTGAGCCCAGTGACATTGGTGACCACTTCGACGTGTCCGACGTTCTCCCCTTTTGCATTCTGGATATACGAACAATCGACGGTGTAGAATTTGCCTGCCTGCTCGAAATCGGTGGAGTTGGATCCCTGCTTCAGTCGGGTGATACCACATTTCTGGGTATTGCAGATACTCGCACCCCAGTTGCTGCAGTGCTTGCCTATGAGCTCCTTACGGGGCTTTTTGAGTGTATCTTCAACAGCTTTGTTGACAAACGTCCATTTGCTGTCGAGGTCGGTAACCGTGATCGGGGTCTTGATGGTATCCAGAATCGACTCGTAGAATATCGCCCTATCAGCAGCTTCCTCACCCAGCCGGACAGTCTCCGTGATATCGAAATTCGCGATATAGACATACTTTACGTCACCATGCTCATCGAGAATTGGAACATAGGTCCGTATGAGATCGTACACCCCGGTCGGGGATCCCATCTTGGTCTGTCCACTGACCGTCATCTTTTTATCGACCGAATCCTGGAGCGTACCGCCGGTCGCACTGATATAATTGAGCATCCCCTTTGTCTTGTAGTCGGAGAAGGGCATGCCCGTGACACGCTCGCGGCTGTACCCGACAAGCTGGAAATAACTCTCATTGCCATCCACAATCTTCAGTTCCTTATCGAGAAGGACATGAGCCATTGGGCTTTTTGCAAATATCTGCTGATAATCCGAAAGATCTGTCATCTTTTACACTCACCTTATATCTCTAACCATCAGGAATCCCAGTGTGCTCATTGGACCTATTCGTCCAGAATCACTGAGATTCAATTTTAAGCAGTATGCTGAAGTATTCCCGCGTGGTTTGACACCAGCAGGGATCCAACCCGGTCCCTTGAGGTTATAGTTAATATCTATTCAACAATGAGTATTGAATATTTGGTAACACCGTGGAGGGGTACTGATATCAGATCCCCGGGGTCAGGAAAGAGAGAGAGAGAATGAATTCCCACCAGGTGAGATATCCGGTCTCACTCGTGGGAACCTGACCGTGGATCTTTCAGGAGGGTTCTGTTCAACACCCTGTCCTGAAGGTCCACCAGCACGTTAGAAGTCAGAGATGGAACAGATAGGGAAGTGCGATCAACGCAACCATCGCAGTCATCACCAGAGCGCTGATGCCGGCCGCGAAGCTGGAGGCGAACCGTTCAAGCCTAAAACGGGCAGAGATCTGCCGGATACCCTCCTGCATGATATAGCCCCCGTCGAGCGGGACCATCGGGAGGGCGTTGAAGATCCCGACGTTGATGCTGATCCAGCCGCTCCAGAAGAGCAGGTGGATCAGACCCCAGAACCCGGGGAACGGAGCGTCGTAGTACCGGGTATCGGTGGTCTCAAAGCCGAGGATACGCAGGTACTGTCCCTCTTCGGAGAGATCGAAGGGCAATACCAGGTACCTGAGCAGCCCGAGCGGGTTGAACGAATCCTTGACCGCGCTGACCAGGCCGGGGGCATCATAATACGTGACACCCATGAACCCGGGACCGTCAGTGCTGGTGGTACCGGGCCGGGTGGTCAGGGTCAGGGGATAGACAGAGACGATCCCATCCTTCTGAACACCGAGGGTGATCGGATCTCCCGACCTCGTCCCATTCAGAAACGCCGCGACCTGCTCGCGAGTCGACACCGGGGTTCCATTGATCGCAGTCACGATCGAGTCCTGCGGCACCCCGGCCAGATGAGCGGGGAAGTCCTGGTAGATGCCGGAGATCACCGGCGCGGTGGTCGGGGCCGCCATCCCGAAGAGTGTGATCATCAGGAAGAAACAGATCAGCCCGAAGACCAGGTTGTTGGTGATCCCGGCGCCGAACATCCTGATCTTCGGCATCCCCTTCGCCTCTGCGACATCCTGTTCATTCGGCTCGACGAACGCACCGATAGGAATCACCGCGAGGAGGAGCCCGGCACTCCGGACACGCATCTGTTCGACCCGGGCCAGGACTCCGTGTCCGAACTCGTGGATGGCCAGTGTCAGCACCAGGGCAAGCCAGACCGCCACCGTCCCGGGGACGTACTGGTTCACCCCAGGGATCAGGAACAGGTTCTGCGGTTCATAGATACCGGTTGGAGCCGGCTTATAGGTCAGCGTATACCGGAGTGAGATGAAGAGGCTGACCGTGAAGAAGATCGAGACCAGGATCACCATCAGGACGCCGAGCGTCCCGTAGATCCGAAAGAAGAGACCGAACCTGGCGAAGAGATCGAATATTCCGACTTTGTTGGTACGGATGGCCATGATCGGACCGTAGAACGAGATGTGATCGTAGATCCAGTCCCCGGTTTCTCCCCCGGCCCCTGGCATATCAACCTCGCCATCCAGAGCGTCCCCTGTCGTTTCATATTCCAATAGTCGCCGCCGGCGGTAGGCGCGATTATGCAGTATCACGTACCCTGAAATCAGCGAATATAGCAGGACAAGAAGAATAAGGACTGAGAACCACTCCATTCTGTAGTCATTTTGAGGGCAGACTACATAAACCATTGGCTGGTACCAGATCAGAAAAACGAGCAGAGATCCCGCTGACCAAGCGATTCGAGCAGATGAATGGTCGTTTTCCAGGTCTTTCGGGCACAGGACGGAGGTGCATGATGCCGTCCGATATAGTCGGAGAGATACTCAATGGTGTACCGGTCCGAAGGATATCCGCTACCGATCGGACCGCACTCCTCTGCCAGTGCATCGATGAGGCGATCACGGGTGACCTTTGCAATGATGCTGGCCGCGGCCACGACCGGATAGGTGCTGTCCGCCCGGTGCTCGGCGATCACCTGGCAGGAAGAGGGAGGATCAAGAAGAGCGGTCACGGTCTCCCGGTATCGGTCTGCGTTCACATCACAGGCGTCGACATAGGCGACCGTGGGGGCCAGGGTGCTGATCACAGCGGCATGTCCCCTGGCCACGATCAGGTTCATCGTTACAGTCTCGCGGGCCTGATCGATAGCTGCTGCAGAGAGGACGAACACGGTGGTTGTACAGATCGATCGGATCCGATCATAGAGGTCTTCCCGCCGGTTTCGGGTCAGCTGCTTGGAGTCCCGGACTCCGAGTGCTGCGATTGCGGAGAGATCCCTGCAGGAGACTCCGGCCACGACCATCGGTCCGAGCACAGCCCCTTTTCCAGCCTCGTCGACCCCACAGATCAGCGGCATCTGCATAGAAATCAAAAAAAAGTATGTTCAGTAGACTTCAGGAGTTGAGGGAGTCCCGCAGCGTCTTCAGTTCAATGAGGAGTTTTGGATTATGTTTGATCAGTTCCTTGATCAGTTCGAGCGTCGAGAACTTCTCCATATTGATTCTCTTGAACGAATGGGCCAGTGCATTCAGTTTTTCATCGCTCTGCCTGATGAAGTACTCCTTGATCTTGTAGTTGCGATCCAGTGCCTTCCCCATCACCGACGCACGCCACTGCTCGTCATAGGCGGCCAGTGCTGCCCGGCTGCAGTCGCCGCGGCTGATACACTCGGCAGCGACCTGTGCTGCGAGCCGACCAGAGTACATGGCATTGTAGATGCCGCCACCAGTCAGCGGGTCACTGATCCTGGCTGCGTCCCCGATGATCATCAACCCGTCGCTGACCGTGGAGGCCAGCGGCTGGCAGACCGAGACCCCACCGACGATGCACTCGATTGTCTTTCCGTTCGGGAAGTTCTTCTCGACGAACCGGTTCAGATAGTCGATCGGCCGATTGCCGGGCAGACTCATCTTACCGCTGATCCCGAGCCCGACATTCGCAGTCCGTTTCCCCTTCGGGAAGACCCAGGCATAGCCCTGGGGAGCGATCTCGTTCCCGATGTAGAAGACCGTCGCCGCCTGGTCGATATCGATATCGGTCAGCAGGTACTGGGCGCAGGTCTCGATCTCGTTCACCGGGACCGCAGTGTCTATACCACACCACCGGGCGAACTTGGACTCGACCCCGTCTGCAGCGATCACGACCTTGGCTCTGACATCAGTTGTCGTGCCATACCCCTGCAGCCGTGCACCCTTTACGACACCGTCCTCTATGATCGGTGCGACCGCCCGGGTCTTCACCTGCACCTCGGCGCCGGCCTCGGCCGCCTGCCAGACCAGTGCACGGTCGAAGACCTTCCGGTCCAGGATGTACCCGACCTCGTTGCCGGCCATCTTTGCCTCAAGGGACATCGTGGTGCCGTCCGGGCCGACGATCGTGGCCCGCTCGATATCTGCAGATATCCAGGCTGGGTCAGGGTCGATGAACTCCCTGAGCAGTTCCTTCCCGACACCCTCTGCACACCGGACCGGCGTACCGATTGCGGGCCGTTTCTCGACCATTAAGACCGAGAGACCCTTTTCTGCTGCCGTCTTTGCAGCAAGAGCTCCACCTGGACCGGCACCGATGATCAGGAGATCGTACTCAGCCTTCATTGATAACCTCCAGGGCTCCGAGTGGGCAGGCCTTGACACAGATCCCGCAGTTACGGCAGGTCTCATCCACCGTCAGGTACGCATCGATCAGTTCGAGGGCGCCCTCAGGACAGACCGACACACATGATCCACAATATCCACACACATCACGATGAATCTTGAGCATTGGTATCATTTTGGGGTGCAACTCCAATAAGGTTTACTCATTGCATGAACGAAAAAGAACCGTACGAACCGCCGCCACCAGGGTGCAGTTCGACCCTTCCGTCCCGAAGCGCCTGCACCGCCCTCCCAACCGCAGGATTTATTCCGGTGATCTCCGGTTCCGGCGTCTCTATCAAAACAGTGATCTCGTCCCCGAACTGGGATATATACTCAGTATAGAGGCGCTGCACCTTCTTTGCAGAGGGAGAGGCGGTCCCGAGCACCCGCTGGATGATCTCTGACAGGGGTATCAGGTGCAGATAGGGCGGACGGGGGGATGGAAGGGTGTCGGTCAACTCATGCGCACGATCTGCAACCCCTTTCTTGATGCGTGCCCCGTCGACAGGACACCGCCAGTGATGGGCAATCGCCTCGTCAAAGGTATACTGATGGAAGCCCTCGATACAGGCGGTCCGGTTGTACTTCCCCTCCTCAGGAAAGAAGCCCGCATTCATCAGGATCCTGTTCTCCCTGATCGCAGCGAGAACAGCCCGGGGCGTCGGTTCGGTCACATCGAGCAGGTTGAACTCGCGGCCGAACTTGTTGGTCTGCGGCGAGTGGGCGTCTGAGTTCGAGAGGAACGGGACCTGGTGCAGCTCGCTGATCCCGGCCCCGTACGAGGAGTCCGCGCTGAGGCCGAGCTCGAGGAGATCGATCGGTTCGGATCCATAGCAGTCCCTGACATGATCATAGGTCGCATAGAGCGAGGTCCAGGGGGTGAATGCATGGGCAGGACCGATCATCCCCCCCACCGCATGGACATGGGCGGCGATCGCCTCACCCTCCAGTTTGACCTGCGGCCGGCCGTTCCGATCGATGTTGCTGCTGTACGGCTTCAGCAGATCATACAGTGCGGCGCACTGGTCGAAGTCCTCCATCAGGATCAGGTGATGGATCCGGTGCAGCCCCTCGACCTCGGCCGTCGGGACTACACAGACCCCCTCGGGGTTGACGAGGTGCTCATCCCAGAGTGAACGCCAGGTCGGGTGGAGTCCGTCGCCGGTCCCGATGATCTGGATCCCCTTAATTGTTGAAGAAGCGAGCAGCTGCTCAGGGAGCATATGCCTGGAGACCGCCAGCGCGAATGGCGAGTGGATGTGCAGATCGGCGCGGAGATGCATACCAGTCACCCGATGTACCGGAGTTCATCGTTCTTTCTGACCAGTTCGCTCTCACGCACCTCGGCGAGCACCTGCTCCATGTCATCGGCCCGTTCATGCAGCCGGCTCGTATCCACCACCAGCCCGGTGATCCTGCAGAGCAGGGAGAGGAGGTTATGGGCGCTCTTGGGATCGATCAGGTACCCCGAGGTCTCTCCCATCAGGCAGATCCCCCCGATACCCTGACGAGCGCCGAGGCCGAGCAGCAACCCGGCAGCGCCGACGATACCCCCGCCGGGCTCGTCCCTGGTGAAGATACCGCCGACCTCCTCGACCGGGGCGCGAAGTGCTGGATCATTGACCGCGCAGAGCACCCGCGGCTCGTCGACCAGATGGCCGACCCCGTACCCGCCGAGCGTATAGATCTTTTTGATCCCGAGACGGGCTGCGATCTGCAGGTACTGCTCGGCGAGGAGATAGTGCCCCTCGTTCGAAAGGCTCTGGCAGTCCCCGACCAGGAAATAGACCGTCTGTTCTGCGACCTGGTAGCGATAGATCTCATTCCCTGCCAGCCGGACCGTGCCGTCCTCCTGGAGGATCACCTGGGGGGGGAAGAACAGGGAGTGGATCTCAGCAATCTTCTCGGCATGGAGTTCCTCGATCAGATAATCCGCGACGACCTTGCCGACCTGACCGATCCCGGGAAGTCCTTCGATAAGTATCGCGGGACCGGTGATCTCCTGGTCAAGATCCCTGAAAGGGTCCCCAAAAAAAGTGACTGTCACCTGCTCCATCATTGCACCAGTCTACGGTAATGCCCGTAACGATCTTCAGGTGAATAACGAGCAGGGTGTGCAGTCTCGGTCTGTTCTTTACAGACCGGGCACTGCGCAGCGAGCGTATAGGTGTGATCAGCAGAACAGCGCCTGATCCGGCCCTTCATCAGACCTTCCCTGACTTCTGCTTGCGCACAAACTTGGCCTCGCCACCTGCACGCTCGACGACTCCCATCGCAGCCGCTGCTGCCCGGTCGATCGCCTTCTGTGCAGTCTTGTAATCAGAGGCCGTGATCTTGATCCCGTACTTGGGCGCGCCGATGTAGAAGATATCAATACCGACGTCAGGGATCTTCGGCTCTGCACTGCGCAGGGCACGCCTGATCACATTGACCCCGTCAGGTTTTGTCGAGGTCAGGTGCAGCACTCCGCTGACCGTGACCTTCGGGATCTTCACATTCTCATGGGCAACAGCGATCAGGGCATCGAGAACCTTTTCAGGGAGATGCACCTTCTCGCGGATCGACGGCTCATTGGTCACCATCTCCTCGAAGGGGACGAAGAGGACGCCGTACTCATGGTACAGGGCGTTCTCGATCTCCTCAACAGAAGCGCCAGATGCCTCAGCAGCGAATTCTATCCACTTGTGGGCTTTCTGCTCATTCTTCCATTCGCAGATCTTTTCGCGCCGCTGATGATCGTTGACATCCTTGAGAGAGAGATCGATATGACCTTTCTGGGTATCGACATGCAGAACCTTGCAGACGATCTTCTGTCCTTCAGAGATGTGGTCGCGGATGTATTTGATCCATCCTGTTGCAATCTCTGAGATCGGGATCAGGCCTTCGCGGCCGTGATACTCGTCGAGCTGCACAAAGGCGACAAAGTCCTTGACTGTCGCAACGGTGCAGACGACCAGTTCCCCCTCTTCAGGCCAGTCTCTCTCATGCATAGTCTGATCACTCAAGTTCGGCCAGGATCTCTGCCTTGAGAGCGGCTCGTCCACCGCGCGGTTCGGCAAGGACATGTCCACAGACAACACAGTCGACGACGGTGCTTGCCTTCTCAAAGATTATCTGTTCATTCTCGCAATCCGGGCACTTGACCCGGAAAAATTTTGATCTGTTCTCTCTGTATAGTCGTACCACAGAATCACTCCGTCAGTTCGAATTTCGCTATTCTGAATCCCTTGCGCAGGTGGGCTTTCCCGCAGGTCAGGCATCTGTACCTGACATTGATCTTCTTGGTCGGCTTGTCGCCACCAGGAACCTTCGAATACTTGCCCATATTCCCGACACCACCGCGGCGGTCCTTCTGCCGGTCAATCCAGTGCAGCCCGTTTCTCTTTCCCTTCTTGACCTTCTCGACCTCATGCATCTGGTGAATCTTGCAGAACGGGCAGTAGGTTTTGAATTTACCTGGCATCTTCATGAATATAGTCCCTCACTTGTCTTCCAAACAGCAATATTATTTGTGAAGCCCGATACTTAAGAGTATGTTGCGCTCGCGCAGAACCTCTGCGTTCTGTTCAGGAAGTGTCACCAGATCTTCTTTTAGGAGATTATAAACCCTCCCATCAACCGCCATAAACGGCTCGACATCCTCGAGGATCCGTGCCAGCACCAGGGATGGCCGATCCTCGACCTCAGGGGAGGCTGGACAGGGCTCCTCATCGATCATCATCTTCATCCCATCGAACGCTGACGAGAGGGTCTCCGGCTCGCTGCCGGCATCCAGCAGTTCTCGCCGGCAGACCTGCAGGGATTCGGTGATCTCGCGGTACATCTGCCGTTCGGCAGCGAGCATCTTCTTCACCTCATCCCTGGCTGCTGCATCCCCCTCGGCCTCGGCGTTCGCGAGCAGCAGGATCTTCTCTGCCCGCATCCGGAAGATGTCCTGCATCGTCTCACGGATGCTGTTGATCTCCTCGATCGTCAACCGGGCCTGGGAGGAGAAGAGCGGATCCTCACAGGCATACACGGTCTTTGTCAGCGAGGCCAGGGACGCCGCGGCGTTATGATAGAGTTCAGGCGGGATCTGAGTCAGTTTCCCGCTTTCCCGTTCTTTAAGCAGAATTATGCGCAGTTCATCCAGTTCCATCTATCTCCCCCCAGCAATCTCGGCCAGTCCCCTGCAGCAGAGGAAGACTGCAACGGCCTCAGGGACGGTCTGCGTTCCAGCACCGACCTGGTACGTGCTCCCCAGCAGTGAAACCGTCAGCGCCTTCTCAGCGGTGACCTGCACGTCCCGGTCCCCAAAGACGACCGCGTCGACCAGGGGGTCGAACTCCTGGACTTCGCTGATGGTGAGCGGCACGACCCGGAGACCGCTGCCGCCATGGAGCGAGGTCGGCATCCTGATCAGCCGCTTGATATCGGTCGTGACCGGTTCGTCGGCCTGCACCCCGGTCTCCTGCAACCACTGCTTCCAATCAGGGTTGTCGTTGGTCGTGACCGCCCGAAGGACGCGGTCACCCAGCACCTTCTCCGGATGATCCCCTGCGAGGGCGGCCCGGTTCTGATCGAGGGATTTGAGCAATCCCGCCGCAGAACTCCGCGAAACCCCCTTTATGGAAGAGAGATGCGACAGCGCCTCCTTCTGATCCTTTACCTTCAGCCAGGCGAGGTACCCGTCCAGCGCGGCCAGGTACCGCCGGGGCCAGCCTGTCGACAGGTCGGTCCCGGCCCTGATCAACAGCGCGGGGTCGAGGCCGATCCCGCAGACATAGTTGACCACCTCGCGCCGTTCGGCACTCCCCCAGGAACGGACCGCCAGGTCGTTCACATGGATATGATACCCGCGCCCGCCTGAGAAGACCACCTCGCAGTGCTTCTCCGAAAATCCCAGCTCGTCGGTCAGGACAGCCAGCAGTTTCAGGGTCTCCTCCTTGACCCGCGCCAGCATCACCGCATAGGGGCCGTGCAGAATATGGTCTGCATCGAGATCGAAGATCAGGTCCGCCCCGGACCATCCCTTCTCCGCCATCGTCGGCGCGCCAGGAGATTCGTAGTACGCAGACGAATAGAAGACATGCGCCGGGACCATCGTCTTCAGATATTCGAGCAGTTCCTGCCGTTCCCCAAAGGCCAGGTGCCGGCGCATCCGAACCTCGCGGCCGGCATCAAAGAAGATGAAACCCCACTCACGCTGCAGCAGTGCATCAGGGGTGACCGGGTAGGCCCGCTGATAATAGCCGGTGAACTGCTGTTTGATGAACTCTAGGGTGGCTGGTCTCATGCAAGTCGTTTTACCATATAGGGGCCGGTTCGCATATATCCCTGCCTCTGGTAGTAGGGGCGCACCCCGATCCCGCTCATGATGGCGAGCGAAGAGAAACCGGCGTCGCCGGCCAGGCGTTCTGCCTCGGCGAGCAGCTGTACCCCGAACTGTCGGTGCTGATACTCGGCAGGCTCAGCCTCATCGCCGATCGGGACGACCATTCCATAGACATGCAGCTCGCGAACCAGGGCTGCATCAGCCAGTTCCTCCCGCCAGGGATTTCCCGGGAACCGCAGGCGTAAAAACCCGATCAACGAGTCGCCGGCCACCGCCGATATGAAGAACTCCCGCCCTCCGCAGCAGTCATAGGCCAGGGTCTGGATCCCGGCCACAGCACCTTTGGGCGGCGCGCAGCGACCGATCTCGCGGCAGCGGATGCACCGGCACCGTCTCCCGGTGGCATGCAGCCGGCCCTCAGCCAGCTGCCGGAAGTTGCTGTGGTGCGAACCGGCCACGATCAGCTTGGCCGGAATGTCCCGCTGGACCCGCTGCAGCCGGACGTATTCGGGGAGGAGTTCCTTGGCATAGGCAATCAGATCGATCAGATCGTCCTCTGCATACGGCGCATACTCTCCCCGGTTCAGCAGATCCTCTATCTCAGAATAGGGGGTGACCAGCGTCGGGTACAGCTTCAGAAAGTCGGGGCGGAACCGGGGATCGTCGAAGAGGGTCCGGAACATCGCCCGGTCCATCTCAAGCGTCGAACCGGGCAGGTTCGGCATCATGTGAAACCCGACCTTGATCCCGGCGTCCCGCAGGGCCGTGTTCGCCTCCACGATATCAGCGACCGTGCAGCCGCGGCGGTTAAAGGCGAGGACCTGATCCTCCAGGTGCTGGACCCCGAGCTCGACCTTGGTGACACCGAGGCGGAGCATGCTGTCGATATGCTCCCGCCTCGACCAGTCCGGCCGGGTCTCATAGGTCAGGGCCACGCACCTGACATCAGACCGTTCGTTCTCCTGCATAACCCTCTCAAGCGGCTGCGGTTTCTCCCGAACGCCGGTTCCTGACTCGTTCATCGCCTGCAGACAGGCGGCCACGAACGACTCCTGGTACTCGGGGGTCCGGGCGGTCATCGTGCCGCCCATCACGATCAGCTCAGCCTTGTCGACATGATGGCCGAGGAATCGGAACTGGTCGAGTCGGGCCGAGACCTGATCGTAGGGGTCGTAGTCATGCTCGCGTGCCCTCTTCGCGGCCGGCTCCTCGCCGGTATAACTCTGCGGCGATTTGAACGGGTGGTCCGGGCCGCCCGGGCAGGGCAGGCATTTCCCATGCGGGCAGGGGGATGGAGAGGTCATCACCGCGATCGGTGCGACGCCGGAGAGGGTCCTGGTCGGTTTGACCAGCAGCAGACGCCGGAGCTGTTCATACTGTTCCGGAAGGGCTGCGGCCAGCAATGCCGAGTTCTTCGGCACCTCAGGGAGTTCATAACGGCCGCAAATTGCACGTTTGATCTGCATGATCCGCTCAGGATTCGCAGATTCAAAAGAGATGAGGGAGAGGATCTCCCGATAGATTTCAGTTTGATCCATGAAGCGTTAGTGTTCGATTGCAGCAGTTTCAGCAACCATCTCGCTCGAGTATTCAACCATCGGCGCTTTATGAGACCGGATCTGTGATACGACCTCATCACCGAGCATCAGAAGAGCATCCTTATGCGACTTCTTGTTCTTGTGGATATGAACAGGGGAGACATCAAGCGCATCGTACCGATCCGTGGGAACCGACTCGCCAGAAATATGCTCATAATATTTCTTGATATGAACCATCAGCATATGTAAATGAAGCAACTCCTCTTTCTGCACATAACCACCTCTCAATAGCAAGTAGTTTTTTCCACAACGGGATATATTTTACCGGTGATCTTTATATTCGACCTGAATGCGGCCAGAGGAACTGTGGTTGGCGTCGCAATTGGCGATGCATTGGGTGCGCCCTTCGAAGGCTACCCGGGCGACGGCCTGGTGACCGAGATGCAGGGGGGAGGACCCCATAACCGGGTGAAGGGAGGGTGGACCGACGACACCCTGCAGATGCTCGCGGTGGCGGACTCGCTGATCACCTGCAGGGGGTTCTCTGCAGAGGACCAGCTGACCCGGATGCTCGCAGGGTACCGCCGGAACCCGGAGTTTTACGGTCCGACCTCATCAATGGTCTTCGACCTGATCCAGGCAGGGAGACCGCCCCTGCAGGCGGCGGCGGAGGCAGGGAGCCGGCAGGGGTCGCGGTCCAACGGGGCCGTGATGAGAGGTCCGCCGATCGGGGTGATGTACAGCACCCGGCAGGTGCAGGAGGTCTCGCTGCTCTGTGCGGCCCTGACCCACCACGACCCGGTGCCCGGGGCCTGTTCAGCGTTTGTAAACCAGATGATCAGCGACCTCTGCAGAGGGTCAGACAGGCGGACAGCTCACCGTCATGCCTGCACCCGCTGCAGAGAGTCCGAGGTCGCAGAGATACTCGGAAACTACCTGGACTATCAGCCTGAGCCGGCCCTCGACGCCCTCCTCTCGACGCATGCGGCCCTCCGCTTCTTCATGGAGGCAGAGTCCTGTGAGGAGGCGATCGTCCATGCGGTCAGCATCGGCGGGGACACCGACACCATCGGGGCGATCTGCGGGGCGCTGGCCGGGGCCTGCTGGGGCGTCACCGCGATCCCGGTCCGCTGGATATCGGTGCTGCATGGGGTGAACACCCTGATCAGAACCGCAGACCAGCTGGCCCTGATCGCAGAGCCCTGAAAAAGATCCGTAAAAGAGAATATGATATGCAGATGGAAGAACGGTCAGATCGGGCGGAGTTCGACCAGCTTCAGCGACCGCCCCTTCTCACAGTGATCAGGGGCGTTGCCGAGCACCTCGCTGACCATGTACCGCTCTCCGCTGACGATCCCGTCCGGGTGGCAGAGCGGATAACTCTTGCATTCACGCTGGGTACAGCTCAGGTCGGGGAGGACCCGTGAGTTTGCAATCGCGAGGTCGGCCTTGATCAGCCCGACCACCGGCGACTCGACGATCTCGACGGCACAGGCCCCGTTCAGATGCACGCTGCAGCCGTGCACCGTGGTCCGAATGGAGAGCACCCTGTACTTTCTTCCCACCTTCAGGTTGTTGCAGGCCTTTCTGACCTTACACTGCTCGCAGGCCGGCAGTTCACCCTCATAGATGAACTCGAGCCCCGGACGTGCCAGCATGGCACCAATCAGTGTCACCTTTGACTTTATCTCCGCCATAACCACCTACTCTCCATACAGCATCCTGATGAGTGCGGTTGCAGACGCTTCTGTCAGACCGCTGTCAAGTATACTGAAGCGTTCCGGACGAATAGTCTTTGCCATCATCAACGCAGCTGCGGCCACATCGTCCGGAATCCCCAGTTCGGCAGGGGTTGTCGGGGCCCCGATCTGCTGCAATGCCGTCCGAATTCTCCGCCAGTCCCCGCCATGCAGGTACATCATGATGATCGTCCCGATCCCGCAGGCCTCTCCGTGAAGAGCCTTCCCCGGTGCCAGCCGTTCGAGGGCATGACTGAACTTGTGCTCGCCGCCCGAGGCCGGCCGGGACGATCCTGCAATCGCCATCGCAACTCCCGAGGAGACCAGGGCCTTGACCACCATCCAGGCGCTCTCCTCCTGGTGCGGCCTGATCATCGGGGCGTTCTTCATCAGGATCTCTGCGGTCATCCGCGAGAGCGTGATCGCATACTCGCTGATCTGCTCCCCCCGAAGGCGGTTGGAGAGTTCCCAGTCCAGGATCGCCGTGTAGTTGGAGATGATGTCCGCACATCCCGCTGCGAGCAGACGGTGCGGGGCGGCCGCGATGATCCCGGTATCGGCGATCACCCCGAGCGGGGGATGGGCGGCCAGCGAGGCCGAACCGTCGCTGGTCTGGAGGGACGCCCTTCCTGACGCAATCCCGTCATGCGATGCTGCCGTTGGGACGCTGATGAACGGCAGGTCCAGGTTGTACGAGACGATCTTGGCCGTGTCGATCACCCGCCCCCCGCCGACTCCGATGATGAACTGGGCCCCGCAGGCGGCCTCCTCGGCCAGTTCCATCGATTCCGGAGTCAGCTCCCCGGCCAGAAACGTCGAGAGATCGAAGGACGGGGCGAGCAGCTCCTCGATCCGATCGCCTGCCACCTTCATCGTGCTCTTTCCAGCGAAGAGCATCACCGATCTTCCAATCTTCAGGTCCTGGCAGACGGTAGGGAGCTGGTCGAGTGCATTGTGTCCGATCACGACATCCCGTGGGAGCTGCATCCACTTGGATTTGTCAAAACCCGGATTCCTGAGTAATTTTATACCATCTGCACTCATTAAGATCAGAGATGATTAGGGAGTTCATATACAAATATTACATCGATCCCATCCGGTACGGAGGGGCCTATACGATCGTCGACACCCTGACCTATGCCGTGATCCTGATCGTCTCCCTGTACCTGATCTACCGGTGGCTGAACCGGACCGGGATCAGCATCGATCGATCGTTCATCTATTCGTTGCTCCCCTTCGTGGTGCTCGGATCATTGCTCCGGGTGATACAGGACACCGGGATGATCACATCCGATCTCCAGTTCCTGCTCATCACCCCGCTGATCTTCTTCACCATCTTCTTCTTCACCATAGCCTGTCTGTTCATCGCAAGGCTTGCCGAACAGCATGGGCTGATCAGGGACTACCACACCGGCTTTGCAGGGCTCGGGGTCGTCGCCTGCCTGGTCAGCGGGGCGGTGCTCGGCTGGTACGGGCTGACCGTCACCAGGATCGACTTCGGCGTTCTGCTGACCATTCTGCTGATGGCCGCGACGGCGACGACCCTGGTCTGGGCGTTTCTGCGGTACGTGCTCAGGTGGGAGTTCGCCTCAGACCCGATCTACGTGATGCTCCTGCTGGGGCACCTCCTCGATGCCAGTGCGACCAGTTTCGGGATCGACCTGCACCCCCTCCACTATGTCGAGCAGCACGTGGTCGGTTCGTCGCTGATCGCTGCCACCGGCACCGGTTTCGTGATGTTCCCGCTGAAGCTGGCCGTGCTGATCCCGGGGATCTACGTGCTGGAACTCTACCGAAAGGAGGGGGCCAGTGCGTTCTGGCACCTGGTCGTCTTTGCGATGATCGTGGTCGGGATGGCCCCCGGCCTTCGGGACATGCTCAGGATGGTCCTCTATGTCTGAGCGGCCCCTGATCAGATACACCCTCTTTACTGCAGCCCTCTTCTTCACCTCATTCCTCGTCGGCGTCGTGATGGTCAGGCTGGACCCGTCGATCGGCACCGGCATGATGGCCGCGTTCCGGGACCAGGTGGTCCGACAGATCATGAACGATCAGACCGGCGTGATCTGCGTGAAGATCTTCCTCAACAACCTGGTGGCCTGCCTGGTCCTCTTCCTCGGCGGGGTGACGGCCGGCATCCTCTCGCTCGTCGTGCTCGGTGCCAACGGGGTGCTGATCGGGGCGGTGCTGGAGATCGTCAGGTCGCAGCGGGGGGTGCTCTATGTCGCGGCTGCAATCCTTCCGCACGGGATCTTCGAGATTCCGGCATTTCTGATCTCCGCGGCCCTCGGGTTCATGCTGGCCGGCTCCCTGGCCGCGGACTGGTACGGGACTGCGGATGCAGGGGAGACCGCCCGGCATCTCGGACGCATTTTTTTGTCCGTTGTGGTCCCGCTGGTCGGAATCGCAGCGTTCATAGAGGCTTTTATTACGCCTCAGATTATACATTTAGTCAGTTAAAGGGGATATCGTGCAGACCGAAGAAGAGACTACCGCCTTACCGCCAAAAGAAGAGTTCAGCGCCTGGTACAATGACCTGCTCTGGCGTGCCGAGATCATGGATGTCCGGTACCCGGTCAAAGGAGTCTATGTCTGGTATCCGTTCGGGTTCTCGATCAGGAAACTGACCTACGCGATCCTGCGCCAGCTCCTCGATAAGGATCATCAGGAGACCCTCTTCCCGCTTTTGATCCCGGAAAATGAGTTCATGAAGGAGGCCGAGCACATCAAGGGGTTCGAGGAGGAGGTCTACTGGGTCACCCACGGGGGGCTGACCGAACTCGATGTGAAACTGGCCCTCCGGCCGACCAGCGAGACCGCAATCTACCCGATGTATGCTCTCTGGGTCAGGTCCCATGCAGATCTCCCGCTGAAGCTGTACCAGATCGTGAACACGTTCCGGTACGAGACCAAGCACACCCGGCCGTTGATCCGGCTCCGTGAGATCACCTCGTTCAAGGAGGCCCACACCGTCCATGCGACGTGGGACGAGGCGGCTGCCCAGGTCGAGGACGCCCTGGCCCTGTACACCACCTTCTACCAGCACCTCTGCGTGCCGATCCTGATCTCCCGCCGCCCCGAGTGGGACAAGTTCCCTGGCGCAGACTACACGATGGCCGTCGACACCGTGATGCCGGATGGCAGGACCCTCCAGATCGGCACGGTCCACCACCTCGGCGATCACTTCTCGCGGACCTTCGACATCACCTACGAGAACCAGAACGGAGAGCAGCAACTAGCCTACCAGACCTGCTACGGGATCTCTGAACGGTGCATCGCCGCCCTGATCAGCATGCACGGCGACGATAACGGGCTGATCCTTCCGCCTGAGCTCGCTCCGGTGCAGGTTGTCGTGGTCCCGATCATCGTCGGAAAACGGCGTGACGAGGTGCTCGCCGCAGCCAGAACGATCCGCGACCAGCTGGAAGCGGCCGGCCTCCGGGTGAAGCTGGACGAACGGGAGATCCGTCCGGGCGCCAAGTATTACCACTGGGAGATGCGGGGCGTCCCCCTGCGGGTGGAGCTGGGTCCCCGGGACATCGACAACGGCGTGGTGACGGCCGTGACGAGAAAGAAGGAGAAGTCCACGATACCGGCAGCATCCCTGGTCGAGGGGGTGCAGGCGCTGCTCGAACAGGTCAGGAACACCCTGGTCACGACCAGCGACCAGCACCTCGCCTCGCACATGAACCTGGTCGAGACGATGGACGATCTGAAGTCAGCCATCGAAGAAGGGGTCGCGATCGTCCACTGGTGTGGGGAAAAGGCGTGCGCAGACCGGATCGAAGAGCAGATCGATGCCAGCGTTCTCGGTACCGAGGTCCGGTCGCCGCTGGTCACAAAAACAGAAGGAAGATGCCTGGTCTGCGGCAGGGCCGGAACCACCACCCTGATCGGGCGGAGTTACTGACCCCTGCCTGAGCAGGTATCACAGTGATAACGGGTCGTGTGCTGCGGGCGCACGAGCGTCCCGGAGACCACTTTTTTTCCGCCCCGCAAAAAGTATTTTCCGCAGTCCTGGCACCGCTTGGGCCGGACCCGGTCGAGCAGGCCCATCGGCACCTCGAACGAGTATTTCACCTTCTCAAAGGCGGCCGGAGAGTCCGCACCGGGATCCTCGTTCCTGGTGATCAGCTGGAGCACCCGTAACGGCTCCACGCCGAGCCGGTCGAACTTCTTGAAGAGAAAGTAGTGGAAAACCAGGTAGGCAAGGTCTGCCCGCTCGATCGCCTCATCGAACTCCTCGGTCCCTTCCTCATCATCATCAAACGAGCAACCGCAGAGCGGGCACCGTCCACCGATCAGCTCGTCGAGGAAGACCTCCTCCCGGCAACCGGGGCAGGTGGTATGGGGGGCATGCATCCGCGAACCCACGGTTCAGACCTCCACTCCGGCAGATGCAAAGACCGTTGCTGTGTAACCGTCCGCTCTGAATATAACGAACCCCGGTCCTGGTAGTATTGTCAGAATTGTCTCTATCATGTCTGCATCAACCCGCTGCAACCAATGTGCTTGCGCTCTGTTATTCGTCCCACCAGCACTTAATACTTTATGTCAATGCAAGCAGTATCGTCGCGATTTGCCAAATTCCTCAATTTTAAATCGGAATCTGGTTTCCTGTCCCCTCACGGTAATACCCGAGAGAGGCGGCCTGCTGAAAGCAGGCACCGGCAGCATCCTCCTCTCCGAGGAGCCGGCGGGCAATCCCCAGCTGGTGCCAGACGAACGCATTCATCATATTCAGATCGAGCGCCCGGAGGTACTGGTCCCGTGCCTCCTCGAGCCTCCCCAGGTCCACGAGGGCCATCCCCCGGCCGGTCATCGCCTTGATATGTACCGGGTTCTCAAGGAGGGCTGCATCGAAGGCGGTCACCGCCTCAGGAAGCCGGCCGAGTTCCCGAAGAACATACCCCCGGTTGGCCTCCACGGGGATGGAGGTCGGGTCGAGCAGGAGGGCCTGATCAAAACAGGAGAGCGCCTCTGCCAGCCTCCCGATCTTCCGGAGTGCGTATCCCCTGCCGAACCATCCCTTTGCAGAGAGCGGGGCCAGCTCTGCTGCACGGTCATACCAGAAGAGCGCTTCGACATAGTCATCCTGATCGAGGTACGACCCTCCCCGCTCTTCACATGCCGCAGGAGTCATGACCTGCTCTTCTCTGTCGTTTACGATCCCACCATATCCTTCCATCGCCCCACCTGCCAGTATGATACTCTGGCCATCCCAAGTATTAGAGTCTGATCCCGCCGCCCGGCGCCCGGCTGACGGTCAACCATATTAACCGAAACCTCCAACCATTCAATGTGAAAACAGCGATTCTGGGAGGAGGACTCACCGGTGTCACGCTCGCACGCCTGCTGGCTGCAGAAGGGCAGTCCGTGGTGGTGCTGGAGAAGGAGGACCAGATCGGAGGGCTCTGCCGCTCGGTCACTGCAGAAGGATTCACGTTCGACCGCGGCGGCTCTCATATCATCTTCAGCCGCGACCAGCAGGTGCTCGGGCTGATGCACGAGATCCTCAGTCAGAACCGTTCGGTCCGCCATCGGTCGACCAGGATCTTTTATAAAGGAAAGTACCTGAAGTACCCGTTCGAGAACGGGCTTGCTGACCTCCCGAAGGAGGACCTGTACTACTGTATCAGCGAGTTCATCAAGACCCTGATCGCATCCGAGAAGGGCGAGATCCCCCCGCCCGTGACCTTCAAGGACTGGATCCTGGCGACGTTCGGGCAGGGGATCGCCGACTGCTACATGATCCCGTACAATGAGAAGATCTGGAAGTACCCGGCCGACCAGATGTCCTGCCACTGGGTGGATGGCCGGATCCCGCGGCCGCCTGTCGAGGATATCGTCAAGTCGGCGATCGGGATCGAGACCGAGGGGTACACCCACCAGGCGGTCTTCAGTTACCCGACCACCGGGGGGATCGAGGCGCTGGTCACGGCGATGGCCGAACCGGTCAGGGACTGCATCAGGACCGGGTACGAGGTCAGGTCGATCCGGCGCGATGATGACGGCTGGGAGATCAGCGACGGGGAGACGGTCATCCGGGCAGACCGTCTGATCGCGACCATCCCCCTGCAGGCGCTCCTCCCCTGCCTGCAGGCAGTCCCCCCTGAGGTCCAGGAGGCCTGTGACCGCCTTCAGTACAACTCGGTCTGCTGCGTGAATATCGGGGTGAAAGGGGCGGTTCCGGATCACTCCTGGGCGTATATCCCGGACCCTGCCGTCGGCAGGTTCAACCGGATCTCGTTCCCCTCGAACTACAGCTCCGAGGTGGCCCCGCCGGGGTGCTCCTCGGTGCTCGCCGAGATCACCTACCGGGACGGGGACGAGGTGGCCGGCATGTCCGATCAGCAGATGATCGAGCACGTGGTCGGATCCCTGGACAGGATGGGCGTGATCAGGGCCGACCAGGTGGTCTTCACCGGGGTCGAGCGGGAGCAGTTCGCCTACGTGATCTATGACCTGGGGTACACCACCCATATCGCAACGATCAAAGAGTTCTGCAGCGGGGCAGGGATCGAGCTGGTCGGCAGGTTTGCCGAGTTCGAGTACCTGAATATGGACGGCTGCATCCGGCACGTCCTCGACCTCCTGGAGAAGCATCCATGAAGGTCGACTTCTACGTCGAAGATATGTTCTTCTTCAAATACATCGGCTGTGCGACGGTGGCAAAGATGCTCTACCACGAACTCGTCGCCACCGGGGAACTGGAGATGACCTGGAAGGGGATGCCGGGGGATGCGGACCTGGTCCATTACCACACCTTCGGCCCCCTCGCCATGGCTCATTGCCAGCTGGCCACCGGGGTCCGGATCCTGACGGCCCACTCGACCCCCCGGATCAACAACGGAAACATCGCTTTTTACAAAACCATCAACCGACTCTATCCGAAGATCTACCAGCGGTTCGATCACATCATCACCATCTCCGAGTCCTGCCACCAGGAGGTGATCGCGATGGCCCCGGACGTCCCGGCCACGCTGATCCCGAACGGGGTGAACAGGACCTACTTCCGCCCGGACCAGGATCGGCGGGAACGGTTCCGCGAACAGTACCATATCGGTGATGATGAGAAGGTGGTGCTGACCGTGGCCCAGATGACGCCGCGGAAGGGGATCTATGACTTTCTCGCACTGGCGAAGGCTCACCCGGAGATCAGGTGGGTCTGGGTCGGTGGATTGCCCTACGGCCCGGTCTCCAAGGATTACCGGCGGATCAAGGAATTGAGCGAACATGCCGGCGAGAATGTCATCTTCACCGGGTATGTCGACGAGATTGCCGACCCGTACAACGGCGCCGATCTCTTCCTGATGCCCTCGCATGCAGAGACGTTCGGACTGGTGATCCTCGAGGCCCTCGCGAGCGGGCTGCCGGTGATCGCCCGGGATATTCCCGAGTTCCGGGAGATCTTCGGAGACCAGGTGCTGTACTTCAATGACCTGGCCGACGTGACCTCCCTGCTCAGGGATGAAGGGCGGCTCAAAACCATCGGGGCCGGCTCCCGGGCATGGACCGAGAAGCACGATCTCAGGACGATCGCAGAGCAGCACATCAGCCTGTACCGATCACTCGTCGAAAAGTGATACTACCCGGGAGAGATCCGGCACGCCGGTTCCATCCCAGCATCGATCTTTTTTCCATCACTTTTTTCTCCACCTCTGCGATCGTCCGACCATCCCTCAAAATCGTGACAAGGTTTAAAGAGGAGGAGCGTGGAGAGTCGGTCTGTTAAGGAGTGCTGAGCATGATCAAAAAGTCAATCGAAGAAGCGCTGAACAAGCAGGTCAACAGGGAGTACTACTCCGCGTACCTGTACCTGTCGATGTCGTCGTACCTTGATTCGATCAACCTGAAAGGGTTCGCCCACTGGTTGCGGGTGCAGGCCCGCGAGGAGCTGGCCCATGGTATGAGACTGTACGACCACCTGATCGCGATGAACGGGAGAGCCCTGCTCCAGCCGATCGAGGCGCCCCCAGAGGAGTGGAAGTCGACGCAGGAGATCTTCGAGCAGGTCTATGACCATGAACAGAAGGTGACCGCGATGATCGCTGCACTGATGGACCTGGCACTTGAGAAGAAGGACTACGCCACGGCAGCGGCGCTCCAGTGGTTTGTGACCGAGCAGGTCGAGGAGGAGGCGAACGCCCTGGCGATCCTCGAACAGATCAAGACCGTCGGCGATGTCCCGGGGCACCTCTTCTACCTGGACCATCACCTCGCAAAGCGCGAGTGATCATCACCACTTTTTTGATACGAGACCATGGACCATTGAACCATGATCCGAACAGGGCATGCCAAAAAGAGATTGCCGGGGATTCCGGTATGGTATCGAAGAACCCGTCAGGGATGTCGCTTGATGGAGATCAGATCGCCGAGCGTCGTCTTCACCTGCTCAGCACGCCTCTTTTCGATCGGATCCTCGGGTGAGTCGACCAGCCGGATCAGGAGCACCTTCTCGATCTTCTTGCGGACCTCGTCCTCAGGGATCAGGTCGCCCTTCTCGATCTTCTTGATCAGCATCTCCTTCTCTTTCACCGCAAGCGCGAGATCCTTCTGGGACATCCCCCTCCCGGCCCGGGCGTTCTTGATCCGCTCGCCATAGTCGTCAACGATCTCCCCGTCCATCATATCAAAGGCATCCCGCCTGTGATGAACAACCGGCGTTGCTTTGGCTCCGGGGACATTACGCTTCAGTGCAGGTTTCTTTGGCTGCTGCACTTCAACCCCGTATTTGGCACACTGACCACAGACTTCGAGCTCTGCACCTTCTATTCTGACTCGTTTTGCAGAGGGGCCGGTGATCACGGATCCACATAATTCACAATGCATACTACTTCGCAAAAATCTTTATAGTCATTTTCCCCTATATATCTATTTGAGAGGGACGAGATGGCCGACACCCTGAATCATTTACCTGAACCTCAGAAAGGAGAGGATCTGTACCGGTATCTCCTTGAAAGGGTGACGAACCTGGAGGACCGAAATACGGAACTTCGGGAGCAGCTCCGCCAGATCGAAGCTGATAAGCGCTACCTCGAGACCCAGAAGGTCAGGTACGAACGGGAGGTGCGGAAGTTCAAGAGCGAGATCGAGCAGATGAAGTCCCCGCCCCTCGTGATCGGGACGGTCACCGATCTGATCGATGAGACCAGGGTGATCGTCAGGTCGAGTGCAGGTCCGCGATTTCTGGTCGGGATCTCGCAGAGCCTGAATATCGAAGATGTGAAACCCGGGGCCCGCTGCACCTTGAACCAGCAGTCGCTTGCCATCGTCGAGATTCTCCCGACCAACTATGATGCACAGGTGTACGGGATGGAGGTGATCGAGGCACCTTCTGAACGGTACGAAGAGATCGGAGGACTTGAGAAACAGATCATCGAGATCAGGGAGGCCGTCGAACTGCCGCTTAAGAAGCCTGAGATCTTCCGGAAGATGGGGGTCGAGCCGCCGAAGGGGGTGCTCCTCCATGGTCCGCCCGGGACCGGGAAGACCCTGCTGGCACGGGCGGTCGCTCACCAGACCGATGCACACTTCCTCCGGGTGGTCGGGTCTGAACTGGTGCAGAAGTACATCGGGGAAGGCGCCCGGCTGGTCAGGGAGCTCTTCGAACTGGCCAAGAAGAAGAGCCCCTCGATCATCTTCATCGATGAGATCGATGCGATCGGGGCATCCCGGACCGAGTCGAACACCTCCGGGGATCGCGAGGTGCACCGGACCCTGATGCAGCTGCTGGCCGAGATGGACGGGTTCAGCAACCGCGGAGACGTCCGGATCATCGGGGCCACGAACAGGATCGATATCCTCGACCGCGCACTCCTCAGGCCGGGACGGTTCGATCGGATCATCGAGATTCCGCTCCCTGACATCGAGGGGAGGCTCTCGATCCTGGATATCCACTGCGCAGGGATGAACATCGACAAAAAGATCGATATCAGAGAGATCGCAACACGGACAGAGGGGAAGAACGGGGCTGACCTGCATGCGATCTGCATGGAAGCAGGGATGTTTGCGATCAGGTCCGACCATGAGATGGTGACCCTGGAGGACTTTGAAAGATCGATCGAGAAGTTCTCCAACGATTTCGACCGAAACACCCTGATCAATGCATCAGGGGCCATGTTCGCGTAAAGAGAGGACGGGAAACCGTCCCCTCTTCAGATCACTTTTTAAAAAAATATTACAGGATGACTACTCTTTTGCAGCGTAATGGGTGACCGCGCCATAGGGGATCAGCCGGCCGTGGTCGTCCAGCACCGAGACGGCACCATGGCCGCCACAGATCAGGCCGGGCCGCTCTTCCTGGCCGCGTGACGTCCCGAGGTCTGTCATGATCTGCAGGATCGCCTGCCGTTCGGTCCGGGCCAGGTCGCTGTCCACGTTCACCGATGTGACCAGCAGCACCGCAAGCGTGCTGTAGTCCCGCCTGGCCTGCGTGAGACTGTCGAAGTTGATCACACAGTCGGCGGTGAAGAAGATCCCCGCCTCTCTGCAGAAGAGGTACGTCTGCGCATACATATGCCCGCCGAGCCCTTCGAGCACCTGGAAGTGCAGATCCCCGACCCGGACCTCCCCGACGATCGGGAACGGCCCGACCGTGCCCAGTGGTTCGGAGGAGAAGAGGTGCACGTCCTCGGGAATGGTGAACCCGGAGAAGAGGTTGATCATCGTGGTATAGACCTCCTCGAGGACCGACCCCTCCGACCGGGAGCCATATGCCCGGTTTGCCTGCCTGATCACCTCCAGCGTGCCGGGGTGCATATAACAGGGGACCGCAAAGAGTCCTGACCCGCCACAGTGGTCTGCGTCAGCATGGGTGATGATGACCCGTTTCAGCTGGCCGAGATCGGTGAACCCATATCGCGCCAGCATCTGGAGAATGTCGTCATGGTAGATCCCGAACCCGGTATCGACCAGCACCAGCTCGTCGCCGGCCTTCAAGAGGAAGACGTTTCCCCCGCAGGGCATCTGAAAGCAGAAGAGCGTGACCTGGTCACTGACCACGATCTGCTGGACGTCTGCGTAAAACCCCTGATCGCTGGTCTTGCGGAGGGTCTGGCCGGCGGAAAGGACGTTCGCAAAGACCTCCTGGGGATCCCGTCCCCGGTTCATCAGTTCCTGGACGGTGTGATTGATGTCGTGGAGGAACCGGAGCAGGAACGAGTCGTCCGCCTCGTCGCCGATCAGTTCGCGCACCCGCTGGGCGAACCGGACATAGAAGATCGTATCGTCCAGATGCCGGCCGGTCGGGTCGTACTCGACGACCTCGAGTTTGTAGGCAGAACTGAGCTGACCGAGCAGGTCGTCGACGACCCCGTTCTGGTCCAGGTTCAGGCTGATCGTAACCCGTTCCGGGTGGCGGCCCCGCTCGTCAAAGTCGATGAAGAGGATGTTCGCCCCGCCCAGCCGGACCGTATCGAGGAACGCAGCGAGGGCGCCGGCCTGGTGCGGCAGGTATACGTACAGCTTCAGGATCCGGCTCCTGGGCAGCGAGGTCTGGAGCAGCCCGGCCCGATCCAGGTGATCGAGTACCTGACTGCACCGCTCCGGATCCCCGGTCACCTCGAAGAAGACCGTCTCTCTGTCGATCCGCTGGTCGTACTGGGCCCGGGTGATGTTCAGCCCGAACTCGGTGATGATCGCAGCGACCCGGTGCAACGCCCCGGGTTCATCGGGAACTCGGGCGATAAATGAGAACCTCTCCTCTCTCTCCATCAGTCTTCAGAGAGTGTATGACGCTCCTCGAATAAAGGATCAAAGGATCGGAAACGCACAAACGTCGCCCTTATATCCCACCGGCATGAATTGATAAGAGAGTGCCAATGACCGGGGGGTTGAGTCCAGGAATGAGGCAGTATCAGGCTGCAAAGCAGCAGTATCCCGATGCTCTGCTCCTCTTTCGGATGGGCGATTTTTACGAGACGTTCGGTGCCGACGCAGAGATCGTCGCACGCGAACTGGATATTGTACTGACGTCGCGGTCTTCTGACAGCGCAGGAAAGAAGATTCCGCTCGCAGGGGTGCCCTATCATGCAGCGGACGCCTATATCGCACGGCTGGTCCGGCGCGGGTACAAGGTCGCAGTTGGGGAGCAGGTCGAGGACCCCAAGAAGGCGAAAGGGCTCGTCAAGCGCGAGGTGGTCAGGGTGATCACGCCCGGGACCGTGATCGAGTCGGAGCTGCTCGGGTCGGCCGAGGCCAGGACGCTCGTGGCGGTCGCTCCCGATCGGCGGGGAGACCTGGCCGGGGTGGCATCGCTGGACGTCTCGACCGGGGCCTTCTCGGTGCTGGTCACCAGGGCCGGGTCCGACTGCGCCGGCCTCAGGACCGAACTGGCCCGGATCGGTCCGACCGAGGTGATCGTTCCGTCATCGGCGGATCCGGACCTGATCGCTGCGGCCAGGGAGATCTGCCCGGTGGTGACCCCGTATCCTGACGAGTCCTTCGCACCCGGCACTGCTGAGGACCTGCTGAAGCGTCACTTCCAGACCGCCACCCTCGAGGGGTTCGGCTGTGCCGGCCTTCCCCAGGCCGTGGGAGCGGCCGGGGCTGCGCTCGCCTATGCACAGGAGATGCACCACGCCCCGCTGACGCATATCACCATGCTCTCGACCCGGACCGCGGAAGAGCGGATGGTGCTGGACGAGATCACCCTTCGGAACCTGGAACTGGTCTCGACGATCAGGGGCGAGGCGAAGGACGGGACGCTCCTCAGTGTGCTCGACCGGACCGGCACCTCGATGGGAGCCCGGCTGCTCAAGTCCTGCCTGGTGAGCCCGCTTCTCGACCGCGAACAGATCGAGGGGAGGCTCGATGCGGTCTCGTTCTTCGTCGACCACCCGCTGATCCGGGCCGAGGTCAGAAGCCTGCTCCACCGGTCCGCCGACATCGAGCGGATCGCCGGCAGGATCGCCTACGGGAGTGCGACGCCGCGGGACCTGGTCACCCTGAACCGCTCGCTCACCGTTCTTCCGATGATCAGCAGCCTGCTCAGCGACCCGGCGGTGACGGTCCCGCCAGAGGTGGCCGCGGCCCTCGCCGGCATCCGGGACCCCGGCGCCATCACAGAGCTGATCGAGCGGGCCCTCGTCGACGACCCGCCGGCGAACACCCGGAACGGGGGGATGATCCGGGACGGGTACGACGAGACCCTCGACCACTTCCGGTCCCTCTCGGGGTCGGGGAAGGACTGGATCATCGACCTGCAGCAGAAAGAACGGGAACGGACCGGGATCAGGACGCTGAAGATCGCCTACAACCGGGTCTTCGGCTACTACATCGAGGTCTCCAAGGCGAACGCTGCGCTGGTCCCGGCCGAGTACGACCGGAAACAGACCACCACCAATGGCGAGCGGTACACCACCCCGGCCCTCCGGGAGCAGGAGCAGCAGATCGCCGAGGCCGAGGAGCACCTGCTCGAACAGGAGACGACCCTCTTTGCAGACCTGCTGACCACCATGGCCGGCTCGGTCCCGATGCTGCAGCAGAACGCCGCATCGGTGGCCTGGCTGGACATGTACGCGGCCCTCGCCGAGGTCGCGGTCCAGGACGGGTTCACCCGCCCGGTGATCATCGACGAGCCGAAGGTGCTGATCCGGGGCGGGCGGCACCCGGTCGTCGAGCAGCACGTCGAGGGCGGGTTCATCCCGAACGACACCAGCATGGACGGTGCCGAGGAGCAGATCCTGATCATCACCGGTGCGAACATGGCCGGCAAGTCCACGTACATGCGGTCGCTGGCGATCCTCTGCATCATGGCACAGATGGGCAGTTTCGTTCCCGCCGACCATGCGACGATCGGGCTGGTCGACCGGGTCTTCACCCGGGTCGGGGCGTTCGACGACCTGGCCCGCGGGCAGTCCACCTTCATGGTCGAGATGGTCGAACTGGCCAACATCCTCAACCACGTGACCCCGCAGAGCCTGGTGATCCTGGACGAGATCGGCCGCGGGACGTCGACGGTGGACGGGTACAGCATCGCCCGGGCCGTCCTCGAGTTTCTGCACGGCAAGGGAAAGAGCGGGCCGCGGACCCTCTTCGCGACCCATTTCCACGAGCTGGTCGACGTCGAAGCGACCTTAAAAAGGGTTCGGAACTATCACCTGGCCGTGCAGGAGACCGGGACCGACGTGGTCTTCACCAGGCAGCTGATCCCCGGCGCGACCGACAAGAGCTACGGCATCCATGTCGCCACCCTGGCCGGGGTGCCGAGGAAGGTGACCGAACGGGCGACTGCGATCCTGGCCGAGGTGATGGGCCGGGAGTATAACGAGGCCCCGAAGAAGGCACGGTATACGCAGATGCTGCTGATCAGCCCCGAATCCGAGACGGTCGAACACCCGGCCGTCAAGGCCCTCCGGGCGATCAACCCGGACGACCTCTCCCCGCTGCAGGCCCTGCAGGCGCTCTACGCCCTCAAAGAACAGATGAGAGGGGGCGGGGCATGAGCGGGCCAGTGATCCGCCAGCTCGACCAGGCGACGATCAACCAGATCGCAGCCGGGGAGGTGATCGAGCGGCCGGCCTCGGTGGCCAAGGAGCTGATCGAGAACGCCATCGATGCCGGCGCAGACCTGATCCGGTGCGAGGTGACGACAGAGAACGGAGCGATCACCAGGATCCGGATCGTCGACAACGGCTGCGGGATGAGCAGCGAAGACGCGGCGATCGCCTGTCTCCCGCACACCACCAGCAAGCTGCGGACCCTCGACGACCTCTCGACGATCCGGACGATGGGCTTCCGGGGGGAGGCGCTCGCCAGCATCGGGGCCGTCTCAACGATGATGCTGGTGACCCGCCAGAAGGGGAGCGCCACCGGGACCAGGGTCGCGATCCGCGGCGGGGTGATCAGCGAGGTGGCCGAGGCCGGGTCCGCCCTGGGGACCACGGTTACGGTCGACGACCTCTTCTTCAACACCCCGGCACGGAAGAAGTTCCAGAAGTCGCAGAAGACCGAGCTCGGCCATCTCTACGGCGTCGTCGAGCGGATAGCCCTGGCCAACCCGGGGGTGGGGTTCAGGCTGGTGCTGAACCGGCGCGGACGGATCACCACCCAGCGGTCCTCGGATAAACGCGATACGATCGTCGGACTGTTCGGGCCCGAGCTGGCCAGAGGCTTGATCCCGGTCAGTGCAACAGAGGGGCCGGTCAGGATCGAGGGGTTCATCTCCCCGCCGGCGATCAGCAGGCTCGAACCGTACCAGGTCCACCTGAGCATCAACCGGCGGGACATCTACAACCGGGCCCTCCTGAACGCGATCAGGGAGGGCTACGGGACGCTCCTCCCCAGAGACCGGTATCCCGTGGCGTTTCTGGACCTGACGATCGACACCGCCCTCGTCGACGTGAACGTCCACCCGGCCAAGCGGCAGGTCAGGCTCGACCAGGAACAGACGGTCACGGCGGCGGTGACCGCCATGATCCGGGCAGCGCTCGAGCATGCCGACCTGCTCTATCGCCCGGTCACCTACCACCCCACGGCGCTGGAGACCGAGGGGGTCGAGGAGACGAACGCACCGTACGCCAGGGGTACCGGTGCACCCCGGACGGGAGGCACACCATCCCCACGCCTGCAGCAGACCACGGCCCCACGGCGGCTGACCACCCAGCAGATCAGGCTGACCAGCCGGCCCACATTCTCCAGGGAGGAAGGCGTACCGGGCCGCACCCCGCTCCCCGCGATGCGGGTGCTCGGCCAGGTGGCGAACACCTACCTGATCGCAGAGACCCCCGACCAGACCCTCTGCCTGATCGATCAGCACGCCGCCCATGAACGGATCCTCTACGACCAGCTCCGACGGGACCGGACCATCCAGACGCAGGAGCTGATCACCCCGGTGCTGCTGACGGTCACGCCGCAGGAGGCCGAGGCGGTCAGGGAGGCGACCCCCATCTTCGAACGGGAGGGGTTCCGGATCGAGGAGTTCGGCAAGGAGACCTTCGCGGTGTACGCAGTGCCGGTGATCTTCGGACGGATCGAAGACCCCGAACAGGTCAGGGAGATCATCGCCGGGGTGATCAGCGAGGAACCGGGCGATCATACGGCGACGAGGGACGCGATCACCAGCAGGGTGGCCTGCAGGGGGGCGGTGAAGGCCGGGGCGGTGCTGACGAACGAGCAGGGCGGACAGTTGCTCGCCCAGCTGGCGGCCACCGAGGATCCGTACACCTGCCCCCATGGAAGGCCGACGGTGATCCGGTTCACCCCAGAGCAGCTGGCCGCCCTCTTTCTCCGGACCTGACGGGCCAGGAACCCCCCTGCCTTTTTCAATGGTACTGGTAGGACCGGTCCAGCTCGGCTTCCAGGTTTTCAAACATCCGTTTCAGCCCCTCGTACTCCCCGCGGTTCACCTCTGCCTCGGCCTTTACCCGGTCCAGTTCCTCAAGGACCCGCTCCATCCGCTCCTCCATCCGCTCCATCCGGTCGAGGAGGAGGGTGCTGCCGGACCGTGTGGGGGTGAACGACGGGATCTTCTCCATCCAGGAACTGTCGAACTTTGACAGGGGGATCTGCAACAGTTTGATCTGCCGGATCGCATCCTGCATCGGCCGGATCTGTTGTTCGACCGAAGCGGTGATCGCCGGGAGTTCTCCGACCGGGATCATCGCCTGTTCGAGGAAGGTCTGCATCTTTCGAACCTGCTCCTGCATCGTCAGGATCGGGGCGATCGAGTTCTCCCGGATCTCCCGGAGGTCGTTGAGGAGGGTCTCGGTGAGCGTCAGAAACGGGTAATTCTCACTGCACCGCACGAGCAGTTGCCCGGCCAGCTCACGAACCAGGAGGTCGTCGGCCCCAGTCAGGTCCCTGACGATCCGGCAGACCTTCAGCGGGAGGTGCGGGATATGCCGATCGATCAACTCCAGCGCCTCGTACTGGGTCTCCGGGGTCCTGGACTTGATCTCGATCTCCTCCCAGAGCGCCTGCCGGGTCTCCTCCTCTGCAGAGTCCTCCCCTTCAGCCGTCGCCATCTCCTCCATCTCCTGTGTGCGGGATACTCGCCTGATCCTATATAGTTCTTCTCCGAATGACGGGTGGACGAACAAAAAGCAAGGTTATTATAATCTCCTTCAGATGATGTAGATCATCAGGACGTGATGCACCTCCAGCGTCCTCCTGCCGGTCGTGTATTCATCCATTGGCAGGAGAGGATGAACCCTTGTATGATAACCGTACTTCTTGTCGACGACGAACCCGCACTGCTGGACCTGACCAGACTCTTTCTTGAACAGGATCCTGAGATCAGGGTGACCACCTGTTCGTCCGCAATCGATGCCCTCGATATTCTCATGAGCGGGCGGTTCGACGCCATCATATCGGACTACGAGATGCCGGGGATCAATGGGATCGACTTTTTGCAGAGGTTCAGGCAGTCCGGGGACCAGACCCCGTTCTGCATCTTCACCGGCAGGGGGCGGGAGCATGTTGCGATCGATGCGCTGAACTCGGGCGCGGACTTCTACCTGCAGAAGGGCGGCGACCCGAAGTCACAGTTCGCCGAACTGAAGAACGTGATCTGGCAGTCGGTGAAACGGCGGCAGGCAGAACTTGCACTGGCAGAGAGCGAGGAGAATTACCGGTTTCTCGCCGACTACTCGCTCAATGCCATGATGGTGGCGGATTTCTCCGGAACGATCCTGCTCGCCAACTGGATGGCCGCGAAGATGGCCGAACTCGACAGTCCTGCTGCGATGATCGGCAGGAGCACCGCCGAGTTCATAACTCCTGAGTCGCAGCAGCGGGCGATCGAAGACATTTCGAAGGTGCTGGCCGGAGAGAGCAGATTTGAAGGCAGGTACAGGCTGCAGACCATAACGGGAAAGAAGATGTGGGTGAGGTCGATCGGGACGAGGATCGAGTATCAGGGAAAGCCGGCCCTCATCGTCTCTATCTCGGACATCACGGACGAGCAGTGCTTTCGAGAGGCAGCCACCCGGTTTGAGGAGGAGTTCACGTGGCTCTTCTCCACCCAGAACGACCCGTCCCTGATCACCGGGATTGAAGAGCCCGGCCAGGAAGAACTGATCCTGAAGGCGAACCGGGCCGCGACAGATCTGCTCGGGTACACCGAAGAGGAACTGCAGGGAATGCCCCTGCGACGGATCCTCCCCTCAGCAGATCTCCAGGCCCGTCAGAGCGAGCCAGAACGGAAGGAAGCGGTGCTCTCTATGAAGAACGGCGGCACCGTACATGCGCTGGCGATCTCGCATTCCATCGTCATCGACCAGAGGCCGGCGACGATGCTGGTCATCCCGGAGATAGGGAGAGCGTCCCCCTCGCTCGGGGCCGGCGGGAAGGACGCGTGGTTCCGGACGATGATGGACTCGATCCTCGCCGGGGTGATGCTGATCGATGCCGAGGACCATCGAATCATGGACATCAATGCCGCGGCCGCGGCCATGATCGGCACCCCTGCCGGGGACCTGATCGGGACCTGCTGTCATGAATCGATCTGCCCGGGCGAGGGGGGGCGATGCCCGATCACCGACCTGATGATGACCGTCGACCGGTCCGAACGGGTGCTGGTGACGGCGGACGGGACGAGACGATCGATCCTGAAATCGGTATCCCCGTTTATTATCCACGGCCACCGGTACCTGCTGGAGTCGTTCGTCGACATCACCGACCGGGTCAAGGCCGAGCATGCGATCAACCAGGCGAACAGGAAACTGAACATCCTCTCCAGCGTGACCAGGCACGACATCCTGAACCAACTGACGGTGCTCCGGGGGTACCTGGCCCTGGCCGAGGACGCCTCCGAGGAGGCCGGGGCTGCAGAGACGACCGGCCCGTACATCAGGCAGATCGAGAGGGCGGCACGGACGATCCGGCAGCAGATCGAGTTCACCCGGGACTACCAGGACATCGGGATCCAGGCGCCGGGGTGGCACCGTATCAGCATCATCCTCGCCAATGTGACCTCCAAACTCGATCCCGGCAAGGTCCAGGTACGTAACACCATCAACGGGCTCGAGATCTATGCCGACCCGCTGATCACCGAGGTCTTCTACAACCTGCTGGACAATGCATTCCGGCATGCCGGAAGGCTGACCTGGATCTCGATCGCCTGCAGAGAGGTGCCGGAGGGGCTGATCATCTCGGTCTCAGACGACGGGGACGGGGTTCACCCACACCAGAAGGAGCAGATCTTCGGACGCGGGTACGGGAAGAACACCGGGTACGGGCTCTTCATCATCCGCGACATCCTGGACATCACCGGGATCACCATCCAGGAGACCGGGACATTCGGCGAGGGGGCGCAGTTCGATCTGCTGGTTCCGGAGGGGGCGTTCCGGTTTGCCGGCGCGAAGGATGAGACGCCCGGCACCAGGTCAGGTCAGTGTGATATCCCGGGAACGCCATACTGATCAGGAAGAAGACCATCGGCACCGCGGTGTTCGATGGAGGTGAACCGATGTCAGAGGGGAACGAAGGAAAGTATTGTACGATCTGCGGCGGGCTGCCGCCATCAGGAACCAAGCAGATCGTCGTCGAAGGAAAGCCGACCGGGATCGACCGGCTCGATGAGATCGTCAAGGCGGTCAGGAACCTCGATCTGCACGATGATGCAGCGATCATGGAGGCGCTGCTGGTGCGGACCAGGGTCTACAACTATGTGCCGACCAGGAAGACGGCGGCGTACGGGCAGGGGCTGCTCGAAGCCTACCGGGAGGAGTAGGGGGGGCCGGGAAACCTTCTTCTGATCGCCTGTCCTTCTTTTCAGTTCAGGCGATAGTATCGATCGATGTCCCCTATGTAAAAAACCGGTCCAGCAGGGATGGAATGTCTGTCCTTACTGCAGAGGAGACCTCCGGGAGGCCGCAGCCGGGCCGGACCGCGATCCTCGCAATCCACCGGTATCGATGAGAGTCTGCGCCTTCTGCGGCGCCGAATCTCCTGCCGAGAGCGGCACCTACTGCCAGTCGTGCGGGTTCCGGATCAGGGCTCTCCCTTCCCCGGGACCTGACGCCCGGGCCGCTTCACCCGGGATCGGTTCCACCCCCCGCACCAGACGGCCCAGGCGGCCGACCCACCGGATCGGCAGGAGCATGCTGCTGGTCATCGCGGCGATGCTGATCTTCATCCTCTGTGCCGTCCCCGAACTGCTGGCCGGCTCAGCCCAGGAATCGGTCGGGAGTACCCCCACGGAGACCCTCACCCAGACCGTAGCGAGTCTCCAGACCCCTACCACCGTAACTCCAGGGATCTCGCCGGATCCCGACGGTATGGCCGGATATCTCTCCTATCTACTCGACGACGGGCTGGGGACGATCCCCTTCCAGATCCACCGCCAGGCGTACCAGGAGACGGCGGCAGAGACCATCCGCTTCTCTGGAGACGAACAGCAGTACTACCTGCAGATCCTCGACGACCCGGTGCAGCGGCCCGACCTTGCGGCGCTCGCCGACCGGATCCGCTCGATCACCGACGACCCCAAGGACCAGGCCAGGATCGCGGTCAGTGCCGTCCAGCAGATCCCGTACGACACCGCAAAGGCGGAGCTCGAGAGCACGGGCCAGCGGGACCGGTACCCGATCGAGGTGCTGCACGACGGCCAGGGGCTCTGCGGGGAGAAGTCGCTGCTGCTCGCCTCGCTCCTCCGGGACCTCGGGTTCGGGGTCGCGCTCTTCGAGTTCAAGCCCGAGCAGCACATGGCCGTCGGGATCGCGTGCCCGGCCGGGTACGACTATGCCGGCACCGGCTACGCCTTCATCGAGTCCACCGAGCCCTCGATCATCACCGACAGCAACGGGACCTATGCCGGTATCGGAAGACTCTCCTCCACGCCGGTGGTGATTTCGATCGCCCCGGGGTCAGCGTTCACCGGCATCGGGGAGGAGGAGGCCGATGCGAAAGAGTGGCGGAGTCTCCAGAGTATGGGGAAGACCCTCGACGAGTACCATTACGCCCGGTACCTGCTGCTGAAGCAGAAGTACGGGCTGATCACCACCGACAGTTAGAAAAAAGGGGCGTGGGTCGCCGGCCTTCAGAGCTTCCGATAGTACATCCCCTGGTCTCTGCAGGCCTCCTGGTCGACCATCCCCCGGACATCGATCAGCACCGGGTGGTCGTTCATCAGCCCCCGGATCGCGTCCACCGGCATCTGTTTGAACTGCTGGTGCGCCACGGCGATGATCACCGCGTCCATCGTCTGGTCGAGGTTCGGGAGCGGGATGGCCCCGAAGTGCTCGATCACCGCATCGGAGAGGAGCGGGTCGTAGCCGTAGACCTGGACATCGAACTCCTTGAGTTCATCGACCATATTCTCGACCGGGGACTCCCTGATGTCGGCCACATCCTCCTTGTAGGTCAGGCCCATGATCAGGACCTTCGACCCGTTGATCGTCTTGCCGACCTTGTTCAACCCCTTCACGGCGAGATCGGCGACGTACTTCGGCATAGAATCGTTGATCGACCGGCCTGCGAGGATAACCTGGGCGTGATACCCGACCTCCTTCGCCCGCTTGACCAGGTAATAGGGGTCGACCGGGATGCAGTGACCGCCGACCATCCCGGGGCGGTAGTGGTGGAAGTTCCACTTCGTGCCGGCGGCCTTCAGCACCTCTTCGGTGTCGATGTCGAGCCTGGAGAAGATCATCGAGAGTTCGTTCATCAGCGCGATGTTGAGGTCCCGCTGGACGTTCTCGATCACCTTCGAGGCCTCTGCGGTCCGGATGTTCGGGGCCGGGTAGACGTTGGTGATCAGACCGTACAGCTCTGTCAGGGCCTCGAGGGTCGGTGCATCCATTCCGGAGACGACCTTGTTGATCCGGGAGAGGACATGCTCTTCGTCACCGGGATTGATCCGCTCGGGGGAGTAGCCGATCGCAAAGTCCTTCCCGCAGACCATACCCGATTCCCGCTCCAGGATGGGGCCCATAATCCCCTCGGTCACGCCCGGATAGACCGTCGACTCCAGCACGACGATGGCCCCCTTCTTCAGGTTCTTTCCCACCGTCTCTGCCGACGATTCGACCGGTTCGAGGTCGGGGTCCTTCGCTCTGTTCACCGGGGTCGGGACGGCGATGATCACGAAGTCCGCCTCCCTGATCCGGGCAGGGTCGGTCGTCGCCTCGATCCTGTTCCCCTCTTTCGCGTTCAGCTCGTCCACCTTCTTCTGGTCTCTGCGGAATCCGATCGTCCGGAGATGCTGGGAGAAATCTTCTGCGAGCGGCAGTCCTACGTACCCGAGACCGATGACGCAGACCGTCTTATCTGTAACATTATGTGATGCCATGTCAGGACTCCAGTGATAATGAAAGATAATTGTCAGATTCGTTAATAATAGAGCCACATTGGTTCCGGCGTTCATCACACCCGGCGACGCCGGCGGCCGGCCGGTGCAGGGCCCTGAACGATTGTATTAATATCGAGGAGGGAGATGAGAGGCTATGTCACCGAGACCACGACCGGACCGGCAGCCGGATTATCCAAAGACCCCCAGTCCCCAGGCTGATACCAGCCCGGACGAGATCAGGCAGATTGAAGATGACCAGCACCATCCGTTCGACCACCATATGCCCCAGGCTCCGCACCAACCCCAGCACAAGTCGGTGCTTCCTCCCCGGCACGACACCCACACCAAGCCCGAGCCCGATGAGTTCCCTCCCCACTCCAACCAGCCGGAGCCGATCAAGCCGGAGCCGCGGATCACCAGGACCGGGATCGAGCGCTGAGGGAGCGGTTCCGGCCGGCTTCATCTCCACGCTTTTTTAACAGTTCGCCGAGGGCAGGCAGTCGTCATTATGTCGGGTGACGGCGCACAGGTACCCAGTATTCCCGGGAGGTGCAGGATGGATACCGTTGTGATCGTTGGGGGAGGGCCGGCCGGGCTCTTCTGCGGACTGCAGGCTGCAGGAGCAGGGCGGCGGGTGATCGTCCTTGAGAAGAAGGGTGCATGCGGGAGAAAACTGCTGATCACCGGGACCGGGCAGTGCAACCTGACGCACGACGGGGCGGTGACCGAGTTTCTGTCGCACTACGGGGACCACGGCAAGTTCCTCCGGCCGGCGCTGATGAACTTCACCAACCTCGATCTGATCACGTTCTTCGCCGACCGGGGGGTCCGGACGGTCACCGAACCGCAGGGAAAGGTCTTTCCTGCGTCGAGGAAGGCGACCGAGGTGCTGGCCGCCCTGCTGGACTGCTGCAGGGAGCGGGGGGTGGAGGTCCGGTGCAGCGAGCCGGTGCAGGAGGTTCGCCGGGAACAGGACGGCTTCCTGGTCCGGACCGGGGCCGGCACCTGCCATGCGGACTTTCTGGTCATCGCCACCGGTGGAGCCTCCTACCCGGCCACCGGCTCCACCGGGGACGGCTACCAGATGGCCGAGAGCCTCGGCCACACGATCGCCCCGGTGGCCCCGGCCCTGGCGGCGGTGCTGGTCGACGGCTACCCGTTCGCAGATCTCGCCGGCATCTCCTTCGCCGGTGTCACGATCTCCCAGTTCAGGGAGAACAAACGACTCCGGCAGCATACCGGCGACCTGCTGCTGACCCATCACGGCCTCTCCGGACCCGGGATCCTCGACCACTCCCGGCAGATCCTCCCCGGCGATCTGCTGAAGGTCTCGTTCCTGCCCGGCATGGACCGGGACGGGGTCGCCCGCGACCTCGAGGGGCGGATCGCGGCGAACGGAAACCGGCTGGTCAAAACGGTGCTCGCCGAGTACCCGCTCCCCGAACGGCTGGTCCGAAGGCTGGTCGAGATGGCCGGCATCCCGGCAGATATGACGGCGGCGCATCTCTCAAAACAGGGGCGGAACGGACTCGTCGCCCTGCTCACCGAGTGCCCGTTCGTCGTGAAGCGTCTCGAAGGGTTCGAGGTGGCGATGGTGACGAGGGGCGGGGTGGACCTCAAGGAGGTGAACGCGAAGACGATGGAGTCCCGGCTCGTCCCGCACCTGTACTTCGCCGGCGAGGTGCTCGACATCGACGGGGACACCGGCGGCTACAACCTCCAGGCCGCGTTCTCCACCGGGACGCTGGCCGCCCGGCAGATCGCGGCCGGCACCCGGTGACGCCCCCCCTCACTTCTCCTGCAGTTCCTGGGCCGGGGCAACGACCGGCTCGGGCTTCTTCGACCGGCGCCACCGGTAGATCCCGTAGGCTGCGCCCCCGAGGATGATCAGGGGGAGGAGGGTCAGGAAGGCGATGATCAGCAGCTCGATCATCCCGAAGAACCCGGCGATCCCCGCGTTGATCGTGTCGACAATACTGCGGCCGGATTCCCCGCCGATCGGGGCCGGCTCCTTGAGGGTCACGGTGATGGTCGAGAGGTCGATCCGGCTGTTCAGGACCCGGAGTCTTCCCTCCAGCCGGTCCAGGCTGGTCTGCACCCGGTCGATCTGCTCCTGCACCGCGATGATGTCCTCCACCTTCACGCTCTTCTTCAGCAGCTCGTTGTACTGCGTCAGCTGGTTCTGGTAGGAGGTCTTCTGGGCGTTGAGGTCGACGTACTCGGCGGTCACATCCTCGCCGCTCGTGGCGACGGACTGGACGCTCCCGATCCCCTTCACCTCGGCGAGGGCTTCCTCAAACTCAGCGGCCGGCACCCGGAGGACGACCTTCGCCGTCCGGGTCTCCCCCTGCGTGGTGACGCTGGACGAGGCGAGGTACCCCTCCCTCCCGGTCGCGATGGTCTTCAGGGCGTCGACGGCCGTCGGGACGTCCTTCACCTCCAGGGTCAGCTGGGCGGTGTAGACGATCTTCTGGTCGACGACGACCCCGGTCTCCGCGGTACCGGCGTTGGGGGCCGAAGCCGCAGTCGACACCGGGGCCACCGCTTTCTGGTCGCTGGTATATACATCCGTCACCGGCACACTGGGTCCGCTGGATCCCTGGCTGCTGGTCGGGTACGTCATGCACCCTGCCGCCGCCAGGGCGATCACCAGGATCACCAGCGCCGGCACCCACACCATCCGTCTGTCCATGGTGAATGATGACAGCGGGGAATATTTATAGTGATTTATCATCGAAACCCGATCCTAAAGGGCCAGATGGACGGTGCGTTCACCACAAGAGCGTGGAGGAAAGGAGACGGACGGGTCCTGACCTGTCCGAATCAGAAAAGGTGTGGAATGGGAATGAAATGTTCTGTGGTATGGTTCAGTACGATGGCCGGCGCCCATATGTGCTGGAAGCCAGGCCTCGAGGGTGACGCTGGTATGAGACGTCACCGGTGTCCCGGCCGGCAGTGTTATGCTCCTGAACACTGCAGTCGGAACCTGCTCTTATCCAGATACCCGGTCGGTCGACAGGACCGCTCTTTGTGAGAGGAGTGCTCGGCACGTTCTCGTTATCCTGCTGGCCGGGCCGGGGGTGTGGGCTGTGATAATAGACTGCCGGAGGTGCGGTGGTTCTGTCCCTCGAGGGGGTGCCTCCAATGCAGGTTACCACGATCACCAGTTGCCGGCGGTGCCATATATATTCCCGGGATGCCGGCGGGTACACTCCTCTGATCGGCGGTCCATTCCCTGGACCAGGCGGTTCAGGAAACGGACCGGGCGGTCGTACGGGGGTGGCCGGCGTGGAGTGTTATCAGAAAGAGATGATTACGAACCGGCGTACACCCAGGATACTGGCGAGCACTGTTTCTCTCTCTGCTGGCATCGGGTTTCTGCTGGAAAAATTTGTATTCATATTCAATTACAATCCCATGCCTCTCCAGAAGCGAGTGTCAGAAGACTATCTGAACAGAAAGGACCACGCCACATACGAGATGACGACCATGATACATACCAGTACCACCAGGATTTTGTACCCGCACCTCTTGCAGATACCGAAGAAGGAGGGGTCGCACTCGGGACAATAGTCGGAGGAACAGGTCCTGCACGTTTTTAATGATCCCTGAAGTTCGTGATTTTCAATGAGTTCCTGTTCGGTCACAGGAGGTGTAGTGGCTGTCGACTGTTAAATAATGTCGGAAAGAAGTGAGAACGTCGGGAATTCAAAATTCTCCATTCCAGAAAGTGATATTCAGGTCGACGAGGAAGTGAATTGTTACCCATACTCCGGATTCATTCCTTCTATGCCCGGGTACCCTCCCGGCCGGCATGGAATCAGTTCTGGATGCCAGAGAACACAGAGCGCTGACGAAGGGAAACAGACAGGAGGATATCATCCAGGTACTGGATGAACGAGATCATGAATCTGATTCCGGGGCTGTCCGAGCCGGCGGGCCACAGGGGATGGTGGCTGGAAAAATACTGCGGAATGTAAAAAAGAGGGGGGTTCCGGATTGAACCTCAATGGGAAACCCTACTTCCAGAACTGCCACCAGTGATGCCTGGCCTTATCGGCCACCTCGGATCTCAGGGGGTTCTTTATCCCTCCTTCGCCCCGTGCTCTGACCACATCCGATGCGCCGGTCCTGATCTTTTCGACCCCCTTGCCGACCGTATCGGTGACCGGTGCCACGGTGGACGCGGCGGACTTGACGGCTTCAGATCCCTTGCCGGCGACGGTCTCCGAGGCCGAGCCTACACCCGACGTGGCAGACTTGACGGCATCAGTTCCCTTGTCGAAAACGGTCCCCGGTGCTGCGGCAGCTCCAGACGCGGCAGACTTGACAGCTTCAGTTCCCTTGCCGAAAACGGTCTCCGGTGCTGAGGCCGCACTGGACGTGGCAGACGTGACGGCTTCAGCCCCTTTGCCGAAAACGGTCTCCGAGGCCGAGGCAACACCCGACGTGGCGGACTTGACAGCTTCAGCTCCCTTGCCGAAAACGGTCTCCGGTGCTGAGGCAGCTCCAGACGCGGCAGACTTGACAGCTTCAGCTCCCTTGCCGAAAACGGTCTCCGGTGCTGAGGCCGCACTGGACGTGGCAGACTTGACAGCTTCAGTTCCCTTGCCGAAAACGGTCCCCGGTGCCGAGGCTACACCCGATACGGTGGACTTTACCATATCGACGGCAGGGGCTGCGGCCACCGTCTGCTTCATGCTTTCGAGCGGGCCGGCATCCGGGGTCATTTCAGTCCCGACCCGAGGAGCGACTGCTGGAGCGGGTGCTGCTTCCTTCGGTTCCGATACCGGTGCACCTGCACCCGTCCGGCTGCTTCCTGCGGTGCCGGCCTCCGGGGCCCCGAAGCCCCACGCTCCGATGAGCCGGCCTGATGGAGAATACTTATGGATCCAGGACCTCTCGGCATCGAGCATGAACACATTTCCTGCGCCGTCGACCGACAGGCCCACCGATCGGTTGGCCCGCTGCACCTCCACAGGGTTCCCGAAGCCATATCGGCCGATCAGTTCTCCTGAAGCGGTATATTTCTCGATGCGTGAGGTGTTCGCATCGAGAATGTACGTGTTTCCAGCGCCGTCTTCTGCGACACCAACCCGGGTCTCCGAAGTTTTATCTGCTGTCATCCAGTTCACCAATCCCGATCGGGGGATTGTCGGCCAGACATATATAGTTATTTCAATTTTCCTTTCACGCGTACGGTCTCGAAATCAGTACATTCACGCAAACACCCCCGGGCGAACCCGAAGATCCGTCCGGAAAGCGATCTCGTTCAAAGATATCAGTTTCAGGTTCCCCCCAGTTCGACCCGACACTCCCCTCCATACCAGCTGGAGCGTAAGCCACGCCATGCGTTCGTCCCGGTCTGCACCATCCTGCGGATGCATGAAAACAGACGGAGGTAAACTGGGTATGCACTGTTCCCTGATACTGCACCATCTCCCCCGACATACGTTACAAAATCCTTATCTCCTGACGCTCGCATAAGGGTCACCATCTGGGGGAACCTGCTTGATACGTCCGGTGCCTGCGCGAACGGCGCGATGACTCCCCCCAGGGAATGAGGAACGTACACCGATGCACCATACCCAACCGAACGGTTGCCGGGGGCCGACCGGCCCGGATAGACGCCGCCCATGACGCTCAACGATGCCCAGCAGATATTCGGCTTCTTCTTTGCGATCTATTTTTTTATGATCGTCGAACGCTCGCACCAGACGTACAAACCATGGGACACGTACCAGGCGATACACGGAAAAATTCACAACATCAATCGGCTGGTCCTGGCATGGATCGTCCTGATGATCCTGCCGGTCACGCAGTTCGCGATCCTGTTCACGCTCCTCGGGTTGTTCGAGGTCCCGTTCGATGCGACGATCACCGGGGTGTTCCGGATCATTCTGATCAGCATCAGTTCGTTCTTCACCTTCGGGTATTTCCGGATCTACGAATCGTTTCTGCACCGATCTCCCGAGATGTTCTTCCCGGAGGAGGAGTTGAAGGAGCCGGCCTTCGAGCTCCGCCCGGATTTCTGGGCGCATTTCATTCCGGGAGCTCTGTATCTGATCATTCCGACGCTGCTGCTGTTCACAGCGCTCTATATTTGATGTGGGCCCCAGACGTATATTTGATCGAATTGTTGATGCTTTATCTTGGATATGTCACAAGTACAAAGGGATACGGGCTTCATCGACAAAATCATTTAAAAACCTAAAGGTCATTTTTGTTCATACAATAAAGGGAAAAAATGGGGAAAATATTCGATACATTTGGCTCAATGACCCATCAAAACGAAGCTGATGTAAATCAAAATTTTGTAATCCCCCTATTAAATACGTTTTTAGGCTTTTCTTTAGAGGAAATTAAACCCGAAAGGTTTTTTCCGGCGTTTGATATTCCAATCGGCCGTAGAAAGATAAATTCAAAGGAATTTCCTCAACGCCAAAAACCCGATTTTATCGTTTGTATTGGTGATGAAGGAAAACCAAAATTTGTTGTTGAAAGCAAAGCAGTAACTGAAAAATTAGATGATCATATTCCGCAAGCCGTATCATACGCAAGCGGTGTTAAAGTCAATTTCATCGTATTAACAAATGGAAAAGAGTTCCAGATATATGACGCAAATAATCAAATATTCATCGCAAGAACGATTGAAGAATTGGATTTAAAATTCGATATTGTTAAAAGCATTCTTTCAAGAGAGTGTATATTGGAAAAAAATCCAATTGAGATCATTCAATCAATTGATTATGATCGTTCACTGAGTATTTCTTTTGAAGAAAAGAAGGAAGCAGAATTAATTATTAAACACCTAAAAATTTCCGATTTTAAAGTGTATCTTTCAAATATTTCAAAAAAATTTTCAATTTTGCATAACCCCTTTGGATTTCTATCTTACACCAAATATGAAATGGAGAGGTTCCCCCCGGAAAAATTGTTAAAATTTGAGACATATCCGACATCTCAATCATCATTATTTCCATCATGTGAAAACGAGACATTCATCCTATCTGATATTGATAATAAATTAAAATCCCAATTGGTTATTTTAATCGGCGATTCAGGAATTGGAAAAACAACATTACTAAAGTATCTTGCATGGATAAAAAGTAACGAATGTTTATATTGTCAAAACATGGAAGTTCCAATTTATATTCAATTACGGCAATTCGGATTAAACAATTCATTGGAGAGTCTCATAATTCATTCTCTCGCTGATAATGGATTGGATATATCAGAAATTAAATATCATGAACTTCTCAAGAAGAACCAATTTTTCTTCTTATTAGATGCATATGATGAAATTCCGGAAAAATATCTTGATGATTTCAATGTCGAATTTGAGAGATTTCTTTCTTCTCATCCTCATCGAATAATAATTACCTCCAGAAAATTAAGAATCCCAAGGTATAAACCATCGAAATTATTGTGGATCGCTCCTCTTGACAGTTCTACGATTGAACAGTTCCTACAAATTTACTTAAAAAACCAGTGGCTCGAACTATATAATCAAATTAAATGGAAGAATTTAGTCATAGAATCACAAAATACACTGTTATTGACATTAATAATAATAATTTTTAGAGAACATCATGAACTTCCACACTCAAGACCTCAAATCATAAAAAAAATTGTTGAAAATATAAAAAAATGGGAAGAATCAAAAAGAGAAAGATTCTCTCTCGATATACCTTGGGAAATTAAAGAACATCTATTAAGGGTATTAGCTTTTGAATGTGCAAAAAGAGAAGAAAAGGTATACTTTACCTCGGATGAATTTCGCAGAATCATTCGCCCGATTCTTGAGGATTATAGAAAAAAGGGAGAGATCAATTCGACATATCTCAATAAAGATATTGTAAATAATTTGAGAAGTACTGGTTTAATCAATGAAAGCAATAATGAAATCTCTTTTAGTCATAGAGCATTTCTCGAATATTTTGCATCAATCGAACTTGCTAGGCAATACCAATTTAATCAGGAAATTCTGAAAGAATTTTCAGAAAAACTATCTTGGAATAAAATTTTACTAGGAGCATCTGGTTTTCTTTCCGATTCAACCGATTTTATCCAAATGATCTATGAGAATAATATTTATTTAGCTGCATTATGCATTATCGAATCAAATTATGTTGACCCCATTTTTATTGAAAAAAACAGATCCTATCTAGTTAAATTATGTAGTTCCCCCATAATTAATCGACGGCAGCGTGGCATATTTTTGTTATCAAAGATAGAACAAAAGTTCCCTTCGGATGTTCTTTATAAAATCGTGGATGAGAATAGATATGTAGATGTTCGCCAATTTGCATTAGAGAATATTGCAAGGACTAAAACCCAAAAAGCAAAAGAAAAAGTCTATGATCTATTAAATTGGGATGAAAGATCCCAACATATTATTACCGGCGTTACAGTTCCTGGAAGTATTGCCATAGCCCTCTCAAATTTCTCCGAAGAAGAACATTTAAAAATAATTGAAATTTGGGAAACTCAAACGGATTTGTTTACAAGAGGTTCATGTAAAAGTGCCTTATTAGAAGTCATCCGAGAGGGACGATTGACGGAAAAATTGAAAAGAGAAATTTTTAATTTTTATTTTAAGAATTTAAAGAAAAATGTACCATACAGGGATACACACAATATTTCAGGTTTGATTATCGAGATAAATGATGATAATTTTGTTAACGAATTAATTGACATAATCCCATCAATATCGAAAGAGGAATTCTATTTTGGATTTTTCAATGAAATTTTAGCTGGATATACTTCTGAAAAAGTAATTAATATTTTAATATCAATTGCATCTGATACGACAAAACACAAATTCCTTCGAGAATGCTGTTCTGATGCACTTAGTAAAACAAAGGGAATTGTTCCAATTAAAGTTTTTAATCAACTAATTCTTGATGTTAATCCTATAATCAGAAGGAATGCTGTGTTAGGCCTTGATAGATTTCCAAGACATCAAATCAAAGAAATATTGTTTGCTCATATTGATGATGAAAATGAATTAGTTCAAAAATCTCTTGTTGAAGTTATTGGAGAAAGAGGTTTATTAGGAGAATTAATTGAGAATGGGCAATTCCCAAAGACCTTTTACCTTGATTCAGTCGAGACCTTATTAGAGAAAATCAGAAAATTCAACCATCGTGAACTTATTCCATTCGTAACCGACATAAAAGATCGAATTTCAGATGAAAGATTGTTAATCGATTTGTCATTTACATATTGTGTACTCGGAGATTTCAAAACAGCAAAACAAATTATTGAATCATTTTACGATGATAATAGATTTAAATTTTCAAATTACGGTCTTGCGGACTTAATTAAAATTGCTCCACATTTTGAAAATACATATGCGTTTAATTTAATTCAGCGATCATGGATCTCGATTGACGATCCCGATGATAATTTTTATTACCGCGAACTATGCTTACAAGCACTTCAACAGATTGGAACTAATGATGCAAGTTCATTTTTAAAAGAAAAAGCTGAGGAATATGCAGAAAAGAAAAAAATATTTATAATTGAAGAAATTTTCAGATCATTAAACTCGATTGCTTCAAACCGTGATGAAGAATGGTATATTAATTATATCAAAAAATATTCACCCTTTGAAAATATGGATTTTCATAGGATCATTGAAGGTCTTGGACAAATTGGATCTGATAGGTCAGTGAAAATTATCAAAGAGATTTCCACCGAATACAAAGATAACGAATATATATTAAATATATGTTTTATCAGTCTCGAAACAATAAAATCTAAATCGGGAAAATTCATCACAGTTCGTGAAGAAGATTTGCTAACATAATTTTAAATTTTAATTCACTACACCAATTCTATCTTTCAGCAGTAAATTCAATTCAGTCCAGATTATAGTTAGGAAAAATGATCTTCATTTTCTAATTCCTAATTCCAGTTAACCATACAAATCCACAATAACCGCGTGAAAATCTGCCTACCCTGAATTATAGCTGAAACCGATATGGATATTCAGAAAAGAAGACAAAAACGGAAAGCCGGCCCCCTCCCCCCGGTCCCCGCTCACAAAGACCGCCACCCCCTCTCGACAACCCGGCCGGCCCCTCGCACGACTCGCCGGCATGGCCACCGTCCGCCAACGCACGGTCCGAATGTTGCCATGCGGTGAAAAAAGAGGCGTTGCCGGCCGGCCGTGTCGGGGGAACGAGAGCCACGGTGGAGAAGAATCGTGAGCCGGCGCCACCTCCGGGAGGAGAGATACTGCCAGAGCTGCAGCCGGCTCCTGAATATTTTCAACAGCCGCCCGTCATTTTCACCATGTTTTCACCACATTTTCATCACGTGATGAAAGAGAACAAGGGCCGGTAGGCTCCTTGTTTTACGATTCAAAGCCGTCCATAGATTTTAAAATTTCTCTTTCATCAAATGCCGAATAACGGAGACACACACACGAATCTGCACTCACGATCGGTGGGGTCTGTGTGTTCTTCAGATCTGATGAAAGTACAGTATACTCATTAGGTACGCAAGAAGATCTAACAGTATCTCCGCCATTGGCCGCCGAATCTTGCTCCGGCTTATTTTCATCAAGTGATGAAAAAGTGATGAAAGTCTGATGAAAATGATGAAAATCATCAGCACCTGGACCGGGGCCGGCGCCGTCATCCGGTGATAACCAGACCGGCCCGCCCCATGACAAGGAGGAAGAGATCTCGCGGTTGAACGTGAACGTCAGTACTCGACATCTAACCGATCCGCCGGCTTCATCAGGTGCACGCCACCACCTCCTCTCGACAACCCGGCCGGCCCCTCGCCCAACTCGCCGGCATGGCCACCGTCCTCCACCGCAAGGAGCCGATCGTTGCCATGCGATGAACGAAGAGGCGCTGCCGGCCCGCCGTGGCAGGGGAACGAGAGCCACGGGGAAGAAAAAGAACGAGCCGGCGCCGGCGTCACATGCAGAGACGTATAGGGGAAAAACCGTTCTTCCCTCGTGCCGCTTTTCTCTCGAAGGGGGATCGAATGTGCTATCGAAAGACAGAATCCGGGACACGATAAAACCAAAAATTTCCACATAAGGCCCTTTCAGGAAATCTCCAGACAGATCCGGCCCGCTCCTATTGAAGTCCAGGGTCTAACCGGGTCATTTTCGTGGAGATGCGGCTATGGGTTTTTGATCTATTATTGAATATTAACTGACATTCCGTAGTAAGTATTTTTTTGTCTAAGAGGTCATCCCAAAACAAACCAAACCCTCCGTTAAATCGGCGAAATGACCAGAAATCAGTGATATTTGGCCTTAACAAGAGTTTTGGGACGACCTCTAATTATTAATCCAATCGGGCCAACAATATTTTTCTATGAGGTTAAAATAACCTAAAGGATTAAACAATTCTCCAAAAAAATGCCCTACTATGGAAAATGAGATATTAAAAAAAATAGGTAATTTAATTAGATAGACAAACCTTGATTATTCAGTAGATTGTAGTTCGCATCAAGACGACTAATCCCATATAATGTATACTTGCACTTCGTACCAAGCTACATGCGGATACATCTGGAAGGTCTCTTAGGAAAACGGTTACATTTTTCCAGCCCTTGCGGCTAATTCTATCTTGATAAGCAAATATGCAATGGTGATTTGTTAATGGAACGATTGAAGGTATTCCTTAGTTCTACTCAAAAGGATCTTCAAGACGAACGCAACAGTGCTGAAGCGATAGTAACAAAACTGGGACACGATTGCCTTCGTGCCGAAACTTATGATTCCCCTGGGATCTCTCCAGACGAGGCGTGCAGATATATGGCAAACTCCTGTGACATCTATATTGGTATTTTTGGTCCTAAATATGGATTCACAGTACCTCACTTAGGCATCTCGGTTACTCAACTAGAATATCGAGAGGCTAAAACTGCAGATCCTGGAAAGGTCCTCATCTATGTCAAAGATACAGAGATTTTAGAGCCCGAGCAGATATGTTTCCTTCAGGAGGTTCAAGATTTCTCTAAAGGCTATTTTCGACATGAGAAGTTCATTGATTGTGTTGCTCTTCAAGATCAAATATATAACGATCTGATAACTTGGATAACGCGAAAAGTCAGAGAATCGCTCACGATAGAGGTGGAATCAAGTGCTCTTCGTGACAAGGTCGCGCACCAAAAACGGGTAATGAAACTCTATCGTGTTCCGGAGCATCTCATATGACTACAGACCAAAAGAGTTCTGTGAGGACTAAACTCAAGAAAGTTGTGGAACTTCTTAATGCCGGAGAATCCACTGTCGCTTACCAATCTCTGCAAGCGATCCATAATGAATCTCGCAATGCAAATGATCTAAATACTGAGGCAGATGCTCTTCATTTAATGGGTGTAGCCGCTCACAATCAAGGGCGAATTGAAGAGGCGCAAATGCTTCTTGAAAAATCACTATGTCTAAAGGAAAAAATTGGAAAGGAAGCAGCTGAGGTTTCGACTTATCATCAATTAGGGATCATCGCTCAAGACCAAGGTCGGTATGAGGAAGCTCGCAAATATTTCCAGATGTCACTTAATTTAGCCCGAAAATTTAACGATCTGCGTGCTGAAGGTTCGATTTACCATCAATTAGGGATCATCGCTCAAGACCAAGGCCGGTATGAGGAAGCTCGCAAATATTTCCAGATGTCACTTAATTTAGCCCGAAAACTTGATGATCCGCGTGCTGAAGCTTCGACTCACCATCAATTAGGGATCATCGCTCAAGACCAAGGCCGGTATGAGGAAGCTCGCGAATATTTCAAAATGTCACTTAATTTAGCCCGGAAACTTGACGATCCGAGTGCTGAAGCTTCGATTTATCATCAATTAGGGATCATCGCTCAAGATCAAGGCCAGTATGAGGAAGCTCGCGAATATTTCAAAATGTCACTTAATTTAGCCCGAAAACATAACGATCCGAATGCTGAAGCTTCGACTTATCATCAATTAGGGATCATCGCTCAAGATCAACGCCGTTATAAGGAAGCTCAAGAATATCTCAAACAGTCACTAATGATTTTCCAACAACTCGGCGATCGAAAAGGTGAAGCGGATTCTTTGAATCAACTTGGCAGGATTGCGCAATCAACGGGTGATTTTGACCAAGCATTTAATTTGTATAGTGAGAGCCTCCAGATTGATGAAATGCTCGGGGATCTTCACGGTTATGCGGTATCGTTGAATAATCTCGCAAATATTTCTCAAGCCACTGGAGATCTAGAAGGGGCTCTTAATAAATATCAGAAAAGTTTGAAAATCTGTCAAGTGATTGGAGACATGAGAGGTATATCTTCATCTTTAGCCAATATAGGTATGACCTATGCAAGTTTAGGCCAAATCACGCAGGCGTTCGTAATGCTTCACGATTCTGTCTCCCTTCTCCGCGAGATGGGCGAAACACCGTCTCTTGGATATGCACTCCTAAATGAGGCTCTCGTGTTAATGCAAATGCAAGACACTGATAAAGCGAAAGCGAATCTCATTGAATCACTGAAAATCTTTAAAAAATTGAATCTAGACGCGCCTTCTCATGCCGAGGAACTGCTTTATCAATTGTTACAAATGGAAACCAAGGAATAAAGTCTATATTCACTTGAATTTTTCCGGTCCGAGTGCTGGCCGGGATCAGAATGAGCGGGTTCTGGACATTCACAAACCGCCCCTTTGGAGGGGTGAGCGGGAAGGTGGATTGGCCCGGGAAAAGCCAAGAAGAAAGGGCGGTTTCAGGGATTATCCGAACGATCCTCGGACATGGGGTACAATGTACTTCATTTCCGCTTCCTCTCCTTTGTCCTGATATATGCTGACCGTGGTGTTATAAAAAGAAAACGCCAGGTTGAACAAGAGTCTGGTCACATCATCACAGAGTTCGCCAACCTGCTCGCTACCTGTGAACGAACCAGTGAGGTCGTCACCAATGCTCGTGTACACGAGTTAGTCCACGTGTTTGACTGCCGAAGCGAGGACGATGGCAGGGCCAAGATTCGTCTGGTCAGAATCAACATATTTTTTTGTATTTTCCTGGCGTTGCTTTTGTCTCGTTGATAGCTACTCTGACAACCCATATCGGACGCTTCATCAGTCAATGGACATGACCTTCGATGGTAGGATACGACGGATCAACTGAAAGCCGGCCGGCCCCTCGCACAACTCGCCGGCATGGCCACCATCCCCCACGCAAGGATCCGGTCGTTGCCATGCGGTGAACGAAGCGGCGCTGCCGGCCGGCCGTGTTGGGGGAACGAAAGCCACGGTAAAGAAAAAGAAAGAGCCGGTGCCGGCACCACAGCGGATTCAAGAACTCGACCCCACACTCGTGGTGTTCCGGATACGGGCACAACGCTCCAGTTATAGTTTGAGAGGGATAGTGCATACCCCCCATGGGGGGGGGCCGGTTTATGTCTCATTTATCCTGACCCCCATACCCCTTCCAGCCTTATCGTCCGGTGAGAATTCAGGTGCGGTCCTGAATGATATGCACCATATGAGTCAATTAGATGAGGAATTTGTTGACCCTAAATACCGGCGCGGATCTCTTTAGACCCTGATCCAACCCAGTTAAACCAGGATATTCCAGATAGAGTCCTGAATCTGATGTTACCATTATGAGTCGTTTGATTGAACAGGGTACCGGCATACTGCGTGAGAATGTACTATCCTTATTCTCCGGATTCTGAATCGTATGGTGCCTTTCTCAGTCCTTTGCACAATGAGTAATGAGTACCCTTTCCGGTTACTCCTTTCTTTTCAAGGATACCTTTACCAATGAGATCCTTCAAGTCACGCACTGCAGTCTGTCGTGAAATCTCCGCACGGTTCGAATAATCAGTACTGTTCACACGTCCTGAATCTTTCGCTAATTGAATAGCAATTCTTTGTCGGGTAGTGATCTCCAGCTTTGTCATAACTTCATCAGTCAGCCAGTCGCGCCAGAGTGTAACAACAAAATCGCTACCACTTTGAGAAAAATCCGGCGCCGGTAGCCCAGCGCCCTTACATCCAGCAATCATCTGGAGAGTTCCGTATCCGATTTTTTCGATATAGTGCGAGAGAAATAACGCATTCGCAATCCGGAGATTACGGGGCCGGGAGTTATGAGTTATTTTCAGGTTTTCAAAGGTAAGGTCCGGAGGAAGCTCGCCTGGATTTCTGATCTCGATACGATCAGAAAAAACATAGATCTGAATGCTCGCCGAAGATGTATAATCCCGGTGAGCAATGGCGTTGACAATGGCTTCATTGATTACTTCTTTGGGAATCTCGTAATTGGTTTCACTGGCCGGGGTTTCATCACGGGCCGGGACATAACGATTAAGTTTTGAAAGAACGAAATCGGTTGCTTTGTCAACCTGTTCGAAAACAGTTCCAGTGAAAACCTGATGCGAAGGAATTGGCTTTGCGATAACCGAACCATGAAGATGAAGGCAATTAACTTCCGCAGTTGGCAGAAATTTTTGGGGATCTGACCCAAAGAGGAGAACCGCTGCATTGGTCGGTTGTGTCCCATCGAGCAGCTCGAGATGTCGCAGAACCAATTCTGGAGGAGCATCTACCTGGAGAGGGAAATGCCGTTCTTTTCTTGCAACGGCAACGAACCACTCAATTATTTCATAGGATAGATCCTTTAATGTCGATCCGGGGCAGGCGGATTCATCGAATGGTGTACTGGGAATTATTTTGCTATCACACAGAAATTGAACTAAAGCATTAAACAATTCTTCTTTCAATTCATCTGTATTGATGAAACGTTTTCGCACAACATGAGGTGTTGCCCGGTCGATGAGATTCTGCATCTTCGGATGACGCTCGACATCATCCTTCCCCTTAACAAAAATTAACCGGTATTTACTTTTCTCTGTTGCCCGTTCAAATTCAAGTTCAGTGGGAGAAACACCCTGGTTGTTCTCCGAGCCATATTCATTACCAAAAATCCCCAGATATATCGAGCATCCATCGACTTCATTCAAATATAATTCGTCCGGTTTACAATCACGTGCTGGGAGATCTTCAAAGAGAAATGTATCAAAGTAAAGCCTGAGAAGCGGATTCGTATTAATATAATCACGGACTGCTATCCTCTCCTCATTCAATTCCTTTTGCACACTACTGACAAATATTCCAATTGTTGTCATTCTCTTGGCAGGGGTTGTTTTCATAGTCATAATTGTGATTGTAATGATTCTACAGGACGATCTTGTTCGATAATCCTTCAGTCTCTTTCTCCAGATTCTGAATATTCACTCAAATCTCATCAAGTGTCCTCAGCGGCTTGGACTTATAGAAATACTGGATCATGAATAGGATCGGGTTTCGCAACACAGGATTTGTACATCTTCTTGATCACCGGTTGAGTCTTTTTGTCTTGATGGTGGGTTCTGCCTAGATCACTTTCTGTCGCTGGTTACCATCGTTCATCTCTCGCAATAATGCCCATTATCAGTAAAAATTATGATTATCTTCCCTTGAACATGATATCAGTCTTTCCGCAATAAATTCTATCCCACTCTTACAATAGCATGACAGAAAGATCGTTTTATTTCACATCATAAAATTTCCATAATGACTGCTGTATCTGCGTTGATTATCACTGCTAGGTGATCACCGGACCATCTCGGAATTATTGCGGGGATCTATGACAGGGTAGACATCAGACGCTCAACAATCGTTGTGTCCGAGGCCGGCATCACAACCTAATTCCAATTAACCATACTTAACCACCATCGCCGCGTGAACTCTGCCTAACCAGGATTACAGGCGAAACCGAGACGGATAATCCAGAGAAGACGTAGGATAAATAGCCGGCCTCAAACCCCTCGGTACCTATCCAAAAAGACCGCCACCCCCTTCCTCTCAACAACCCGGCCGGCCCCTCGCACGACTCGCCGGCATGGCCACCCGTCCGCCACCGCAAGGATCCGGTCGTTGCCATGCGGTGAAAAATGAGGCGCTGCAGGCCGGCCGTTCCCGCGACGGAGGGCGACAGCCGACCCGTGCTTCTCGACCGATGCCGGGCTGTCAGCACGCTGGAGAAATCAATCGGCACCAGGGACGAGGCCGGCGAGGGTGCAAGCCGGCGGCGTGTTGTTTCGTACGCAGGTGACACCCGGGCGTATCGGTACTGGCGAACCGGCGGCCAGGTGGTCCGACTGGGGGGGACAGGGAACCGGCTCACGATCCGCGGTCTAAAATAGTCAGCAGCATCAGCAGCATATACGCAGCCTATACGCAGTTTCAACTGCGACCATGAAAACTGATAATCCTGCCTCATCTGCGGAAACGGATGATGTATCATTATGCGTACAGAGAGAAGGATCCTTATACGCAGCAGAAATGAAGTGCACGCACCCCGCACCCCCACAGGAGTAGAGTGCGTGTGCGGGTGTGTGCTCCGGGAAAAACTGCTGACTAAAATAAAATACTTGTATAAACCTCCGGATTTAGAAACCAGGCCGGCATTACCCCCCGATAGTCAGCAGCAAAAACTGCAAAGATGCTGCGACCACCTGCTGATACTGCTGAGATGCAGGGGTCACCATCCGATTACACAAAAAAACACCTGGCTCGCGTCCCCTAAACCGCCGGCCCCAAATCCTCAGGTACACGGTGGCGAAGACCGCCACCCCCTCCCTCACAACTCAGGTTCTCCGTTTCAGTTCCTTGTTGATCCTTTCCATGACATCCTTGGTTCGAATCCTTTAGTGGTGTTTTTTTCCGAGACTGCCAAGTAATTCAGGAATTTTTGGAGGAATCACTCGAAGGTATTGATAGATCTCCGGTATCCCCTGAATTTTGTTAATCTCTATAGGGTGTTGAAGAGTGTAACGATGTCCGCGAAGTCGATCTGGCTGTTCCCGTTGAAGTCGAAGCTGGCGACCGGCTCGTTATCTGCGATCCAGTCCATCTGGTTGAAGTAGAGCACGACGTCAGCGAAGTCGAGCTGGCCATTGCCATTTACGTCATTATATCTCCCATCGCCGTTCAGATCACCCGGTACACCGGAGCCACCCGGCACGAGCACGACCTCAGGAACCTGTGTCGCCTTAGCAAGCGGAAGCTGATCGATATCACCGAGATAGACTGCATAAGGCTGGTCGCAGATTCCATCTCCATCGCTGTCGAGGTGTGTTTCAGACCAACCATTTCCTGATGGGGATGCCCAGTAATTACCACCAATAAATCCTCCTCCGAGGATATTCGGTCCAGCGGTTTTCGCCACGTTCCACGTATTTCCGATGAAATCGCCCTGGAATTTCACATTATTTTGGTTGCCAAAAATGTTATTATATATTTTATTTCCGTTGCTATTTTTAAAACAGATACCATAGGCGCCATTATTTATTATACGGTTACGTACTGCAGTGACATATACCTCCTCAATATTAATCCCCCCACCGGAATTATTTTCAATCCGATTATTGATGATATTGACATTATTTTGAGGTTGTATAATATAGGGTTCTCCCACCTTGATCCCTATCCCCTTATTGTTCAATATAGAATTATTCTCAATATTCCCCACTCCAACAGGAAAACTGATGGCTGATGATCCGGAAGTCCCGGAGATTGTGTTGTCCCTTATCTCCATTCGATAGTCTGAATTGATGAATTGAATCCCTTTAACAGGACCGTTTAAAATAATATTCCCTATGATCTGGTTTGAAAATTGAGAATATATCGCACATCCATCGTAAAAGGTCTCTGAGGTACCATAATATCCTCTATTATCCTTCAATGTATTATTTTTAACAATTGATCCTGATCCATATATACAAATTCCATTCGTATATCCAGTAAGGGTATTATTAATTATTGTATTTGGGTATGTAGGATATGTATCAAAATCAGTAAGATCAATACTTGTAAAAATTCCCCCAAGCCCATATACTGAATAACCACCGTCTTCCTGAACGTCGAGAGTATTTTCATTAATCCGGTTTTGCACACCAAATATATATACACCTATATTCGGTCCTACTCCTCTGACACCAGTGATATGGTTATTAAAAATATTATTGTTATCAGATAAATTTATGGAAATACCGGTTCCTCCGTTCCGGCTAGTAATTTCAGGTGAAATTTTACCGTTATTGATGACAACATTGTTGTGTATTTCCGAGTTATCGACATTCTCGAATAGAATACCATCGAGATATTTACTTACTTGACAGTTTTTTACCGTAATATTATTCAGTTTCCCCCCCGTTGTACTTCTGACGCGTATTCCAGCGACGTTTCCCTGTGCAAACTCGTCTCCGGTGATGGTAAACCCTCTTCCATCCAAAATAACATCCGAACAGCGGACCTCGATCGCGGTTGTTCCAATATCAGTAAGATCATTCTGGAGTTCGTACGTCCCAGGTTGCGTGATCCATACAGGATTGGTGATGGGGGTTGCCGAACCGGCGGAGGATACTGAAACAAGGCAACATCCGATAAATAGTAAAAGAAATAAATTTTTCAACAGCATGAACCCGGTAATGTATCGAGTCCAAATAAATTTTTCCCATAATAATCATCAAATTTTTGAAATTGAGAATACCCAAAAATGATCCCATCCTTTTATCATATCGATAAAACGGTAGTGCCCCAGGATGTAACTGACAATTCAGTTCAGAAAATCTGAATGAAATTCGTTGAGTAATTGCCCCTGCCATTGCAAAAAAGTCCACATATTGAGACTACTTTCATTACCAGTTGTTTATTGGGTCACTACCCAAATTCCTGCCTTTTTTGGCGTACCAGATATCTTTCGGTTGAATGGTAACATCAATGCAATACCCCATCTCCCTCGCCTTCCTGTTTTGTGGCCATCTCCGCGTCCCCATCGGTTTCTGGGGGATCTCCCGAACCCCCCCGGTCTCTCTTCACAAAGACCGCCACCCCTACCTCCAACAACCCGGCCGGCCCATCGCACAACTCGCCGGCATGGCTGCCGTCCGCCAACGCGGATCCGGTCGTGCCATGCGGTGAAAGGAGAGGCCGGCCGTGGCAGGGGGAGAGCCACGGGGAAGAAGCATGGCGGGCTGGCGCTGGCGTAAAAATTGGTGAGGAGAAGGGGTATCAGAACAATTATGCCGTCACCATTCCGCCGGACACCTGTACATAGTTCAGGAACCGGTCCTTGTTCCCATACAGATTAGAGAACTGCTTCTCGCAGACATCCGTGAACTTCGCAAGCACCCTCCGACTGATCTCTTCCTGGTCCTCAAAGATACCAATAGACCGGAATTTCAGCCCCCATTTCTCAAACATGAGCAGATTGATCGTTGCATTATTCACCCGGCCGTCATTCGATAACGCAAAAACAAGAATCGGCCCGGATTCACTTTCGATCATGAAATCCGCAGTATATCTACTGTCAGGATCATGGGTAGGATCATGCCAGTCAACATGGACATGCCCTTTTTGAATATGTTCCTGAACAAAATCGTGTACATTATCCATGAATGTCGATCGGACACGCTCCCGTGACAGATAGGAGATATCAAAAATTTTGAGCAGAGCCTGAACGTAACTGTAGAGGGCATCGCCGTACTGATCGTTGTTTATTGAGAGGATCAGTTCTCCATTGCGATCCTCGACAGAGAATGCAGCGAGGGCATTTGAAATAATCTTCTGCCGGCTCCCGCTTCGCAGATATTTCTCGTCCAGATCGTAGGTGAGATGCATGAAGGTATGTCCCTCATCAGAAAGCACCCATCGCCCCTCCTCCAGTTTCAGAACGATGACGAGATGATCCCCATCTTCAAAGAGGAACGGAGTGAACACCCGGTACCGGTCGACACCTTCGGCTTCCACCCGAACCTGGTCGCACACTTTCTGCCGGAAATTCTGTGTGATTGTCTGGACTGACATCAGTTCATCCCCCATTGTGAAAGGCTACGATCTTTCGTCGAGTTCACAAACCCGCAGTCTTCCAGCATACATTCGATCGCACCGTGATAATCCGCATACCGATTCGTCTCCTCAGCATAGGTATCTTCACGTGCTTTCATCATAGTCATGGAACGAGTCCGGGGCCATGATCTTCACTGCTGCGGGATCGATGGTCACCCGGATCGGTGTCCTGATGGTCTTTTCATCTCCGATAATTGCGTATCTGGGCGGTTCGGTCTCGATAATGGTTGATTCTGTTGTGTATAACCGGGATTCCGGATAGGTCAGGTGACGTCCAAAATAGAAGCCGAACCAGAACTTCAGCCCCTGCCATCTGCTCAGGGAGTCCATCAGATAGATGCTCAGGGTTCCGTTGTCGACATGGTCATCCGGGCAAAATTTACGGGTTCCATAAAAACTGCCGTTCGCCATGATCAACACCTGCCTGGTATAGATCACCTTCGTCTCTGTCTCCATGTTGATGGTGCACCTGAAGAGGCGCTGTGAGATCAGATATTTTATTTCATACAGAAAGTAGGTTACAATCCCGAGGTACCGTTTCATGAAGTCCGGAGTGGCCGTTATGGTCTCCCGTGAGAATCCGACCGATGCCACGTTGATGAAGTACTGATCGTTGATCATCGCGATATCCGCCTCCACCATCTTTCCCTGCACGATGGCGTCGACCGCCCCTTCCAGGTTCATCGGGATGCCCATGGACCTGGCAAAGTTATTTGCGGTCCCCAGGGGCAGGAGCCCGAGGACCAGATCCCGGTGAACAAAGAGGTCGATGACCGTATTGAAGGTTCCATCACCACCTCCCACGATGATGAGGGTGTGGCCCTCTTCGATCACCTGACGGAGAATCTCTTTGAGCTGTTCGGGCTTTCTGATCGGATAGGATGCAACAACATCGATGCCTCCGGATTGCAGGAGGTCCTGGGCTCTCTGGAAGAGTTTCTCACCCTTCCTTGACCGGGTGTTGACGATCAACACCGCCTCCCTCTTCTGTTGTATGATGCCGGCGAGCTCCTGTTTACTTTTCATATCATCTTCCCGGACCACAGGCCTTCTTCATCAGGAGAAGAGAGCCATGATAGTATCCATAGGCCTCTTCTCCAAAAAATATAGCGTATCTGATCGCCCGTGTGCAATCCTCCAGGTGTTCATGTAGTCGCCTGCAGAACCCGGGATCACACACTATCACTCCTTCCTCCCACAACCCGGCCGGCCCCTCGCTCGATTCGCCGGCATGGCCGCCATCCGCCGATGCACGATCCAGCGGTCAGGTGGTCAGGCTGGGCGAGCCCGGAGGCAGGGAACTGGATCACGATCTGCGATCAAACACTTGTCAGCAGCTTCAGCAGCCTAAACGCAGTTTCAACTGCGACCATGAAAAACTATAATCCTACCCCGTCTACAGAAACGGATGATAAATCATTATGCGTACAGAGAGAAGGCTCGTTAAACGCACCAGAAACAGAGAGCACGCATCCCACACCCTCACAGGGGTGGAGTGCGTGTGTGCTCCAGAAAAAACTGCGGACTAAAATAAATACTAGTATCCACCACCCGATTCTGAAACCCTACCGGCAATCACCTCCAATAGTCAGCAGCAAAACTGCAAAGATGCTGCGACCACCTGCTGATATACGGTGGTCACATGTCCGGCAGCGGTGAACCATCAAGAACAGAACGATAGAAAAATAGTCATCTTATTTCTGATACAGGCCATTTTCTTATTACATAATTTCACTGCCGTCAACACCCAATATTTGGCCACTAACATAATCTCCGAGGTTAGAACTTAAAAACAATATTGATTTAGCGACATCATCAGGTTTTCCGATTCTACCCAGAGAAATATTTCGGAGGATATCTTGTTTTACGTCCTCTTTTACTTTTTTTGTCAGATCCGTATCAATAAATCCAGGAGCAATCGCGTTAACACAAATACCATAATATCCCAATTCTTTCGCGGCTGATTTGGTCAGGCCGATAATAAATGATTTACTTGCAGAATATGCCACATATCCCTTAGTTCCATTTACGCCAACAAGGGAGGACATGTTTATTATTTTTCCTGATTTCTGTTTTATCATCATCTTTGTCGCGTATTGCATACATAGGAATGTACCCATACAATTGATTCGGAATAATTCCTCCAATTCTTCAGGCATGGTCATCATTAACAAGTTATTTTTCATTATGCCAGCGTTATTTACGAGAATGTCGAGTCGCTCATATTTTTCTTTTATGATCCGGAACATATCTTTAAGTTCACTCCCATTGGATATGTTCGCCTTAATCATCATTGCTCTTAAACCTCTATTTTCGATACTTTCAACTAATTCCTCAGCTTCTTTTTCACTTTGATAATAATTTATAATTACTATTGCATGGTTTTCCGCAGCTAATATCGCAGTAGCTTTACCTATACCCCTACTAGCACCCGTAATCAGCATCACTTTATCTTTTAGCATAATATTCATCCAATCTCAAGAATCTTTGAGAATCACCCATCGTACAAGTCGATTGAGCGACAATATACCATCCCAAGGTTGATCAAAATCATGCATCTTTCCAGGGCTGATAATTCTATCCACACCCCTATATGCAGCTTCACGTGCAAATTTCTTTTTTTTATCCTCATTCAACACGCATAGACCCAGGGCTTGTATTTTTCGTGTGATGAGGTCTAATGTATCATCGATTTTATCCACTTCTTTTATAAACACACATTTTCCCTGTATAGGATCTTCAAGTCGAATATTATCATCCAGTAAAATTGTCCAACTGAGATCATTGGATTGTATAATCTCCTTATTATTCGAAAGGAGATATATTGCCCGGATATTTATTATATTAGTTGCTGTATCATTTGGGAGAGTTTGGAATATTAGTTTTGAGGGTAGTTTTTCAAAAGAAGATTTCATTTTAACAGCAATTTCTTTAAGTGTAAATTTGCTCTTTTCGAAGAAAAATACATGAGGGGAAGAGCATGCCATTTGGTTAAAGATAACGATATCTTTTACTGCATTATCTATAGCCCTATCAAAATAATCACTTTCGATAAAGTCTCTATCAAATGCTCCAAAGGAATATTTTGGCCCAAAAACAATAATTTCACACGATTCCTTTTGGGGTAATGAGGTAATTACCTTGATTGCCTCCGATCCCCCGAAAACAATCTTCACATCTGCGATAAGCGAGAATTGTTTACTTAGCTCAGGATCTCGCCCTTCAAAAGACACTATTGCTACCGATCTTATAATCTCTTTCCCAGAATGAACGACCCCATCACGCTCAACAACAATGTCATTCAAATACTTTAATATTGAGAGCATTATTTTTTTATTTCCTTCAGCAATCTTAACTACACTGCCGTTTTTTGATAATATTGATAGTACCAGAGAGAGAACCGCTAATGTTGGAATTTCACCTGAGACCCATTGACATACTATACCTCGAGGTTGTGCATTTAACTCATAATAATTTTCGCTATCTTTAAATTTGTCTAGATATGATAGATCCGTATAATTAATCCTGCAAATTCTCTCTAAATTTTCTCTCCTTAACCACAGAGATAAGTAGGAAACACCCGAAATGTGGTTAATTTCCTGATTTTGGATAATTTCCTTTCCGAGTTTGGTTAAAAATTCAAGGATTACATCCAACTTCAAGTTATAAAGTTCTCTTCGGTTACGATTTATTAAAGAGGATATTTCATCAAAGTTATCGAAGGTTGTTTCCTCAAATTTTCCATCCAGGAGATAACAATTTATCATAATTGACACTCCTCAAAGGTGTCACCACAGCCTCGTAATTCTTCTTTTTCAACTCTTGAAATGAATCTGAAGTATCTTCCTTTTCGACCGCAAGGACAATCATCAAAACCAACCAGGCAACCAAGATCTTCGGTAAGAATTGCCTGACAATAATAACTATCAGATAAGACACTCATCACTTCAATCAGACCTGACTCCCCGATTTTACATGGCTCTAGTGTCAGGATGTCGCGAATAATTACTTGAGAAAAATTTGGAACATGTTTATTTCCATGTTCACAATCCACAAAGATGATACCCAGTTGTTCTGTCATTCCATAGAAATCATAAATTTTTTCATCTTTTGTATTGAATAGCCGTGCAATAGTCTTTGTAAATAATTCTTTAGACACTGTATGGTCAGTAAGTTTTTTCCATCCACCACTATGGAAAATTTTTACGTCAGCAAATTTTAAATTAATTTTTTCTTTTATGATTTGTTTATAAAACACGGACCAAATTATATACGTATAGCCGAAAACATAAACTTCTTCATTAGCGTGATTATCAATAAGATCCTGTATAGCCTGCAAATTTAACCTGAGCTCGCCGTTTTCTTCTTTCAAAAGATAAACGATCTTTTTTGCATATATACTTAAACCGCGTACTCCAGCGGTACGGGCGGAGTATTCCATTCCTCGGCTATTAATTCCTTCGTGGTCAATAACAACAAATAACCTTCTTTTCGGCCCTAAATAACTGGCCAATATAGATATTAGTGCCTTTGTTTGATTTATCGTTGTGTTTTTACTCAAAGGGATTCTACTTGGAATACCTGTTGTAGTTCCACTAGATTTCAAAATTTTTGAAATTTCTTCTTTTGGACATATTTCCATTTCAAAATATTTGAACATCTGTACGGGCAGAGCGGGTACATCTTCTAACCTTACGATATGGTCAATGTCAATTTTTTGTTTAGAAAAAAAATTTTTAATATATATATTATTTTGAGTATTGACCAGTTGAACTTTAATTATTTCTAAAAGTATCAAATTCTTTTCTTCATCCGATAAAGAGTATTGACTCAACCCCAGTAAATTATCTAAAGACTTTTGTTCCATTAATTGGGGTGAAGCCTGGATATCATCCATAGGTATTCAAATCCATTTTTGTCGAGGTTATATATTCTAATATTTTATTGCGATCGATCTTGTTTGAAGAATTTAGAGGGAAGTTGTTCATAAAGATAACCGTTGCTGGTATTTTATATGAGGGCAACAGTCGCTTACACAGAGATAATATCTCATCTTTTAATTCTTCTACATTTGCATTAATTGGTTGAACTACAGCTACTACCGATTCACCCAAGATATCATCAGGTAATCCAAGTGCAACGCATCCAGATACATAGTCTAATGTCATAATGAGGTCTTCAATCTCTTTTGGAGAGATACGGTAACCAGCAGGTTTTAGAATGTTTTTTGATCTACCGGTAACGAAAATATACCCATCATTATCAATTGTAGCCAGATCACCTGTGTAAAGCCTACCATTTTTAATTACTTCCCTCGTCCCATCAGGATCCTTATAATAGCATTTCATTATGTTATCGCCACTCGCTGCAATCTCTCCTTCTTCTCCTGGTTTTATTGGACAGTCCCAACTATCAACGACTTCCAACGATACTCCCGGTATACCTTTACCTATCGACCCCATCTTTTCTTTTAAAAGATGAGGAGGTAGGTATGAAAGCCTTGCCGTAGCTTCTGTAGCACCATACATTACAAAAAATTGTTTCCCCGGGAAAGAGTCGGCCATCATTTTAAGGAATTTATTCGCCAGATGTCCTCCTGCTTGTGTGAAATACCTTAAACTTGGAAAACCCTGTTTTAAGAAATTAGTTTTGTTAATTAGTATCTGATATGTGCTAGGCACACCGGCAAATCCGGTGCACTCATATTTATCAATCTCGCTAATGACAGAACCAAGAAAAATATTGTTACTAAAAAAAATACTCCCGCCTACACGAAGATGAGTATGTAGTAGAGATGCACCGTAACAATAAAAAAATGGTAATACGAGGCACATTCTGTCATTGCTCGTGAGATTCAAATAACAAATTATTGACTCAGTGTTGGCGATTAAATTTTTATTTGAAAGCACAACACCCTTTTTTTCACCAGTGCTTCCCGAGGTAAAAATAATAATTGCAGTATCCTCGAGGTCCCTATTTATCGTGAAGTTATTCTCTACAATGGGTATAGATTTTAGTGTTTGCTCATCCAGTATATTTTTATTAAATCGGGACTTGAACACATTTTGTACAAAGTAATTGGAGAAGTTACACTGAGACAAAATATTCATGAGATCTTTATCAGAAATTTTTGTTTCAACCAACACGGCGATATTACCGCTTTTTATTATCGATAAATAGCAAATTATGAAGAATAGATTGTTTTCAGATAATAATAAAAATTCTTTATCGGAACCATAGTTATTATAGATATATGTTGCTAGAGAGTTCACGCTTTTAATTAGCTCTCTATATTTTATGCCCACATTGGTGCCTAAGAGGAAGTCTTTGTCAAGATTTTGACAATTTTCAAGCAGATAACTTGCAAAATTGGACATTGTTAAATTTTTTTACAGGTATTTATTCACGATAGTCTTCACATTTGCAAAAGTATTCATTGCTATAATATCCACAGTATCAAACTCAATACCATACACTTCTTCAAATTTTGATATCATAATCAAATGTTCGAATGAATCCCATTGATTAACGGAGTTATATGCAGTATCATCATTCACATCAGATTCAGCTAGGCCTAGGACTTCGCAAAATATTTTTTTTATTTTTTCATTGTTATCCATCATCATTCAACTCAATTATTACAACAAATGCAATTGCCGTATCTTCTGAATGAGATAAACTCACCTTCGATAGATATCTATCCGAGTTATCGATTTTAAGATTAACCCTCGGCACTCCATTGATGTCATGTAATATCTCGATATATCGAAAGTCAATGTTGTGACGGCCAAGGGTATTCAACGCTTTTATCGTCGCTTCTTTTGCTGCAAACCTTACAGCCAGATGTGATGCAGGATTTTGAGTTGCATGACAGTAATCCAACTCGGCTTTTGTATAGATTTTATTCAGCAGTTTCTCATTTACTGGCGAGATATGTGCATTAAATCGATCGATATTTTCTATATCGACCCCTATACCAAAGTTGAGGAATTCCTTCGCCATCATTACATTCTATCGCAGATTTATCGCATTTTTCAAATCGTTTGGTTGGGATTCCCATTTTGACGATTAAGGTCACTTTCCATTTACACATAGTTTTCGGGAATTTTAAAAAAAAGTGAACGTCGATCGCTAATTGTCGTCCCTCCTTCTACAAATTCACTGAATAGTTTTCCTTCTTTATCCTTCTTTCCTCTTTCTATCTGCTATTGCCACCATTATTGTTGCTGAAATAGTTATCAATGCAGCGAGAATTCCATCATTTATTTTTCCATATAATTCATAAAAAACAATAATAATAATAACTATCAGCAAAAAAAATCCCGACCAAAAATAAATATTATTGCGGCGTTTTGTTGCTATTTTGAGCATTTGTAATTCTCGTTCTTTTAATATTCTCGCATCTTCTTGCTCTTTTAATATTCTCGCATCTTCTTGTTCTTTTAATATTCTCGCATCTTCTTGTTCTTTTAATATTCTCGCATCTTCTTGTTCTTTTAATATTCTCGCATCTTCTTGTTCTTTTAATATTCTCGCTTCATTAATTTGATTATCCATTTCTCTTTTTTTATAATATTTTCCTAATTTATCCTCATTTAGAGTCAAAAGGTTTTCTATCAACTTTTTATTACCAGATGATCCTAAATACATTGTTGTAAGGATATAGGCTCCATAATGGGAATCACTTACTTTTGTTGGAGGAGTTTCCACAATCTTACACAACATGATGGGTTTTCTATCATGGTGAGGATAATCGCCGCCAGTAAATATTATCGGATCCCACTGATCAGAACAACTCTCAAACCAACTCATATATAATCTCTTTCGATCCTCTTTGTGATCACAAGCTTGAATGAATGGGTGAACACTAAGTTCATCGGGAACAACTTTAGGAAACCAATGATCGTCCTGTATTTTATTTATTAACTCAATATTTTTATCTTTAATTCCACATAAAATTGGATAAAATTCTGCCAATTCTTCATTCACTAGACCTGTTATACCTTTAAGATCTTTTCCTTGTCTAGTTGATGTGACAATGCTTTGATCAAATATATTATAGGAATCTTGCACAAGATTCCATGCGACAGATTGTGATTCAAGGATTAAAATTCCACCAATTTTTACCCATTCATTCAAAGCAGATTTATAATTGTTAAAAAACTGAAAGGCTTTATCAGAACCATAAATCGAATCATTGTTAATTGCATCCCAATTAATAATTATTATATCCGTCTTTTCTCGAGAGAAGAGTTCAGTTGGTAAAAATGGAGTAAATTTTGTTGAAGTTTCAACTAAAGTAGCATCTTCCTTAAAGTACTTGGATAATGTATCGGCTATACTAATAAAATCAAAATTCAAGTCAGTTTTTGTATAAGATTTTTTTATTTTCCGCCAAAAACAGGTCCTTCCTTTTTGATATTGGTGATATAGCACCTTCATTTTAGAGTCCTTTATAGTTTCCTTTTCACTTTCTGTAAGATGAGGATCTGTTTTTTCTAAATTTTTAAGATCGTTTTCCAAATTTTTAAGATCACTTTCCGGAATTTCAGGAATGTTTCTGTCACAAATAATCTTTATATTGGTCATTACTAAAAGTGATTTTACCCAGTATAATATCTTCCTTTTTTGTTGCAGATCATTGAAGAGTGGACATTGAAACCCGTAAAAGATTCAGATATTCTTATTAACCAAAATCCTCATCCCAATATAAAAAGACACTCGAATACCCCCAGGAAAAGAACACTATGATAGAAACCACCATGCGGACCTTCATCAGGTCCGGGGCAGGTCCTACCCGTTCCTGATGGGGCCAGGAACTGGCCGGGGCTGGCGGGGAGGTGCAGCCGTGGACCGGTGAGCGGGGAGGTGTTGAGCAACTGCCGGCACAGAAGAGAAACCGGAACGTTCAGTTACCGGAGATTTTGAAAGTGATCGGAACCCGTTACAAAAATCAGGAGCCGGCCGGGTTTACCACCCGACCGATGAAGAGGATGGTTCCGGTTTCCTTATCCTGAATCAGGAAAACAAACGGATGATCGGCCCTGAACTCCGGCACCGGCGGACTCGTACCTGAAGGAGCCATGACCAGATCCACGACAACCGCAGTCGCAGCAGCAGCCTCGGTCCCGTTCTCGTTCACATCGATGAACGCCTTGTGGATAACATCGCTGATGAAAAGGTTCGTGGTCCCGTCCATACCGGAAAGATCCGCTGCACCCCCGGTAAATGCCGTGGGCATCCCCATTGCACTCAGGGTCTGGGGCAGACGGTATTCGGTCTCCATCCGGAACTTCGGGAGAGAAAGATTCACACGCTGGGATCTCGCAGAGCCCTGGAGGGCCGACAGGTTATTGTCATTCAGGACGGCCTCAGCGGGGTTCAGGTCGTCGCCCTTCGGGAGGATAACGATCATCGACAGGGCTTTTGTGGAGTTATCGACATAGGGCAGCTCGATATACTGGACGCCGGCGTTCTCGGCATACGGGTATTTCGCTCCGGGACCGGTGTTCTCCATCATCTGGACCTGTACCGATGTTCCGGTTCCGGTCCGGAAATCAGCCTCTTTCGTCCGGGCTGCATCGAAGGGCCGGCTCCACGTCCCCTTGAAGTAGACGGCATTGGTGACAACCAGCCGTGTCAGGGCAGTGATACTGCCGGAAGGCAGAAGATCGCGGATCTTATGCTCGGTCTTCTCCTCGACCCATCGGTTGATCGTTGCACGGGACTCCTCTGGAGTAGTTTTGAAATCGAGGTTCGTCACGTCAGCGGAGTAGTACTTCCGGGCACTATCGGTAAATGCCGGGAGGAAGGGATAGCTCTTCTCTGCCCAGAGTGCATTGACCGTCCGGAAGGTATACCCTGTATCCGTAGCATTGAACCCCTCGTTGATCCTGGCGAAGCCCGACTGGCGGACCGTATCATTTTGTGGGAGGTGGAATACCGAGAAGATCTCGTCCCGGGTCTTTCCCTTCGCCCCTTCCCCGGTTATGGCGAGTGCGGATGAGATGGAGAACGGGGAGTAGAACAGGTTATGCCCGGCGTTGTCAGGGTTTTTGGCAAGGGTCGTGTACAGGTCTGACGCAAACCGGTTGTTCGCCGCTGCAACGGACTCCGCCGGCTGTGCATTCCCGGAATCTGTTGTTCCGGGAACCGGAGTTATGACATGTGTTTCCTGCGGAGAACTGGTCGGTGAAGCATTCACCCCAGGCTTTTGCGCCTGGTCGGTGCAGCCTGAGATCAGGAGAGCGGCGATGACAAGGGAGACCAGAATCCCTATGCCGGCCAGTTTTTGATTCATAGTCACCAGTGTATCAAATGAGGAAATATAACTGGCGATGACTGCGGGTTATTTTCAGTTAACGAAATGAGTGTCGACGACGTTTCCTCCCTGCCCGGGGGCCGGCCGGTCGCGAGCGGGGATGCAGCCGGCTCCGGCGTTTTGGGGCTCGATGAAATCCGCGAATGGGGGCATTTTGGAGTGCGAACGAAGCGTTATATCTCTTTTTGATACATGACGACATCCAGAATTTTTCCGAATTTTTCGCCGATATTTTTCAAGTGTGCGCATTTCACATAATTCATCTTTTCAAAGAGCCGGATACTTGCATGGTTCTCACCGGACAGCGTTCCAACCAAGACATGTATTCCGGCCTTTTTTGCAGAATCCTCAAGATACTGCAGGGCAACTGCACCGATACCCTTGCCGGTGTATTCCGGCTTCAGATAAATGCTCAGCTCAGCAGATCTATCATAAGCCTGTCGCTTTTTGTATCGGGACAGGAAGCAATAACCGATGATCTCGTCGTTCTCCTTAATAACAAATGAAGGATATTTCGGGTGCGAGATAAACAAAAATTCCTTCAGTTCCTTGATGGAAATTTTCTCTCCGTGAAAGGTGGCAGTTGAATTTACAATGTAATGATCATAGATTTCCTTGATTGTATCGAGATCGTTCTCCGTCACGGGATAAAACGCTACCATGTAGAGGAATTATGTTTTGCATCCTATCAATCAGTTATGATTTTCACCTGAGAGAGCCGCCCCGGGAACTTTTTTTGAGTTCACCATTGTCGACGGCGGTGAAAATCACCTCACGATCCATAGAGTCAGCGATCGATCCTGAAGCGACGATATTCTCGATCTTCGAGGGGGTGGGATAACCCTCCGATAGGTATGCCCATTTCACGATAATGTGTAAAATATACGACCTATGAATGTTTTCAAACCTCTCTCTAACAGGATCTGAAAAGAATGAGAGAGCATAGGATGTGAATTCCATCGCAGAGAGGGCCAGGGTGAAGAGAAAAGATTGTAAAAATCATGTGGTGCCATGACGTGTTGTGGGTGAGCAAACCACTGATCCACCAATGAATGAAGATTCAAAAAGGGACTCTTGTAGAGTGATGGAGTGAGAGAGCGAAGGGAAATGAGATTTCATGCCAGATAGTATCATTAAATATTATCCAACATCTGTTCAAGGAATGCAACTCCTCTCTCGATATCTTCCATAATTTTCCCCCCAGTCAGAATTATTTTCCCTGATGAAAAGAGAAGAGCGACAATCTTTGGATCTGATATACGATATACTAACCCGGGAAACTGTTCAGGTTCATACTCGATATTTTCCAGGTTCAGCGTGATAACTACCTTATTCAGGTTAATGTACTTTCCGAGGTCATACGAACAGACCATATTGGTGACGGCCACATCAGGCGTATCATGACAGATTACTCCGGCCTCTTTCATGGTCTGGATGAGAATAGCCTGACCACGGACTAAAGCCTCCGGGCTTCTGGCGCCAGTTATTACTACCTTTCCAGAAGAAAAAACGAGTACCGCGATTTTGGGGTTTTGAATTCGTAATACTGCACCAGGAAATCGTTTTGTATTGAGGTCGCAGTTTTCCAGTTTAGCAGAGATCATCTCAAGATCGATAGAATCAGCAATAGATCCCGAAGCAACGATATTCTCGATCTTAGGAGACTGAGGTTTTTCTTCACTCATGAAGGTTAGATGGGTATGATGATCCCAAGGTGTTATCGGTTAAGTGTTCCCAGAGTCCTACCGGGTAAAAATTCTCACCCATGTCGAAGAAAAACCGCTACGACGTTGGGATCACCTGCTTCAGATGTCGTGAAAAAGGGTATTTCCGAGACTCGATATCCCGCGATAAAGATAACGAAAATATTCACTCGATCGTTACCATCTATCAGGAGCCGGCTCGGTACCTGGCAGAGCAGGGAACCGGAGCTGGACCCACTCAACAATCCCGGAAAACTGGCTGAGATGATCCATTGAGGTGGCTGCAAGAGCGAGAGGATTGACCGAAATCGATCCATCCTCTTTCTCTTCGATGGATGTTATCACCAGAGCAGCGTAATCCATGGATTCAGAGGTAAGGTTGAGATCCTGTCGGTATACCAGGAGAGATGACACGGTGTTGAGTGCCGGTCCTCCCTTAAAGATTCTCGTGGAAATTACCTCGAGATCAATGGCATCGGAGATAGATTCTGAATCAACATAGTGCTTAACCTCAGGGGACTGAGATTTTTCTTCACGCATGAGAGTCAGATAGGTGTGATGATCGCAAGGTGTTATCGGTCAAGTGTTCCAGAGTCTCGCCATGTAAAAACCACCACAGGTGCCCAAAATAACAATTCACCACTCCAGCGCCATGGTGTAACATCACTCTTCCACCCGGAACACCGCCCCCGCACCCCGCGTGCCGGATTCTGGATTATATTTTAATAGCCGGCACCCCTCACCCGACTCGTATGGGAAAGGTCTGTGTCTATATCGCAACAAGTCTCGACGGGTTCATCGCACGGAAGGATGACGATATCTCCTGGCTCGATCCGTTCAACGCCAGGGGCGAGGATTACGGGTATGGAGATTTTATCAGGAGCATGGGAACGGCAATCATGGGTGCCCGGACGTATGAGCAGTCGCTCGCCAACCCGGAACGACTCCTCACCGGCCTGAAGAACTACATACTCACCAGCAGGTCCCTGCCTCTGGCCGGAGCCGATACAGAACGCTGGCACGGTCCGCTCTCCGAGCTCGTACAGGAGATCCGGAGGGAATCGGAGAGAGATATCTATATTGTAGGCGGCGGCCAGGTGATATCCCGGTTTCTCAATGAAGGACTGATCGACGAGATGCACCTGTTCATCGTCCCGGTGCTCCTGGGGGAAGGAATCCCATTATTCACCGGACTCCAGAGCGAAGTATCCTTACATCTCGTACAGGCCTCGCCGTACAGTACAGGAATCGTGAAGCTGCTGTACGTCCAAAAGTCCTGAAGATCGAAAGACCTGAGGGTCAGGAGGAGACCGAGGCATCCATGCCGCTCTGCCGGTTATCCCCGATCCGTAATCCTGCCGCATACCAGGTCTGCCATCATCATTCACTTCAGGGGCGGTCAGATCCCCAGGAACCCGTCCGGAGCCAGGCTGGTCGCGAGCATGACGGTGTTGATCTCCCGGTGTTCGGTCCAGGTTGTGGACTCGCGGTTTCGATCCTCCAGCCAGAACCCTTCGATGGTCTCCCGGAGGGGCCCGTACTCCACGAGCGCCTGCATGAGGGAGGAGAGGGGGCCGGCCCGGTCGAACCGGTCCGGGTTCTCCCCCACCAACACCGACATCTCCTCCACCCCGGCGAGGCCGATCGAGAGACCGAGTTCGCGGAACGCAAGCCGGCGGCCGGCAGGGAGGTCGAGCGATCCGTCGCCGGCAAAGGACGCCAGCCCGGCCAGGGCCGAGCCGATGACCCGTTCCAGAAGACCCGGATAGACCGGACCGCCCCGGACCGTCAGCAGGGCGATCCGTAACGCATCGAAGAGAAGGCCGCCGATGCCGAGGGGATCGGCAGTGGCAAGAGGCAGGTCGCGGCCGATATCGGCCAGTTCAGCGATCTCCTCAGCCAGAACGGGCTGCGCCGGCCCTGCATCCGTCCCGGCGGCCATCTGCACCTCCAGGCAGGTGACGAGCCCGTCGAGGGGATCGTGCTGGCCCATGGACGGGACCAGCGGACGCGTCAGGTCGATGCTCATCTTCCAGTACATCCGTCTCCGGCCGCCGTGCGGGGGAAGGTACGTGAACCGGCTCTGTGCGGCGTGGGCGAGCTCGACGGCCCATCTGCCGTACACAGGATCGCCGGCGACCCTGCCGGCTCGGGTGAGGGCATGCATCCACTTGGTCAGGTAATGATAATACTGGCCGTCCTGGTCCCATTCCCGCTGCTCGTCGTACCGCTCGCCCGGTCCGCGTTCGGGCAGGGATTTTCCGATCCGCAGCCCCCCCGCCGTCGGGTGCGCCTCGCCTTCCCTGGCAGGGAGACCGCTGATCCAGCCGGTCCGCCGATCATCGTCCCGGTGCCGGCCCAGGGTATGGTGCACCTGGTCGACGAGCCGCAGGGCCAGTTCGCGGTACTCGGCTTCACCGGTCGTAAGGAACACCCCGAGATAGGTGCATACGGCGAAGGCATCGGTCCAGAGGTACCGGCTGGGTCGGACTCCAATCGGCTTCAGCCCGGTTGTGCCTGCAAAGTCCTGCATGAATGCAGAGGCCAGGTCCTGGTTTGCAGTGCTGGTCATCATGTTCGAGAGATACGGTACCGCTATAAAGAGTGTTCCCCCGGCCCCGTCGACCGCCGCCTGGGCACGGTAGTCAGGGGACACCGGCCAGTTCTTCCAGCACCTCGCGATCGTCCAGGTCGTACCACTCCCGGTATGCATCGGCCACCGCAAACGTCCGGCCCGACCGGATGTTCGGGCAGACCAGGTGGTCCGCGTGGCGGGAAACGAGTGCGGCTGACGATGCGGACGCGGTGGGCACGGCAACGATGAGACGGGCGGGGTTCCGACGGCTGACCCCCTGGATCGCGGCCAGCATCGTGAACCCCGATGCGAGACCGTCGTCGGTCAGGATGACGATCTTTCCTTCCATGACCGGAGCCGGCATCCCCTTGGTGAAGAGGGCAATCCGTTCACTGACATTGGCACGGGTCTCTGCAACCGCTGCATCCACCTCCGCGGCTGAAAGGCCGAGCGCAGCCCGGAGCGGTTCGTTGATCAGGACCTGGCCGTCCCAGGTGACCGCCCCGAATCCCGATTCCGTGCTGCCGGGGATCCGGATCTTTCTCACGACAGCAAGGGACAGGGGTGCGCCGAGCGCCGCCGCCACCTCCCTGCCGACCGGGACGCCTCCTGCCGGAATGGCAAGGACCAGCGGATCGCGGACAGGCAGCAGTGTCTGTACGAGCGCCCCCAGCTGTCGTCCCGCATCATGCCGGTCTTCAAAGACAAACGTCCGTTCCCGGAGCCGGGGATTGTCGGTTATGTCTCCCATGAGGGGGTGGTCTGGATCTTTGCGCACATAAGGGTTGCGGGATGGTTCATCCCGCCCTCGAAATGTCCCAGCGGGAAATTCCGAAGTTCAGGAATGAGACTGGCGGGGAATGCAGGCGACGTGGATATCATTATAAAAGGCATGGATGTAATGGAACACGAAAATTGATGATCGCCTCGAGGACCGTTCTCTCCACAGCACCGCTGAATCCGAAGGTTTCACCGGTCATCGACGTGACAGTACCTCGTGGAGGGAGATAGCATGGACCCCCGTACCTTCCGACGTGTCCTGCGGATCGAGGGGCTGGTTCCCTTTACCGTATGCGCCATCGTGATTGGGTCTGTGGTGACCCTGTGGGAGGCGGGGTTTTCCGGTTCTGACTGGACCCTGTTCGTTATCGCTTCAATGACAGCCCTGCTCATCCACATCGATGCCCACCTCTGGAACGACATCATGGACCTGGAGATCGACCGGCAGGAGAAGAGCAGGGAGACCGGGCGGGACCGGCCCCTGGTCTTCGGATGGGCGACCGTGGGCGACTACAGGAAGATGTCTGCGATTATTACCGTCCTGGTCGTGGTCCTTGCTGCTTACCTTACCGCACAGCGGATAGTTATTCCGCTGCTGGTAGCACTCGGCTTTTTTTTCAATTATTGGTACAATCATCCCCGCTTCGCATACGCTCACAAGCCGTTCACCGAATGGTACATCTTCCCCTGGCTGGTGGTCAGCGTTACGGTGACCGTTGTCTATGCCGGAACCGGCATCTTCTCGCTGCTTGCCTTCATCCTGTCGCTGCTGCATGGACTGATCGCGACCTGTTTTGTGGTGTCGATGATGCGCAGGGACGTCAAGTCCGATCAGCTCGGCAGAAAGTATACATCCTCCGTACGATACCCGGGACTGCCGCACTCGACGATATACGGTATCGTCACCCTTCTGGTCGCGGTCCTGATGCTCTCCCCCCTGGCCCGGATTCTGGGAAGCGAGCGTGCTTACAGTATTGTCCTTACGACGGTCATCATCGCCGGCATCACGACAGCCCTCGGAGCAGGAGTCGATCAACTCTGCACCCGCGCCCGGTACTCCATCTTTCCTGATTTCGAATCGAAAGCCAACAGACTGATGGTGCAGCAGGTCGGTGCATCGATCGTGTATGCGGTGGCGATTGCCGTCATGTTCGTGGGATCCGGAGGAAAGGGATGAAGGTTGCAGTTGCAGGCGCCGGGATCGCCGGCGGCTACCTGGCGAGGCTTCTCGGACAGAAGGGAATCACGGCGGATCTCTATGACGGCATGAACCACGACACCGGCTGCGGATGCCGTTCATGTGGGTGGGGTGCGCCTGTCGGCATTGAAACCCACCTCGCCAGAGTCGGCCTCGCCCTGAACGAGTACCTCCTCGAACCCATGCCCTCGATAAATTTTGACGGCCTCGTGGCAACAACGCCCCTCTGCACCCTCGACAAACCACGGCTTCTCCGGGATCTCACCGACGGTCTCCCGTTAAAGCGGCAGAACCTTGGTCCTGGAGAGGCAGAGGAGTACGATATCGTGGTGGATGCGACGGGGATCGCCAGGGCTTTCCTGCCGCCCTGCCGGTCCGATCTCACCCTGCCGACGCTGCAGCATCGGGTAGCCGTGGAATCCTACGAAGAACCGCTGCAGGCAGGGATCTACGGGAACCAGATACCAGGACTCGGTTACCTGTGGGTTTTTCCCCTCGGGAACACGCAGTACCATATCGGCACCGGTGGTATCGGTCCTGTCCGGCACAGCATCCTTATGGACCGGTTTTACCGGGAATTGTCAGGGCAGCATTCTTTTACCACGCTCTGCAGGTGTACGGCGGTCGTCCGGGTCGCTTCCCCGTACTATTCGACACCGTTCTTTATCAGAAAGACCCGGGAAGAGGGTGCTCCCCAGGTGATCGTTGGCGTTGGAGAATCGATAGGGACAGTTGCACCGTTTACCGGGGAAGGAATTATCTTCTCCCTTGAATGTGCACGAATGCTTGTGGATTCCTGGGAGGACCCCACGGGCTATACCCGGGCCGTGCTGGCCCGGTTCGGGTGGATGAAAAAAGAGCGGGAGACGCTCGATTATCTCCTCTCCAAACAGGAAACGAGCGGCCCGAGGCTCCGGGATCGGTGGAGGTTCTTCCGCAATGCCCGTCGCTCGGGCATCGGGCTCCCCATGATCGAGGCGTTCAAACGGATCGGAACCCTCTCCCGGTGGATGGACAGCCCCGACCAGGGGTAACGGCGATGACGTGACCTGAACTGATGGAATAAGGATGAACAAAAAAGGGAGAAGATGGTGTGCGCCGGGAGTACTGACTCCCTTATTTGGCCTGGGGATCTTCCTGCCAGAGCCCGAACATGTTACCCTCGGTGTCCATGCAGTTGGCAAGGAAACCCATCCCGGGCACTGCCATCTTCTCTGTAAGGACCTTCCCCCCGAGGGTCTTGACCTGGTTCATCGCTGCGTCGATGGAGGACACCCCGAAATAATTGAGCATACGCTGCGAGGGCTCCATCCGCTTTCCCATGCCGCCTCCGACCCCCGGCGTTCCATCCAGGTTCGTCGTGGTTATGAGGTTGTACTGCATCTCAGGGTAGGACTCGTATTTCCATCCCAAGAGCGCGGAATAGAAGATCTTCGCTCTCTCAACATCTTCTGCGGGTACGTCAAAATGAACAATCGTTGGCATCAGATCATCACCAGCCACCATAGAGTGATAAGATAATAAAAACGTTATGTCAGATCAGAGAGTCTCAAACGATCACCGGGCCGGCAGACCCGGCGGGTATTGGCGGATGCAATGGTCGACAGAGTGGGAGAGCCGGAGATACCCATGAATGTTTCAGAACTGCTCAACTGCCGCCTCCGTAACACGGGCTTACGCCATTCTCCGTTTCACCGTCCAGGTGACGCCGTGAACCACCTCGGTGCAGTCCAGGCACAGGACTTCGCTGCCGCAAAATGGGCGCTCGGGCTTCGGGTGAAGAACTCGACCGATGCAGACATCGAACAGGCCTTCAACGGCGGGACAATCCTTCGAACTCATGTCATGCGTCCGACATGGCATTTTGTCATGCCTGAGGATCTCAGATGGATGCTCGAACTGACAGCACCACGGGTGAAATCTCTCCTGGCAGGTTCCAATCGGAAGCTCGGGCTCGATGACGCATTGTTTGCACAGAGCAATGCCGCGATCGCCAGAGCATTGGAGGGGCACACCCATCTCACCAGGCTGGAGTTGAAGACAGTTCTTGCGGAGATCGGGATCGAGACCGATCTCCGGCGCCTGGCCCACATCATGATGTGGGCGGAGCTGGACGGATTGATCTGCAGCGGACCTCGGCGGGGAAGACAATTCACCTATGCTCTCTTAGAAGAACGCGTGAAGGAGTCGACAGGGTTTCGCCGGGAAGAAGCCCTTGAGAGACTCGCACGAAAATATTTTGCCAGTCACGGACCTGCCCAGCTGGAGGACTTCTCCTGGTGGTCGGGACTTCCAAAAAAAGATGCGAGACACGCCCTTGAGGGGATCGGACCCGGGCTGGAGCAGGCGATACTCGACGGCAGGACCTACTGGTTCTCCCCTCATGCAGAGACGACTGCCCGGGATTCACCCTCCACTTTTTTACTGTCACTCTATGACGAATACACGATCGCCTATAAAGACAGGCGCGATTTCAGCGAAACACGCGACATTGAGCGCATGATCGCCAGGGGGAACGCCCTGACGGCGGTCATCGTGATAAACGGCCGGGTGGCCGGCACCTGGAAAAAGGCATTGAAGAAGAGATCGATCGAGATCATTGTAAACCCGTTCCGGATACTGAACGATGACGAGCAGGAAGCAGTGGAATCAGAGGTCTCCCGGTACGGGAAGTTCTTCGGTATCCCCGCGGTCCTTGCAGAAAAACCATGAAGCAGGGGATCGCCTGCCGGCTCATCGGGAAGGAAATGCCTGACGCAGGTGACGCGACCGCAGGAACCGGATCGTGAGCGGGACAGACCCCACCCGTCGATCCCAGATCTCCCGGATTTATATCCTCACCCATGCTACTATTCTTCCATGCTCCTATTCCGGCGAATGAAGATCGCGTGTACGCTCGTTGTCATCGTCCTTGCCGTGCTTACCTGCGGGTGCACGACAGCTCCGCAAACAACCCCGGCCGGCACATCAAATGTTGCTACCCCGGCCATAACCAACCTCACCGGGATCTGGACCGGGACAGCGGTCGGGCATACCGAAGTCGACGGGTTCCGCGAGACGGGTATGCCGCGGTTCAACATTACAGAACAGAGGGGATCCGCATTTGCCGGCAAGAAAGAATATACCCTGGCTGACGGGAAGATCAGGTATGAGAACATGTCCGGTATCATTACTGCGGACAACCAGGTTTCCATCGTCGATCACGAATCCGGCGTCACATCCGGTGAGATGATGGGGCCGGACACGATGGAACTCAGGTTCCTCGACGACGGAGAGAATGCGAAGGCCTTCCTGATCCTCCTGAACCGGCAGAAGAACTGAACCGGATTCCCTTCGTTTTTTTAGTTTTTGACGCTGGTGAAAACCTCTCATACCACGCCCGGGTACCCTCCTCTCCATCGGTGTACTTATTATTGTGCATTCTTCCGGGCAATGACAAAGATCCTGCCAAGGGAATGCTCTATTCCGTTCTCGGTGGTAAAGGCCCTCAGTCTCTCTCCAATATCAGACTTTATCTGTTCCCGCAGGTCTTCCGGCACGTCGGACAGGTACTTCCCGAAGTTACTGGCCTCAGAGAACGCAAGGGCGGCCTGCGGAGTCGGATACGACCGGGTCTTCGTGGCCTGGTCAAGCCTCAGGATATCAAATCCTGAAGAAACAAGGAGCGAGCGCATGCTCGTTCGGGATACCAGGTTCTCATCAGCATAGTGCAGTCCGTGCGATTCCACGACCTCCTTCGTGATCTCCCTGAAAAGACCGGGAACCTCCTTATCAGGGTCTGAAATCCCCAACCGACCACCCGGTTTTAGAATCCTCTGGATGTGCAGAAGAACTGCGGCTTTCGCCTCGATACTCCGGATGTGGTGGAAGACAGCATTGAGATACACACAATCAAAACTGCAGTCGGAAAAGATCTGCAGGTCCCGGTCGCTGCCACGCAGGAACGTGACGGTGGGAGACGCGGCGACCTTCTGCCGGGCAATGGTGATGCGATACGGTGAGGGTTCAAGGCCGACCTGGTCGACAGCGTCCCCAAACGTGGTGAGGAGGTGCTCGATCAGTCGACCGGTCCCGCACCCAATGTCGAGTATTCGATCTCCTCTCCGTATTCCCAGTGCCTGTACGAGCTGGACGCCGTTTTCGAACTGGCTGGTGCTGGTCTGGTCGTATCGTTCTGCCAGAACCTGAGAATCAAACTGGGTACTGTTATCGGTCATACGCTCCACCAAATCCTCTCTATACTTCCGGAGGTTTCTCTTCTATACCTTTGTGATCAGATAACAGAGGCTTCGCGGCACGCTCCGGGTCGCACATCTCCGCAATAAAAACTCAACAATTATCCAATCGCCTGCCAAAGTACCATTACCATGACTCCCGATCCCAGGCAGGAGAGATCCCCCCGCACCCTGCAGTTCCTCCTCGGGCTCTGCATCCTCGGGCTCCTCATCCTGATCCCGATCGTCCTCGCCGGCCATCCGGCCGGCCCCGGCCTCACACCCCAGACCGATGCGACCGTGCATGTGAAGATCCTCGCGATCAACGACTTCCACGGGCAGCTGCCCGACGGGCAGAAACTGAACAAGGAACCGGCCGGCAGCGCCCCGGTGCTGGCTTCGTACCTGAATGCAACGATGAAATCGGAGAAGGCCGACGGCACCATCATCGCCCTGCCCGGGGACGTCGTCGGGGCATCGCCGCCCGAGTCCGGGCTGCTCCTCGACGAGCCGACGATGCTCTTCTTCAACTCCCTGGCCGGATCGAACAGCTCCGCCTCGCTCTCCGCACCTGACTCCACCACGTCCATCGTCGCAACGCTCGGCAACCACGAGTTCGATAAGGGGGTGCCGGAATTGATCAGAAAGATCGGCGGCGGGGACGGCACGACGAACATCACCCACCTCGTCGACCCGTACCCCGGCTCGAAATCCACCTATGTCTCGGCGAACGTGGTCTGGAAGGTCAACAACACCACGCTCCTCCCGCCCTATACCATCAAAAACGTCAGCGGGGTCCCCATTGCGTTCATCGGTGCGGATACGATGAACACCCCCCGCATCCAGAACGCTGCCGCCATCGCGGACGTGGCGTTCCTGGACGAGGCCGATTCGATCAACCGGTACATCCCGGAAATTCAACAGCAGGGCGTCCATGCGATCGTCGTCCTCCTCCACGAGGGCGGGGACCAGACCCCCTATGACGGCCCCACGCGGGCGAACGAGACCGTCACCGGGCGGGTGACCGAGATCGTGCCCAGGCTCGACACCGATGTCGACGTGGTCCTCTCCGGTCATACGCATGAGTTCACCAACGCCTACCTGAAGAACGCCGGCGGAAACCAGGTGCTCGTCACGCAGGCGTACATGTACAGCACGGGATTCGCCGATGTCGACCTCACCATCGACCGGGCGGGCGGGGAGATCGCGAACAAATCCGCACGGATCGTCCCGGTCTATGCGGATCAGTCCCCTGGCACCAGCCCTGACCCCGCCACCGCTGCATTCCTGGCAGCGGACGAACAGGCCGTCGCACCGATGGTGAACCAGGAGATCGGGGTGGCAGCGCAGAACATCACCCGGGAGCAGAACCCGGCCGGCGAATCGGCGCTCGGGGACCTGGTCGCTGATGAACTGCGGGATACGATGAAGGCGGACGTCGGGTTCGTGAGCGCCGGCTCGATACGGGCGGATCTCAGATCGGGAAATATCTCCTGGGGCGACCTGTATTCGATCCAGCCGTTCGCCGGCACGGTCGTCTCGATGACCCTCACCGGCGACCAGATCCGACGGGTCCTCGAACAGCAGTGGCAGGATCCGCTCCCCCCGCACAATCTCATGGTCTCGGGGCTGGCGTACACCTACGATCCGGCCAGACCTGCGGGCGTCAGGGTGACGGATGTGACGGTACGCGGCCTTCCGCTCGACCAGAACGCGACCTACACCGCTGCGACGGTCGACTTCCTCGCCGGCGGCGGTGACGGCTACACGACGTTCAAAGAGGGGAAGAATCTCACGAACGGGCCGAAGGATATCGATGCGCTGACATCGTACATCGGATCGCTCCCCCAGCCGGTGGACGTGGCCGTCGATGGCAGGATAGAACGGGTCGCCTGATACGGAAGATCGACCCGCCAGGGGGTCCCCCCCTCTGGTCACCCACCCGATACCGGTGGTGGGATGCTGAAGAAGACGACCATGACGCCTGCATTCGGATCGGCGGGATCCCGAATCGGGCATCTGCGGCAACCGGGAGGGATACCTCTCTCCTGCACCCGGGCGTAGTCACAACGTTTATCAGCTCAGACTGAGATCTCTCCATCGCCCCAGCTGGAGAGACAGACCATCTGTCGTGCTTCCCACGCGAGGTGCCAAGCCAATCCTTCTTTCGGGCACCAGCTCAACAACCGCCGCTTCAGAGCGGAGCGGCCAGGAGGAATTGATGCACCACATCTCATCTGCTTTTGGGCGCCTCCGCGCCCTGGCGCCGGCAGCGATACTGCTGCTCGCGCTCTGCCTGTTAGCCACCGGCGTTCAGGCCCAGACCGACCCCATGAACACCGCCGCCGCAGCCCCGATCTCCCAGGCCACCGGGGAACCCACGCTGGCAGGGTACGAAACACCGCTCATCGTCCGCAACGCCGATCAGATCGAGCCGGCCGTCTACGGATCCCGCATCATATGGCGGGAGATGCGGAACGATTACGGGGGGGACATCTACTCCTACGACCTGGTCTCCCACCTCGAACTGCCGGAGATCGCGTCGACGTCCAGCTATGGAAAGTACACCACAGGCGACTTTTACCCGGTCATATCGGACGCCGGCATCTTCGCTGTTTGGGGAGGCCGGTCCGACGCCGACATCAACAACGAGATCAAGGGCAGGACCCTTGCGGGGGAGCCGATCAACGTCACGCTGATCGGAGAACCCGCCTCCCGGCAAATCCAGGACCTCGCCATTGACGGAAACTGGCTGGTCTATGTGCTCAACAACGGCCGCCTGATCAAGTACGACACGACCACCCAGAACTACGATACTATTCAACAGACGACCAACGAGATCCGCTCACCCGATATCAGCGGCGACAGTACCGTCGTCTGGCAGGAGTACGACGGCAACGACTGGAACATCTACTGGTACAACCCGCAGGGGCAGGCCGTCCCCCTCGCGAACGACCCGGGCGACCAGGTGTCGCCGACGGTCGACGGGAAACACGTCGTCTGGGCGGATAACCGGAGTGGGAACTGGGACCTCTACACCGCCGACCTCTCCCAGCCGAACCCCGTGGGCGTCCCATGGCTCGTGGCACCCGGCGACCAGACTGACCCGCAGCTCAGCGGCGACCGGGTGGTCTGGCAGGACAACCGGAACGGAAACTGGGACATCTACCTGGGCAGCCTGGCGAGCGGCGCCGTGACCCCGGTCTGCACCGCGAACGGGGATCAGGAGGCGCCGGCCATCGACGGCGATCGCATCCTCTGGCAGGACAAACGAAACGGGAACTGGGATATCTACATGTTCACTCTCTCGACGACGGCCCCGGTGCCCGTCCCGACGCCGGCTCACCTTCTGATCACATCCCCCGGGACCTACTCGATCGCGGCCGACGGATATGACGGGAACGTCACGCCCATCGAGATCCGGTCGTCGGACGTCATCCTCGACGGGGGCGGCCATGTCGTCGACGGGTCCAGTCGGCCCGGCACCTGCGGGATACGGATCGGCGGCGACGCCGGGCCGCTCTCGAACATCGTCGTGAAGAACGTCCGGTTGACCAACTGGGAGACAGGGATCCGCGCCGACACCATCACCAGCTCTGTGATCGAGGCGTCGGAGATCAGTCATAATCCCCAGGGAATCGTCCTGGACAACACGCAGGACGTCCAGGTCAGGAATAACACGATCACTGCCAACGACAATACAGGGATCGTGGTGACGAACTCTGGAAATACATCCGTGTACGGGAACGATCTTCAGAGAACGGGTGACGGCTTCCTGCATCACTTCTCATCGACGATGGACCTTTACACCTTTGCCATCGTGCTCAATGACTCAGACGGCACCGTGATCTCGCACAACGACCTCGGCGGGGACTACGGCAGCCTGAACCTCGGGCCTTCGAACGCGACCCGCGTGACGGGCAACCAGCTCACCGGGAAGATATCCGGGATCTTTTCATTGTCGACGGTATACGGCCAGAGTGAAAACACTATCGTGGTCGACAACGTCTTCAGGAGTTGGGGATCCGGCCTGTACGGCTCACTGAGGAACGCGACCTGGAACACGGCCCCATCTCCGGGGCCGAACATCGTCGGCGGGCCGAAGATCGGTGGTAACTTCTGGGGGAAACTCGACGGAACGGGCTTCTCCGAGACCCACCCGGATGTGAACCGCGACGGGTTCTGCGACGAACAGTACATGAACGGGATGGGCGGCGTCGACCAGTTCCCGCTCGCGCCGTGGAACGGCCCTGCCCCCGGGCCGACGCCCTATCAACCGCTCTCCGTCCCGGGCCGGATCCAGGCCGAGGACTACAACCTCGGCGGTGAGGGGGTCGCCTACCACGACACCACACCAGGCAATGAAGGCGGGGTCTACCGGCAGGACGATGTCGACATCGAGACCACCGCGGGACTATCCACACCGAATGTCGGCTGGATCCGGAACGGCGAGTGGCTCACCTACACCGTGGACGTCACGCAGAACGGGACCTACTCGGTCACGGCCCGCGTGGCGAGCCCGAACAGCGGCAGAACCGTGGAACTTTCGGTCGACGGACAGTCCCCGACGACGATATCGGTCCCGAACACCGGATCCTTCGACGCCTACCGGGACGCCACCCCTCCGACCATGTACGCCGATCTCCCCCCGCAGACTCCCATCCCCGGACCCACGGGGATCTCCTTCCCGACCCCGGTCACGCTCACGGCCGGCCGGCACGTCCTGAAGCTGACCTTCTCGGGTGACGGCCAGAACCTCGACTGGCTCGAACTCAATCCGTTCGTCCCACCCACACCGATGCCGAACGGGCCGGCTCCCTATAAGCCGCTCGTGATCCCCGGCACGATCCAGGCCGAGGACTACAACCTCGGCGGTGAGGGCGTCGCCTACCATGACACCACGCCAGGCAACGAGGGCGGAGCCTATCGGCAGGACGACGTGGACATCGAGACCGCGAACGGTGTCACGAACGTCGGCTGGATCCGGAACGGCGAGTGGCTCACCTACATCGTGACGGTCCAATCGACCGGCGCCTACACCATGAGCGCCTGGATGGCGAGCCCGAACAGCGGCAGATCCATGGATCTCCTGGTCGACGGCGTTCAGACGGCGAGGATCATGGTTCCAAACACGGGCTCGTTCTCGACCTTCAAGATGAGCAGCCTCCTCATCACCCTCACCGCCGGGACCCATACCCTGAAGCTGACCTTCAGCGGCGACGGCCAGAACCTCGACAGGCTCGAGTTCATGACAGGTGCCGTGATGACGACGACGATACCAACCGGGCCCCCGGCCGGCGCTAGTTTCACGGCCACGCCGCTCTCGGCCCCGAAGGGGACCGCGGTCAGGTTCGCCCTGTCCCCGGCACCGGGACGAACCGTCCGTGCCGCCTGGTGGACCTTCGACAGCGTCAATCACGACAACACCTGGAACTCGCGGGAGACCAACCCGACGTTCTTCTACCCGGCCGCAGGATCCTTCTCGCCGCTCGTGAAGATCACCTACACGGACGGCTCGACCGAGACCGTTGAACATGCCAACTTCATCCAGGCCACCTGAGCCCACCCATCTTTTTCCATCCCACCTTTTTTGTCGACAGGAACAGAACAGCAGCGTTAAGTTATCGCTCGCCTACTGATTGATATGAGCCTTCTTGAGATCCTCTGGGCGTTTCTCTTTCCGCTGATCGGGGCGGTCGTCGCCCTGCTGCATATAACAAAAGAGCGGAAGACCGCTGATGCACATCGAAGACTGGAGATCGTCCTGATGTGGCAGCTCGTCTGCGGGCTCGGCCTCGCCATGCTCTGGGGCGGAATCGGCCACCTGCTCTTCGCCGACCGGGTCGCCGAATCGATCGGGTGGGCGACCGGCAGTCCCTTCCAGCAGGAGGTGGGCATGTGGGACGCATCGATCGGGATCTTAGGGCTCCTCTGCCTGAAGTTCCGGGACCAGTTCTGGCTTGCCACGATCATCGGCGGGGGATTGTTCCTCTTCTCTGCCGGCCTCGGGCATGTGTACCAGTTCCTGGCCTTCGGGGACGTCTCACCCAACAATATCGGTGGAGTGCTCTGGGTCGACCTCCTCTTTCCCCTGTTCCTCGGTGCACTGTACCTGCTCCACCGGCGAGGGAAGGCTGACGTTCAAACAATACGGTGACGACAGCAGGGGCTCGAGATCGGGATACCCACCCATCGGTCCGGCTGATGGAGAAGGCGGCGAATGGAATCCGTGGTAGTAGTATGCAGAGGAAGATGAGACAGACAGGTCCTGACCGGACCTGCCGACTCAGAAAAGGTGGTGAATGGGATGAAATCTCTGATTCAGGGTAGATGCTGATGCGGCGGTCGATCGCAGGACTGCTCTTCGTGAGAGTACTTCTCTGGCTGCCTCTCTTCTTCCTGCGGACTGAACCGGGTGAGCTGTGATAATGGTCTGCCGGAGGTGCGGTGGTTCTCTGTGAGAGGCCTCCGGGCAGGTTACCACACCAACCTGTTGCCGGCCGGATCATATATAATTCCAGGATGCCGGCGGGTATACTCCTCTGATCAGCGGTCCATTCCCAGAACCCGCCGGTCAAGGAAACGAACCGGACGATCAGGGCTGATGGAAGATCATGACATTCTCAACCGGTTCAAACCCGTTCTTCTCATAAACCCGCCGCCCGTCATCGCTGGAGAAGAGATACAGCCGTCGGATCCCCTGCTGCCGGCAGTACCGGGTCGCCGCTCGGGTGATCCTCTGCGCATATGCTTGATTTCGATACTCAGGTTCGGTGAAGATACTGTGAAGAAACGCGATCTTCGGAGAGAGATCGTGAGGGACCGGCACATAGGAGAGGATACTGATCGCTCCGCTGGAGACGATTCGGCCCGCCCGATCCACGACCCAGGCGACACACGCTCCGCTCTTCAGTTCTTCAGCCAGTTTCGCGGCATACGCCTGCTCGAGGTTCGCCAGGACTGCCGGGTCGACAGCCCGGTTCTGCTTCTCCCAGATCTCCTCAAACATCCTCCGGTGGTGCTGGGCCAGGCTCACCATGTCCTCCGGGGTGGCCGTTCGAACCGGGGGCTCGGGATCATCAACCCTCTGCATCGCCATGAGATTCCACGTGTACTGGAGATAGGGCGGAGTATCACAAGAACGTTTCATCAGGAACGGCTCACGCATCTGGAAGCAGGGCACGGCATCGAGGCGCGAAGGGCTACTGGATTTTTGCTCTTTGAGAAAACAGAGACGGACAGAACCTGACAAGGCCGGCCCGTCTCAGAAAAGGTGGTGAATGGGATGAAATCTCTGATTCTCGATGCATAGGTGGCGGTTGCTCCTCCTGAAGATCAGATCATCGATCTGATCGCAGGAGGGGAGGGGCACCGATGTGATACCGCATCGGCGTCCGGGCCGCGGAGTACGCTCCTTGTCGTACTCTCGTCCTCTGGTTCTATCCATGTCCCCAGTCTGTCGGCAGGACTGCTCTTCGTGAGAGTACTTCTCTGGCTGTTTCTCTTCTTCCTGCGGACTGAACCGGGTGAGCTGTGATAATGGTCTGCCGGAGGTGCGGTGGTTCTCTGTGAGAGGCCTCCGGGCAGGTTACCACATCAACCTGTTGCCGGCCGGGTCATATATAATTCCAGGATACCGATGGGCACACTTCTCTGATCAGCGGTCCATTCCCTGGACCTGGCGGTCAAGGAGACGGACAGCCAGGTCGAACGGATATGCTGGCGCTCTGCATTGTGGGTACATCGCCCGGCCTCCTCGACGATTGCGACATGGGCGACCGAAAACAGGAGCTTCGTCGTGGTTCAGGGGAACCGGGGCATCTGCAGAGATAGAGGGATCGCGGCTCTCTGATGACGAAGGGGCCGGAACGCCTGGCTTGATTAAAAAAAGGAGAGGGCCGTTTATCTGACGGTGATATAGCCGGTCTTCACCCTGGTGTTCGAGCCGGCGCTGTTCTTGACGATCTCAGTGACGGTGAAGGTACCGGCGGCCCAGTACCGGTGTTTTGGGTTCTTTTCTGTTGAGGTCGTACCGTCGCCAAACTTCCAGAGATACGATGTCGGGGTCCCGGTCGACCTGTCGGTGAACGAGACCGTCAGGGGAGCCCAGCCAGAGGTGACACTGGCCCTGAACTGGGCCACGGGTGCCTGGATCACAACAGGTGTTTGGGTCTCAGTAACCTGGACCACAGGCGTTTGAGTTTCAGTTGCCTGGACCACAGGCGTTTGAGTCTCTGCCGGCTGGGAAGGGGCCGAAGTTCCAGCGATCTGGATGTTCATGTTGTACGAGGGATAATAGGGACTCCCGGCGAGGACCGCCGGGTATGGGTTGCCCGCCGGGTTGGTGACCAAAAAGTTGGTGGCGGTCACATCATGGGAGTTGATCCCATAGAACGCCCACTTCTGTGCCCGGTCGGACTCGCAGTCGGTCAGTACAATGCTGTTGTAGTCGGTGGTCCGAAAACCGTATGTCGACCCGATATCACTGCACCGGATGGCTGTCGCCCCGTCCATCAGGTGAAATCCATAGAGGTTGGCCTGGGAGGAGCAGTCGATAAACTGCATGCTCGGGCTGCCGCCGATGAACCCCGCTGCATAGGTCGGGGTCTCGCTGGTCTTCTTCTGCCCGTTGTTGATGCTGACACAGTTCCGCAGGATCACATTGGTCTTCCGGGGGCTCTCCTCGAAGTGGAACCCGGACTCCCAGGATCCCTCGGCCCGGCAGTTCTCCACCAGCAGGTTTGTGATGTCGGTCGACTCGGCAAAGTCGAAGCCGGTGATCCAGGGGTTGAACTGAGAAGCCCGCCCGCAGTTGATGGCGGTGCAGCCCGAGTAGGTGATGTCAGAGACCGAGTTCGGTGAACCTTCACCTGCATTGATGAAACCATGCGACCAGCCATCGATCGCATTGCAGTTGGTGAAGGTGAAGTCGGTCAGTGCCTTGTTGAAAGAGTAGATGAGGAAGGCCCCCGACTTGGCGGTGTAGTCCCTGACAGTGACACCAGTCATCCTGACATGGCTGCCACAGATCAGGAACCCAGTCGGGCCGGTGGACTGAAGATTGCTGACGGAGTTGCTGCCGTCGACCTGGACCCATCCCTCACGGACGAATCTGAGGGTCGTGGTGTCTGCTCCACTGCCGATCAGGTTCACACCCGGAGTGAGTTCGATGGTGCCGGCGACCGTGAAGGTGCCGGCGAGGAGATAGACCTCTCCGCCGCTGGCTGCCACCCGTTTGATGGCCGCCTGGATCTCGGACTGATCATTGGATCCATCGCAGATGTACTGTGCTGAACTCTTTACCTGGCTGTTGCTGGCGGCAACAGTCACGCTTTCTGCACTGGCTGCCCCGGCCAGCCCTATCAGCAGGACCGCGGCAATCAGTGTGATTGTCATGAGATGCTTTTTCATATTCGATATGCTCCATTATTTTTTTAATGCAATTGAGTAAATTTTTCTAAGGGGCGTTTCTATAACAGATATTTAATATTTTGTGTAATATAGAACAATGTTACACCTTAATTTTTTACAATTTAATGGGAAATCCTGCCGGATTTCTGAGAAAAACAGATGGTAATGGATTATCGTGTGCATCCAGTATCTTCAGCAGCAAAGGGGCTGAGGCGCTCACCTCAGTCAGTCAAAAAATCTGTGAAACGAACAGTCCTCACAAAAACTTTTGAAAATCCCCACATATGATCCGTTTGAAAGTGGTTCAGATGAAAGTCGCTGATGATGACGCCTGAATATGGCTCTCCCGGGTGGTGCCGCATCGTGCCTGAGGGAAGGGACACCATCGAACGGATCGTCCCCTGGCGAGGGCCTGGACCCGGGTCGGGAACGCCTTCATCTTCACAGAATCATACCGCGGTACACGGTCACTCCCTGCAGAAGGAGAGATTATCTGCGCCAAATTTAATGGATAATCCCTGTTGATAGGGCGACGTTCAGGACAAAAAATAAGAACTGGATCCCCTCTTTCCCGGGTACCGTCACGGGACGGATCGCCGGCCCGTTCCGCTCTGCTCGAGGGCACGCTGCAGGCCGGCCACCTGCTCGATGAACGGCGAGGGGGGGCTGCTCGTCAGCAGGGGGCGGACATCCGGTTCGCACGCCAGCAATTCCTCCTCGTACGGCAGGTAGAACTGATCTGAGATGAGGTTGAGCGTGTCGCCGAGGATCGCCTGCACCTTCCAGATATCCCCCTCTGACCTGACCCGGTTGACGACCAGATGGATGGTAGGGATCCCCAGTTCATGGGCCAGGGTCGCGGCATGCTTCACCACCTGCACGGCGTTGAAGGTCGGGTCGGTCACCAGCACCGCCTGGTCGAACCCCTCGGCCATCGCCCGGCCGAAGTGCTCGACGCCGGCCTGGGTGTCCATCAGGATCACCTCGTGCTCCCGCAGGTTGATGTACCGCATCACCGACTCGAGGAGGGCGTTCTCCGGGCAGAGACAGCCGGCGGCGGCCGCGACGACCGTCCCCATCACCAGGATCTTCACCCCGCCCGGCCCCTCGACACCGAACCGTTCCACGACATCGGAGACGTCGGGGTTCAGGGAGAGCATCAGCCCCCACCCAGCCCCGGGACGGGCGCCGGTCTTCTCCTCCACGTAGTCGAGGTTCTTCGTCAGCGGGACGACCCGATCGCTTTCGGCCGGCGGGACCCCCACCGCATAGGGGAGGTTCATCTGCGGGTCCTCGTCGACGGCCAGCGTCGTGAACCCCCGCTCTGTGAAGAGGTGGGAGAGGAGGGCCGTCAGCGTGGTCTTCCCCACGCCCCCCTTGCCGGTGATGACGACCCGGAACCCCTGCTCGACTTTCGTATGATCATCGCTCTTGACTGTTCCGTCTTCGCGGATCGAATGCTGATGCTCCTCACACATGCCTGATCACTCCCCCGGTCTGCGCCAGGATCTCCTTTCGTGCAATCCCCTTTGCTCTGCAGGCAGGGCAGACCCCGTGCAGGTCGTCACGCAGGGGCGGGTCGAATCGTGCGGCTATCCGCTCGCCGAGCGAGACCGGCGCGAAGTATTCGCCGCAGACCCGGCACTGCGCCAGCGGCACCCTCGTCGAACCAAAGGACCGCATCACCCGTTCGCCACCGCTATCCTCGATCCTGACCGCGTCCGTCGGACAGACCCGGGCACAGGCCCCGCAGCCCAGACAGACCGGGTTCGCCTCGAAGAAGGGGGTGTTCACCACCGTGTAGGCACCCCGGTTGATGAAATTGATCGCACCGGCACCCATGAGTTCGTGACAGGCCCGGACGCAGAGCCCACAGAGGACGCACCGGTTCCCGAGGGGATCGGTGGGGTCGACCTTCCTGATGAACCGGGTCCTGGTCACCCCGTACCGAGCCGCCATCTCTTTGATCCGATCCGCCTTCGGGGCCTGGGCGAGGTAGAGCTCGAGGATGATCCGCCGGTGCCGCTCGATCTCCGGGGAATCGGTCACCACCGTCAACCCGTCGACGGCCCGCAGCGTGCAGGCCGTGGTCATCTCTCGCTTCCCCCGCTTCTCCACCTCGACCATGCAGAGCCGGCAGGCGCCGTAGGGGTCGAGGGCCTCCTCATAGCAGAGGTGAGGGATCGCGATCCCCTCGCGGGTCGCCACCGAGAGGAGGATCTCTCCCTCCTCTGCCCGGTATTCCACCCCGTTGATCGTCACCGTCACCAACCGCTTCGATTCGTCCATCAGCAGACCTCCCTGTGCATCATCGCTCGATCAACCCCTCGTATTCGTCCCTGAAGTAGGCCAGGGTGGTCAGCACCGGGTTCGGCGCCGACTGTCCGAGGCCGCAGAGCGAGGTCTTTGCGACCGTGTCGGCGAGGAGGGCGAGCGTCTCCAGGTCCTGCTCGGTCCCCTTGCCGGCCAGGAGCCGGTTCAGCAGCAGCAGGGTGTGCTTCAACCCCTCCCTGCAGGGGACACACTTCCCGCAGGACTCGCCGGTAGCGAAGTTGATGAAGTACCGGGCGATGTCGACCATGCCGGTATCCTCGTCCATCACGACGATCCCGCCGGATCCCATGATCGACCCGACCCGGTTCAGACTCTCGTAGTCCATCGGCGTATCAAAGAGCCGGACCGGGATGCACCCCCCCGAGGGGCCGCCGGTCTGCACGGCCTTCACCGCCTTTCCTCCGGCGCCGCCGTTGCCGATATTGATGACGATTCGTTCGAGGGTCGTCCCGAGCGGCACCTCCACCAGCCCGACCCGGTCGACCTTGCCGACGAGGGAGAAGACCTTGGTGCCGGTGTTCCCCGGGGCCCCGATCGCCGCGTACCAGCCGGCCCCCCGGCTGACGATCACCGGGACGTTGCACCAGGTCTCGACATTGTTCAGGTCGGTCGGCTTCCCCCAGAGCCCTTTATCGGTCAGCCGGGGCGGACGCGGATGAGGCCGGCCGGTCCTCCCCTCGATGGAGGCGACGAGTGCGGTCGACTCCCCGCAGACGAAGGCCCCGGCGCCGATGGCGAGCTGCAGGTCGAACCTGAACCCGGTGCCGAGGATGTCGTCGCCGAGCAGCCCGTACTCCCGTGCCTGTTCGATCGCCTTCGTCAGCCGTTCGATGGCCAGCGGGTACTCGGCCCTGATGTAGATCACCCCCGTCTTCACCCCGCCGATGGCGTAGGCACCGAGGATCATCCCCTCGATCAGCATATGGGGATCGCTCTCCATCTCGTTCCGGTTCATGTAGGCCCCGGGATCGCCCTCGTCGGCGTTGCAGATGATGTACTTCTCCGTGGCCGTCTCCTTTCGCGTGATCCGCCACTTCAGCCCGGTCGGGAAGCCGGCGCCGCCCCGGCCCCGCAGCCCGGACCGCTCCACCACATCGATGACGGCCTCCGGCTCCATCGTCGTCAGGGCCGAGAGGGCGGCCGAGTACCCGCCCACGGCGACATACTCCTCGATATCCCCGGGATCGATCAGCCCGGCGGCCCGCAGGATCACCTTCTGCTGGTATCTGAAGAACGGGACGTCTGCATAGAGCGGAATGTCGGGGAAACCCTCCCCGAAGATCAGCGGGGGTCCGATGATCGGGTCCCAGGTCGGGATCCGGCAGAGGGCCAGTTCTGCGGGCACCTCCTCATTCAGGACCGCCCGGACGATCGAATCGACGTCGTCGACCGTCACCCGGTGCAGGATCACGAGCGGCTTTTCGGGGATGGCGACGTTCACCAGAGGCTCCTCCCGGCAGTAGCCGAAACATCCCACCCGGGTGAGGGCGATGTCCAGACCCCTGGACTCGATCGCCTGGCGCAGACGGTCGTAGACCTGGTCGCCACCGACCGCCTTGCCACAGGTGGCCAGCCCCACAGCGATGCGGGGCCGGTCCGGGATCAGTCTCCGAAGGCCGGCCTGCCGGACATTCTCGAGATCGTCTGCTGTTCTGATCTTCATCGCTGCCACCCGTATCCTTCGAGAATCCCGGGGAGGCTCTCGGGGGTGATATACCCGTAGAGGTTCCCATCGACCCGCAGCACCGGCGCGATGCTGCAGGCGCCGAAACACCGGGCAATCTCCAGCGTGAACCGGTTGTCCTCAGTCGTGAGGGAGAACTTTCCGTCCTCCGTGGCAGTCTCACCCTCCAGGTGCAGCAGGTCCTGCAGCGTTTCAAGGAGGGAGACCGCCCCCTTCACATGGCAGGCCGTCCCCATGCAGACCGTGATCACATGCTCGCCCACCGGCTTCAGGCTGAAGAGGGCATAGAAGGTCACCAGGCTGTAGAGGTCCGAGAGCGGGAGGTCCAGCTTCTGCGAGAGGGTCTCCAGCACGTCCCGGGGGATGTATCCTTCCCGGCGCTGCACCTCGCTGATTATCCCGAGCACCCTTCCGGTGGGAGAGGCGTAGCCGGCGATGATCTGATCGAGTACCTGTTCTTCCATCGTCTCCTCGCAAAAAAGTCAGTGGTTCAGGCGGTCAGATCCCGAGCGCCTGTCGCTTCCGATCGATCTCCGCCTCGAGCAGGTCGGCCGCCTTGACGGGGTCAGGTTCGACCGCGAAGGAGGCGTTCACCACGCCAGTCAGTTGACTGGCGAGGAGGGAGAGGACATTCTGGCTGCCGAAGATCTTCGGGGGGACCCCGAGCACCGTGTAGACACCCGATGAGACGAAGTAGGTCCCGATCGCGATCGCCTTCTGCGAGTACCATTCAGGGGCGGCCCCCCCGAGCGGCAGATCGCCGATCCCCACACCCAGTTCGTCCGCCACATGTGCGGCCATCACCAGGATCCGCGAACAGTCGACACAGGAGCCCATGTGCAGCACCGGCGGGATCCCGAGGGCCTTGCAGACCGCCTTGAGCCCGTCCCCGGCCAGGTCCGCCGCTTCAGGAACCAGGAGGCCGGCCTTTCCACTCGCGATAGCCGCACACCCGGTCTCGACGACGAGGATGTTCCGCCTGATCAGTTCCCTGCCGAGGGCGATGTGCCCGGAGTCCTCCCGGATCTTCGGGTTGTTGCAGCCGACCACCCCCACGACCCCCTTGATCGTGCCGGCAACGATCGCATCGATCAGAGGTTTATAAGTTCCTCCGAGGGCCTTCCGGATCGCCTCCTCCGAGAACCCGGCCATCACCTGGACCGGCCGGTCCGGAATCCTGACCCGGTTCGGGTCCCTGGCGGCGAAGTTCTCGATAGCCATCCCTACAATCTCCCTGGCCGTGTCCAGCGCCGTCTCGGGCCTGAACTCCTTGTAGATCGAACCCGGCACCTTGGACTTCTCACTGGTGGCCACGACCTTCGTGTGATAGCAGCTGGCCGTCGCCGTGATGGACGGGAAGATGCACTGGTAGTCGATCACCATCACCTCCACGGCCCCGGTGGCGATGGCCAGTTCCTGGTCCAGGATCGTGCCGGCGATCGGGATCCCGTGCCTCATCAGCACCTCGTTCCCGGTGCAGCACATCCCCACCAGGTTGATGCCGGCCGCACCCTTCGCCCGGGCCGCCTCCTTGGCCGCCGGCTCCTCCACCGCCTTGAGGATCATCTCAGAGAGGACCGGGTTGTGTCCGTGGAGGACGATATTGACCTTGTCCCTGCTGAGCGTGCCCAGGTTCACCCAGGACCTGACCGGCGTCGGGGTCCCGAAGAGGATATCGGAGCAGTCGGTCGCCATCATCGACCCGCCCCAGCCGTCAGAGAGCGAGGTCCGCATCGCGTGCAGCAGGATGTTCAGGTAATCGGCGTCGACCCCCATGTGCACCCGGTGCATCGCTTCCACGACCTCCCGGTCCACGCCCCGGGGGGTGATGTTCAGGTTCTGCCAGACCGTCCGGGTCTTCTCCGGGGCCCGGTCGACCAGCTGGATCCGGTTCTTGATCGATCCGAACTCCTCGAGCATCCCCCGGGCGAGGTCGCCGGCGATCGCTGCGTCATCCCGCCCCTCGGTCGGAATCCCGTACTCTTCGGCGATCAGGTGCAACTTCGCCGCGTCGGTGATCTGGTAGCCCTGGGCCTTCCCCTCTGCGGTGTGGAGGAGCGTCTCGACGACCTCCCGGCCGTGATCCGAGTGGGAGGCCGCACCGACGGCGAGGTCGTCGAGCAGGTTCCTCGCCACGATCGTGTCCGCCGTCGCCCCGCAGACACCCCGCGTCGGCGTTCCACCGAAGGGATCGATCCGGCAGGGTCCCATCGAGCAGTTGTTGCAGCAGAGTCCGAGCTGTCCGAACCCGCACTGCGGCTGCTGAGCCTGCAGCCGGTCCCAGGCGGTCTCGACCCCGTCTTCGATCGTCTTCTCGATCATCATCTGGCTGGTCCTGTCCAGCGCCCGCTTCTCTGCCACCTTCTTTATCGCAATTGGATCATACATTGTCTTCACCCTCCACGCTCTCCATGATCATAAATCCGCCAGTGCTCCCATGATCTCCCGGAACGCCCGGATGTTCTCGGGCATCGAGGGAACCTCGCCAACCGGTTCCCGGGCCGGTTCCCGGACCGGTTCCCGGGAGAGAAGAAGTTTGATCGAGAAGTCATGGCTGCTCTTTCGGATCAGGTCGTTGACCTCTCCGAACTCCAGCGCCCCGGTCTTGCAGGCCTCGGCGCAGGCAGGGATCACACCGTTCTGCTGCCGGTCGATACAGTTGTCGCATTTTGCATTCACGTCGCGGGGAAGGTCCACCTGTCGCACCCGCTCGAACCGGATCACCCCGAACGGACAGGCCATCGCACAGACGGCACAGTCGATGCACCGGCTGTAGTGGATGGCGACCGAACCGGTCGACTGGTCCCGGTACAGGGCATCCGTCGGGCAGACCTGCATGCACGGGGCCGGGTCGCAGTGCCGGCACCGGTTCGGGAAGGTCAGGTAGTCGACAACCTCAACATGAACACGTGGTCTCGAGATCGGCTCCTCGTTTCGTGCGCTGAACAGGTCTCTGCTCGCAGAGTGCTCGACGGCACAGGCCACCTCGCAGTGCCTGCAGCCGATACAGCGCTCAGCCCGTACAAATACAGTCTTCATTACGTGCCTCCTCCTCATTCCGTGGACGACCGTCGACCCGAACTCCACAGCATCTCCCAGGATAGTAACTCCATCAGCAACCTTTGTATATACTGCTTTTGATAGGACGGTTCGGCGTTAATTTCCGCAGATCCTGACCCCTGGACCCATCGATGCCCGATATGCGCCGATCCGCCGGAGGTGAACCGGACAGGAGCCGTGCCGGGGACCGATCCGATCAACATGCGAGAAAATGCGGGGAGGAACGAGGAAACGCATCAAAATCCTCTGCGCGGAGAGAAGAGAGAGGATGCCCGGTGAGGGGGCCGATATCAAGGGTCACATCCGCTTGAAAGTATCCGGTTCCTGCCAATCAACTGGCACCCAGTCATTCAGAGATTGAGTCTACGACAACAGATCCTCTAAAAAGGAAAAGAGATCTCCATCTACAGACGATTGAAGAGGAGGACGATATCATTGAAGTCGATCATGCCATTGGTATTGAAGTCAAACGCATTCGTTGGTTCATTTTCGGCGATCCAATCCATCTGGTTGAAATACAGCACCACGTCATTGAAATCAGAGATCAGGTTTCCGTCCAGATCCCAGTAGAGTCCGTCATTATCCGGGCTGGTCGGGACACCCACACCCCCCGAGACCCTGATGACCGGGGCTGTTGGTAGAACGAATGTTTCAACCCTGTTGTTCCACGCGTCGGTCACATAGACCGTGCCGGCACCATTAACCGCGATTCCATACGGCCAGTTGAACTGTCCATTTCCGGTGCCGGAGGTGCCCCATGCGGCGATGAAGACGCCATCTGAGGTGAACTTCTGGACACGATTGTTCCACGCATCGGTCACATAGACCGTGCCGGCACCATCGACCGTGATACCCCACGGCCAGTTGAACTGCCCAGCACCCGAACCGGGGACACCCCATGCGGCGATGAAGGCGCCCGACGAGGTGAACTTCTGGATCCGGTTGTTCCACCTATCGGCCACGTAGACAGTGCCGGCACGGTCAACCGCGATACCGTAGGGCTCGTCGAACTGCCCGGCACCTGAACCGGTACTGCCCCACGCGGTGATGAAAGCGCCCGACGAGGTGAACTTCTCGATACGATTATTCCATGAATCGACGACATAGACATTGCCGGCAGTGTCCACTGCGAGACCAGAAGGAGAGTTGAACTGCCCAGGCCCTGAACCGGAACTGCCCCATGCGGTGATGAAGGCGCCCGACGAGGTGAACTTCTCGATACGATCGTTCAGTCTGTCTGCCACGTAGACAGTGCCGGTGCCGTCAACCGCGATACCATCTGGGTTGTTGAACTGCCCAGGCCCTGAACCAGAACTGCCCCATGCGGCGATGAAGGCGCCCGACGTGGTGAACTTCTCGATTCGATCGTTCCGTGTATCGGCCACGTAGACAGTGCCGGCTCTGTCTACCGCGACACCACCTGGATTGGTGAACTGCCCGGCTCCAGACCCCAGGCTCCCCCACTGTGCTGAGTACACGTACTCCCCTGCTGCCACCACGACCTGAACGCTGCAGCACAACAGCAGCAGGATACAGATGGTATTGAAAAGATATTTCATTCAAACCCACCACTACGAGCCTCTTAAGCAGCTCAATTCTATAAAGGTCTTCTCAGGTTTTACCAGAAGATAGTATCCCACCCATCGTTCGCAGCATCATTTTAGGGGGATTTAACAGGACGTGCGAAAGAATGTGAAAGGAGAAGCGGGGTTTTTCCTGGTTCGAGCCAGGAACTGCCGGCTGCATCGCCTTTTGGGATCGCGACTTATCGTAAGATAAGATTGTATACATCGATAATCTGCTTTACAATACTCTCCCACATAAATTGATCTGCATACGCGAGGATCGCCTCCCGATCCCATTCCATGTCCAGCGCCAGCAGAATCTTCTCCGCCAGGCTCTCCGGGTCTGCAGGCTCGACCAGGAGACCATAGGTATCAGATGTGATAATCTCCGGAATCCCGCCGACTCTCGTCCCCACAAATGGTTTCCCACAGCCAAGGGCTTCGAACATGACGGTCGGGTTACCCTCATTGAGACTCGGCAAAACAAAGAGATCACAGGCGTTCATCCAGATAGGAATCTCGTTGTGAGATTTTCCGCCGGCAAGCAGGACGTAGTCTTCAAGTCCCAGAGATCGGATCTGGTTCTCAAGGGCTGTTTGAAGTTTCCCGTCACCGACGATCACGAAGAGAACATCTTTTCGCTTTGCAATGACCCCCCGGGCGGCTTCGATAAAATACGTATGACCCTTCACAGGATCAAAGTATCCCACCGTAAGAATAATCCGCTTTTCCTGAGGGAGATTGAGCGTCCGTCTGCACTCTAATGTGTCACAGGGATAGAAGAGATCACTCCTGAAGCCGTTTGGAATGACAGTAACCGGCGTAGAGACGTTCAACTTTTTGATGCACGCGAGATTGCTCTGACTAACGGTGATGAGATGATCTGCAGTGTTCAGTACATATTCGATTTTCTCTCTCCATTCTCGATCCTTAAAGGGGAGTGAGTAAATGTCATAGCCGTGTACTGTAACCACGAAAGGAACACCATATTTTTCCTTGAGGCGAGCACCGGCGTAGCCTGCGGACCAGGTGAAATGGCAGTGAATGAAATCAAATTTGATCTCATTCTTCTGTATTAGAGATTCGACACGAGCATACTGTTTCTCACCCAGATTTTTGTAACATCTATCCGTTGGGAGATACCAGATCGGAGTTGGATACACATGCGTATTTTTTGAAATATCAGTCCGGTCGATTTTTTGTGCAGAAGAAAATCGCTCAATCTTGAGGATCGGGAGATATTTCCCGAGGTCAGCAAATGGGTTTATCCTCACGGAGACATGTATCGACGCGACACGCGGTGCGATAAGATCGAACGGATCTTTCTGAAAATTGTTATATGCATGACAGATCACGAGCAGGTTTCTCCCTTCAATTTTATCTTTCAAAAAAAAGGGATCTGGGCACTCCCAAAGTTGTTCCTTTTCCGATCGCAGGGTAGCCAATTTATCTCCATCATTCAGCAGGTTCGTCACGTTCACGACCACCGGGGAGGTCAGAGATCCTTCCTCGGTCTCCAGAGAGAGAAACCACAAACAGAGATCTGGGCTCGCCCGGAAGACTGCACAGTCGATGCCTCATAGTGCTCATCAGTACTCCCGTTTGAGATGAGGACTCCCGGGTTCTGATCAGTCTCATTGAAGAATTCCCTCAGCCAGGTTTCCAGATTAATCCACTTCCAGATTGTGTCACCGATGTTAATTTTTCTCTGGAGATGCAGATTATAAAGCCTCTCAATTTCCTTCCAGTTCCAGTATGGTCGACTCTTGAATTTATCAGAGTAGATAATATCCCTGCAAAAATCAACAATTTGCTTCTTTCGGAAAAAATCATCGGTCGGAGTAGCAAATCCCACCTTATCTTTCCGATCTCTTACCATCGGCGGCAGACAATCTTTAACCGCTTCTAAAAATATTACTTTAGTTCTTCCATTTGCAATTTTTTTATCTGAACGAAGAGACATTGCAGCCTCAACCAGATTTACATCCAGAAATGGAGGTCTGCTTTCTATGCTCCATCGCATGGAATTTTTATCCTCCCATCGTAAGAGATGGGGAATTGCAGTTGAGTAAAGTGTAAGTGAAAGGCTCTCTGGAAGAGTCATCCTTCGCCATCGGGGATCCATCTCTCCATCACATTTCTCCAACAGATATTCCTTATTAATCCAGGAGGCAGTGAAAGACTTCCAGATATGATATTTAAGAAACTCGGGTAGCAGCAGAAATACAAACATCTTCTGAGGATATAAATCTTTAAAATTATTCTGGTATTTTCGCATCTCTCTTCCAAGGGTTAAAAATTTACCTCCAATTAATAATTCGTAGAAATAATACGCAAAATAATAATTGTAACCTGCAAAGATCTCATCCCCTCCCTGTCCATCAAGCAGCACTTTTGCTTTGTGCTGGTGGGCGAGTTTCATAACACAGTACTGTGCATATGGACTCAGTCCGGTTACCGGCTCTTCCTGAGCCCGAACAAAGTCTTCGAACTCCAGTAAAAACTCCTTTTCTGATAGTTGTGTGAAAAATTGCTGAACATTGGTTTTTTTTCCCACCTCAATTATATACTTACTTTCATCAAGGAAAAAACCGGGAACGACTAGGGAGAACGTATTAAATTTGTCCGTTAATATTGTATTCAGTGTACTTACAATAGTGGAGGAATCAATACCACCACTCAAACAGCTTCCTATCGGTACATCAGCTATAGTCCGTAACCGTATGCTCTCAACAAAAGATTCCTGGATTGTGCGGGTATCTACATCCTCTCTCTTGGCCGGATAGTACCATTTATGTACACGGAATTGTTTTTTTGAGAGATCATAGATTAACAAAGAATCCTGGGGAATTTTCTCGATATTTGTGAAGAAGGTGTAATTTTTATGGTCCTCCAAATTATGTGCAAGATATTCCATGATTGCACGTTCATGAGGAGATATCGATAATTTATGACAGAGAATTGCCGATATCATGGACGAGAAGATAATTCCCCTGTCATCGATGTGGTAATAAAGTGGTTTGATCCCGAATTGATCGCGGCCAAGAATTATCGTATTATCTCTCTTATCATAGATGGAAAAGGCCCACATACCATTGAATTTTTTAACACAATCGAGTCCATATTCTTCATAAGCATGGACTATAACTTCAGTATCAGTATTGCTCTTAAAAAGATGTCCTTTTTCAATTAGATCGGTTCGTAACGTCTGAAAATTATATATCTCCCCGTTGAAGACAATCCAGATTGATTGATCCTCATTGGACATGGGTTGGTGACCATTATCTGAGAGATCGATGATCGAAAGTCTTGAATGTCCTAAAGAGAACGAACTATCACAGTACACTCCCTGATCATCCGGCCCTCTATTCTTTGTAATCTGATTCATTTCAGTAATTAGACCGACATCCTCCCATGAGAAACCATTAATTCCACACATAATATCTCCATATTTTTCTTGTCAGGATGATGTTCATTATAATTATAACATTTAATGCATTCCCTGGTTTTCAAATTCCGAAGAGGTCACATCAACCCTACCGTCTGATATGCTCTTCTCCTGCTCAGTCATCAGCGATATAATCATCCCCAATCTCCGTTGCTGCCGCAAGACGGTACAAAATCTTCAGGTTCTCTGAGGAATATTATGGCGGGGATATCTTCAGAATCACTGAAGTTCTCCATCTCTCTCCAGACTTTTGATGATGCTCGTAACAGCGACCTTTGCCTCATAGATACACATCTCGACCTTTTGATCCAGTGCTCGACAAAGGTGACCACAGGTCACTTCATCAATTCGTTGATCTCATTTGGAGCCTCAATAACGCGGAGAATGAAGCGAACGTGATTCCCCCGGAGTGGCATGAATGGACGGACTTTCAGCAGAAGAAGATCGTGCCCTCAGGATATATCATCGGAAGACAGGGCGAACCTGTCCTGAACCTCAGGATGCTCTTTCATCTCCACAACACTCTCTGGATAGTTCTCGATGAACCAGATCAGAAATGCTGTGACATCAATCTTCTCCAGAAGCAACCGCTTCTGTTTGATTCGCCAGTTCTCCTTGCTCTCCGGGTCCTGCAGGATCTCGATCGCTTTTTCAACAGCTGCTTCGGTGTCGGTGAAACTGTAAACAAGACCATAGGTCTCCTCAAGTTCGGTGAAGTTTCCCATCGTCCCGGCAAGGGATGAAACAAATACTGAGGGGGTTCCAAGTACTGCTGCCTCGGAAGCCATTGTTGCCCCCTCCCCCATATACAGGGTAGCATAATACAGCAGGTCGTGCATCTTCTCCGGCGAGATGTGGACCTGGTAGGGCCGCAACTCCTCGGGCAGTTCTCCCTCAGACGTGATCAGTACACGTCCGTAAGCCTCAAGTTTCTTCACAAGCCCGATCTTGTCCCTGATGCCATGCTGCCCAATGTCGTGGCTCGCCTTCCATGAGACGAAACGGATAATGATGAACCGGTCGTCCGGGGAGAGCTCGAGTTCGGTGAGGACGGTGGGATCGGGCGTGAAGTAATGTGGATGCAGGTAGGCGAGTTCATGGTATCCGTCGTAATGAACCTGTTTTCTACCCAGGTTTTTTTTATAGCAGGAGGGAGTGCAAATGATATCCGCAAAGGGCATAGTGACGGCATTTATTAATTTTGCATGCTCCGTATCTGTAAAGACAATGGATTTTGCTCTTGTAATTTTTGAGATATGTGCTCCAAAAGTATCTGCTATACCAATAGTAATATCAATATCATATTTTTTTTGCATATTGTAAGTTTTGTAATCCCCTTTAATTATCTCAAGAATTTGACCCCAAAAATTTTGACTGATTTTACCGTAGAGATCATAGTTTATCTGATAATTATTCAGGAGATCTAATGATACGTCCTTATCAACAGCATATACAATTGGATTATGCCCTCTTTTTTGCATTTCCCAAAGAAAGTTTTTAAAAAAATGGACATGTGCAGGATGACCAATATTTATTAAAATATTCATACATCACACCATCCAGCAGTAACAATTTGTGGTTTCAGATCAGAGCCTGTTCTTACAACGATCTGGCGAGTAATGTTAAGACTTACCCCCAATTGAATAATATTGTACAATTATCAACGTATCATATCAGTTCTGACATTTATAGTTACTTCAAATCCGAATAAAATTATAGATGTGCTCAATTTCTAGAACACCTCTGTCTCTCATCACGACGTGGCAGAGGAAGGATCTCTACCAGATTCTTCAATGAGATTGTCGTCATCTCTGCTCTACAGGGTGATCTCGGTACTGACCTGATCCATATCAATAGAACAACTTCAGAGTCCACGGTAACTTATGACCAGTCCTTCAATAATTAAAAGATAAAAGTCATATGGAGACCGTAATAATATGCGCGGCACACCATAGAAGGATATACTACTCAAAGGCCATCGAAGAGACCAAGGGAGTGTTTAAATATTAACACAGATATTTTCCTTCAATCAATATACCACTGTGGCCCTCTCCCATCCATAGGAAAACAGGAAGGTTTGAGGTTTCAAAGAGGAAAAATGTCAGGAGATTTTTGGGCGACATTGAGGAGGTATTGTTACTTGGATGCAGGATGGATTCCAATAATCCCCGAGAGTGCAGGGTTAGTTGCTTCATATGACCAGTATTTATCAAGTCCCTTGCAGTTTCAGAGTTTAAGAGAGCCATACTGCCTGCTGGGAGAAACAAAAAGCCTAGGTCATGCCGGCATACAACGAAGAATTGCTAGTTGATGATGCACCGACGATGATCCCGACTTATTCTGCTCGGGTTTATGCCGTGAATGAATGCCCGGTCTATCGATTGCAGGAGAACATCAGGAACGATCCTGCACATGATAACGCCATCATCCCGGTGAAAATGATTCAGGGGAAGGAAATAACTCGGTATAAGAGAGTGTTACAGGCGATGAAGATGCGCTGGGAAGACGGCAGGGGTGCTGAATTTAATAGAGCAATGGATCATTCAGGGATAGACATATCATGAATAAAAATGATGCACGTCTCTCAGTTACTGTTGACATTGAGGACTGGTATCATATTCCCTCAGTCTGTGGCTCATCATTTTCCGCCTATCCGAATGTGGATGATTTTTTTATGAAATGGAATGGCCGCTATGATTACTTAACAGAACCGACAAAGCGGGTCCTAAATATCCTTGATCAATATAAAATAAAGGCAACATTTTTCGTTGTTGCCGATATAGTTGAACATTATCCGGGATTAGTTGAATCAATTGTTGATCAGGGGCATGAAATTGCCTGTCATGGATTGCACCATGAATGCAAAATTGATTCTATCACAAAAAAACCTCGTTTTGAAAAGGATGATTATGAGGAGAGGACCAGGAAAGCAAAAAAAATACTCGAAAAGGTCTCGGGCGAAAGAGTAATTGGATACCGAGCTCCGAATGCATTTATCGGCGGATGGATGCTCGATTCTTTAGAAAAAATCGGATTTCAATACGATTCATCGGTATGCGTCAATTCCTTTTACAACAAAACTGACTCCTCATTGGAGGGCGTATCGTCACATCCCTACCACCCCCAAACTCATAGTTTAAAACCAACAGATCACTATAGGAATTTCGTGGAATTTCCCTGGGCATATTACGATATTGGAATGAAGATCCCCACCTCAGGGGGACCAATGCTGAGATTTCTCGGCGCTCACATCATTCTAAATGGATTAAATCAAAGTCTGAACCGTGGTCATACGGTTTTTTATTTTCATTCCATTGATCTCTCCCACGAACCATTTCCAGAAATTGGTAATAACAGGCGGTTTTACTGGATCATAAAAGGGAACGTTGTTGAAAAGAGATTAAAAAAAGTCCTCGATGAAAATAATGGCGTTAAAATTGCTTGTTTAAGAGATATTCTGGAGGATGGTTATGGATTATAACATATCTTACGTGTCGGATCACTGTTGTCAAAAATGGGATGATTTTCTTTACAATATAGATAATAGCAATGCATTCCAGCAATATGGATGGAGAGAGATTATCAAGAAGGTCTATGGTCATAAACCATATTATTTGTTAGCAGAGAATGAATCCGGCGAAATTTCCGGGATTTTGCCTCTGTTCCATGTAAAAGGATTCCTATTTAAGAGCAATCTGATATCCATCCCCTATGCGCCATATGGTGGAATTTGTTATAAAAATGATTCTGTAAGAAATGCGTTATTCCTGGAGACTCTCTCGTTAGTTGATAACTTGAATATTGACAACATTGAAGTCAGAGGTGTTAATTTTAATGCCCCATTTCTCGACAACGTCTACTCCCCCCTGTCAATGTATACCAATTATTCAACCTTTGTTCTGGATTTGTCAAAAGGTATAGATCATATTTGGACACAGATGGGGAAAAATAAAAGAAATAAGGCTAGAAAAGGAGAGAATTCCGGACTTACATACGAGATTGGTACCGCGAACAGGAATTCAATCGATGAATTTTATGAATTATTTGCTGTGAATATGAAAAAATTAGGCACTCCAGTTCATAATATTGACTTTTTCAGGGCGATCTCAGGTACTTTCAAAAATGATGTATATGTATCAAATGTCAGATATGATGGAGAGATCATCTGCTCCCAGGTATTAATGGCATATAAAGGTGTCCTAATCTCTGGTTGGAGCGCTTCATTAGAGGAATTCCGAAAATTCTCTCCTAATAACTTTATGGATTGGAATAATCTGAAATATGGATGTGAGTGCGGATACAAATGGTTAGATTTCGGCAGAAGCCCGGTAAATTCTGGAAATTATGAATATAAAAAAAGATGGGGGGCGGAAGAAATTCCTTTACATTATTATTACCTGGAAAAAAGGGGATATTTGCCGAATCAAGACAAATATTCACAATTAGCGAAGTATTGGAGTAAAATTCCGTTGCCGATTACTAAGTTTTTTGGACCACTGATTAGAGAAAGAATTGTATGAGGAAGGAACTAAAGAGCGCTACAGAGTCGATATCTCTACATTATTCTCCAATGAAATCCCAGGGCTGGGTATGCCAATCTGGATTTCATTATTATAATCATCAAATATGTTTTCAACAATCCTGCAGAAGTCAGGCTTGTAGTTCGCGATTACAATTCCAGAGCCATTATTCTTCCCTTTAGCAATATTCCCTACAATCTGGACATTGGTTCGATCGATGTAGATTGCTTCATACATGGTATTGATCATGGTATTGTGCAATACCAGATCAACTTTTGATCCCAGGTGATCTGGGTCGATATTTTGGTTTAATAATACTACTCCCAGATGGCATTCAATCAATACATTATCCAGTACCTTTGCTGTACCATTCCCAAGTTGAACACCGACATCACAGTGATTCATGACATTTCCCTTGACAATATAGGGTCCTGCAGTCTGGATATGGGCGTCGACCGCCTGTTCTGTCATCTCCTCAAAGTAATTATTTTCGACAGTGACACTCTGAATATAACTTGCCTCAGGCAGGTTCGGATTGGAAGTTCCGGTTGCAACACCGTGCCGTCCCTTGGTGACAAAGAAGTTGTTATGGATGTTGATCCGATCGCTGCGATCTTCAATGACAACGCCATACCCCAGTCCGGACTGGAATACATTATCAAAGACCGACTCTTCAACAGTGACATCGGTGCACGTGTTCAGGCGGATGGCGGCATACCCGATATTATGGAACTTTACATATGATACCTTAAAGTTCTGGAGATAATGCGCATCAATCATTGCCGGGTCGGTTTCAATCCCGGGACCTTCAAAGACAATCCCGGTGATGGTCACGTCCTTCATCGTCGACGTGGGCGAGCCCCATTTATTCAGAGTAAAGACGTACTGTGTCACTTTTTGACAGTTGAAGACGGTCCCCGACTCCCCGAACAGGGTTACCGGTTTGTTGATACTGATCGGACCATCGATCCGGTACTGGCCGGGAGGGAAGTAGATCGTTGAACCGGATGGGAGTTTTGTGAGGAGTGACTGAAGGGAAGCCGTATCGTCGGTGACGCCGTCACCCTTCAGCCCTGATGACCTGGCGTTCGTGGCAATCGAGACCAGGTCCGGCCGAGACGGAACCACCCATGCATGGTATGCCTGCTGCATCTGCACAAGGCGTGCATTCCCCTGTGTGTATGCGGTACTTGCATACGCTGCTGCTTCAAGAGGGGTCATTAAAGAACCACTCGTGATTGGACCATCGACATAGTCTATTAGTTCTGATTGAGATTGAGGATTATCAATCATTACTGAAACATCAGAAGATCCAGTAGCAAATAGAACAAACAATGCAGCCACCAGCACAAATGACCCGAGATATCCATTCATCAGAATCACCCTACAAGAATCATTGAGGTTGTCCCAAATACTCATATAGAATATTATTGAGTTTGAGTCATGACATCGATGTTTGATGGGTTGTGATGAGTAGTGAGATCAATTCAACATATATATTTCACTGAGGATCGCAGTGTCGCACAACTCAGGTGGGTAGCGTACCGAAGAGATAAAATCATTAGAATCCGAATCCAATCAGGAACTGATAAAGGCAAAACCGGGTCATTGAGTGATTCCTTCAAGAAATAAAATTAATTTTCCCCCGTTTGGCTATTGAGGGACCGAGAGTGAATGAGCCGGGGATAGACAGTATTTCCATATCAGCGCCAGGTTTATTCCAAAACTCGTAATGGTCGTTACTGTCGTCGCCATTGCAGCCCCAATGATTCCAAAGTGGGGAATCAACAGAACATTCAGTATTACATTAATTACTCCACATACTGCATCGACTCTAAATGAGATATGCACTTTTCCGATGCTTGAGAGGGTCGCTCCGACGGAGATGATTGGTGCGAAGATGATATTACCGAGTAGAAGGATGAGCAGCGGCATATACGCTGGAAGAAACTCGACAGTAAAAAAGAGCGTAATAAGAAATTGTCCAATAATTACGATGAACACTGCGATAACTATCGAAACGAAAAAACTCTTCTTCATTGTAGAGATGATGATTTCTCGAACACCGACGAGATCCCCCTTACCATAGAGGGTTGCCGTCGCAGGAGCTGTCACCCGTTGCACCGCACTCGGGATGAGCGTGATGATCTGAGAAAGGAGTATGGCAACAGCATAAATTCCCACATCTGTTGGATTGAGAAAATATCCAATAAGAATGCTGTCGACCTGAGTATTGAGATAGGAGATGGAGTTTGTCAACACAACATAAAAACCAAAGACGGTTGTCTCTCGAAGGGCAGGTAGGAACCAGAGCGATGACTGTTCCAAACTTAAGGAGTCCAAGATCAACACGGGGGAGAGGAGACTGATGATTATTGTCGACCCGACGAACCCAATAACAGCACCGAAAAGACCCATTTTCAATCCCAGTACAAGTCCGAGCGAGACGGCTACGACACCGACGTTCTGGACGATGTTGAGGAGTGCGTACAGATGCATTCTCCGAAAACCGTTCAGTGTACCGATAACCGCCTTCTGAATAGCGATGAATGGATAGCAGAGGGCGATCAACTGAATCAACAGTACCAGTTCAGGAATGTGAAAGAACGAAAGGGCAATGAATGGCGCAAGGAGAAAGAGTACAAGCCCCATAATTGTACCGGTTATGATCGAACTGCTCATCCCAGATGAGACATATTTTTTTATTTTATCCTGATCCTCCAGGAACTCCGCAACGTACTTCGTCAATGCCGAGCCGATTCCAAACGCAGCAAACTGCATTCCAAAGAAGTATATCGCAAAGGCGAGGGTGTACACGCCAAGCCCTTCGGCGCCCAGTTCCTTTCCAAGGACAATTCTCAGTACGAAATGGGCGAGCGATGCAGTGACAGTGCTGATAAATGCCCATTGCACATCCATCATTGTCTTGCTTATCGATATTTTCAGAGTTCCTCACCCCGTGCATAAAATTCCGAAAGAGAAAGATCAGATGATAAAAAATGTTTAATTCTTGTCAAAATGGTGCGGAGTACAACCATATTCAACAGCGTGATATCCCATGAGATTGTGATTTGGGGTGATCTGTACCGTTTTAGGAATTCAGTGGTGTCAATATCCGGCTGCAACAACGGGATCAGCACCTGGGCGAACATCCACAAAAACCATCCAAATAGCAGGTCGACAGCAAGAAGATCGATCAGGAGAACGAGGAGGGTAGTACTGCTTTTCAGCCCCGCTGGAATCCAGAAGGGCATCTGGACGAAACAGGCGAGTGTTAAATAGACCCCAATCGTCAGGAGAATGATCGCAGAGGGATTGAAAAATTCGGTTTCATCAGTCCAATTAACAGATCTATCGTCTCCTTGCAGAATATCACGGATGAGGGAGAGAGGGAGGGCATACATCGGGACTTGGCGAGAAGGTACCGGACCGGAAGGATCCCGATGACGAAAATGACCTGAGAGCAGACTGGGGTCGTAATGAACGTTCATAAGGAGAGGCTCTTCAAGACCAGTTACTGCGATGGCATGTCCAGACAATATGTAGTACCTCAAAAGTCACAGGTCCAACCGATCAAATCCTCTTCTCCATACACATTCTTTTGCATTTCCTACTAAACGCCGATGAACCCGTGATCAAATTTTTTTTTACGACCTCATCATAACCCACTTTCTCCTTTCCGCAATTCCTGGTTGAATACAGGTTCTTATGATATCATCATCACTCCGGCACTCAATCCGAAACAACAGCACGAGTACAGTCCTCTTCAGGATGCGAAATTTTTCCAGAATACAGAATCTGTCCCTGTTTATTGAATCCAAACAGGGTCAGTCTGCACGGATGTAGGTATTCTTTGTCATCCTCCAAGATCTGACGCTCCCGACAGGATCGGAAACCTCTTCAGGAGGATGCGGTACTGGATCTAAAAACTCTGATAACTTCCATCACTCCAGATATAATTATTTATCAATGAAATTACTGGACTTGGCATACTTGCCTGGAATCCATAGGTATAATTTTCCAGTACATTTCCGAATATATTGCAGGAATTCGGGACATATGCTTCGAGATAGATTCCCGATCCGTCATTCGAGCCTTTTGCAACATTCCCCTGAATCAGGACATTAGTCCGGTCCACATCAATTGCCTCATAGAGCATATTGATCATAATATTGTTCAGGATCTTATCAACTTTGGAACCCACATTATTCGGGTCCACGTTTTCGTTCGTTAATACTACTCCACCTTTACAGTTTATCATGACATTGCTGGTGACCTCTGCCGTACCATTCCAGAATTGGACTCCCCGGGCACAGTTATTCATCACATTCCCCCTGACAATATAGGGTCCGGTGGTTTGAATTTGGGCGTCGACCGCCTGTTCTGTCATCTCCTCAAAGTAATTATTCTCGACAGTGACACTCTGAATATAATCTCCCTCAGGCAAGTTCGGATTGGAAGTTCCGGTTGTAACACCATGACGTCCTTTGGTGACAAAGAAGTTGTCATGAATGTTGATCCGAGTGCTGCGATCCGTGATACAAACCCCATATCCCAGTCCGGACTGGTATACATTATCAAAGACTGATTCTTCAACCGTGACATCAGTGCACGTGTTCAGGCGGATGGCGGCATACCCGACATTATGGAACTTTACATAGGATACCTTAAAGTTCTGGAGATAGTACGCGTCAATCATCGCCGGATCGGTTTCAATCCCGGGGCCTTCAATGACAAGCCCGGTGATGGTAACACCACTCATCGTCGACGTGGCCGAGCCTCCTTCATTCAGAGTGAAGACATACTGTGTCGCTTTTTGACAGTCAAAGACGGTCCCCGACTCCCCGAACAGGGTTACCGGTTTGTTGATACTGATCGGACCATCAATCCGGTACTGGCCGGGAGGGAAGTAGATCGTTGAACCGGATGGGAGTTTTGTGAGGAGCGACTGGAGGGCAGCCGTATCGTCAGTGACGCCATCACCCTTCAGCCCTGATGACCTGGCGTTCGTGGCAATCGAGACCAGGTCAGGTCGGGAAGGAACCACCCATGCATGGTATGCCTGCTGCATCTGCGCAAGGCGTGCATTCCCCTGAATGAATGCAGTATTCGCTTCTGCAGCTGCTTCAACAGCATTGGTTACAGATCCAATTGTGGCCGGCACTGTAATCGGTACACTGACAGTCGCTGATTGGCCAGACTGTAACTGATCATTCTCAATGGTAACTGAAACGGCAGAAGCACCCGTAACAAGCAGCATAAACACTGCAACCACAGTTATTAGAGATATGATATAATTATTCATTACAATCACCATCATCACCAGACTACGCGCGATACTATATAAAATTTTCTGTAAAACGGCTATGGTGCATAACACAGATGTCCTCTTATGCCAGAAAACAAGTGATAGAGATAGCCGGATTACGACACATACAATTTGTGAATCAAAAACGAGCATCAGGTTGAAATTCAATATTTAAATCTATCCCTAAAGATCATAAGATGTCGAGACTGCAATCTCGCAGGGTCAGCCATTCCAGGATTTTACGAGGATGATTGGCGGATAGCCACTATCCATATCTTTGTGCCCTACCGCAGACGGAAGGGTTTGACCTGCAGTTTGCGACCTGAATGCATCCAGGCAGGGGATGATCCTGAAGGCAGAAGGTTTCTTTTCAAATCTTAGGACAGGGAAGAGTTGAAGGCTAGAGGAGATTATTCAACTGAGAAGAAGATCTATTCAGATAAATTAATAGAATAGGATGTAATATTGTTCACTGGAGATCGAAAAATATGTTTCAAATTGGAATAAAATCCATTGATGAAAAATTTTGTTCGATCTTTCCGGACACATACAGGAAGCTTCTTCTTATTGTCGGTTTCGGCCTGACCGTCAATAATCTTCAGATCCTGTTTGTTCAACAACCTGCTGGTTATGTTGTAGATATTTATTCCGTTCTCCCGTTGTCATTTTATGGAGCAGCGATACTCTGTTACCTCTTCGCATCGATTGCGTTGTTTTCAAAACAGGATGTCATAAAAAAACTTGGTGTGTTATTACTGGTCATCAATCATGCAGTCATTCTAATAATCCCGTATATGCTAGGTTATTATTCCATGGGACGTGCTGATGATATGTCCTATATCGGAGAATATGTTCATATCAGCACAACAGGTTCCTTTCAGGGATGGGATATTTATCCTGCAGCCCCCATCCTCGGTGCAACCATCACAACTCTGACAGGACTGCCTGCAAATTATACAGCCTTCCTGATGCCATTCATTTTCTCATTTATTCTTATCGGGGGACTCTATATGTGCTGTCGTTTCTTCCTAAAAGAAGAGATGATATTGAAAATATCGATACTCGCTTCATTTATTCTCTACCTTGGCCCCTATAACTTTCTTAATGTCCCCCATGCACTTTTCTTTGCGTACATGCCCATCTATATTTTCATCTTGAGCCGTTTCGTTCACAACTCGACAACTGAAAATGCTCTAATCATTCTAATCCCAACGGTTTTAGTTCCATTTATGCACCCATTTATTGTCTTCTTTGTCTCTTCCCTACTAATACTAATGGCAGTATCCGGCGGATTGCTCAATCGAATTTTCCATGGCGATTACCGATATGCCGGCAGACCCTTAATTGTATTATTCATTGGTTTTTTATCTTGGTTCATCTATTCAAATTCCCTCCTTCGTAATTTTTCACAACAATATCAGAGTTTCATTCAAAAAACTACAGAACCAGTGCTATTTGAAACAACAGATAAACTGGCACAAATTAATATCGACTTAATAAAAATAATAAAACTCTTATTTGTCTATTATTCACGGTATTTCATCCCATTATTGATCATCATCGTGGGATTTGGATATCTTTACATAAATCGCAAAAAAATATCAGAGCGTCTAAAAAACCAGATGGCTTTTTTTTCCATATTCTATATCGTGTTTTTGCTCGCTGAATGTATTCTGTTCCTTAACCCCATTATATCTCATCAACCAGATCGTATCACAAATTTGAATTTTATGGTATATGCTCAGGTTCCTCTATTCGCCCTATCCCTCTATATCATATTTTCAAAAACCAAATATTTCTGCGGGCGAACGATACTGCTCATATTCCTCCTGACCGGGATATGGAGCCTGAGCCTTTTTGGCGTATTCGACTCCCCGAATATTTTCAAGACAAATGATGGACTCACTTACAATGAAGTTGAGGGGATGACATGGTTTTATGAGGTAGGTGATTACGCGAATTTTATCGCTCCTTTTAGTCAGATTGGAAGATTCCGGGATTTATTCGATTATCCTGGAAGACCAGACAATAACATTCCAATCACGGATCATTTTGGGTATGACTCATCCAGTCGGACATTTGCGAATATAAATCTCAAAGAAGGGCAAAAAAGTTATATTATCCTGTTAACGGTTGATGAACTTCGTTATCAAAAAGTCCCAGGATATATGGAAGTTGGCCGGTACGGAGCAGATGATTTTATCAGATTCAGACACGATCCAACGATAAATAAGGTTTATCAAAACACGAATATCGAAATATTTGATATTGTGTAAAAGATTGGCATTTCAACCCTTCGAGAGCTCCTACTTGATATGCAGTACCCGTTTACTTCCTCCCTGACTTCCCGAAATTTAAGCACATGATACACTTTCACTCAGAACAATACTCTTTAATTTACTCAATTCCATCAAATATATCAATAAATTGGCTCTATCTCTATAATTTGAACGGGGAATTCATATGCTTAATAACTAAGCACATGATTTGACTCAGATATCGCAAAATATCTACGTAAATGCGATTTGAGGGGCAGGTTTAGCAATACTGTGCTATTAATCGGGAGCTCAGGGAGATCTCGCATGGACTCTCCTCCAGCAGCATGCTGATCGTTGTAGGAAGGAGAGGACAAGTTTTCATATGCACTCATGAGGCATGATCAAAGGACGAGGTGAACCTGTGCTGCACCTCGGGGTGCTCTTTCATCTCCACAACACTCTCTGGATAGTTCTGGATGAACCAGATCAGAAATGCTGTGACATCGATCTTCTCCCGAAGCAACCGCTTCTGCTTGATTCGCCAGTTCTCCTTGCTCGCCGGGTCCTGCAGGATCTCGATCGCTTTTCCCACTGCTGCTTCGGTGTCGGTGAAACTGTAAACAAGACCATAGGTCTCCTCAAGTTCGGTGAAGTTTCCCATCGTCCCGGCAAGGGACGAAACAAATACTGAGGGGGTCCCAAGCACTGCTGCCTCGGAAGCCATGGTTGCCCCCTCCCCCATATACAGGGTAGCGTAATACAGCAGGTCGTGCATCTTCTCCGGCGAGATGTGGACCTGGTAGGGCCGCAACTCCTCGGGCATCTCTCCCTCAGACGTGATCAGTACACGTCCGTAAGCCTCAAGTTTCTTCACAAGCCTGATCTTGTCCCTGATGCCATGCTGCCCGACGTCATGGCTCGCCTTCCATGAGACGAAACGGACAATGATGAACCAGTCGTCCGGGGAGAGATCGAGCTCGGTGAGGACGGTGGGATCGGGCGTGAAGTAATGTGGATGCAGGTAGGCGAGTTCTTTATAACCATTATAGAATATCTGTTTTGAGCCAACTCTTCTTCTAAAGCAGGATGGAGTCAATACCGTATCAGTAAAGGGTAATGCTCCAAAAATTGATGCGGTTGCATGTTCTGTATCTGCTGTACAGATGTAGGGGACCCCCATCAGTTTTGAAGCAAACGCCAATGAGGGATCCATTTGAGAGATTGTAAGATCGGGTTTAAACTCCCTAATAAGAGGTAACAATTTTCTGGTTCTAAAACACGCCTCTTTTAAAATTGAGATTGGCGTAGACTGCGCATCGCTAATTAAAACATAGTTTAGATCATATATTTCAAGAAGATCCAGCGTGACTTCCTTGTTACGTGCGGTTACAAGGACAGTGTACTCGCTCTGTAACATCTTCCAAATCAGGTTTTTAAAAATGTGAACATGAGCGGGATGGTTTACGCCGATTAAGATGTTCATTCGGCGTCCTCCGGGATCTCGATCCTCTTTATCAATCTGGCAGGTACTCCTGCAACGACACAGAATGGAGATACTTCCTTTGTTACAACAGCACCTGCTCCAATAATCGAATATTGCTTTAAGGTCACATCTGGCAATATGATGACACCCGCTCCGATCCACGAGTCGTGCATGATGCGTACTTTTCCAAAAACTTCAAGAAATGGATATTTTTCTTTATATCTTCTTAAGATTGAATTATTTGGATGTGCTGTAAGGACAATGGTTACATTTGGTCCAAAAGCAACGCGATCTTCTATTGTTAAATTTGATTCATATCCAATATCACACGCTAAGGTAAAACCCTCATTTATTACGACCCCTTCACCAATCTTGACACCCAGTAATTTTAGGAGATATATTCGAAAATTTGAACTGATAAATGGAGATTTAGATAATGCACGAATTATTTTTTTATAAACCTTTTGAACCGTCAATCCATTTTTCATCTCGAATCTCTCCCCCTATATCAGAATTGATCTTAACAACATTGAAGAATTTTCTTCCCGCTCGGAGGGACCAGGACATCACAACAATTTTTCTTCATCTCTCGACTAAAATGAGAAAAATAAATGTCGCCCGCAGGATTGTTAATATCGGCAAAAATTCGCATTATTCATCCAAAACTCGAGAACACCGAATTACTGAAGACTTTATACGCAGACATCGGCATCGTCCGAATGATTGAATTCTCTAACCGATAGAGCGAGGTGCTCCGATCAGTTACAATCGACTGACTGGAACTGGGATAATAACTGTAATACAGTTCTCTTTCCAGAGTCCCCCACTTCCTTTTGAACTGGATCAACCCGGAATTATCATAGGAAGTACGACCAAAGTCATAGGTTCGATACCCAGCCAGACATGCGTCTTCAATGCTTGCCCAGATAAATGCATAATATGGTCTTAATTGAAGATACTCTGGGTTTGCAGCACTATAACCAAAAATTACTTGATCTTTATAATACTCCATAATTCCTGCACCAATCATCTCTCCATCCAAACGAGAGATGAATAAACGCACATAAGCTGATAAAGTCGAAAATAAATTTATGTAAAATCTCAATGGATGACAGGGAACTCCTAATTTGTGTTTGGTGATAGCATTTATTTCATAAAAATCTTTAACATCATCATGGTTTGACGATGACTCAACTTGAATACCTATTTCTTTTGATTTTTTTACATTTCGACGGGCATTTCTGTGCACATTTTTCCAGATCATCTCAGGGTTTTGAGATAATTCCAGCATATGGGTACAAAATTCATTTCTCCCTTGAAAATTATGAGAATTAATGAGGTCTTTTATTTCAAGTATTTCAGTATGGCATTTTTTGGTTAGAGCAAACGCTTCGTCTATCAGAGCATTGTATGCAGTGTCATCTCCCAGGCATCCACATTGATGAGAAAATGGAACTGCAGACAATCGGTTTCCAGTTATTCTACTCTTTACCAAGAAGAGAGGCAGTAATCCGGTTAGCTGTCCAGATTCATCAGTAGCAAAAAGGTAATGGGGTTTGTATGAGAATGTTTTCTCCAGAAACGTCCTCCATTCTGGAGTATGGTAGATTGTTGCATCGCTCTGAGTGAGCAAAAATCGATTCCATTCATTATCATTTACATTAGCGACGATCTCTACCATCGATTTTCTCCCAGGGAATCTGAGGTACACAAACCACTCGTATGTAATAGGTGTCTTCATTCACTGTCCTTCACCTCATCGCTGCAATAACCCGTTTTCCGGAATTTTTAATAAAATCTAAAACTGATCCGATAGCCCACTCCCCCTCATCCAACGCCCACCGCTCCGGGTGCACCGTCAGGTAAAGACACTCCTCCCCACAGGAACCGATCCAACCGATGAGGTCATCAGTGGTCTCTATCAGAGGCAGAGCTGTCCGTCCGGATCCACCTGGCATCACATCCCAGATTGAATATTTACTGTTCCAACTCCGACCGGTATCGGTGAAATATCGTGTGCCCCGAACCGACAGATAAGCCTCCCCAAGAAGCCCAAACTCCCGAAAGTTATGGGTTATCCAGAGATCACGATTATCATACCGGGATAAAGGACTACCATGCATGCAGATCGTTGAGATCTTACAGTTAGGAATCTCACGAAAGGCGGCGAGTTCCTTCTCAAAAAGATGAATAGCCCGCTCATGATCACCTTTTGCCTTACTTAAAGTCTCGTAGTGATAGCCGACCTCATGGCCAAGATCTTGGGTGGCCTTGATGATATCAGGCTGGAAGGTATGGGGGTGCCGGAAGTAGTAGGTGGAACGGATACCCATTCTATATTCAAATTCTGCCATGCGAAGGGCAGTCAGGATCTTTCGATCGATATCATGCCTTATAAGAATTGTTTTTCGGCCATTACTCCCTCCACCTTCGAGATAATCACAGATTGATCGTGGGGAGTAGCCACTCTTGAATAGAGCCTGGCAGAGTTCTCCATATTTTTCAAGGGTAAAATCATGGCTCAATTAGTTCACCAGATTATGCGTACCATCCATTCCCATTCTTCTCTTGCTGCATATCGAAGAACATCGCAAAGAAGAGCGCCTGTGACCCAATCCCAAAGATAATGAGGGACAATACCAGAGGAACAAAAATCGGTTGATGTTGCACAAATTTATAATATAACGAATACAAACCGCCAAATACGCTGATGATGAAAAATACTGCACCTGCCAGATAGAAGAACACCAGCGGGTGAAAACTCAGTACAAGATACTTCATCTTTAGCCGCCAGAGAAAGTCCCATAGCAGGAGTTTTGAAACCTTTAGAATGTATGTGCTGTATTTGATGCCAGATCTCTCCATACCGTATCGTGCCGGATGTGGTACATTGATGACACGAAAACCATTGACATTGAGTTTGACAAGCAGGTCATTACAGTATCCATAGCGAGGGTACACATTATCGAGATTGATACGTTCGAGCGAACGCCTGGAGATCGCAGTGTACCCGTTCTGAGGATCCATCATCTGCCAGTAGCCGGAAGCGATCTTGGTGAGCATGGTAAGGGTACTGTTACCAATGAAACGCCAGGTGCTCATCCCTTTCTGATAGGGGGTGCCGATCAGCCGGTTGCCCATGGTGTAATCACATTTATTATCGACAATGGGGTCAAGGAGGTCTGGGAGAAATGCCGGGTCCATCTGGTCATCTCCTGCCATCACTGCGATAATATCCATCCCATCTTCCAGCGCTTTTTTGTATCCAGTTACGATGGCGGCTCCGACCCCCATATTCACCTCATGTTGTATCGGTACGAGGAAGTTGTTACGTAGAGCAATAGAATCAATTATCTTCTGGGTCTGATCGGTCGAGCAGTCGTTCACGGCATACACCCGTGCTACAAAACCTGGGATTTTTGCGAGTGTTTCACCAATAAGTAACTCCTCATTGTACGCCGGTACAACGACTGCAATCCGTTTTCCTCGATATGTAGACTCTCTGTCCTTTGGGATAGGGGGAGGTACAGTAGTCCCGGTACGTACAATAATCTCATCATTCTCTGCGAGTATCATTATTCCTTCCACACCCATGCGACAGCACCTCTCAACTACCGGTTAATGACCCCAGAGGCCAGATGCCCACAGGGACATCGCACAATCCATTTTTTCCCTATGAATGGAAGAGACCCTAAACGGCTTACAGAACGAATGGGAATATACGTATTAATATTTAAACACTTTCAGTAATTGTGAGAGCGCAGTCCTGGGTCGGATGAGATCACAGGAATTCGTGCAGCAGATTTGTTTTCAACAAAATGACCACCCCCGACCCTGTTAAGCCCAATTGTCGAGATTCAATGTTCCACAATCTGGTATTTTCCAGGGAATGATTGATCGTTTTGAGTAATTTCTCTCCCCTGAACTGGAGTTTACCCCGGATGTCACCGAGATCTGAACATAATATCCGGTCTTAGTTCTCTTCTCGTTGATCTGCGAAAGATTTGAGGAGAGAATTCGGTTGTGGGCGAGCAACCTAAAAACCAACCCTGACGTAGTGTCTTCTTCTTTGGGCGGTCAAACTCAGGATATCCTCGATTTTTAAAGACAATAGTCAGGGATGAAACTCGATTTCAAAGATGTCTTGAATTAGATTCCATTCATGAAAAAATGCAATTTTTAATGGACTAAGCAGAGATTCAAGCACATCCAGTGAGTGGTTACTTGAGTACATTACTTCTGAAGCATCTGTGGTTCCCCATCCTTCTGCTGATTATCCGGAAGGATGGAGAGCAGAACTGTGATGCGCTGCTCTGACTCGTTAAGCTGAATCCTATCTATCTGAACCCCACGCTGGAATCCTGTTGTAATTATACAGAGGATGAGGCTACAGATGGCGCATGGAGCAAGTTCGCAACCCCGGGGAGACTCCTGCTGAACACAGGCACAGCCAGCAAAGAGGGAGGTACCGGCAAGGGTGATGACGAGTTGATCTCCGGTTCTATTGGCCTCAACCCGATCTGCTATCCCAAGGAGGTCTTCCCCAACCTCCTTAATGCATGCGAACAGTTCCTTTTCTTTCAGGGGGATTTTAAGCCCATTGTTCTGTTGGAGATAGTAGAAGAGGGTGCTCCCGGCAGGGCGTGTAAATACTCCGTTTTTTTCCCGGCCCGGAATAAAGATCTGTTCCCCAGTTGGCGCAAAAGGGACATATCGGCCGACTGGATTCCATTGCATGATAGGTCCACCAGTTGCATCTGGAAGAACTACACAGGCATTTCCATGGATCCCGAGGTCTGTGAACATCCTGGAGAGGTTCAAGATCTGATCGACACCAAGATAACTGACCAACTCAGGATCTATTCCCGATCGCTGAATAAGGATGAGGATGAGGACGCCGGTCAGGAAACAGATGACTCCGGCCAGGACGAGGACAGCACTCGGAAGATCCCCTCGCCCCAGAATGATCTCAATTCCCAGCAGAAGAATGGACACACTAAAGAGAAGACCTGGCAGAAGGAGGTTCTCTTTCTTTCCAAAAATTCCATTCATGATGAACACTCAAATTTTCTCTTCAATTTATACTCTGGAAGGCTGAACAGTGCCACAATCAACTGGTTTCCAACAAGGAACGTCCTGACCTGCTCCTGGATATCACTATACGCATCTGCAAGCGTCACCTGATCCTCATCTACTTGTATCATTCCTATGAACCTTCTTTTTTGATCGTTTAGTAAATACCCAGGCAATAATGAGTACCAGGCTCCCAATCAGGATAATCATTATAGAATGAAATTTTTTTATGGAGTTGAACCAGTTAAGGATTGCTGTCGCCTCCCCGGTGGCAGAATGGTGGGTGTCGATAAGGATAGGTGACCGAATCCCAACAATGTTTTCAACAAATCTCTGGTTACTCCATCTATTCCCACCACCAACCATACCATTTATGAAGATGCTCGGATCAGAGATCACAATAAGTTCTCCTTCACCAAAGGTCTCATTAGCCATGATTGTGTACCGCCCGAGCATCTCATCGCGGTCGACATGATGATTCCCATTGGTATCGATCCAGCTCAGGTAACTCGTCGTCATCAGGGGGTTTCCACCGAGGATGCTGGAAGGGCGATTCAGACAGAGTGTGGAGACTCCTTTCAAAAGGGTGTGACTTTGATATGGGTAGGCGAGTACCGCAGTCGATTCATTGTATCCAGTATCGATACTTAAGAGATTGTCCTGGAGAAGGGTGATCCCACTATGCATACCCTGCAGGAGGGTATTCCCTGTACCATAATCGTCTGCCAGGATGACAACATTTCCTCTTACAAGAAATGATCTGATCGCTTCAACCTCCACTGAAGAGTAGTCCTGGATCGGGGCGATAATAAGGAGCGTAGCACCACTGAAGGAGTTAAGTGTGGAATAATCAGTTACATCAGTTGCCTCTATTTTTTCGAAGAACTTTGACGTCCCGTTCCACTGGACATTGTACCTGCTGAAGTCCATTGGTGCGGTACTGATATACCAGGTGAGGGAGAGTATGGCAATTACGATGGCGATTGCCGCAATCCCTTCTTCTGTCTTAATGACGGTCACCTCCAAACCATGAGAGGATCCTCTGGAACCACGAGATGATGGGTCCCTGTCTTTCATGAGGGAGGCGAAGGCCACCATACCTGACTTTTTCGTACTCCCCTATGAACGTTTGAAGATCCTCTCTCTCCCCATCCCTCTCAAGAAGACGCATGAGTTCACGGGGCGTTAGTGCCCGGATGAAGGCCCTGGGATAATGGCGTGCAGTCAGTGACTTCAGGTTTCTATAGAGTATATGCATCGCTGAAGACTGCTCATCTGTAAATTGTGTCCGAAACTCTTCAATCAATACGTCTTGGGAGGTGTCGTCCCACGGACTGGTCACGGGAGGAGTCGGATCACGGGAAATTCCCGTCTTTAGACCACCAGATTGCGGTTCCTGTATCTGTGGGAGCCGGACCCTTCTTCTATGGAGGTAGCGGGAGGCACCGTTATATGCGAGCAGAACGATCCCTCCAAGGAGCAGATACGTCAGTATCTGCATTCCCATTGACTGGGCTGTATTTGGGGCTTCAACAGAGATCTCTGGACTCTCAGACTGGTTCAGGGGGAACTCTGGACTCTCGAACCGTGCCTTCATCTGATGATTTCCGGGCGGGAGGGCAACACTCGCACGATAAACTCCAGATAAATCGGTGAGAACGGGGATCACGCCGACTTTATCCCAGATTATCTTGATCGGAGCTCCAGCAACTGGTATTCCAGAGGCTGTTCGGAGGGTTCCAGATACCATGATATTTGTGCCATCTCTTCCCACCTCCCCGAATGTGATCGTTACATCCGAAGAAATAACCTGAAATTCACTTTCTTTTACGAAAAAAGCACCATTTCGAACATATGCATTATGGGAGCCGGAACTGATGTTTCGGATCATGAGAGAGGTCTCGTAGGAGCGATCAGGGTTTGGAGTAACAGTGCTCCATGGAATTCTATCAACCCCAACCTCAATGATCTGGTCGGCATCGCCCAGGTCCTTCAGAATTCCAGAGGCGTTGATAGCTTCACCATACGCTGCAGATGTCTGGGATAGATAAAAGGTGAGCACTCCCCCATGGTTTTGAGGTGCAGATATCTCACTCAGCCCTGCCGTCTTACTGATGACCGTCATATCTTCAGCGCTCTTCTCAAATCTTGCAGTATTGAGATCGAATTTTTTAGAAAGATTGGTTAATGAGGAGCTCGCTCCCCCTTTGTAAGCCTGAGAATTCAGTTTGATCTTCTGGTTTAGGGTACTTTCTTCAGATATAATTGCAGTCAAATCTCCAGACTGATTTTGGTTCTGGTACTTGGCCTCAAGAGATTTTACATCTTCCAACTGCTTTGTGTCATTAACAAGGCGAGTCAGGGTTACCCGATTTTCATAATTCTCCTGTCGCCAGGCCTCAAGTTCACTATCAGAGAGATCCAGATTGACCACGAACTGATCGAGTGACTTTGAAAGGTCTATGTACTCCTTAAGATCATGATCAGCCACATCAATGTTGTTATATCTCATGTTGTGGACTACCGATCCACTCAGATCAAGGATATCCTGCATCATTGGCAGGATCTCCTCATATTTATCTAACGGGAGCTCCTGCATGGCACCTGGATTTAAATGTGATCCTGTACTGTCGGCTAATGTGGGGGAGTACAGGATAGGGGCGGAGGCAAAATGAATGATGAGGAATAGCGCAAAAACAGCGGAGAGTGCAACGATTCCTAAAACTATTCGATCCTTCATAAGTTCAGGATCCCCTTTACTTTCATCGCAACGATGATTCCAAAGAGCACGATACCTGCGGCGACAAGATATTGAATGTACTGGTAGGACGAGGGTGTGCTGAACTTAGTGCTTGTCAATTCAACGGCAATAATCAACCCCATCAGCCAGAAAACAAAGAATACCTCCAGATTTATCGTCCCGGAGAGTGTCATGAAGAAGGCTATAAGTAAGGTCCAGATCGTCAGAGCGACTACAGCAATTTCCTTCCTTGTATATCCCATGAAGAGGCCACCCTCCGGACCTTATCAATTCAGATGCTATCGTTTTGTTGCTTAGGATCAAGATCTATTTTAGTTTTTGTATCAATCGTAGGCGGATTCTTCATAAGAGACATCTCAATCGATGCGACAGGGCTGATTGGATTGAAATGAGCGGTTCTCTTCCCCTCTTCCATCTGCACAGAACACCATGGTCTTTTGGATCACTTGGACACAAGAGAATGTCCCAATGTGCGTCAATTATGCATTAAAAGAGAGATGAGTTAAATTTATATAGATTAATCCCATTACCTGCCACAGGTGTGAGGCATGTCCATGACACAATTCCCTATCGTTCGTTCGCCAACTGGCACTGATGACGATGCATATGCAGCGACCATCTTCAAGATGAGTAAAGGGGGGACCTGAATGGATGTCGGGGTCATTGGTGTTGGGGTCATGGGAAAGAACCATGCCCGCCTTTACTCTGAACTCAAACAGGTCGATTCATTATGGGTAACTGATCTGAACACCAAAGCGGCGATTGAGGTTGCGCAATCAAATGGGGGAGAAGCCTGTTCAACAGTCGAAAAACTTCTGGATAGGGTTGATGCTGTCAGTATCTGTGTTCCGACCCAGTATCACCATGACGTGGCTAAAGCAGTCTTTGCTGCCAGTGTCCATGCCCTAATCGAGAAACCGATCTGCAGTTCTGCGGCTATGGCCAAGAAACTGCTCCCCCTGATACCCAAGGGCCTGACGGTGGGGGTTGGCCACATAGAACGCTTTAACCCTATTGTTGATGAGATCCGTCGAATGGTCAAGAAGCCCCTGTATATTGAAACAAATAGACATAATCCGGCATCAGCACGGATATTTGGGACCTCAGTAGTCGAGGATCTGATGATCCATGACATTGACGTTGTCTTCAACCTCTTTAACAATGGCAATTATCGGTTGCAGAGTTCCGGTACGGTGGATGCCTGTGGAGCATTGTGCAAAATGAACGGCACAACCGTCTACATGTCAGCAAGCAGGAAGGCATCCAAGAAGATCCGTTCCATCTACATCGAAGAGGAGGACTGCACGATCGAAGGTGATTACATGAGCCAGGAGATCGCAGTGTACCGAAAACCCGGACAGTACAATATCGACAATAACCGCTATATGCAGGAGAACATTATTGAGAAGGTGCTGGTGACCAAGCAGGAGCCATTACGGCGGGAGTTGAGTACGTTCCTCTCCTGTGCAGCAGCAAAAAAACCATTCCTCGTTACACCAGAACAGGCATTGCTGGATCTGCAGGTGGCAGAGAAGATATCGCTGAATTTAACAGGATAAGTGGTTCTTATGATGAGTTCACATCTTCCTTTTTCTTTAACCAGACGGGGACCCATCTACAGGCAACCGGTTTACCTTGATTCAAAATGACCTGATCTTGTCCAGTTGCAGAACTGTTTTGTGGAGAAGTCATGTCCTTCCCGGTTCATCCAAATATCACCAAAACGATGCTCGAGATCATCTGTGAAACGATCAACTGGGGGACCTGAATGGATGTCAGGGCCACTGGGCTGATGCCATGGGAAGAGGTCATCTCCTCATTACTCAGAATTCATACAGGGATTGATGCCGCATTTTACGTCAAAAAATTGGATACTGTGAGATTTTTGAGGAACACATGTTCGAGAAGCGCTTAAAGAGGGAGACACCAGTTAATGACAGGTTGATTGTGTGTATTACTGGAGATATTGATGATTTTTACTTGGAAACCATTGATTGTTTGGAGTGCTATTTCTCAGTACTTAAAAAAAACCGCATTCAAGCAGAATTATTTATTACTGCAAAAGCGGCAGAAGAGTATCCTGAACGCGTTGAATACATAGTAAAGCAACAACATGTGATTGGAGGGCATGGAGACATCCACAGGGGTTTTCACCAATCCAAATCTATCCAGATGGAGCGAATGAAAACCATGATGAAGACATTCTCTCACAATTTTGGTTTGGATATTGAAGGTTTCCGGGCTCCATTACATTGTCATAATAAAAATACCTATTATGCAGTTGAAAAAGCCGGATTAAAATATGACTGCAGCAAGAAAAGATTTGAGATAGTTTTTAAACGCATTCCTTTCTTCGAAAAACGATATATGGATACAAAATCGTATTCACGGGTAAAACCCTTTTTAAAGATCATTGCATCTGCCTATAACCGATATAACAACTCTCCACCTTTCCCTTACTATATCACACCAAAGGTGCTGGAGTTTCCAACACAAGGAATCACGGACTACGCACTCGTCGTGGACCCCCAGGGACCCAGATTTTTTCCAGATGAATCTTCGAAGATAGGGGATATCTGGACGGAATGCTTGATCGAGCTTAAACAGAGGGGAGGGGGAGTAATGACTCTTCAAGCTCATCCTGGAAGGCTATCACCTGCTTATGTGGCGTCATTGGACTACTTCATTCAGAATGCCTTGAGATTAGGAGCCGTATTCTCAACTCCCAATGAAATTTGCCACCGTTTTCCAGGTAGTGTTCAGCAGAAATTTCGTGGAGATGGGTGAATCTGGGATCTCGATAGGTGATATTGCGAATATGACAGCACGATAATGACAATGTGTGGCGACGATCACATTTTTTGTGCCCGGTATTGATCCACACGATCACCTAAGTCCACCAGATGACCCAGACTGTCTACGCTGTTTGGATACTGCATCAGATGAGAGAGAAAACCGAATTATTAGTGTTTATTTTACATTCAGGATACGCAAAGATCAGCACGGTTACCTCGCAACTATTCCCAAAAATCCAATTAAGCGACAGATGCCGATCAGATTATGCCTGATGATTCAGAACTCTGGAGATAATATCAGTCTGATCTGCCCAAAGGGAGCAAAATACTTGATTGTCGATATAGGAGAGGCCTGCGGTCTCTTCAAAAAAAAATTAGAAGCTTTGATAACTTCCGCCACTCTTGATGAAATTATTCGCCAGCACGTTGGTTGAACTTGGCGTGCTTGCCGTGAACCCCCGCGTGTAGCTATCCACTACGTTTCCGATAATATTACTGGTGCTGGGGACAAAGGGTTCGAGGTATATCGCCGTCCCGCTCCCGGTGCCCTTCACATAATTACCCTGGATCAGGAGATTGGTCCGATCCACATCGATGCCCTCGTAGAGGATATTGATCATGATATTGTTCACGATCTTGTCAACTTTTGTGCCCAGATTGGTCGCGCTCACCATCTCGTTGGTCAGGACGACTCCTCCTTTGCAGTTGATCATGACATTGTTGGTAATCTCTGAGGTGCCGGCCCGGATTTCCACTCCCCTGGCACAGTTGTTCATCACATTTCCCCTGACGATATAGGGTCCTGCGGTCTGAATATGGGCGTCGACCGCCTGTTCTGTCGTGTACTCAAAGTAATTGTTCTCGACGGTGACGCTCTGAATATAACTGGATGCAGGCAGGTTCGGATTGGATGTTCCGGTTGCAACACCATGCCGTCCTTTGGTGACAAAGAAGTTGTCATGGATGTTGATCTGATCGCTGCGGTCCGTGATGCAGACCCCATATCCCAGTCCAGACTGGAATACATTGTCAAAGACCGACTTTTCGACGGTGACCGCCGAACACGTGTTCAGGCGGATGGCCGCATACCCGATATTATGGAACTTTACATTCGAGACGTGGAAGTTCTGGAGATAATACGCGTTGATCATCGCCGGATCGGTTTCAATGCCGGGGCCTTCAATGACAAGCCCGGTGATGGTGACGCCACTCATCTTCGAAGTGGACGACCCGCCTGCATTCAGGGTGAAGACGTCATCTGTCGCTCTCTGACAGTTGAAGACGGTCCCCGCCTCCCCGAACAGGGTTACCGGTTTGTTGATACCGATCGGACCATCGATCCGGTACTGGCCGGGGGGGAAGTAGATCGTCGAACCGGATGGGAGTCCGGTGAGGAGCGACTGGAGGGCAGCCGTATCGTCGGTGACGCCATCGCCCTTCAGCCCTGATGACCGGGCGTTCGTGGCAATCGAGACCAGGTCAGGTCGGGAAGGAACCGACCAGCCGCGATAGGCCGTCAACATCTGGGCCAGGCGTGCATTCCCCTGTGAGTATGCGGTACTCGCAAACGCTGCCGCATCAACAGCATTGGTTACAGGCCCGATTGTGGTTGGTGTAGGTGTAACTACGGTTGTTGGGATTGTGGTTGGCCTGGGTGTGGCTACTGTGGTTGGTATTGAGGTAGCAACAGTTGTTGGAATTGTGGTTGGTCTGGGTGTGGCTACTGTGGTTGGTATTGAGGTAGCAACAGTTGTTGGGATTGTGGTTGGTTTCGGGGTGGCTACCGTGGTTGGTATTGGGGTAGCAACAGTTGTTGGGATTGTGGTTGGTTTCGGGGTGGCTACCGTGGTTGGCACTGTTGTCAGTGTCGGGCCCCCTACAATCTGAATGTTCATATTATAGGAAGGATCCTGTATGTTTCCTACCTGAATTGCTGGGAATGGATTGTTTTTCGGGTTTGTGACCTTGAACTCAGTAGCGGTCACGTCATGGGAGTTGAGCCCCAGGAGTGCCCACTGCTTTGGCTTATCAGACCAGCAGTTTTTTATCAGGATCCCTGAATTATCCGTGGTTACAAATCCATTCTGTGATCCAATGTCCGTGCATCCATCAACAGTTGCACCAGTCTTAATGGTGAACCCGTTCAGGTTGCCCTGCGAGACGCAGGTGATGAACTGTACGGTCGGGTTGCCCCCGAAGAACCCTGCGCCAGATGTAGGAGTTCCCTGAGTCTTCTTCTGTCCGTTGTTGTTGCTGGTGCATCCTCTGAATATTACATTGTTCGCTGAGACGCCCTCCGCCAGGTAGAACCCAGACTCCCAGCATCCATTTGCCTTGCTGTTCTCGACCAGAACATTGCTGATGGAGGTGGACTGGGCGAGGTCAAAGCCGCTAACCGATGGGTTAAGCTGAGATGCCCGTCCTGCGTTGATCGCACTGCAATCAGAGTAGGTGATGCCAGAGATGCTGCTTGTTGTTCCCTGACCTGAATTTAGAAATCCTGGCGATGAACCGTCGGTTGCGCGACAGGTGGTGAAGGTGAAATCGCTCAGAGCCATGTTATTTGCATAGATGAAGAACGCACCTTTCTTTGCAGAATAGTCTCTGACGGTCACATTGCTGAACTTAACATGACTGCCGATTATAAAGAATCCTGTTGGTCCAGTTAACTGGAGTTTCTGGATGGTATTATTGCCATTGACCTGAACTGAACCCTCGGTGACGAATTTCAGGGTCGTTTTACCTGCACCTTTACCAATAAGATTCACTCCACTGATGAGGTTGATATCTCCGCGGATATTGAAGGTGCCGTCAAGGAGAATAACGTCTCCACCTCCGATTGAGGCCGCCGCATTGATGGCTGCCTGTATCTCAGTCTGATCATTGGATCCATCACAGACGTACTGTGCCGAAGTTTTTACCTGACTATTGCTTGCGGCAACGGTCACGCTTGCTGCACTGGCTGCTCCAGCCAGTCCTATTAGCAGGACTGCGGCAATCAGTGCAATTAATAGGAGATGCTTTTTCATATTCGATATGCTCCAAGAATTGCCCCCACAAGGCATTGCAGATGTGCAAGGCAATTACTCATGATAGTCTGCATGGCATATATTTAAACTTAATTATTGCACAATTCGTCAGATTATCGACAAAATAGGTTTTTATTCTTAGATTGAGCTGATTTTAGAGGAGTATGAAAAAATACCGAGGAGGCGACAGAAAAAATCTACCCCCAATTTTAGACTGGGAGAAGCGCTTCCATCCACCAATTATACAAATAAAAATCCAACAAAATTCTTTTAATTTTTTCAGATTTTCAACGTAACAATCGCTTGCAAATCATTCAGAGAGATCCCCTGACTCATATTGCATCTTCTTTGCAGTACCGGCGATGCCGCACCCGGTCAATAATCCGATTTGATCCCACTTAATTTTAGAATTATTTATGTTAAAGGTAAGAAAAAAAAAAGGATAGAATTCAGCCTGTTTAAAAAAACCAGAGACGTAGAAGAACATCACCTCGTTCCGACGGTTACGACAGCCGCACCGACTATTGGCGGGGGACCCATACAACGACCTGCACAACCTCCCCGGTCTCCTGCAGGCTGAGGACTACGATCTCGGCGGTGAGGGTGTCGCCTACCATGTCACCCTCCCTAGGAACTCAGGTGGAGCCTACCAACGGGACGATTGGACTTCGAAACGCATGACACCGATAACAGCCCCAACGTCGGCTGGGTCCGGGCCGGCGAGTGGCTCGCGTACACGGTGAATGTTGACACGGCCGGCACCTACGACGCCGGGTTCCGGGTCGCCTCATCCCACGCCGGCTCATCGGTCCGGGTCTATCTGGACGACGGGACCACGCCGATTGCGACCGTGAATGTCCCGAACATCGGCGACTGGCTGGCCTTCCGGACTGTTCGGATGCCGGTGATCCTGCTGGCCAGGCAGCACAGCATCGTGCTGAAGGTCCCGACCGATTATGTCAACATCAACTGGATCAGCTTCACCCTGAAGGGCACCGAATAATCCCCATTTTACAAAGGAATACTTCTATTCATGCTTATCCTTCGTTGTATCGAGAATATTGCGGCAGAGTCACAGCCCGATTCGACAGGGAGACATCTCGAACAGATCACCGGCAGCGTCGGCAATCACTCGACCATGCAGGAGGGGGCTACCACTCAGGCCGTCGCCCAGAAGGAGCCCTCCCCCTTTCGGTTACCGACGCCTGTGGGAAAAGACTCAGGCATCACATACTCAACGAGTTTCCTCGCTTCTACCGCAGGTACGGCTACGAGGGTCTCTATATCCGCCCAATCCCCCCGGGATATGGCAACTTTCATCGCCGCTTTTTCATCCGGGGCTTCAAACATGACGACGGCATCGTACCGTCCGAGCGTCCAAGAGATGCTCTGGTATCTGATCCCCTCTTTCTCCTCGACCTCTAACTGTTTCAGATTCTGGGCGATCAGTTTCTGGTCCCCCTTTTTTTTGAATTTAACCAGTGCAATGAAGTTCAAGCTCTCCACCTTGCCCGTTCTGGGCGCTGGACCATATGAGTGAATCAATATAATGGTATCGGTGAGATCGAACCGGAGGGAGGAACATCACCATGGGAGCGATCTCCAGTCTTCATTCGTGGGGCCGACAAGGTTGCAGAGGATCATCGTCTCATGGTGAATCAGAACGATCACCCGCTGGTTCCCGACCCTGAGAGAAAAGAACGGAGGGTTGTTATGACCCTTCAATCGTTTGACATGGTGCAGGGGGATGATGATATCCCTGGCCGCGGCTGGTAATCACGAACTGCGGTTCGTCCCTGGTGAGCCAGGTCCGGCCGGATGTCGACCGATGAAGGGGCGAAGCATTCGTACACGTTCACCGGAACCACGGTGCCGGCTGCCGGCTCGGTGACGATCGCCTCCGGCACCGCGACCGACGATATCACGTGGGTCAGATCGTCAGTCAGAAGAGGGGATGACCATGAACCTGACAGTCGACAGATTTGAGGGAGACCGCGGTCCTCCGGGTTCGACCCGAAGAGTATCAACAGATTCTCTTCCCCCAGGAATTGCTGCCAGGTGTAGAAGATGGAGATATTCTTGAGGTCACGGCGACGCGTGGAATCCACGAGACCGAAGAGGCACGGGAACGGGTCTCGTCATTGATTGAAAAGTTGAGGCAGAAGGGGACCTGATTACAAGCGCCCTCTGCTGATAGATCAACGCAGCTGATCCTGTTCGCCTCGAATGCGACCGATCTGGTTTATCCCGGGGATCGGTTCAGCCCGCCGGCCACCTTTGTCCAGATCAGGGCCCCCTTGCCTGCGAAGACTGGATATGTCACGATATTCTATATGGAAGGATCCGGGGTCGTAAATCGGGCGATCCATGTCGATGATGTTTGGATCGGCACGGCCCCGACCGCTTGACCTCTTTTTCTTGCGAACAAATCGAAGCCTTGAAAGCATCACGGAAGAGAAGGTCTCTTATGAGAACGCCCCTAGTTCTACTCTGCCTCTTACTATGCGGGATTCTGGTAGCCGGCTGCACCTCGACTACTAAAACCTCAACAACGGCAGACTGGATCAATAAGGGGGATGCCCTCTACGACCAGGGGAAATACGATGCGGCGATCGTATGCTATGATCAGGCGATCGCACTGGATCCGAAAGAGCCCGCTGGCTGGAACGAGAAGGGACTTGCTCTTGCCCGCCAATTTGAATACGATGCGGCGATCGTGTGCTATGATAAAGCGATCGCGCTGGATCCAAATGGGGCTATCACTTGGAACAATAAAGGGGGTACCTTCGCAGATCAGGAGCGATACGACGCGGCGATCGTGTGCTATGATCAGGCGATCGTGCTTGACCCGAGATATGTCAATGCTTGGACCAATAAAGGGGCTGCCCTCAACAACCAAGGGAAATATGATGCGGCCATCGCATGCTATGATAGGGCGATTATGATTGATCCGAAATATGTCAGAGCCTGGACCGGTAAAGGGGCTGCCCTTGCCAGCCAAGAAAAATATGATGCATCGATCATATGCTATGATCAGGCGATCATGCTTGATCCGAAGGATGCCAAAACCTGGACTAACAAAGGGAATTCTCTTGCAGATCTGGGGAAATATGATGCGGCGATCGCATGTTATGATCAAGCAATCGCACTGGATCCAACCAATACCAAAGCAACGGCGAATCGCAAGCGGGCCCTTGCAAAGATTTAGGGGGCAGTGATCAGGATTATTCGAAAGGCTCGTCGATTTTGCCGGCGATATTCTCGACAATTACAAATCGATGCCTTGAAGATATCAGATGAGAGAATACCTCGCATAGCGATGGCGGTATGAAAGAGTGTCCGAACTGTGGGGCCGGCGTCAAAGACGAATGGGGGGCCTGCCCTAAGTGCACAATAAACCTGCAGGAGGCTGAGCGGGCCCTCGGTCGGGACTATTACATACCGCCCGATGATGGGAAGATCCATCCAATAGATCCCACGATCCCCCTTGGCACAGAGGGGGAGTGGACTCAGAGATCTATTGTGGTCAATGGTGAAACGAAATCAGTATTGTTCCATGACTCAGCCGGGCTTCCAACAGTTCACATTCCCTCGGATGAAGAAAGTAACCTGACAGAGGAAGAAATAGCATGGGTTCTCGACCCGGAAAGGTCGGACCTCCCCCCTTCACGTCCTTCAGCCGGCCCCCTTGCGATGCCGGCCACACGGGTAGTATATGAATCACCAGTGGCATCTACTTCTCGGACATATGTCACTCAGACAAGGGATCCCATAATGATTTCAAGCGACAAGGCTCCGATAGGCCTATGGTTCGCTCTTGGAATGATGCTCCCTGCTATTGGAGTCGTTGGAGGTAATGTGGCGGGCATCCTAGCATTAAACGATCTTGCGGTCTGGGGTCAAATCGCTACCGGCATTGGGATTTTGCTGATCTGGTTGACAATCTACGGAGACGCGAAGAGCCTTGGGGCGGGAAACGTGAAAAACGTAGGGAACTTTCTCACGAAGATTCCTCCAATTATCTGGTTGGTCGGGTCCTTAATTGGCTGGCCATTGGTCCCATTTATCTATCTATTCTCCCGAGACGACATTTGGCAGGCATATTTGAGGGGGAGAGATTTTGGGTATTAATTTTCTCATTGCTTGCTCAGAAGGTAGCCTTGCCGAAGTGATGTTAAAAAACAAAGGAGATGCAAAATGCCGACAAATGAAAGAAAGCATGAGTTTATTCTCGGGATCTTGATGGGGGTATAGGGGAATCTGGGGGTATCCTCATTGTTTAACATATTTGGTAACACTTCGATATGCGGAAACGTCATCCTCCTCCTGATCTCTATCTTCGGTTTCGCCTGGGTGGGTCTACGTTTGACTGCTGAAACCAGTTTGTAAACTGGCCGGGGTCGCACCATAGATATGGTCTCATAATATACTGAACAATCACGCGCGTCTCGTGAAAAAACCTCTTTTTTAGATCACGGATCCAACAATATTATACGCGGCATATTTAGAACAGAATGATAAAAACGCATCAATAAAAAATACTCACGGCTTTGTACCCTGAGCATCCAAGCCGTCGGAGGGATTTGAACCCTCGACCTGCTGATTACGAATCAGCCGCTATACCCCTAAGCCACGACGGCAGCTACCTCATAATATCCACATTCCAGCCTATTAAAAGTAATGACAGGGCCGGCCCCCCTCAGGCTCAGGCCCGCCGGCCGGCCGCCATCTCGCGCAGCCGTTCGGCCAGTGAGGCGACGGCCACCCGTGCCGGCGAGTCGTCCGGGACGGTGACCAGCGGGACCCCGGCCAGGTCGGCCGCCTCGATCGCAGGGTCCTCAGGGATGCAGGCGATCAGGGGGACCGGGCCGTCGTCAGTGCAGGGAGTCCCGGCCTTCACCCGGTTCTCCACCAGGTACATCCGGTCGGCAGGCAGACCGAGCGAGAGCGCGATCTCCCGGATCCGGGTGGCGGTCCGCATCCCGCGGGCGCCGGGGTCGGAGACGATCAGCAGCACGTCCGGGCTGCCGAGCGTCCCCCGGCTGATATGCTCCATCCCGGCCTCGGTGTCCATCAGCATGAACCGGTAGTCCTGCTGCAGGGACTCGATCGACTCGGTGAGGAGGTCGTTGCTGAAGCAGTAACACCCACTCCCCTCAGGCCTGCCCATCGCGAGCAGGTCGACCCCTTTTCCTTCGACCAGCACCTGCCTGAACCGAAACCTGACATACTGGTGTCGGGACATACCGGCAGGGATCGCCTTCGAGAAGGCCTCCTCCCGCATCGAGCCGAGCGTCTCGGTGACGGTCAGCCCGAGCGCCTCGTGCAGGTTCGCGTTCGGGTCGGCATCGACCGCCAGCAGCGGCCGCTCGCCGGCCCGGATCAGGCTGTCGACCAGCAGCGAGGAGACCGTGGTCTTCCCGGTCCCCCCCTTCCCCGAGAGGGCGATCATGAATGGTCTGGCCTTCGTGCTGGTGCCGGCGTTCTGCTCTGTAGTGATTGTTCTGTTGGGTACTGTCATCTCTGCCATCGTTCACGCATCCATCATCTTCCGCATCGTCCGTGAGATCGTCGCGGCAGCCTGCATGATCTCCCGGCTGCCGGCCTCGTCGGCGAACCGGATCCCGCAGCTCGGCGTGATCATCGACTGCCGGTCGAAGACCCCGACATCCATCAGGTCGGCGCAGGTCGTCCGGATCGCCAGGAACCGTTCGGTCAGCGACTCGACCGTCTCCTGCACAAAGACCCGCTGGTCTGCCGGGACGATCCCCCAGGCCACGACCCCGCCCTCCTCCATGTACCGGACCATCCGGTCCGAATAGAGGAGGAACTCGCGGGCATTGGCGTACGCGTCCAGCGACAGCACGGCCGGGTCCAGGTCCATCACAAAGTTCCAGTCGGTGTTCGAGCAGCAGTGGACCCCGAGCCCGCCGTCGAGCATCGAGGCGATGTCCTCCCACTGCGCCTGCACCGTGCCGGCGTCCACCGGCACCACCGAGGAGCCGAGCGAGGCGAGGTACGGCTCGTTCAGCACGACCAGCGTCTCTGGGGCGCCCATCGACCTGAGCTCCTGCTCGAACCAGCGGGCACGGAGCCCGAGCATCTTCCCGAGCAGGTCGGCGTAGGTCTCGTCGTACAGGATCGGCCGCTTCTGCTCGTCCACCACCTGCATGCCGAACGTGACCGGCCCGGTCACCTGGCACTTGACCATCGTCGTTCTGTCGAGCGGGTGCTGCTTCATCGCGTACAGGGCCGACACGTACTCCTCGCCGGCTCCATACGGTGCCGCGTTCCCCTCGACAAAGTCCATGTAGATCTGTTCCATCGCGGCGGTGTGGTCCCCCACCGTGTCGACGAAGAGCCTTCCTTCGGTGATCACCCGGCCGGGCAGCGGCCCTGAGTCGTTGAAGACGATCCCTTCGAGCAGCCCCCGGTTCGGGAGCACCGGGATGTAGGGCACCTCCGGGAACGCGGCCAGCACATCCCGGCAAGCCGTCTCCGGGTCCACGTGCGGCAGCGCACCGATCCCGGTCGCACTGCAGCGGGGAGAGGGGATATGAGAGGCCATCTCAGGCACCTCCGTTCAGCACATGGTGCGGATGGCTCAGCCGGCACCGGTCGAGGAGGGCCGAGACGTTCGGGAAGAGCGAGAGGTCGGTGTGCGGGAGGAAACTGCTCTGGGTGTACTCGTCCATGAACGACGGCTCTGCGTTCAACTCGATGTAGGCGATGTTCCGGGCGATCAGGTCGAGGGTCCGCCGCTGGTCGCGGTTGATCAGGGCGATGTTCGCACCCATCAGCGCCCCGTTCCCGATGTTCTTGATATGGTCGAGCGGGACCTCGGGGATCAGCCCGATCGTGATGGCGCTCTGCTTGTTCAGATAGTTCCCAAACCCTCCGGAGAAGTAGATCGTATCGATCTCCTCGTGCGTGATCCCGGCCACCTTCATCAGCGTCGAGCAGGCCCCGAGCACCGAGGCCTTGGACATGATCAGGTTCTTGATATCGTTCTGGGTGATCACGATGTCCTTCTCGGTGCCGGCCTCCTCCTTCCAGACCACCACGAACTCGGCATAGTACTCCCCCTTTCTGACCCGCGGGTTCTCGATCGTGGTATCGATCAGACCGTTCCGATCGATCACGCAGGCGGTGAGCAGTTCGGCCAGCAGGTCGATCAGCCCGGACCCGCAGATCCCTTTCGGCTTCACCTGGTTGATCGTCGAGTAGGTCGGCTTCAGCGTGTCGGGATCGATCGTGACCTTTTCGATGGCCCCGGGGTTGGCCCGCATCCCGAAGAGGACCTCCCCCCCTTCGAGCGCAGGGCCGGCAGCCCCGGCGCATGAGAACATCCATTCATTGTTCCCGAGCACCACCTCGAAGTTGGTGCCGATATCGATCATCAGCGAGATCTCCTCGCGCTCGCCCATCCTGCAGGCGAGCACGTCGGCGACGATATCCCCGCCGATATAGTCGCTGACGCCGGGGAAGACGAAGAGCCCGGCGTTCCTAGCGACCGAGATCCCGATCGACGCGGCCTCCGTGTTGATCGACCGGCGGACCACCGGGACGTAGGGCTCGGCGATCATGTAGGCCGGGTCGATCCCGAGGAACATATGCGTCATCACGGTGTTGCCGGCGACCATCACCTCGTAGATGTCGTCCCGGTCGATCCCGGCATTGTTGGCGGCGGCGGTCAGGGCTGCGTTGATACTCTCGGTCGCCAGCGTCTGCAGCCTGGAGAGACCGTTCTTTCGGGCGAAGTTCACCCTGGAGAGGATATCCTCCCCGCAGCTGATCTGCCGGTTGTAATTGGACGCGATCCCGACGACCTTGCCGTTGACCAGGTCCCAGATACAGGCCACGACCGTCGTCGACCCGAGGTCGACCGCAGCCGCATAGAGCCGGTCGGAGGTGTCCCCCTCCTCGAGGTCGATCAGCCAGAACCGGCCGGGCGGCATCAGGGCGACCGTCGCGGTCACATCCCAGTTCCCGTCCCGCAGGATCTGCGGCACCAGCCTGAGCGCCCCGAGCGGGACGAAGACCTGCTCGGTCTTGGGGCCGTGCACCTTCTCGAGTCCGTCCAGCAGACGGGTCAGGTCAGGGGACGGGTCCTCGAGCGTCGGCGGCGAGAGGGTCACATGGTACTTCATCACCGACGGCCGGAAGGCGGTCTGGAGGTCGAGCCCCTCGATCAGGATCTTCTGCTCCTGGATCAGCGAGCTCTCAGGGACCACGATCTCGAGATCCCCGTTCACAAACGCTTCACAGGCCAGCAGGGCCCCCCTCTCCTGTTCCCCCTTTGTGAAGAACCGGCTGTACTGCGAACGTTCGAACGCGACCCTCCCGCTCTTGCGGTAGACGATGCACTTGCCGCACTTGCCCTGGCCGCCGCAGACCACGTTCATGTTCAGCCCTGCCCGCTGGGCGGCTTCGAGGACCGAAGCACCGAACTCGACCTCAGCCTTCCGGTACGACGGAAGAAAGGTGACGACTGGCATCTACGCCTTCCACTCCTTCTCGAGGTACTCGCCGATCTCTGCTGCGTCCCGCGGCCCAACCAGCACCTTCCAGCCTGACGCATCCTCGATCGCTCCTGAGAGCGGGGAAGCATAACCCGGAATGATCACCTTCCTATGCGTGACCTGGGACTCGACATCGAACTTCTTGATCGAGTCGCGGACCAGCGTCTCGTTCAGTTTTCCTGCAGCGATGGCCGTCAGGACGGACTGCCCCTCGGTGTCGACGACCAGCATAAAGCAGGGCATCCGGGTCCCCTCCAGGTACCCCTGCAGGGTGAAGAAGGTCAGGGAGAAGTTCACAGTCATCAGCACCGGCGCATCCGTCCCCGGCGACCCGATGCGGTACAGCCCGGGGTTCATCTGGATCGGCTTCTGCGGATCGGTATAGATGTTCTGCCTGAGGGTCAGGGCAGCGAAGGTCTCGGCCTTCGAGAGCGGTGCGGTCACGATCACCCCGGCGTACTTCAGGATCCCGGCCACAATCGCGGCGTCAGGAGAACTGCTCTTGCAGGTATTGTAGAGCACCGGGTACCCGAGTTCAGGCACGGTCCGTGCGAGCGACTGCTGCCGGACCAGGGAGGAGGTGACGATGAATGCGCCGGGCGAGGCGGGTGCGAGGTCCAGCACCAGGTTCTCGACCCCGGCGGCGGTCACCTTGCCGACCAGGTCCTTCATCGCGGCCAGGTCGGGTGCACTGATGGCGAGCGGGCAGCCGTATTTCTTAGCTAGGGCGGCGAAGGCCTGGTAATTATCAGCGGTCGCCGAGGCGATCAGCGGCCGGAAACCTCCACACAGAACCAGTGCGGCCTCCAGGGCCACCGGGTCTGTTGTGATCAAGACCTCCGGCAGATCAGCGAGTTCTTCGATCACCGCGACGGCCCGGCCATACGCGGCGGGGTCCGCTGCGGTGTGGACGACCGCGATCCCGTTGATCACCAGGTCGGCGCCGACCCTGGTCAGTTTTTCGTCCCTGACCCGTTCGACGACCGCCCGGATCGAGGCCTCGTCCATCTCATCGGTGATCGAGAAGACGATCCCAGGCTGGTGATAGAAGGTCTTCTCATGCCGGTAGAAGACGGTCTCGTCCCCAATGGTGAAAGACCGTTCCCCGACCCCTACCTTCACCTTCCGGATGGGCGGCCGGGTCGAAGCCCCGAGCATGGACCGGGCTGTTTCATCCAGGTACGGGCAGAGGTCGAGGTCGGCCTTCCCTGATGCGAGCTTCATCGCAAAGGTCAGACAGGTCGGGACCCCGCACTCCTTGCAGTTCTTCTTTGGGAGCAGTTTGTAGATGTCGAGCGCCTTAAGTGCCATCTGCGTCCACCTCCTGACGGTTAGCCCAGAGCGTATCGAGCGCCTGCCTCAGCACCGGGACCGACCCCGGATGGCGGACACAGATGACCGCAGCCCCGGCTACCGCAGCGGCGAGGCCGGTGTAGACCTCCCAGCGGATCGCCATCTGGTCCTGGTCAGGCCCGGATGCGTCCCGGATCTCCTTGACATTCAGCGTGTCCCCTGCTGCACAGATCATCGGCATGGCCAAGTCCGTGTCCCCCTTCAGGGCAGCGTACCGGATCCGCTCCATCGCCGAGTACGAGTACTCGAACCCGTACCCGAGCGCCCCGGTGTACGGGTCGATCACGATCTGGTCAGCCGGCACCCCGACCTCGCGGAGGAGGATGTTCAGCTGTTTGGCAAGGTTGATATCGATCGGGGACTGGGCGATCATCGCATGGTGGTAGGTCAGGGCGGCGGCCGCCACCGATCGGTACCGGGTCGCCTCGGCGGTGCCGAGGAGGAGCCGTTCACCCTGGCCGGTCTCCCCGCACCGCTGGAAGACCTCGCTCTCGATCGCCGGCTCGCTCGGCCCTTCGATCGCCAGCGGCAGGCCGGTCGACGCAAGGACGTGCTCGACGGTCCGGTTTACGGATGGGAAGTCGTCGAACCCGCGTCGCCGGGTGCTGGTCAGCACCAGCCTGACCATGTCGGCCAGGTAGGTCTTCTCGGCGGCTGCCGCCCAGTCACCGGGATCGTCGACGAGATCGCCGACCGCGTTCTTCACCAGCGGGGACCAGATCGAGGGGTCGTCGCAGATCTCAAAGACGATCAGCGGCTGGTGTTCGCCGGGCCGCGGGGCACCGGTGTAGGGCAGCCCCAGGTCGCCCCCGATACGGTACGAGACCGTCCGGGTTCCTCCTTCACCGGCGGTCGCACCGAGGATGACCGTGCCGACCGCTCCGTCCCATTCAGATGATGTTGTATCTGTCATTTCAGGTACCGTCTCTTACAGTATCGAATCCATCGTCAGTGCCGGGTGATCGACGCTGGCAAGGAACTCAGTCAGTGCCTCGATGGTCACTGCATTCCGCTCGTCTGCAATCTTATCGAAGAGGTCGGCCTTCCCCATGGCTCCGAACTTCTCTTTCAGCCTGGATGCGAGCTCCTCCTTGAGCACCTGGGGCATCCAGACCAGCCGCTCGATACCCCCCTCTGTCTGAAGGAACCGATCGCTGAGGATGTAACTCTTGGATATCCCAGCAAACCCGGGGGTCTGAACCCCACCACCGATGGTGCCGGCCAGGGTCGAGAACGACATGCCGGACGGGGTCTCCCCTTTGTACTCCCGGTTCACAACCATGAACCCGTTCACCTCCGGCACCACCAGGGCGATCACCTCAAAGCAGCCGCAGGCGGTCATCGGGTACTCCATGAAGTTGTACAGCTGGCACCGTTCGATCGCCCCATGCGAGGCCTTCCGGACGAACCGGTTCACCCCTTCGAACTCTCCGCTCTCCGCACTGATCAGCCCCCCCTTCTCGACAGGCTGGTTGGCGCCGGCCGGCGAGATCTCAAAGGCGATCTTGCCGTCGAGCCAGGAGATCGCACCACAGAGCCCGGGTCGCTCGGGGGTGATGACGCAGACATGGTCGGGGGCAAAGGTCTGGCAGAGGGTGCATGAATAGAAGGTGTCGGCATCGTCGTCCTTCATCCCCTTGATCCGTGCGTCCCGCTCATCGTAAACCGCCTCGGCCTCCTTCTTCGCCTCCAGCACAAGCTCGGGGTCGGTGATCAGCGTCACCTGCACAGCATCGAGGAGGTCGGGGAAATCGATCCTGAACTTGCTGGCAAGGAGCTTGCCGATGTGCTCGACCCGGACACCGTTCTTCACGGCCTCCTTGGAGAGGCGCACCCAGATCAGGTCCCGTTGCGCCACATGCCAGGACCCCTCGCCATAGTTGACGAAGTTGTGGATCCGCCGCTCAAGCACCGGCTCGTACTCCTTCTTCATCGTCCTGCCGGCGACCTCGATCACGATCCCCAGGGGGGCGGCCGACCCCTCCGGGATCGTGTCGATCTCAGGGCCGATCACGGTCACCTTTCCGTCCTCGACCTCCGCCTCCGGACGGACACGGAGGAGTTCGAACGCAGGCGACCTCCCCCCGCCGAACTCGGCATACATCTCCTCCTTCCGGATGCTCTTCCCTTCAAATGCCGGCGAACAGCCCATCGGGATCGGGATCGCCGTGACGGTGACCCGGATCCCGAGCAGGTCCATCCCCTGCTTGACCGCCTCGGTGGGCGTTGGAGCCACCCATTCCCCGCCTTCGTACCCGCCGAGGCCGATGATCGGGATCCCGAGGATCCTGAGCGAATCGATACAGGCGATCTCCTGGTCGGTCAGGCCGGGAAACGCAAAGACGACGGCCTTGGCCCGTTCCTTGGCATACGTGAGCAGCCGGCCGGCATCGCCTGGTGCGACCCCCCCGAAGATCATCGCGACCCGGGCCACCAGGTCGGCGAAGTGGATGCCATGCGAGACCGACGGGCCGAGCGGGATCAGCCGGTAGTCGAGCCCGACCTTCACACCCGCCCCGGAGAGGGAACTGACCACATCCCCTGCCAGAAAGGTGAGCATGTACTTCTCCTGCAGTTCCCGGGCGATCGCTGCGGCCAGGTCCCCCCCCTGCGGGGTTCCGACGATCAGGGCGAGCCCGAGGATCGAACCGTCGACCAGCGAGTAGCCAAGTTTCCGGATCACCGCATCGGCGATGAACCCGATGTACGGCTCATCCAGCGGCCGGTTCATCGAGGCCTGCAGGCACTCCCAGGCGATCAGCGGATTCTTCCCGGATTTCTGATAGGCCTCCTCTGCCGAGGCGGCATCCTCAACCACGGTTCCGGTGACCGCGAATGAGATCGGGAGGTGATAGGCGGTCTCATCATAGCCGGGGATCGCAGTGATCCCTGCCATCGCCTGATCGAGCGCGGCCACGCCGCGGGGTAATGATTCCTGTATACTGGTCATGAAATCCTCCAAAAAGGTCTCGTTAGAAGATTCTAGGAACCCTCAGTATAAGAGATGATCGTACGGGTACCATATGGTACACAAAACCGGAGAAAGAGGGGTTTATCAGAGACTGATCTGATACAGTATCACTGATGTCTGACTCTAAGACAGCCCTCCGTCAAGCGGCGAAGATACAGCGGGCAACGCTCAACGAGGCGCAGATCAGCGACTACAGCAGAAGGATCCGGGACCACCTGATCCCGGTTCTCAAAGGGAAGGAGCCGGTGCTGGTCTATGCCTCCAAGTGCCCTGAGGTCGACACGCTGCCGCTCATCGAATGGCTGCTCGAAGAAGAGAAGACCGTGGTGGTGCCGATCATCCAGCGGGAGGACTGCTCGCTCCGCCTCTCCTACCTCTCCGACCCTGCCGTGCTGGTCCCTTCGACCTTCCAGGTCCCCGAACCGATCGGCCATGAGGTCCCTGCCGATCCCTCGGAGATACAGGTGGTGATCGTCCCGATGCTGGCCTTCGACGCCGCCGGGAACAGGCTCGGGTACGGCGCCGGCTACTATGACCGATTCCTTGCACGGCACCCGGGGCTGCTGACGATCGGGCTGGCCTTCTCCTGCCAGGAGTTCGACTCACTCCCTGCCGAGGAGAACGACATCCGCATGGACCGGATCGTCACAGAGCAGGGAGTCATCTGCTGCAGGGAGGATGCAGAATAAGATTGTTTTATATATGATATCATACTAACTTAAGGTAAATCATAGATTCAGGTGATGATAATAATGGCAGATAATGGTTATGTCAACGTCGTGGTAAAGGAGGCCGCACGGGATGATGCCGGCCGGGGTATCGCGCGTGTCTCGATGGACGTGATGAGGGCGCTCGGATTCGTCAGCGGGGATGTAATCGAGATCCAGGGCAAAAAGAAGGCGAACGCGATCGTCTGGCCCGGATTTCCCGAGGACACCGGCAGGGGGATCCTCCGGATCGACGGCAACATCAGGTCCAATGCTGGAACCGGTGTCGACGAGACGGTCAGGATCAGAAAGGTGCAGGCCTCGGTCGCGACCAGGGTGGTGATCCAGCCGACCCAGCCGATCAGGCTCGTCGGCGGCGAACAGTACCTGAGGAGGTTGTTGCATGGCCGGTCGGTGATGGAAGGGCAGAGTCTGCGGGTCGATGTGATCGGCAATCCCCTCACCTTTGTGATCGCAAAGGTCGCGCCGAAGGGGATCGCGGTCGTCACCGATGAGACCACCATCGAACTGAAGGAGACCCCGTATAAACCCGAGAAGGGGAAGGAGGAGGTGGCAAAGGCGGACATCCACTACGAGGATATCGGCGGGCTCGGCCGCGAGCTGCAGCAGGTCCGGGAGATGATCGAACTGCCGCTCCGCCACCCCGAGATCTTCGAGAAACTCGGGATCCAGCCGCCCAAGGGGGTGCTGCTGTACGGTCCGCCCGGCACCGGCAAGACGCTGATAGCCAAGGCTGTAGCCAACGAGGTGGACGCTCACTTCATCACCCTCTCTGGCCCGGAGATCATCTCCAAGTATTACGGTGAGAGCGAGGGGAACCTCCGCCAGGTCTTTGAAGAAGCCCAGCAGAACGCCCCGACGATCATCTTCATCGATGAGATCGATTCGATCGCCCCCAAGCGGGAGGACACCAAGGGTGAGGTCGAACGCCGGGTGGTGGCCCAGCTGCTCGCCCTGATGGACGGGCTGAAGGGGCGTGGCGAGGTGATCGTGATCGCGGCCACCAATCTCCCCGATGCACTCGACCCGGCACTCCGGCGGGGTGGCCGGTTCGACCGTGAGATCGAGATCGGGATTCCGGACCGGGGCGGCAGAGAGGACATCTTCAAGGTCCACACCAGGGGTGTCCCCCTCGCCGAGGACGTGAACTTGAAAGACCTCTCAGAGACGACACATGGATTCGTCGGTGCCGACATCGCATTACTGGTCAAGGAGGCCGCGATGCACGCCCTCCGGAAGGTGATCCCCAAGATCAAGGAGGACGAGGGGATCCCGGACGAGGTCCTCGACCAGCTGAAGGTGACCAATGCCGACTTCACCGAGGCGAGAAAGCACGTCGACCCGAGTGCGATGCGGGAGGTGCTGGTCGAGGTGCCTGATGTGAAGTGGGAGGACGTCGGCGGGCTCGAACAGGTGAAGAAGGATCTGACCGAGACGGTGGAGTGGCCGCTCAAGTATGCGGACGTCTTTGAGAAGCTCGAGACCCGGGCCCCGAAGGGGATCCTGATGTTCGGTCCGCCCGGCACCGGCAAGACGATGCTCGCCAAGGCGGTCGCCAACGAGAGCCAGTGCAACTTCATCTCGGTGAAGGGGCCCGAACTCCTCTCGAAGTGGGTCGGCGAGTCAGAGAAGGGGGTGCGGGACATCTTCAGAAAGGCCCGGCAGGCCGCCCCGTCGATCATCTTCTTCGACGAGATCGATGCCCTGGTGCCGGTCAGGGGATCGTACATGGGCTCCTCGCATGTGACCGAGAGCGTGGTCAGCCAGATCCTGACCGAGCTGGACGGGCTCGAGGAACTGAAGAACGTGGTCGTGCTGGCCGCCACCAACAGGCCCGACATGATCGACAAGGCGCTGATGCGGCCGGGACGGCTCGACCGGCACCTCTATGTCCCACCGCCGGACAGAGAGAGCAGGAAGAAGATCTTCGAGGTCTACCTGCGCCATGCCGAGGCGATCCTCTCCGGGGACGTGAAGATCGATGACCTGGTCGACAGGACCGAGGGATTCGTCGGGGCGGACATCGAGGCACTGGTCAGGGAGGCGAAGCTCTCGGCGATGCGTGAGTTCATCGGCGTGATGACCGGCAAGACCGAGCTGGAGCGGACCGAGGCGATCGTCAACGTCAGGATCACCGGAAAGCATTTTGAGGACGCACTCCTTAAGGTCAACGGATCCCTGGACCGCGATGCGATCGAGCAGTCAGAACGGCAGTCCTGGGAGATCCTCTTCAACCAGGACCAGAGGACGATCCTTGAGGATGCGGCTGCGGTCATCAAGCGTGCAGAACTCAAAGGGATCGGCACAACCGTAACCGAGAGCCAGAAGAGGGAGGTAGAGGACCTCAGAGCAGAGTTATACAGACAGACGAAGAACATCGGTCTGATCAAGGAGAGAACAGCACAGGTGAAGGAGCACCTTGACGGGACCGGGTGAGAACAGGACACCAGAATGAGCACGTCGCCATTGGACAGAGACGATGATGTCGAGCAGTTGATCAGGCAGCTGGTCACCCATACCCTCAAAAACCGGAGGGGACGGGTGCCGGTCGCATTCGGCTTCCGGGTTATCTATGCCCCTGCCGATTCAGCCCTCGAATCCCCTCCTGCAGGGGATATCATCGAAACAGAGCCAGAGGTCATGACCATCGATGACAAGGTGGTCGTGGTTGCCGAGTTGCCGGGTGTGAGTGCCGAGAATATCAGGATGGCCCTCTCAGGGCAGACTCTTCAGATCATAGCAGACCAGGAGCACCGCCACTACCGGTCAGAGGCCAGCCTCCCACGACTCCACCTGATCCCGATACAGACATCGTTCAAGCACGGGATCCTGGAGATCATGTTCGAGATGATGCCTGACGATGAACATCCACGTGAAGCACTGACCGACTGACTCCGACCTTTTTTTGTACGTTCCTTCTTTTCAGAATGACCCTCCACCCGGATTCTCTGATAACTCTCACGATAAACCGAGAAGGGTTAATTAGGTTAGAGAGAAAAACTGGGTCTGTATGTCAGAGACTGTCTTCGTGCCACTTGATGTGCCCAAGCGGGTTCGTCCCACCTATGTCAGGAACTATAAGACGATCACCCATAAGTCCGGACGGTTGATGCTCTTTGCAGGAGACCAGAAGGTCGAACATCTGAACGATGACTTTTACGGCGAGAAGATCCATCCCGATGACGCCGACCCCGAACACCTCTTCCGGATCGCATCGCTGGGAAAGATCGGGGTCTTTGCAACGCAGCTCGGGCTGATTGCACGCTATGGAGAAGATTATCCGGATGTCCCGTACCTCGTCAAGATCAACTCCAAGTCCCACCTGGTCAAACCAGAACAGAAGGACCCGATGAGCACGGCCCTCTATTCGGTCCAGCAGATCGTGGACTTCCGTGACCGGAGCGGGCTCAATATCACCTCTGTCGGATATACCCTCTACCTGGGCAGCGAGAAGGAACCGGAGATGCTCCGCCAGGCGGCCCAGATCGTCTACGAGGCCCACCAGCACGGCCTCGTCACCGTCCTCTGGATCTACCCCCGTGGAAAGGCGGTGAAGGACGAGAAGGATCCGCACCTGATCGCAGGAGCCGTTGGGGTCGCATCCGCCCTCGGCAGCGACTTCGTCAAGGTGAATGCACCAAAGAAGGAGGGTGCCGTCTCGGCGGAGCTGATGCAGGAGGCGACCAGGGCCGCAGGGAGGACAAAAGTGGTCTGTGCCGGCGGTTCGAGTGTTTCAATAGAGACCTTCCTCCAGCAGCTGTACGACCAGATCCACATCGGAGGGACGGCCGGGAACGCCACCGGCAGGAACATCCACCAGAAGTCGCTCGAGGAGGCGGTCAGGATGTGCAACGCCATCTACGCGGTGACGGTCGAGGACGTCCCTGTCGAGGAAGCGGTCAAGATCTGTAAAGGGACCAGCCCTGCTGCGTGAGAGAGAGAGAGAGCAGAACGGTGGGAGAAGAGATGATTACCCTTGAAGAGTATCTCGATGGCACCGGTGCCGAGCAGGGACTGAAAGAACTGGTCCTGCTGATCGCCGCCCAGGCCATCCCGATCAGAGAAGCGTTCCTGACCAACCAGACCTATGCCGGCACCACCAACCAGTCCGGGGAGGAGCAGGCCGCCATGGATACCTGGGCCGACCGGCACATCACCAGGGTGCTGCAGAGGTCGGGCCTGGTCAGAGAGGTCGCCTCAGAGGAGCAGGACGAGATCCTGAAGATCCCGGAGTCACAGGGGGAGTACGCCGTCGTGATGGACCCGCTCGACGGTTCGTCACTGATCCAGGTGAACCTGGCGGTCGGCACGATCGTCGGGATCTATGATCACGGCACCGTGATGCAGCCGGGCGAGAAGATGCGGGCCGCACTGTATATGCTCTACGGTCCGATGACCGTGCTGACCCTGACCGTCGGCGAGGGTGTTCAGATCTTTGCTCTCGACAGCCACGACCGGTACGTGCTCCTCGAAGCGGACGTGAAGATGCCGGAAGGGAACCTGTACGGATCAGGCGGGCTTCGGACGGTCTGGACCGAGAAGCACGCAAAGTTCATCGACGGCTGCGAGCAGGACGGGTACAAACTCAGGTACTCGGGCTCGTTCGTCGCAGACTTCCATCAGATCCTGAAGTACGGCGGGATCTACTGTTACCCGGCCGTGGTCGGCAAGGAGAAGGGCAAGCTCCGGCTGATGTTCGAGGCGAACCCGATCGGGTTCATCGCAACCCAGGCCGGAGGCGCGATCTGTAACGGCAGGGAGAACGTCCTGACGATCAACCCGGAGAAACCCCACCAGAAGACACCCCTCTATGTCGGTTCGAAGGGGCTGATCGAGAAGGTGAAGGGTACGCTCTGCACCTGAAACCTCCGGGAGGAGAGCAGATCACTACAATCACCATGGCCGCACAGGCGATCGGCGGGTACCCGGGGCATGCCCGGGTTCATCCGAAGGTGCTCGAGCGGACTGCACGGATGGTGAAGGAGCAGGTGAAGGCAGGGGCGATCACCGATGCAGGGATCGTCCACTGCGGGGACCTGCTCGGGCTGATCCTGACCGGAGTACAGGTGCCGGGGGATCTGATCGACCGGACCTTCGCAGCCGGCCAGAACGAGGCGACCGAGCTGCACCTCTGCCCCACAGAGGGCAGTACCCTGACCATCGAACTCACGCTCACCGAGCGGGAGCATGAACCGGTGCTGGTGCTGATGACAGACGCAGGGAGAACAGTGGCCCAGATCCTGTACCGGGTCTTCGCGGACCCGCTCCTGACGGCACGGCTGGTCAGCGATCCGTCCCTTCGAGAAGGGTTCGTCTTTGAACTGACCATGCAGTCAGGGGTACAGCACCGCTCTGCAACCCCGGAGGAGGCCTACCCGCTCCTCGGGTACCTCGCAGACGAGGAGGTGAAGGCGATCCGGGTGCTCCGGCGGGACGGCACGGTCGCAGCGGTGGCCGGCATGGATCGGACGGGGGGGACGATCCTCATCAGAACAGAGGGCTGTTTCCCGTCGGTCGGGGAGGTGCTCGCTCCCTTCCTCTCCCCCCACCTGATGGCAGGGATGGCACTGATGCCGGTCAGCATCTGTGACGCCCACACCACGGCACCGGCCGGCCCATCACGGATCACGGCGTTCGGATTCGCACTGAACAGGGGCAGGCTGATCGGCCCGGCAGACCTCTTCGACGACCCTGCCTTCGATCCGGCCAGGCAGGCGGCTGTTCTGACGGCCGAACACCGCCGGACATCAGGGCCGTTTCGGCCCTGATCGTCACCCTGGGACCGGACCCCGGATCATCAGTGCCGGCTACCGGCCTTCTTTTAAAAAATCATTGATCAGCGCATAGGCGATGCTCGTCGGCCCGGGCAGTCGCGGCAGACGATCCCGGCCGAACCAGGCCGCAGCCTCGATCTCCCGATTATCGATGGCGATCTGGCCGCCGGCATACTCGGCCGTGAACCCGATCATCAACGAGTTGGGGAACGGCCAGGGCTGCGACCCCCAGTACTGCACGGACCTGATCCTGACCCCGACCTCCTCCTGCACCTCCCGGTGGACGGCGTGCTCGATCGTCTCCCCTGGTTCGACAAAGCCGGCGATCACACTGTACATCCCTTCGGGAAACCGGGGGGACCGTGCGAGCAGGCACCGATCGTTGTCCCTGATCAGCACAATTATCGCCGGAGAGAGGCGCGGGTACTCGATCTGCCCGCAGACCGGACAGACCATCGACAGTTCGTGGTCGGCGAGGGCAGTGGCCGCCCCGCACCTGCCGCAGAAACGGCGGGTCGCCAGAAACTCCGTGACCTGGACCGCCCTGCCTGCGATCCCGAGCGACTCCTCGTCCACGTGATTGAAGAGTTCACGGAGCCCGACAAAACGGGTGCCCGGCTGGGCGGGGGTCCCGGGATCTGCAACCACATAACAGGGCCGATCGTCCACCCAGCCGATTCCGACCACAGGGTCGGTGGCAGGGATCTGCCGGGACGCAAACGGGAAGAAGATCGAGTGCCGATCGTCCACCAGCACCTGACCCTCATGCACGATCACCAGGAGCGCCCCGGCCTCCGGAACCCTGGAGGGTGACAGGTACCCGAGCTGCAGCGACCTCACCGCATAGTGCGGCTGAAAGACGGTATCCTCAGATCTCAAGGATACTATCACTCACGGTTCGCGCAGGTCTCTTTTCAGGCATGACTTCCAGGATCGATTCAAAGAGGGAATCGATCTTCTCATTGGTGATCAGCGAGCGGAGCGCTTCCAGTTCGGCGGTGCTCATCACCATCACGCCCTTCCTCTTCATCGGCAGACCCTGCTCGTTGACCGGATTCAGTTCAAGGGCGAGCGAGGCGGGGCGCGTCCGGGTCTTTGGCAGTTTGATGATCGACAGCCCTGCAACAGAGGTCTGTTTGCGTTCCCAGTCTTCCCCGTTCTCAAGGAACGTCCGCAGTGTATCAACGATCTCCATGATGCTGATATTGATCGTGATCCTAAAAGGATATTTGTCGCGAAAGAATTTTTATCCCTGCAACGATGATAGTAACCAGATGGACGCACCGCTGCTGGACCTGATCACCGGGCTCGCTGCCTTTGGGATCTTTGTCGTTCTGATCGTCGGGTTACCGCTGGTCATGCCCCATGCCATTGCATATCTGGTCGCGATCATCGGATTTCTGATCGTGATGAGTGGGGCAGGGTATGTGATCAACGATAAGATCGCCTGATATCTCCAACTCAACTCACTCTTTCTTTCGCCGGTAATATCCGAGCGGGCTGCTCACCTTCGAGCAGAGCGCATTCTTTCCGACACAGATCCCGTTCGTCTGCATCGTCGCACACGACGGCGGCGAGTACTCGGTACCCCCCCCGCCGGCGATATGCCCGACCTGGTACATTGTGGTCTGCAGGTCGAAGTCAGGGGCCCGGCAGTACAGCTCGACGATCTGGGTCGAGGACATCCCGATCGTGTGTAGAAATGCGGTCATCGCAAACCTCCCCGGATGGGTCAGGTTCTTTCCTTCGGTCACGGCGGCGATCAGAGTGCTGATGCAGGGCGGGTACCGTCCCTCGTCGATCGGCCCGAGGTCCCGCAGCATCTGCTGCTGGTAGGTGGCGTTCAACTGCTCGGTGACCGGACGGACCTGTTCACAGACCGAGGGCGGAACCTGGAGCGGGAGCTGTCTGAGCAGCACCACGCGGATCCGTTCGGCCAGCAGTTCATCGATCTCACGCTGTTCCCCGGTCTTCCCCTTCCGGAGGAGCACCGACCCGTGGAGCACCGAGCGGTTCACCAGCCGCCACCGTTCGTCCCGGAGTGGGGCGACCAGGTCCACATAGGCCACCAGCGGCATCTGGGCGTCATTGAGGTCCATGCCGAGGCTCTCTGCGACGTAGGCCTTCTTATCGAGATCTTCGTCGGCCAGGAACTGGGCGGCGCGCCGTGCCTCGTACCTCGCCAGCCGGTCGATCAGCGTCCGGTCCTTCATACAGGAGACCAGCACCCGTGCGAGCCCATAACTGAAGATCTCAAGTTTCACATTGACATCGTCTGCAGGGGCCTCGGGACGTTTCTCCTCCCCACTCCGGGCTTTGCGAAAGGTAATGGCCCGGTTCACCCGGTCAGCGGCTTTTCCCAGCGCCAGCCTTCCCAGGTTGCCGGCGAGGAACTGGTCGAGGGACTCCGACTGCGTCCCGACATACTGCTGTGATTCTTTTAAAAAGGGGTATCGTGCAAGGTCCTTGATATCGAGCCGGACCTGCATATCAGTCTGCCTCGATACGGGGGGCGAGCAGGTACATCACGTGCCCTTTGCCGTCCGCAATATCGAAGGTGAACTCCACGGGGTGGTCGATGCCGAGGCTGATCTCGACCTTCTCGGCCTTGCTCATCGTCTTGCCCATGTCTTTCAGATAGTCGAGCGAGAAGAGTGAGCGGGCCTGCACCGGCACCAGGGAGATCAGCTTGTCGTCCCCGAGTTCGAGCCGGATATGATCGGTGTCCCCCTCGGCCTCCATGTAGAAGATCCCCTTTTCAGGGTCGATCCCGAGTGCAATCTTGTCCGATACCACGGAGGCAGCCTTGATCGCAGCACTGAGCGCCGCTCCTGAGATCACCACCTTGCCGGGCAGTTCGATCGTCGGAGCGTTCGGGTCCTTACGTATGGTATTGGTATCGAGCAGGGTGATCGAGTACTGGTAACTCTGGAAACTGACCTCCAGTTTCCTGCTCTCCTCTGCAAGCGCAAGGTGAACCTGGTCGCCCTTGCCCATCATCGAGAGGACATTCTTGATCTTCACAATATCGATGCCCATCTCGCTGGAGGTGGCCTGATATGACTCGAAGACATCCTTCTCCAGCTCGAGCGAGATCATCGCAACATTCGCCGTGTCGACAGTCCTGGTCCGCAGTCCCTGCTCTGTGGCATGCAGGCGGCATTCGGTCACCAGCGCTGCGATCGCATCCACCGACTCTCTGAAGACGTCTGCATCTATAGTAGCATCCAACATCATGAACTCCTTAACAAACTCTATTATAAACTATATAATCATAGTTTTAATAATATCGGAGAAAATATTGTGGTTAACGCAACATTTCAGACCGATCAGGCAATGCGCGAGCATTTTATGGCCGGGTCTGAGTGAGATGTGTATCAAAAACGAAGACATCGTTCAGATTGAAATTTGTCCCGTCGGATACATGATAAACGAAGATGCGGTGCATCTTCGATCTCGTGTTGCGCTCGCCTCTATTGAAGAAGGCCACTACAATAATTTCTGGCCTTTGACAATACCTCCGTTCTGTATCCACTCTGTAGAATATGCAGGGTTTGAGGTCAGTCCATATGGGTTCACAGTGGGGAAAAGACAAAGTCTATCGAAGAGCGATGAACGAGGGGTTCCGGTCCAGGGCAGCATACAAACTCCAGGAGATCCAGGAACGGTTCTCGATCATCAGAGAGGATGACAATATCGTCGACCTCGGGGCTGCACCGGGGTCCTGGCTGCAGGTCGAGCGGACGATGACCGAGGGGAAGGTGCTGGGGGTGGACCTCAACCCGATTCCGCCGATAGATGGAGTCATCACGGTCGTCGGGGATCTGACCTCACCTGAGGTTCAGCAGCAGGTGAAGGACCTGGTCGGGGTCGTGAACGTGGTCCTCTGTGATGCCTCTCCGAAGCTGAGCGGGCATAAGTGCTACGACCAGGCCCGGGCGATCGGTCTTGGAGAGGACGCGCTGATGTTCGCCGTCAGGACCATGAAGCAGGGCGGCAACATGGCGATGAAGTCCTTCCAGGGAGAGATGTTCCATGAACTCCTTGAAGAGGTCAAAAAACACTTCTACGTAGTAAAAACCTTCCATACCAAATCGACCAGGCGCGGGTCGACAGAGATCTATATCGTTGCAAAGAACTTTATCGGGAGTTCAGGAGATGTTGAGGGACACATTCAATAGACCGGTCACGAACCTTCGGGTCAGCCTGACCCAGGCCTGCAATCTGAACTGCATCTACTGTCATGCAGAGGGGGAGGTGAACCCCTCGGTCCAGCTCTCTGCAGAGGAGATCGAGGAGATCATCAGGGTTGCAACCGAATTTGGGGTCAGAAACGTGAAGTTCACCGGAGGGGAGCCACTCCTTCGGGAGGACCTGGCCTCGATCATCCAGGCAGTACCTCCAGGGGTCGAGACCTCGATCACCACCAATGCGACGCTGCTGGCCGACAAAGCCTACGACCTCCACGATGCCGGCCTCTCCCGGGCGAACATCAGCCTTGATTCGATGATCCCGGAGCGCTACAAGCAGATCACCGGAAAGGACTGTCTCTCGGACGTCTTCGCAGGCATCGAGGCCGCTGTCGACGCCGGGCTGACCCCGGTGAAGTTGAACATGGTCGTGCTCGAAAATATCAACGAGGATGAGATCGACTCGTTCATCGACTTCGTCAGGGGAGACAAGAACCTGATCCTGCAGCTGATCGAACTGATGGAGTTCCGGAACTGCCAGTACCATGGGGACGTGAAAGGGCTCGAGGAACTGATCGCAGGGAAGGCCGACGAAGTGGTCACCCGGCGGATGCACCACCGGAAGAAGTACCTGATCGACGGTGCAGAGGTCGAGGTGGTGCGGCCGCTCCATAATACCGAGTTCTGTTCGTTCTGCAACCGCCTCCGCCTGACCTCGGACGGGAAGCTGAAACCCTGTCTGCTCAGAAACGACAACCTGGTCGACATCAGAGGACTGCATGGCGAAGAGCTTCGGAAGCGGTTCGCTGAAGCGGTGATGCTGCGGGAACCCTACTTCAAGTGACCAGAAGAAAAGAAGAACTTTTTTATTTTTTTAACGTCTTTGTAAAAATTAGGGGATGGAATTTTGGTATCAGCGGCCTCCTGCACCGCCGCCGCCAAAACCGCCGCCACCGCCGAATCCACCGCCGCCAAAACCGCCGAGTCCTCCGCCTGAACCCTGGCTCGGGGGTGCAAAGAAGATGATCGGTGCAAAGGCCATATTCAGATGGAACGGGGCGATATCGTCGTCAGGGATCGAGATCTTCAGTTCCTGCATCGCCGCCGCAACACGGTCGCCGACACCGAGCGCCGTCCCATAGACCAGCCACTCCCCCCACATCGAGAGGTCCGCCGGCGAGTACTGCTTGATCAGCGCGAGGTCGGAGAGGAAGTGCCTGAATGCATCCCATTCCAGTTTCTCCTTGTAGGCATCCCCCTTCCAGGTCCCGAAGAGGGTCACCGGCATGACCAGCGCAATGCCGGCCTGCGCCAGCACGACCAGCCAAAGGACGAGCGGCAGCACCATCAGCGACCGCCCCTGCGGGAGCAGGTACATCACGGCAACGATCACCGCGGCCAGCACCGCGGCCACCAGGGCCAGCGGGAGGAGGTGCATCTTTCCATCAGCGACGTACCGGTTCAGCGTCCGGGCATCGGCATAGGTGGTGATACTGGTCAGCTCGGTCTGGAACTTCACCACCGTTCCGGCCATGGTCGTGTCCTTCTTCGCCTGCTCAGCCATCGTGGCGATGCGGCCGGTATCGACCACGCCGTCGACCCCGACAAAGTTCAGATAGTTTAGCACCCGCTGCTCGTAGTTGTCGTCGGAGGTGCTCTGCAGCACTTCGATCTTCACCCCACCGTCACCGCCGGCCTTCGCATCCGGGTGCTCGGTGATATGCACCATCTTTCTCCGGTGGAGGTCGAGCAGGGTCGCATAGAACCCGTTCTGGTCGAACGAACCTGCATTCTTGTTGAAGAGGAGGTTCACCGCCCAGGGCTTGATCGAATTGTTCGGCGTCGTGCTCAGGTACTCAGGGACGGTGAAGACCTTCTCCTGCCCGAACCTGCGGTAGATCAGCAGCAACAGCAGCGGCATCAGGAGCACCATCGCCCCGCCAGCCACCTTCAGCACGAGCGAGAGCGTATACGGAACACTGTACCAGAAACTGCCACTCGCAGCCTTCCCAGACACGTCCGCGACCTCCGAGGGGAACCCGGCCACCGTGGAGAGGGCGTCGCGGTTCAGCAGGAGTTCGACGGCGATCGTCTCGTCCTTGCCCGCCGATCCGGCGAGGGTGATCGTCGACCCTGACCGCGACTCTTTGAGTCCGGGCGGATAGGCATACAGGTGCTGGACCTGGTCTGACGGAAGCGTGATCGCCACGTTCCGGTACGGGATGTGCAGGCGTGCGAGCTTCAGATTGATATGCACCGCCGATGCGTCGTACTCCACCGGCGACATCACCGAGTAGACGTACCTGACCGTATAGGTCCCGGCCGGAAAATACTGGGGATTGAAGATCCCGACCTCGTTCTTCTCTGCAAGCGAGGCGATCGGTCCGCTTCCGGGTGCCGACGGGATCACCGCTCCAGTGTCCGGGTCATACAGGGTCACCGTGCCGGAGGCGTCCCTGACATACCCGGTCAGCCCTGCCGGCCCCTTCATCTCCAGAAACTGGATATGCGACGTATCAGTGCGAACGGTGGTCAACTGATCGTCAAAGTTCCGATAGAGCATCCGGTACTCGTCCGAGGTTTTGACCTGATAGGTATACTCCTCGACAAGTGTCCCATTGGGAGAATAGAATGCATTGTACTGGTCGACGACCAGGTCTCCCTCGGTCATCTGAGGGAGATATGTCGCGATCCCGATGGCGGCACACCCGATTAGAAGGGTGACCACCAGGAGGACCGCGAGCTGCCGTGTTTCACTCACTAAAAGCCCCGTCTAGAACTCGATCTTCGGTGCCTTCTCGATGGCCTCTTCGAACTGCAGGTACTCGAGTTTCTGCATCCCGATCATCCGTGCGACAATGTTGGAGGGGATCGTATCGGTCATCGTATTCAGTTGCTGGGCGATGTTGTTGTAGGTGTACCGCTGCCTGGCGATCTCATCCTCGACCCCTTTGATCGCTCCCATCAGTTCCTGCACCGTTGTCGACGTCTTCAGGTCCGGATAGTTCTCTGCGACCGCGTACAGGCTGCCGAGCAGGGAACGGGACTGCTGCTCGATCGCGTTCAGTTCGCCGGGTGTGGCCTTCATGACGCTGGCCCGGAGACCCGTCACCTTCTCGAGGGTGTCCTTCTCAAACGCCGCATAGCTCTTCACAGAACCGAGCAGCTGCTCGATCATGTCGAGCCGTTTCTTCATCGCGACCCTGATCTGTCCAAGTGTCGCTTCGGCCGAGTTCTTCAGATTGAAGAACTTGTTATAGATCCCGATCACGTACAGGACAAGCCCGACGATGATCAGGAGAATGACTGCAATGATAATAATTGAGATGATATCCACGGTAATTCACCTAGATCTATTGAGTGCGACGTCAGTATTTAAGGGATCTCCCTCTGGTTTATCAGAGCGATGCGGCCGCTTCCAGACCCGGACAGATAAATGACTTATGTGAACAGGTGATAGATTACTACTGATATGAAGACCAGGCCGGCATACAGAATGATCCTGGTGCTTGTCCTTGTCGGTGTGGTGGCGGCCCTGAGTGGGTGCACTGCACTGCAGGGCGCCACCTCACAGAACGGAAATCTCTCCCAGAGTTCAGCGATTCGCGACATTTCACCCCAGGAGGCCAGTGCCCTGATACAGCAGAACATCAACAGCGACCAGTTGGTGATCCTCGATGTCAGGACACAGTCCGAGTTCCAGACCGAACATCTCAACGGGGCGATCAACCGTGATGTCAATGCCGGGATCTTCCGCGATCAGATGGGCAAAACGATGGATAAGTCGAAGATCTACCTGGTCTACTGCCAGAGTGGAACCAGGAGTACCACGGCAGCAAAGATCATGCAGGACCTCGGCTATACCCAGATCTATAATATGAAGGGCGGCATTGGAAAGTGGAAGGATGCCGGCTACTCGACGGTGGTCGGGTAGTACCATACCTTTTTTATACATTTTTCAGGTGAGTACAATCAGCTGGATCTGTTGAGAGATCCCGTATACACCCTTCTTTCTGACGTCGACCTGGACCGGCAGGTGTCATGACATGCCGGTATGACAGCACTGGACGAGGGCTCCATCACCTTTTAGGAGAGCGATCGTATCCACGGTTCCGGGGCCGACCAGGGATCGAGCCTCCCCTTCTTCCCCTCATGCATGGGCTGCCCCGGCATAGTTCCAGGAACAACAAGCGCCAGGCTGCAGGAGACCGCCATACATCGATAGCGGGTTTCATATCGATGACGATCTGAAGAGTGGGCGATTCTAAAAAAAGAGAAGGAGTGGTCGACACTCAGGCGACCGTGGCCCCGGTCTGGATTGCAGACTCGGTCACATCGAACGACTGTCCGGTCCCGACGATGCGATACGACCCGGTCGTCTTGACCTCGTAGGGGTTGCCTGATGTCGCATACGGGACGATGAACTCGCCGTTCACGCTCTGCTGCCGGTAGGTGTAGGTCCTGCCGGTGTTCGTGACGACCGGCACCTCGATCACGCCGTCTCCCTTGATATGCGCTCCTTTCACATATTCAAAGACCTTCACATACTTGATGTCAGGGATCCCCTCCTGAGCACCCATCAGGCTCTGGGCTCCATTGGAGGGCGACTCGTGGACGAGCCGGTAATGCTGCAGGGCCGTGACCTGCTCTGCAGGCAGGAAGTTGTTCGGGTTTCCGACCATCGCATGCATGCCTGCAGCGGCACGCAGGTTGTAGGCATCCGCATTCTTTCTGGCTTCGGTCGCGTTCTGACTCTCGGCCCGGGTGATCACCGGGTAACTGGTCTTGGCGGCGGCCGCGTCCTTGTACTCGATATAGTACGCCGTCGTCGGATCGGTCATCGAGCCGTCGAAGGTGTGGAGCCGGGCGATCATCGTCATGTAATACTGCTGGTTGTTGATCGACACGGCCTGGTACGAGGTCGAGGTCGTGGAGGTCGATGAGAGCAGCGTCGGCTGATAGGGCGTTACCCCGGCGGTGCTGTTGTACCAGGTCGACATCGCCCAGAATTTGCTGACATCCATCTCGATATCCGTCACCACGAAGCGTGTCTTCAAGGTATCGAGGATCTTGTCAGCATCTGACTCATTGGTGGCCATGAAGTAGGCGGCTGCCCCGGTCGGTCCGGCGACCCCTTCCTGGAATGGATTTGCGTTCGGCATCCTCTCCGCAATCAGGGTGATCAGGTGACCGTAGTCCCACCAGGACATCACCCCATACGCCTGCTCGGGATAGGTGAAGTTCTGCGAGGAGTAGATCTTCTTCATATCCATACCGGTCGCCGGCGTCCTTGCGTTCATCCACTCGAGCGCTTCACGCCAGTCCCCGTTCATCGAAAAGACGTTGGAGTTCGCTGTCGAGTAGGCCGGGACAAAGTCGGGGGTACCGTCACTGTTGAAGTCCACGAGGAAGAGCGAGAGGTAGGCAAACAGCAGGGAAGCGACGACGATCACCACAAAGACTGCAAGGTTCCCCGCGTCGATCCTCGCCGATGCAGGAACATGCTTCGCCTTCACCGGCGCCTTCTTCTGTTTTTTTGACGATTCAGGGGCAGCATCGGCGACCGGAGCCGGCTTATCGATCTTTTTACCGTTGATTCCGAGCAGCAGGCCCAGGTCCTTCCACCCACGTTCAAGGAAGGTGGAGGCTGCAAGCCCACCGACGATCGCAATGTTGGCAGCGAGGTAGTACTCGTACCGGATGTGCTGAATCGTTGCAAAGAGGATCACTGCCGACCAGATGAGGACGAAGAGGTGCTCCGGGCGGTTTTCATTCCAGCACCGGTAGAGGAGCACGCCGAACCCGAGGAGCATCAGCAGCAGTCCGAAGTGGAACGTCGACCAGGCCGACTCGACACTCCAGCCGCGAGCCTCCTGGATGGTGGTGGACATGTAGTTCTGCCCGAAGAAGCCGAGCAGGTTCCCGATCAGTTCCCCATAGATCTGGGGCAGGGCGAGGAACAGGATCAACCCGCCGACGACTGCGATGCCGGCCAGGGCCAGGGGATAGTAGTAGACCTCTTTCAGGTGAAGCCTCTGTGCGAGCAGGTACAGCACGGCCGTCATCACAATCAGCATCAGGTACGCCAGGGGGTGACCGAGGGTGTAGGCGGCGAACCCGAATCCCGAGGATTTTACCCCAAAGATCAGGAAGCAGACGATCGCCACACCGAAGGTGACCGCATTGACCAGCAGCAGCGAGAAGGTCTCGTGCTTCCGGTGGACATCGACCATGAACTGGACGACCGTGAAGATTCCGACCAGCATCGCGAACAGGATCATCGTCGGCATCGCCATCAGGCCGAGGAAGTAGGCTATCCCAGCCGCAACAGAGAGAAGGGCCGGAACCTTCAGTGTCGACCGGTCCGCCGGGTCGACCGTATGGGTCCGGGTGTACCGGACCACGTAGATGTAGGCCAGGCAGAAGATCGTGCTGAAGAGGACCTCGGCGATATGGTGGTCGCTGTACCCGAAGAGGGACCGGTAGAAGTACTGGCCGGAGACCACCGAGATGAACGCCGCGGCGAACAGACCGGTCTTCCAGTTCCCGAGTACCTCCCCGATCTTATACGTGACCGGGACCATGACGGCGGCCATCAGCGGCGGGACCAGCAGGGCGATGAAGATGATCGCAGGTCTGGTGTGGGCGCCGGTCAGCATGCAGAGGGTGGCGATGACCGTCGTGAAGAGGGGGCCCCAGAAGATATGCGTCCCAGTCGGGAAGTAGGTCATCGGGTCGAACCAGGGATAGTTCGGGAAGTTATTGAGCATCAGTTCGGCGAGCCTGACATTATAGATCGGATCGTCGCTGCCGACAAAGTTCAGGATGTCGGTGCTGCCCATATGCAGAGCGGGCAGGATCCGTATCCAGAGCGCGAACGCTGTAAAGACAGCAACGAGCAGTGGGATGAGATATGTTCTGTAGTCTTTGAGATCCGCTTGAGTCATCTGACCCTCCATTTCATAAAAAATTCTCTTCTATGAGTGTTTATAAATTTGGCAAGAAACGAAAAAGTTCACCCGGATAGTACCTTCATTCCGGCACATCCCGGAGACGGTATGACATCACCAGAGAACGGTTCGGTCACCCGATGCATCATGGTATCGGTATCGATTGATCTGCATGGGTGTGGGATCAAAAAAAGTGAGGGTTTTGTCACTCAGGCGACCGTGGCCCCGATCTGGATTGCAGACTCGGTCACGTCGAACGACTGCCCGGTCCCGATGATACGGTACGGCCCGGTCGTCTTGACCTCGTAGGGGTTGCCTGATGTCGCATACGGGACGATGAACTCGCCGTTCACGCTCTGCTGCCGGTAGGTGTAGGTCCTGCCGGTGTTCGTGACGACCGGCACCTCGATCACGCCGTCTCCTTTGATATGCGCTCCTTTCACATATTCAAAGACCTTCACGTACTTGATGTCAGGGATCCCCTCCTGAGCACCCATCAGGCTCTGGGCTCCATTGGAGGGCGATTCGTGGACGAGCCGGTAATGCTGCAGGGCCGTGACCTGCTCTGCCGGCACGAAGGTGTTCGGATTTCCGACCATCGCATGCATGCCTGCAGCGGCACGCAGGTTGTAGGCATCCGCATTCTTCCTGGCTTCGGTCGCGTTCTGACTCTCGGCCCGGGTGATCACCGGGTAACTGGTCTTGGCGGCGGCCGCGTCCCTGTACTCGATATAGTACGCCGTCGTCGGATCGGTCATCGAGCCGTCGAGGGTGTGAAGCCGGGCGATCATCGTCATGTAATACTGCTGCTTGTTGATCGTCGTCGTCTGGTACGAACCTGAACCTGAGGAGGTCGGGGCGAGCATCGTCAGCTGGTAAGGGGTCGCCATGGCAGTGCTGTTGTACCAGGTCGACATCGCCAGGAACTTGGTGACATCCATCTCGATGTCCGTCACCACGAAGCGTGTCTTCAAGGTATCGAGGATCTTGTCAGCATCTGACTCATTGGTGGCCATGAAGTAGGCGGCTGCCCCGGTCGGTCCGGCAACCCCTTCCTGGAATGGATTTGCGTTCGGCATCCTCTCGGCGAGGAAGGTGATCAGGTGACCGTAGTCCCACCAGGACATCACCCCATACGCCTGCTCGGGATAGGTGAAGTTCTGTGAGGAGTAGATCTTCTTCATGTCCATACCGGTCGCCGGCGTCCTGGCGTTCATCCACTCGAGCGCTTCACGCCAGTCCCCGTTCATTGATACGGTATAGGAGTTCGCCGTCGTATAGGCCGGCAAAAAGTCGGAGGTTCCGTCATTGTTGAGGTCCACCAGAAAGAGCGAGAAGTAGGCAAACAGCAGGGAAGCGACGACGATCACCACAAAGATCGCAAGGTTCCCCGCGTTGATCCTCGCCGATGATGGGACGTGCTTCGCCTTCACCGGCGCCTTCTTCTGTTTTTTCGACGACCCTGTCCCGGCATCTGTGGCCGGAGCCGGCTTATCGGTCTTTTTTCCGGTGATCCCGAGCAGCAGGATCATATCCCTCCATCCCCGTTCAAGGAAGGTTGAGGCTGCGAGGCCGCCGACGACTGCGATATTGACTGCGAGGTAGTACTCGTACCTGAGATGCTGTATTGTCGCAAAGAGGATCACTGCCGACCAGATGAGGACGAAGAGGTGCTCCGGGCGGTGCTCGCTCCAGCACCGGTAGAGGAGCACGCCGAACCCGAGGAGCATCAGCAGCAGTCCGAAGTGGAACGTCGACCAGGCCGACTCGACACTCCAGCCGCGAGCCTCCTGGATGGTGGTGGACATGTAGTTCTGCCCGAAGAAGCCGAGCAGGTTCCCGATCAGTTCCCCATAGATCTGGGGCAGGGCGAGGAACAGGATCAACCCGCCGACGACTGCGATGCCGGCCAGGGCCAGGGGATAGTAGTAGACCTCTTTCAGGTGAAGCCTCTGTGCGAGCAGGTACAGCACGGCCGTCATCACAATCAGCATCAGGTACGCCAGGGGGTGACCGAGGGTGTAGGCGGCGAACCCGAATCCCGAGGATTTTACCCCAAAGATCAGGAAGCAGACGATCGCCACACCGAAGGTGACCGCATTGACCAGCAGCAGCGAGAAGGTCTCGTGCTTCCGGTGGACATCGACCATGAACTGGACGACCGTGAAGATTCCGACCAGCATCGCGAACAGGATCATCGTCGGCATCGCCATCAGGCCGAGGAAGTAGGCTATCCCAGCCGCAACAGAGAGAAGGGCCGGAACCTTCAGTGTCGACCGGTCCGCCGGGTCGACCGTATGGGTCCGGGTGTACCGGACCACGTAGATGTAGGCCAAGCAGAAGATCGTGCTGAAGAGGACCTCGGCGATATGGTGGTCGCTGTACCCGAAGAGGGACCGGTAGAAGTACTGGCCGGAGACCACCGAGATGAACGCCGCGGCGAACAGACCGGTCTTCCAGTTCCCGAGTACCTCCCCGATCTTATACGTGACCGGGACCATGACGGCGGCCATCAGCGGCGGGACCAGCAGGGCGATGAAGATGATCGCAGGTCTGGTGTGGGCGCCGGTCAGCATGCAGAGGGTGGCGATGACCGTCGTGAAGAGGGGGCCCCAGAAGATATGCGTCCCAGTCGGGAAGTAGGTCATCGGGTCGAACCAGGGATAGTTCGGGAAGTTATTGAGCATCAGTTCGACGAGCCTCAGATTATAGATCGGATCGTCGCTGCTGACAAGGTTCAGAATGTCAGCGCTGCCCAGGTGCAGTGCGGGCAGAATTCGAATCCAGAGCGCAAATGCCGTAAAGACGGCAACAAGCAGTGGGATGAGATATGTCCTGTAATCTTTGAAGTCCGCTTGAGTCATCCGACCCTCCAGTTTAATAGGAGATGATCTTTTCCCACTGCTTATATATTTGGCATGAAACGGACCGTCCGTTCCCATCACCGGTCCCTGCACTGAATCTCAAGAAAGGGGAGTCGGCGGGGACGATGGCGGGAGAAGATCCGAACAAACGAACAGGGGATCGTCCCGATCACCCGTTGGACCACGGGATGAAGGACTGGACCGGTGGAGGAACCCGGACGATCGCGATCGACGCGCCGATGAAGGCCTGCTGCAGCCGGTCCGCCGGGAGGGGGCTGGCCTTCCAGGAGAGAGGAGAGGACGATCGGAACCGGGACCTGGTCGGGGGCACCCTCCCGGTCGGTCATCATCGTCCGGCAGGGATCTCATCCATTTATCGGGATCCATGCTGATATTCTACCCATGCAACCGATCACCGTGCTTCCGGTGGAAGGTCTTCCCCTGATTCGAATCGGGGACGACCTCGAAAAGATGATCACAGATACGATCCCGCTGCAGGACGGGGACATCCTGGTGATCGCCTCGACCGTCCTCTCGAAGGCGAGGGGATACACCCGGGACCTCGCAACCATACAACCCGGGGCACAGGCCAGACGACTGGCAGCCCTGAATGGAGAGGAACCCCGGTTTGTGCAGGCGGTGCTGGATGCCACCGAGGACCTGATCCTTGAAGAGCCGTTCATCCTCTCCGCCCTGGCATGCGGACATATCGGCGTCAGGGCCGGGGTCGACCACTCCAACATCGAGGACGGAAAAGTGATCCTGCTTCCGAGTGACCCGATGGGCGCTGCCCGTGAGGTGCAGGAGCGGATCCAGGCACTGACCGGCAGAACGATCAGGGTGATCATCACCGACACCTGCGGGCGATCCTTTCGACGCGGGCAGACCGGCCATGCGATCGGCTGGAGCGGGATGACCGCGATCCGGGACTTCCGCGGGGATACCGATCTCTTCGGCCATGAACTCGAGATCACCGAGGAGGCCGTGATCGACGAGATCGCAGGGTTCGCCAACTTCGTGATGGGCGAGAGCAACAACGGCGTGCCGGTGGTCGTCGTCAGGGGATGCGAGACCTGGTCCGGCCACGACAACCTGTACTTCAACCAGCACGAGGACCTGACACGAAGGGCGCTGACCAACCAGGCCGCCGTGCAGCGGATGGAATAGAGCAACAGTGTATCGGTAAAAAAAGGAAGACCCTTATTTCAGAAGATAGTTCAGGAGAATGATGATGACACCGACTGCAGCGGCAACCCCTATGACTATCATCGGCTCGATATGGATTGCCCTGCGGTCTTCACTCTCATAGTAGTTGACAAGACCGGCAGATGAGATCAACCGTCCGCCTCTCTTTTTCGCCATACCGATATATTTCATCTTATCAATATATAAATAATCACAGAGGAGCGAGATGGTGGAAGAGACCTGGTGCGGACGTGCCCTGATCGGGGAGGACTTCGAGGAACGGTGTGTGGAGATCTCGGTCCTGAATGGAAGGATACATCGCATCGAAGAGGTCCGTGCCGCACCAGAGACCTGGATCTGCCCGTCCTTTTTCAATGCCCACACCCATCTCGGCGATACTATCGCCATGGATTGCGCTGCAGAGGGCGATCTGACGGCCCTGGTGGCCCCGCCCGACGGGCTCAAGCATCGGCTGCTCAGGGCGGCGAGCCGGCAGTCGCTGGTCAGCGGAATGCACCTGAGTATCAGGCGGATGATCGGTGGCGGGATTCACGGGTTTGCCGACTTCCGGGAGGGGGGCGTCGACGGGGTGAATGCTCTGAAGGAGGCTGCTGCCGGACTCCCATGCAGGCCGGTGATCCTCGGACGAGACGGCGGGGAGGCGGTTGCCGACGGGGCAGGAATCTCAAGTGTCCGGGACTGCCCGGATGTCGAGGGGGTGGTCGCCAGAGCGCGTGCAGCCCGGAGACCGGTCGCCTTTCATGCAGGCGAACGGGACCGATTCGATGTCGACAGAGCGCTCAGTTATAACCCCGACCTGCTGGTCCACATGACGCATGCTACCGACCGACAGTTGAGAAAGGCCGCAGATCAGGGGATATCGATCGCTGTCTGTCCGCGTTCGAACTGGATGCTGGGGGTCACCGACTCCAGGGATCACCCTCCGCTGAAGAGGATGATCAACGCCGGCTGCAGCGTGCTGCTCGGGACTGACAACGTGATGTTCGTTGAACCCGACCTCTTCTCTGAGATGGCGTTCACGTCGACGATCTACCGGATCGATCCGCGCGTATTATTGCATGCGGCGATCGACGGAGCATTGCTCACCGGCAGTTCTCCTTATCTCAAAGAAGGGAGTGCTGCAGAGTTCTTACTGATAAATACTCAGAATACGAGTTTGATCCATTCCCAGGACATGGTGACAAGCATGGTGAGAAGGGTCGACCGATCTGTTCTCTCCAATACTCTTATAAAACAAAAAAAGGAATAGTACATGGCTGTTTTCCAGAGGTGCATATGTTCCACAAAGTACTTGTAGCAATAGACGGGTCCAGTCAGAGTCTGAAATCTCTGGAGCGGGCTATCGATGAGGCGAAGATCTGGAATGCCGAGCTTCATGCGATATATGTCGTCGAGATCGGACTCTTCTCATCGCTCCCGGTGGACAATACCTGGGAGGTCATGTACAGTCTTCTGGAGAAGGAAGGAAAGGAGATTCTCTCCGCCGCAACGAAGAATGCCGCCGATGTCGGGGTCGAGATGACCTTCCATCTGAAGCAGGGGCATGCCGGCCAGGAGATCATCACCCTCGCCGAAGAACTGGACGCAGACCTCATCGTGGTGGGGTCCCTTGGAAAGAGCAACATCGAACGATTACTCCTCGGAAGTGTCAGTTCCTTTGTGGTAATGAATAGTAGAATAACGACCATGGTGGTGAGACAATAACCGAGGCGCTTGTACAGGACTATATGACCTCCGATGTGGTCAGCGTGGAGATTCCAGGCAACCGCGACGATGTCCTGAAGATATTGAAGAGAACCGGGATCAGCGGTGTTCCGGTGATCAAGGAGGGGCGCCTGATTGGGATCATCACCAGGAAGGATCTGCTCAGAAAGCCTGACGAGACCCAGCTCGGTCTCCTGATGACGCCCGACCCGATCACGATCGGGCCCGACGCAACGATTCGGGATGCCGCCCGGCTGCTGGTCAAGCATAATGTCCGCAGGCTCCCGGTTGTTGAGGGTGGCGCCCTGATCGGGCTGATCAGTGTATCGGACCTGATCCATGCGATCGCACACATGAAGATCACCGATGTGATCAAGGGGACCTATACCAGCCAGACCTTCGCGATCTGGGAGGAGACTCCCCTGACCGTCGTCGGCAAGGTGATGGAGATATCCGGCTTCGATGCGATCCCGATCCTTGACGCAGAGAACACCCTCAAAGGGATCATCTCTGAACGCGACCTGATCAGGTCGACGGTGATCGAGGACAGTGTCGGGGTCAGCGATTTCTCCAATGGAACCGACGATGATGAGTGGACCTGGGAGAGTATCAGGGACAATCATACGCTCAGTTACAGTATCAGCAAGGTGCAGCTCCCAAAGAAGGCGGTTAAGAACGCAATGGTGAAGAACGTGGTCGCTGTTCCGCTGAATGCCGAGGTCAGCGAATGTGCCCTGAAGATGAAGCGGGCACGGATCGACCAGCTCCCTGTGATCAACGGGGATAAGAGGCTTATTGCGATGCTTTTTGACCGCGAACTGATAAAAGTGCTCTGTATTTAGTACTTTTAACCAAATCTTTAAATTTCATAAGGGCTTTGTAGATTGTGCAAGCGCTTTTATACTCATTATAGCGTGTTAATATTTTTGGGGTGTTTCAATGTCAGAAGCTGAGACATTAAAAGGAACGACAACCATCGGGATCGTTTTTAAGGACGGCATCATTCTCGCAACAGAGAAGCGTGCCACCATGGGAAATATGATCGCAAGCAAGCGAGCGAAGAAGGTGTATCAGGTAGCTGACCGGATTGGAATGACGACGGCTGGCGGGGTCGGAGATGCCCAGCAGCTGGCACGGATCATGACCGTCGAGTGCAACCTGTACCAGATCCGCCGCGGGCGGTCCATCTCGGTCGGTGCAGCCTCGACACTCCTGTCGAACTATCTGAACCAGAACCGCTACTTCCCCTATTATGTACAGTTGCTGGTCGGCGGTGTCGATGCGACAGGGCCGAGTGTCTACTCGGTCGACGCCATGGGCGGTGCGACCAGAGAGGACGATATCGTCGCCACAGGCTCCGGTTCGCCGATGGCCTACGGAGTTCTTGAGGACCGGTATAAACCGGACCTCTCCCAGGACGAGGCGATCGAACTCGCAATCAGGGCGCTCCGTGCAGCAATGCGCCGGGACTCGGCGTCAGGGGAAGGGATCCACGTGGTGATCATCACCAAGGATGCTTATTCGGAATTATCTGAAGAACGGTTACAGCAGTATACCGCTGCAGTCACCGCATAACTTTTTTTAGGACGATATTAATGGTCATCGAAGAGAGGCTTAAAGAGCTCAGAGATAAGATCAACGAGAAGGTGCCGGCAGGCATCACAGTATCGCAGGTTGAATTTGAAGGCCCGGAACTGGCCATCTATACAGACGACCCCAAGCGGTTCGCCGACGAGGCGGATCTGATCAGAATCCTGGCCCGCGACCTGCGGAAGCGGATTGTGATCAGGCCGACGATCCTCGAAGAGCCTGAGAAGGCAGTGAACGACATCAAGTCGGTCGTTCCCGAGGGTGCCGGCATCACTGACATCTTCTTCGATGCAGATACAGGCGAGGTGCTGATCGAGGCTGAGAAGCCGGGGGTCGTGATCGGAAAGAACGGGGCGACCCTCCGCGAGATCACCAAGGCCATCGGCTGGACGCCGAAGGTGGTCAGGACTCCTCCGATCGAAAGTACCACCGTCAAGCAGGTCCGCCAGTTCATGCGCTCGGTCAATGACGAGCGGAAGGACTTCCTGCGGACGATCGGAAGACGGATCCACCGGGAAGTCACCAACAAGGACCAGTGGGTCAGAGTCACCACGCTCGGGTGCTGCAGGGAGGTCGGCAGGGCCGCATTCCTCCTCTCGACGCCTGAGAGCAAGGTGCTGATCGATTGCGGGGAGAAGCCCGACAACAGCAACAACGGGACGCCGTACCTGTACGTGCCTGAGATCCACCCGCTCTCGCAGCTCGATGCGGTGGTCCTGACCCACGCCCACCTCGATCACTGTGCCCTGATCCCGCTGCTGTATAAATACGGATATGAAGGACCGGTATACAGCACCCCGCCGACCCGTGACCTCTCATCGATGCTCCAGCTCGACTACCTCGAGGTGATCAGGAAAGAGGACAAGAAGATCCCCTACACCTCCGCTGATGTCAGGAACTACCTGAAGCACTCGATCGTGCTGAACTACGGCAGTGTCACCGACATCGCACCGGACATCAAGCTGACCTTCCACAATGCAGGGCATATCCTCGGGTCCGCCATCGCCCACTTCCACCTCGGGGACGGGCTGTACAATATCGCGTTCACCGGGGACTTCAACTATGGGAAGAGCCGGCTCTTCAACCCGGCCGTCTCGACGTTCCCGCGGCTCGAAGCGCTCTTTATGGAGAGCACCTACGGCGGGGCGAACGATATGCAGCCGGCACGCAAGGACGCCGAGGAGAAACTCTACGAGACCGTCAACACGGTGCTCGGGCGTGGCGGCAAGGTGATCATCCCTGCGTTCGCAGTCGGACGGTCCCAGGAAGTGATGCTGGCCCTTGAGGAGGGGATGCGGCTCGGGAAGATCCCGAACGTCAAGATCTACCTGGACGGGATGATCAAAGAGGCGACCGCGATCCACACCACCTACCCGGAATATCTGAACAGCGACCTCCGGAACCTGATCTTCCGCGAAGGGCTGAACCCGTTCCTGGCTGAATGCTTTGTGCAGGTCGACTCGAACGAGCTCCGTGAGAAGGTGATGGTCGGCGACCCGTGCGTGATCATCACGACCAGCGGTATGATGAACGGCGGGCCGGTCCTCGATTACCTCCACAACCTGGCCGGCGACGAGAAGAACGCCCTGGTCTTTGTCGGCTATCAGGCGGACGGGACCCTCGGCCGCAGAATCCAGAAAGGATGGCGGGAGGTCCCGCTCGGCCGGCGCGAGACGATCGTGATCAACCTGGAGATCGTGACGGTCGACGGGTTCAGCGGTCACTCCGACCGGCGGCAGCTGATGAACTATGTCGGGCATGTCCAGCCGCACCCTGAGAAGATCTTCACGATCCATGGGGACGAGAACAAGACGATCGATCTGGCCAGTTCCCTCTACAAACGCTACCACATCGAGACTCACTCCCCGATGAACCTCGAGACCTACCGGATGATCTGATACCCAATCGAATTTCACCCCACTTTTTATGAAACAGCGTCTGACCCTCTGCATTGCCGTATTCACCGTGATGGCCCTCTCCAATGCCATCGTCCCGGTGCTTCCGTTATTTGCATCAGAGGCGACGATGCAGGGGTTGCTCTACTCGGCCTACTTTGTCGGAGCCCTCTGCACGGTGCTGCCGGGCGGGATCCTCTGCGAGCGGTTCGGCCGGGTGCCGCTAATCCACTGGGGGCTGCTGCTGAGCCTGGTCAGCGGTGCCCTGATGATCCTCGTTCCCGTACCGATGGTCTTCGCCGGTGCACGACTGCTGGAGGGGGTGGGGGCAGGACTCTTCATCTCGGCGGCGATGGCCTGGGTGAACTCTCAGCCGGACCATGCACCCCTGAGCGGCAAGTTCATGGCGTCCATCAACGCCGGCCTGATCGCCGGCCTGATCGTCACCGGCCTGATCCCGGAACAGTATGCCTATCACACGATCCCCGGGAGTTTCGTCCTCTTCACCCTGATGCTGGCGGTCGTGCTGGTGTTGAGCGCCGTGGTCAGGGAGGTGGCGTGTCCGCTGAGCCCACGGGAGCCGATCGCGGGCGCCCTGTTCTCCCACTGGTGGCTCTATGTCTCGGCATTTCTGCTGATCGGGGCCACCGGTGCGGTGACCGCCATCTATCCGGAGTTCACCGGGGGGTCTGCGGATCTCCTGGGAATACAGATCGCCCTCCAGAATGTCGCGACGATCGTCGCGGTGCTGGTCGCCTCCCGGTTCCGTCTCGACCCGATCCCGACGATCCAGGTCGGGTCGGTGGTCCTCGGCCTCTCGGTCCTGCTCTGCTACCTGACGCCCGCTGGCTTTGCGGTGATGGGGGCGGCTGCCGGGGTCGTGACCATCGCACAGATGGCGTTTCTGGCCGAGACCAGCACCGGGCAGGGGGTTACGATGGGGCTGTACAATTCGGCCTCCTATGCCGGGATGTCACTCCTGCCGGCGATCAGCGGGGCGGTCTTTCAGTACCTCGGGAGCGTGCCGGCCTTCCTGGTGGTCGCCGGGCTGGTCGCTATCGTCACCGTCACGATCCGGCGGTGCACGGCCTGTCGTCTGAAGCGGGTCTTCTGATGCCCCTAACAATCATTTAATTCGGCTTCCTCTCCAACGTACTGACAATGGCCCGCAATACTAGACCATCGCTGCTCTGGTCCATGATGAAAGGGACGGTGCTGCTGGTGATGCTCGTCTGCACGGCGCTCTTCATCGCAGAACATTTCGTACCCGAACTGCTTCCCTACTCCTCCTTCGATGATGCAGGCATGACCGTGCCGACGGCGCAGGTCACAACCAGTGCTGCAGCCCCGTTCTCCTTCAAGATCTCGCCGGCCTCGGCGACCGGACGGGCGGGCGACACGATCACCTACACCGGCGAGGTCACGGCCCAGCCCGGGTTCACGGGGCCGGTTCAGCTCTCGCTCGCAGCCAGTGCCGGGATCTTCAAGAAGACCTATGACCTCGGCACCCTGCAGCCGCCCTATCCGCAGTCGTTCAGTTACCCGCTGACGATCCCGGAGAGCCTGCCGGCGAACATCAATCTGAACGGTGTGGTGACGGCCACCTCAGGAAGTGCTGTTCAGAAGCAGACGGTCAGTCTCACGATAGGATAATTTTCATTTTTTTTAGATGAGTCGGGGGAGGGGTTCGAAGACCAGGTAGAAGAACTTGCTCAGTGTCATTACGTATTCAGCGCCGACTCGGGATGTGGGTTTATGCGGTTGGGGGTATAATCTACTGTTGCTGGGGAGGAATTGTTGTTGTAGGATCAGTACTTTGCTACACTCCCCCGGTCTAGTCTCTCATATTTTCCTCACATCCCCACAAATAAGTGATAGTGTATGGACAAAAAATATAGAAAAGAATAAATATTAGCCCCACCCCTCCTCAGTCGCCTTAAGAGGATATTCAGCATTCGATGGAACTCAACATGTTCATTATGTGTTGTGTCCATAATCGAGAAATGAGGTGAATGAAGTATGAAAAGAGCAATTTTGGTAATCGCAGTGCTTGTTGTTCTTGCACTTTTTGCAGTCCCCGCGCTCGCTGCACCGCCCCAGCACAAGGTGACGTACGGCGGATGGGGAGTCACCGAAGACTTCATGGGGTATCCCTTCGCTTTCATCGGCGACACCGTGCACTTCGCCGGTCAGGCCCAGCAGGCCGCTGACGGGACCTGGACGGGAGAAGGCACCTTCATGGACACCAACGGGACCAGGCTCAAGGCTCACCTGAACGTTACCTCGGGTATGTTATTTGAGGATACTGCCGGAACTTATGTCGGACTCATGGGCGATGCGGATGTGACCGTCGATAACGTCAAAATAGGGACGTATCCCTTCATTCAAATCCTTGGACCGACTTCTTTTGGGCCACAGACATATCTGTTGGGGATCTTCATCGATGATCCTCAGAGTTCTCCCCAGGTATGGTTCATTAGCGGAGATGGCAACATCAACGGTGGACCGATCAAAATCACATAATTCCAACCTTTTTTTCAAAGGTCATCCCAAAACAGATCCCAACCCTTCGTTACGTCGATGGAAGGATCCACGCACTCTGATATGGGGAATGAACTCGAGTCTTTGGATGACCTCATCAGGATATACTCGAATAATGCAACTGCGCAACAATCAGGGAATCGTTAAGAACATGCAAGATTTGCTACATACTGAGAACCGTGGTCCCCTAACATGATCATCCGCCGGAAGCGCCTCATCAAAAAAGGGTCGAAGCCCTGATCGAGAACAGGGCGAAACCGCCGGCTGGGGAACGAGGAAACCAGAGTACGGGACAGGGTTCATCAGATACGGGTGATGAAGGAAAACCCGATCACAAACCACTCAGCACTTTGCATACCATCCTGAGTATAGTGTTGAACGCATCATCCCTGGCTGATCGTAGACTCATACGAGTCGGAGATTGGCCTCCTTTGGATTAGATACGGTTAAGACTATTCGCAGAGTCCTCCGGACTCTTCTTAATATCGGTTCCCCTTCCAGGTGGATCAGAATTTGAGAAAACCGGACTGCATAAATGGTTGGGTTTTCGACTATACACGCATCGTTTGGGTATTTTTTATGGACCATGTATCATCCGGATGCACGACAACGCATCCCTCTACCCTGCGCCGGCTCGGCTGGACAGAAGAAGATCAGAAGGCTTTTCTGAAATATTCCGGACCCTACGTTCCTGGCCGCGTGGCCTGCCGGCAGAAGACCGTGTGGGACGTACTCACAGAAGACGGATCCGTTACGGCCGGCATCTCCGGAGCCCTGCGAAAACTCGGCCGTTTTCCGGCAGTCGGCGATTTTATCGTGCTGCTGCACCAGCCGGAAGCCGGTGTTTCAACGATCGTGGATATCCTCCCGCAGAGAACCCGGTTCACCCGTGGATCTTCGGGACGTGAAGGTACCGATCAGGTCATCGCTGCAAATGTCGATATCGTCTTCATCGTCACGGCAGCCGGCCATGACCTGAACGCCCGGAGGATCGAGCGCTACCTTGCCATTGCCCATGCATCCGGAGCCCGGCCGGTGATCGTGATCAATAAGTCAGATCGTGCGGAGGATCCCCATCTGCTCGCAGAGAGGATCATCCCGGTCTCGGCCGGGATACCGGTGATTCCCATCAGCGCACTCAGCGGTGATGGAATCAGAGGACTCGATCCCTACCTCGCCCCTGGCACAACCATTGCCCTCATCGGTTCTTCGGGGGTTGGCAAATCGACCCTGATCAACCGGCTACTGGACAACCCGGTGCAGGAGACCTCGCAGATCCGGGAATCCGACGGGAGAGGCCGGCACACCACGACCGTCCGCCAGCTCTTTCTCCTGAAGGGCGGGGCCTTGATGATCGACAACCCGGGCCTCCGTGAAGTGGGTGTCGGCACGGCATCAACCGGTATGGCCGAGACATTCCCCGACATTCTTGAACTGGCGGAAGGCTGCAAATTCTCGGACTGCCGGCATGAGCAGGAGCTGGGCTGTGCCGTGCAGGAAGCCGCACGAAGCGGGATCCTCTCCTCCTCAAGGCTTGAAAGTTTCCACCGGCTGATGCGGGAACTTTCATTCGAACAGGAGAAGGCGGAGATCGGCCTGGTCCGGTCCGAGAAGAGACGCTGGAAAGGAATAACAAAAATGGCCCGGGAAATCAAGAGAGGAAAAGGGGAGTAGGGGGCCGCACTCAGGTATCAGACGGGATAGGCAGACGCGGGTTCCGGATCAGGTATCCTGTCGTGCACACATCCGGACAGAAAGATGGATATTGGTTCGGCACCGATAACCGGTATGACTCTTACAGATGCACAGAAAGCGGAGGTCAGAGCAACGATGGACGCGTATGCCACGGCATACCGGACGGAGGACTTCCAGGGAATGATGGCGATATTCTCCCCCGAAATCTGCGGGTTTGGCAGCGGGCCGGACGAGGTTATCGAGAATCGCCAGGATTTTATCCGGCAGATCCAGCGTGACATGAGCCAGGCAACGGTTCTTGCAGTCGATTTTTCGGATACGAAGATTGCCGGCGATGGAACGGTTGCATGGGTCATGACCCGAACGTCCATCACCTTCACGGCTGACGAGTCCCCGGCGCAGACCATGCACGGCAGGTCGACGATGGTGCTGAAAAATACCGGAAGCCGGTGGTCCATCGAGCAGATCCACTTCTCCATGCCCTATGGCGGACAGGTTGCGGGGCAATCCTTTCCCGGTGCGTGAAGAACGGGACCGGTCGGTATATGGTTCGTGTTGGTCCGGACCGCACTATTCAGGGTCTGCTGAGCACGGAAGTATCGGTGCCGGCGTCCCTTTGCTGCCGTGGGACAGGCGCCGATCCAAAGATGACGCAACCATTCCCCTCTCCTTCTTATTCCGGCTGAAGTCTGCTGTTTATGTATGAAGCGACAATAATCTGTTACAGCGAGGAGATATTGTCGTATGTCCAGAGTATTGGCATCACCATCAAAATATATCCAGGGACCTGGAGAACTTTCACGAATAAAAGACCGCATCTCCTACCTGGGCGGGCCGGTTCTGTTCGTCATGGGGGGTTTTGCATATAACAATCTGAAAGGCGTCATTGAGGAGAGTTACAGAGATTCCGGATCTACACCGGTCTTTGAAAAATTCGGCGGAGAATGCACACGGAACGAGATCGACCGGATACGGACCAGGTACCGGGCGAATCACTGCACCGTGGTGGTGGGGGTAGGCGGAGGGAAGGCCCTCGATACCGCAAAAGGCGTTGCATTTTATGAGAGAGCCCCGGTTATTTCGGTCCCCACGATTGCATCGACCGACGCTCCCACCAGCGCAATCGCCGTTACCTACACAGAAGACCATGTCTTTGACGGCAATATTCTCCTTCTCCGAAACCCGGAACTGGTGCTGGTCGATACGGATGTCATTATCCAGGCACCGGTCCGGTTTCTCGTTGCCGGCATGGGGGATGCATTATCGACGTATTTCGAGGCCATGGCAAACGCTGCCTCGGGCCATGATAATTGTGCCGGCGGAAGATCGACCACCACTTCTGTGGCACTGGCACAGGTGTGTTACGAGATCCTGATCCGCGATGGCCTGAAAGCCAAACGTTCTGCAGAAGAGGGGGTCTGTTCCCCGGAGCTCGAGAATATCATTGAAGCGAATATTTATCTCAGCGGGGTGGGTTTTGAGAGCAACGGCCTTGCCTGTGCCCATTCAGTCTACAATGCTTTTACTGCACTGCCCCCATGCCACTCCATGTACCACGGCGAACTTGTTGCATTTGGTACTCTTGTTCAGATGCTCCTCGAAAAAAGGACGGATGCAGAGATTGCAGAGGTCCTCCGGTTCTGCACCAGCGTGGGACTCCCGGTTTCATTTACAGAATTAAGTACACAGGATCTCACCCGTGATGAGCTCATGAGCGTTGCGGTGACTGCATGCAGTCCGCAGAATTTTATGGACAGTATGCCGTTTACCGTGACGCCTGATATGATGTTTGACGCCCTGGTGGCGGCAGATGCCAGGGGAAGAAAATTCAGGGCAGCGGAGATGTGATGCCTCCGGGGGTGCCGGGGCAGTCTGGCGATCACAGGAAGCCTCCCTGTTCCGTCCGCGGGATTGCCTTACGGGGAATCCATCATCCGGTCAACCAGCTGGATGAGATCGAGCACCTCGATAGATGATCCCACAATAACACGCGCATCCTCAAGGTTTCTCCGGCAGAACGGGCAGACCGAGGCAAGGATACCGGTATCCATCCGGTCTGCAGCGGATATCTTCTCTTTTACAATCACGAATCTGGTACGACTCCGACACCAACGGGATGTATTCCGGATTCTTCGCATTCAATCGATCCGCAGATAAGAGATCGTTCACCGGCCGCGGGGTAAACACCGCTGATGGTGCAGATGCCCTGAAGAACACCACCCAGGTTCTGGAATGGTGTGATGGTAACCGATCCGGACCAAGCCCTCAGGTTGCGGCGCAGGCAGACCGGTGCCGATCTGGCGGGTGATCGACCAGGGGGGCCCCGCATTGGCTCTTACCCATCCAGCTCTATTTATCCTCCGTTACATCGCAGGTATGGTACTGATCATCCATGCCTACACGACTCAGGAACATCCGGTATTACCCAGTAGCTGCCGGCGTAGGTGCGCTCCTCGTTGCCCTCCTGATGATCGCAGGATGCCTCCAGGGCGGCACATCGGCAGGCTCTGCAGAGAATCGCACGACACCGGCAGCACCAATCCAGACCCGGTATTCAACCGGAGAAATTACCAGGATCAATGACCAGGCAGAAGAGGACGCTACTGCCTCACTCAATGCTATAGCCGCCATTCCCCCCGGGCAGCGTACGGTCGAGAACACCCTCCTTGCGTACGACCGGACACTATCCGATTACAACGATGCAATCGGACCACTCACCCTGATGCGGTATGTATATCCGGATCCGGCCATCGCCGCTGAAGGCAGTGAGGTCGCAACATCCTCCCAGATCTTCCTCAATGGGGTGACCACGCGGCGCGACCTGTACAGTGCACTGAAGGGTCAGGTTCCGCAAACCCCGGATGAAGCCCGGCTCTATAACGAGACCATCCGCGAATTCGAGCACAACGGGCTCAGGCTTCCGGACGACCGGCTGGCCAGGGTCAGAGAGATGCGGGCGAACCTGAGTTCTCTTGAATCGCAGTACATGTTCAACCTGAACAACGACAATACCACGCTTGAGTTCACGGAAGAGGAGCTGACCGGCGTCCCGTCAGCAACGATCGCCGCATTCAAAAAGACACCGCAGGGAACCTGCATCGTTACAACGAAATACCCTGACTACACCTCCGTGATGGCGAACGCCGACAAAAGTGGGACCCGGAAGAAGATCTTTGCGGCCTACTTCAACCGGCAGGCAGAGGCGAACACCGCCCTCCTTGAACAGGCTATAGATCTTCGCCGGCAGATTGCGCAGGAACTCGGGTATGCCACCTGGGCCGACTTCCAGTTGGACGGGAGGATGGCAAAGAGCACCGGCACGGTCATGACATTCCTCACAACGTTACAAGAACCCCTGCGGGAGAAGACCAGGGCAGAATTCGCAGGACTGCTTTCAATCAAGAAAGGGCTCGATCCCCAGGCAACGACGGTTGATCCCTGGGATATCGTGTACCTGCAGGAGATCCGGAAGAAACAGCAGTATGCGTACAACGACGACGAGGTCCGGGAATACTTCCCGATGGACAACGTGCTGCAGGGCCTCTTCTCGATCTACGGCACCCTCTTCGGCATCGGGTTCGATGAGGTGAAGGGTGCCCCGGTCTGGTCGCCCGAAGTGCGCCTGTTTTGCGTGAGGAACCTCTCCGACAACGCCACGGTCGGGTACCTGTATCTCGATCTCTATCCGCGGGACGGTAAGGACGCGTGGTTCTCCGAGTCCGATGTTATCAAAGGAAGGCAGAAGAACGGCTCGTATCAGGTCCCGGTGGCTGCAATTATTGCAAATTTCCAGGCCCCGTCAGGAAACAAACCCTCGCTCCTGACCCCATACGATCTGGAGACGCTCTTCCATGAAAGCGGGCATGCCATGCACAGTCTTCTCACCACCGCGCCCTATGGTACGATGTCCGGGACCAGTGTTGAGTGGGATTTTGTCGAGACTCCCTCACAGGCCCTTGAGGAGTGGGTCTGGGACCCTCAGCTGCTGGAATCCGTCTCAGGCCACTATACGAATACCTCCCAAAAGATCCCCGCGGACCTCCGCGACCGGGTCATCGCCGCACAGCAAGCTTCCATGGGAAGTGATTACAGCAACCGTATGGAGAGATCATTGGAGGATATGCGTTTCCACACTGCTACAGAACCGGTCAACGTGACAGAGGTATCATACCAGACATACGAGGAGGTGATGGGTATACCTCAGCTTGCAGGGACGCATCAACCTGCATCGTTCGACCATATCATGGACGGGTACGATGCAGGGTATTACAGTTATCTGTGGTCGAAGGTGTACGCCCTCAGCATCGTTGATACATTCAAACGCGACGGGATGACCAGCCAGACCGCCGGCATAAAGTTCCGGCAGGAGATACTTGCCCGGGGCAACATGGAGGACGGCAGCGTTCTCCTGAAAAATTTCCTGGGGAAGGAACCCGACATGGAGGCTCTGTATCGGCACATCGGGATTCATATGTCGCGGACTTCATCCGGGACTTAACGCACTACAATTTTTTAAAAAAAAATAAAAAAATATTGTCTGAAACCTGACTGATTATACCATCAGGTTTTCTCAAATTCAGGTTCACCCAAACTTAGGGAAGCGAACAAACGCATCTGATCCCAAAATTGGTCGATATCCGACCCTTTTGAGTCTACGATTGGCCAGGGATGGTGCGTTCAACACTATAGATATCACCCTCGGACCAGATGAGATCGAACTGTCCGTTCTCAAACGGGAGGTCGTCCTAGGAGGGGTCGACGGTCCGGACCCTTCCGCCCATCCACTCCCGGTCCGCCCATGCCGTGACGGTGTCGAGGAACTGCTGGCGGTTGTCGACCGCGGTGATCGTGCCGGCGGAGAGGCCGGCGAGGTCCCGGGTCTGGGCGTCCTCCGAGAGGAGATACAACCAGGCCTTCCATGTCGCACCGGTGCACCCCGGCCCTTGGCGGGGGAGGGGTTCGAAGACATGGTAGAAGAATTCCTCAGGAGTCATTGCTCTCTGGATCGCCGGCCGGGATGAGTGATTTGTGGTTGGTTTTTTGATCCGCTGTATCGGGAACGGGGTGCTATTATTGTGGGGGGAAATGAGGGTCGCTTTTAGCATATTTTTCTCTGGTTTCTTCTTGTCCTCTGGATGAAGAATAAGAAGATCCATATGAAGGGTTACCGGTAAAATGCAGCAAATTTGGAATACAAAGATTAAAAGAAGTTAATGTTTATGATGGCAACAATCCTGCTAAAAAGGTCATAAATGGGGCTATCAAGGTTATATGGTCAGCGGCGGTTGCAATAAATTGTTGATATTTTTGAACATATGATTCTGTTCTAACCGAGCCTTTAAGATCATTAAACGAGTTTAACCAAATAATTCTTTCTCGCTCATCTTGGATTTGATTGATAACAGTTTCAATTTCATCGAACTGGCTCATGTCGACATATTTTACGATATTTGTTGACTGATCTACGGAGTTGATATTTACTCTTGGATTATCTCCTGACACATAGATCATTGATGGAGAAATTGGTGAATCATCTACGGGAATTGAATCAAATAAACCCTTCATTTTTTGATTGAAATAACGGTTTAATATTTGTATAACGTTTTGATTGAATTGACTGATATTATCATTTATGTGAGAGGATTTGAAATATGCAAAACCAATTTGGTGATATTTAAATTCGTTCCTGTAAATTTTAAGACACAGTTGATAGAGAAACGCCTGCCGTTTCAAGGGATCTTCTGGGAGTACAAATATTCTTGAACCGTTAGGATAGGTTTTATTCCACCATTCATTGAATGGAATATCAAATTCTTTGAGCGGGGATGTAATGGATACAAGTACTTGATCTGTTTCACAAAAATTCATAAATCCATTGAAAAAAGTTTCAGCAGTATTAGCATTTGAACTCATCACGGATGATATTTGATGAGACAATTCCTGAAAACTATCATTAATTTGTATCCTTGTGAAATCGTTTGGCATGGTTTAATTTAGCATTTGAGTTTTTAAATCTTAATAATTCTCGCATCGACATTACATCTGTGATTAGATCTGGCACTACTTGAGGTCATCCCAAACGATCACAGGCCTTTGTCATATCGATGGAATGATCCACACTCGGCTATATTGATAATGAACGAGAGTTTTGCTTGAAAATCCAAAAAAATGAATATGGATAAGTGAGGATTTTCATCGGTTGAGCCTGTGACAATCAGTCTCATCGTCGTTTTGGGATGACCCCATTGCAAAAATGAGATCTGCGCCCGGACCTCCTGGTCGAGGACATTGGTGCTCGAGATCCGCCGGATCCCTAGATATTCCCAGAACTTCATCGCAAGCAGGAGCTCGTGAGGGACCAGAACCAGCTCGGCGAGCATCACCCAGAGCGGCAGGGCATAGAACGGGACCGGGACAGGTGACCCTGGCGGTCTATCCTTAGCAGTTCACCAATTTTTTAAGGCACCCGAATATGCCATTTATCACCAATATGCCGACAAATTTGGAATATTCATATATATTTAGGTGTCCTCATATGGCCTCACAAACCGGGAGCAGAAGATGCATTGATCGTCGTACGGTCGTCAGAAGGCGTGACCCCACACCATCCAATCACTGGATTAACGAACCGATCCCCGGCAGAGCTCGTTGGATAGGCTCGTTATGCAGTACAACAACATGAGAATCATTATATCCTGAACCGAAAATGTTCTAGTATGAAAGTTCTGAAGGCGATCATAGCTCTAATGCTCTTCACCCTCATCTGTGTCTCATCAGTAGGTGCATCCGAGATCCAGACCATCAACCCCGGATCGGCGACTGTTGCAGCCAACACCGGCATCTTTGCGATCGGCAGTGTCGGAAACGTGGGAGTCGGGCAGACCGCCGGTGCGACCCTCTATGTGAACAACGCGTGGAACCCCAGGTTCGGCGACACCTATATCGATGTCACCTGGGACCCATCAGTCGCCGAGTATGTCTCCACTGAGATCAAACTGTCGTCCAACACCACCGGTGCCGAAGGCGGAGCCGGTCATGTGCGGATCGCACTCGGCGACTTCCGGAACGGATACCCGACCGGCAGTTACCCGATCGCGACCATCAACCTCAAGGCACTGAAGGCCGGGACTACCCCGCTGACCGTCTCGATCGACCATGTCAGGTACTGGTCATCAGACCTCACGACCTTCACCGACATCACCTCGAGCGCGAGGGCATTGAGTGGTACCTTCTCGACAGGTGCACTCTCAGGAGCAGTTCTTGACCCCGGGTATGCATATGAAATCGGATCGGTACAATCCGGGGCCTGGCAGACCTATACCATGGATGTCAGGAGCTCCGATGATTATGATATCCTCGCCCTCGTGTACAACCAGGCGAACGACTTCGATCTCTACATATCCAACCCCCAAACCGGTGCCGTCTATACCTCGGCCACGACACCCTACAGTACAGAGAATGGCCTCACCTACATCTGGGCGGTCTCAACAATCAAACCCGGGAAGTATTTGGTCTCCATTCACTCCACCAGCGGGACCGGGAACTTTGCGTTCATCCATTTCTACAACAGGCAGCCCACCCAGAGGGCAGCCGCCTGATCACCGCAAGCTCTCCATGGTGCGGGTCCCCCCACCATCCAGGGTTCCCTGAACCTTTTTTTATCGAGCCTGTTCATTATGGTTTTCACAGAGAAAGCCATGTGATTTTTTACCATACAGTAGCCAAGGATAATCTGAAAAAAGAACGGATGGAATAGATGCGATCTACCGACGATCCGCCGGCCATGACGGAGGAATGCCAGCCCGGGAGAGGAGTGGAGAAGGGTCGACCGGTTCCCGCCCGGACACTTCACTTCAGACTATACTCACGTAGTTTCTCGGCGATCTGATCCCCGTCATGGCGCAGAATATCCGGATTCATAGGTTTGGACAGAAGGAAGACCAACAGGATTCTAAGAACAAGACCCATAACCCTCCAGGGCGGAGGCGGGCGAAGAGCTCGTGAATGGCGACCTCTCCAGTGAGCTCGACGAGGTCCGCCACAGACCCGATATGGCCCATATGATAATGGGTGAGGATAAGGTCTTTCAGGTCCCCGGGGTTCCTCTGGAGGGCATCCAAAATAAGCGAGACGATCGTTGAACTGCTCCGCGGCATACCCGAATCGATCAGAACAAGTCCATCCCGATCGAGGAGATATCAGTTCCCATTCACGCCCGGCACCTGGTACACTCCGGGAAAATTTCATAGTCGGTCATTTGATACTCGCCTCCTCCAGGTAAAATCTATCTTTCTGAAACCTCTCCGACATTCTATCATCCTTCGCTCACTTATTCCTTTTATCCCACTGAGCGCATTGATACAGACCGAGGGATTACAGTACCTTGGTTGTGTCGCAGTACAGGGGCCAGCTGGGTTTTGGACCGGTGCCAACAGGATGCAAAGAAACAACCCGTTTTTTCCTCAGAAGTGGATTCTATCATATATCACAACCCTTTTCCCTTTCCCGGCACAACCCCAGTTCATGACCCTTCGCCAGTTCCTCATCGTCGCATCCCTCCTTGTCATGGTGATCCTCGCCGCCGGCTGCATCCAGAGTCCCCAGCCGGCAGTGAACACGACATCGCCACCCGCCGGAACCACCCCGGGCGTCTCCGCCCTCCCTTCGCCGCCGGCGAATGTGACGAACACCACCGGCCTGATCGCCTTCGTGCACCGGGCGGCGACCTACGCCCGCGAGAACGGGAAGGCGAAGGCCATCGCCGCTTTCAACAACCCGAACGGATCCTTCGTAGCCGGCAACCTCTACATCTTTGCCGAGGACTACAACGGGACCGCCCTTGCCGAACCGCTCGAGCCCGGGATCATCGGGACCAACATCTCGGGGATGACCGACTCCTTCGGGACTCCGCTGGTCCGGAACCTGCAGGAGACCGCACGCTTCGGCCGGGGCTTCGTGAGCTACGCCTACCCGAACCCGGGGAAGAACGCCACGGTCGAATCCAAACTCTCGGTCGTCGAGGACGTGGACGGGACCTACTATGTGGGTGCCGGGATCTACACCTCCGACGCCGACATCTACCCCTCGGTCGTCCTGAACATGTCGGGGGAACAGCCCGGCGTCGACGACCTGGTGACCTACGTCAAGAACGCGGTCGCCTATGCCCGATCGAATGAGAAAGAGAAGGCCCTCGCCGTCTTCAACGACTCGAAGGGGTCGTATCTCCAGGGACAGCTCGCGGTCATGGCCTTCGACATGAACGGCACGAACCTGGCCGGCCCGCCCTACGCTGCCGACGTGGCGGCGAACCGGATCAACCTGATCAACTACCATGACCCCGACGGCGTCGACACCATCCGCGGGATGCGGGACATCGCGAGATCCGGAGGGGGATTCCTCTACACGGTGGCACGGGTCACCGTGGACGGGAAGGACGTCTATCTCCCGAAGATCGATTATGCGGAGCCGGTGGACGACAGCTGGTGGCTCTTCTCGGGGATCATCGATCCCGAGTACACCGGGGTCGTCACCGGGAACCTGACCGGCCTCCCGGTCCGGAACACGACCAGGACGGAGGTCTACGACCTGGTGAACGAGGCCGTCGCCTATGCACAGGCGAACGGGAAGGAGAAGACCCTCGCTGCGATCGACGACCCCCATGGACCGTTTGTCAGGAACAACCTCTCTGTCTGGGCAGAGTCGACCGACGGCACGGTTCTCGCCGACCCCTACTGGAAGGTCTCGATCGGGCAGAACTACATCGACGATACCGACATCCACGGCCTGAAGACGACGAAGATCGGCCTCGAATCCATGCAGAACGGCACTGGTTTCTCCCACATGCTCTTCCCCGACACCGCGGTGAACGGCACAGCCCTGATACCGAAACTGATCTATCAAAAGGCGGTCGACGAGTCCTGGTGGATCGGCAGCGGGGCGTATGGCGTGGAAGTGCAGTGAGGAACTGGACATTCCAGGTCTCCCAGGTCCCGTCGGTTCCTCCTGGAAAAATCCCTCGTAATTGATCATCATGAGGGAGAAATCCGAGACCTTTCTCAAAAGGAAAGGTATCGGGCGAGTTGATAATCGATATAAAATTGCGCTGTCAAAACCATCCCAGATATCAATCCTATCCGTTCGCCCTTACCGGCATCTGGATCTGCCGGCTGATATACCGGGCAACAGGGACCGGGATCTCGTACGCGGTGATCCTTCCCTCGCGCCGGGTTGTGATAATGTTGTCATCCTCGAGCCTCTTCATATGCCATGAGACAGACGGCCCGGAGACACCGACCGCATCGGCGATCTCCTGCCTGGTCACCATCGGGCGGTCGAGGAGGACGGACAGGATCTTCCGGGTCGTCTCGTTACGGAGGTATTTGAGGATGTGCTGCTCTTCCAGGCTATAAGTTCCGTTATTCTCATAGAACCTGACCGATGCGACATCCTCGCTGACCGCGATTTTATGCATGATCCGCAGAATATTCAGATGATACCGCAGTGTCCCCATCTTCATCTCCATCTCGCCGGCAAGTCCTCTGAGATGAATCCCCGGGTTCTTTTTGATATGATCGTAGATCTGTGCCCGAACTTCCTGGTCGAGGACGTTAGCGCTCGAAATCCGCCGGATCCCCAGATAGGCCCAGAATTTTATCGTTAACAGGAGTTCATAGGGGACAAGAACCAGCTGGGCGAGCATCACCCAGAGAGGCAGGGCATAGAATGGAACCGGGACAGGAACCCGGGATTCGGCATCCGGCGCCACTGGGCTGTCGTACCCGGACCGCACGACATATTCCTGGGCAGACGCTACGGGCACAATCAGTATGAGGAGAAGAACCGCCACCGCCAGAAAAAAAACTGGAAATTGTCTCATGGGCACACTCACACGGAATAGGTGTTCAGAGTATAGTCAGTTCTGTCCTGGCAACTATTCTGGACCTTGAAGAACCAATAACCGGGCGTCACATTCAACTGGCTGCTTACATCAAGGAATATCCGACCATCTTTTTTGCCGTCAACCAGATCCAAATAGGGACCAAAAGTCGCATCCGGTGCGTACACAGTAAGAATGAGATCCTTTGTTTCATCTTTCCAGTCAAGGTCGACCCACTCGTGCTGCTTCTTCGTCGGAACCTCATCGACATAATAGTTCGATGTTGAAGGCAGCACAGAGAAGGCCTTGTCGTTGACGAGGAGCGGCTCCCCGCCACGTACAACTGTGATCGAATTGACAGCATACCCGTTCTCCGTCGAAGGTCTTGAGAGAAGCGGAAAGGTCATGGGAGTCGAGTTGGAGCCTGGGTCGGCTATGGAAACAGAGACAACGCCGGCCGCTGTGGATGTCGATACTGAATTCGCCGGAAGTTCGAGGACGTCACCGGTCAGATAAGCGACACGGGCCTCCCCCCCGGATCCCTGATCGTCCATTGTCATAACCGTCACATTTCCGGTTCTGTGGGCCGTCCCGCTCGTGGGTTCCCCGAAGGCTCCATTCACCGAGGGGAATGCTGCAACAATCGAGACAAGACACACCGCAACAACTATCAAGATCCCTATCACCGTCCGGTAATGCATGCTTAGGTATCCATCGCGGACGACAAATAAAGTATCTGGCACAAGTCTCTACATATGGAAGGGTGTGGCTGGTGCCGGCACCAGGTAAAAAAATCGAGAAAATCCGGGCGCGGGCTTTCTGTCGCATTTAAGTCATCTGGCACAGTTCTTTTCCGGTTACCGGGGACGTAGAGGACTGTGCGATAACTCCTTTTTACGCTCATGGCGAACTGACGTGCATCCATTCGACCGGAACCTTTCCGGCCCGGAGTGCAGCAACCATGATACAACTCGAACATCTCTCAAAAGAATATAACGGCGTCCGGGCGGTCGACGACCTGACTGTCGAGATCCCTGATGGGGAAATCTTCGGTCTGCTCGGCCCCAACGGCGCCGGGAAGAGCACAGTGATCCTGATGTTGATGGGACTTATCGAACCGACCACCGGCCGCTGCCTGGTGAATGGGCTGGACGTTGCCCGCGACCCGATCACCGTCAAACAGCAGATCGGGTACATGCCTGAAGACGTGGGGTTCTACCCGGCGCTCAGCGCTGAAGAGAACCTCACCTATTTAGGCAGACTGTATGGGATGGACTCCCGCACCTGTGCGAAGCGCTGCAGCGATCTGCTCCCCCTCGTCGGCCTTGAAGGCGTGACCAAGCATGTCGGCGGCTATTCCAAGGGGATGCGCCAACGCCTCGGTCTTGCCAAGGCCCTCCTCAACGAGCCATCGGTCATCATCCTCGATGAACCGACCTCGAATCTCGACCCGCAGGGCGTCGCCGACTACCGCCGGATCATCAGGGATGTTGCCCGCGAGGGGAAGACGGTGATCGTTTCCTCGCATATCCTCGAAGAGGTCAGCAGAGTCAGCACCTCGATCGGGATCCTGTCAGCCGGCAGACTGGTGGCACAGGGTTCCTGGAAGGATCTTGCCCGCCGGCTGTCCGACAGGTCAGCATCACAGATCACGATTCGGGTGGAGACACAGGATCCGATACCGGAGTTCCACCACACGGATCTCATCAGCATGAACTATGACCACGACCGGTGCACGGCCGTGCTCGTCGCCCGCTCGGATATACGGGACGACCTCGCTGGCCACCTCGCACAGAACGGCGTGCGGCTGCGGGGGCTCTCCCGCGAAGGACTGTCCCTTGAAGAGACCTTCCTCTCATATTACCGGTTGGCGGAGTGAGAAAATGACGGGAAACAGACTTTTCACCATCGCACAGAAGGAGTTCTTCGACCACGTCAGGAGCCGCAAATTCCTCTTAATCTTCGGGATCCTCCTTGTCGTTGCCATTGTTGGCATGATCGGAGGGATCTCCGAGTATAACAAGACCCTCGATCAGTATAACAAAGGCCAGTCAGCCATCTCATCGGAAATGAGCGGATATATGTCGGAGAAGCCGTCCATCCTCGGGATCTTCTCATCGGTCGCCACGTACCTCGTATTTGTCGGAGGCGTGCTTGGGATTGCCATGGGGTTCGACCTTGTCTCCAAGGAGAAGGAGAGCAAGTCGCTGAAGATCCTCCTCTCTCACCCGGTATATCGCGACGAGGTGATCAACGGCAAGGCACTGGGCGGGATCATCGCCCTCGGGTGTGCGCTCGGGGTGGTGCTCTTCATCGCCCTTGCGACCCTGTTGGTGTACGGCATCGTCCCGGATGGGAACGAACTTGTCTTGATCGCCGTGTTTGCCGGGGTCTCGTTCCTGCTGATCTTCTCATACTTCGCCATCGCCCTCTTCATGTCAACGGCCATGGACGAGAGCGGGTCGGCACTCATCTACACCATCATCATCTTCATCGTACTTTCAGTCCTCGTCCCGACGCTGGCCAACGACACGGTGATGGAGAACCTCATCGGCAGCCAGCCGGAACTCCCACAGGAACTCCTCGACCAGATGCAGATCTCGACCAACTCCACCGGTTCATCTACGGGGATGGTTATCGTGAATGGCCCGGCCAGTACCAGTAACAGCAACAGCGATGCCTGGAAAAAATTCAATGACCGGATGCAGGCCTACTCTGATAAGCGCCAGATGGTACACGACACACTCGCCCTCTTCTCTCCTACCATGAATTATGATGCAATCACTTCGTCCATCACCTACCGGACCTCCACCACCGAAATGATAGGGAGATCGAGCAATGTCGTCACCTCATTCAGCACCACTAAGACGGTGTCTGCCGGTATCGAGGATATCCTGGGAAAGATCATCGCCAATATTATTGCCCTCCTCCTCTTCCCTGCAGTGTTCTTCGGTCTTGCCTACATGCGGTTCATGCGGATGGATGTGCGATGATGACCGGGTCCGTATTCAGGAATAAGCGGGGGACAAATCCTCTCCTCATCATCAGCCTGATCATCGTTGTAGGAGTTCTTCTTCTCCTCCCTGAGCCGGCCTCGGCAGACCGATCTTTTTCGCAGGATACCGATGTCGCCATATCCTGCAATCTACCCGGACAGGTGATTGAGGCGGGGACGACCACAACATTTGACCTGAATATCCAGAATCGCGGACAGGAAATTAACAGGAATATATGGTGTGAATCCTCCGATATTGATAAGTACGGATGGGATGTCCGGTACAAGGAAGGGGATACGGAGATCAACAAGATCTCTCTCCCTACGAACGGATCAAAATCCATCAAACTTGTTGTCGACACGAGTTCGGAGACACCGGTTGGTGAATATGCCCTCCGGGTCCATGTTGGAGACGGCTGGTACTGGGTGTACATAACCATCTCCGAGACCCATATCGGGGAGAAAGGGACGCTCCAACTCAGTGTTGCCGATAAGGATGGTGAGAAGATCAAGGGGGCACAGGTGGCCATCATCAGGAGTTCGGATCAGGTCAACATCGACCAGGTGATGAGCACCGCCGATGGGAAAGTCTCAACTGATGTCGCGCCAGGGAAGTACACCCTCCGGATCGGCCGGGCCGGCTATAAGGATGTGGAGAAGAAAGATATCCAGATCAAAGGCGGCAACACGACTGATGCAGGAACGGTGATGCTGGAAAAGAACCAGTTCGCTGCAGAGATCACCCTCAACTCTCCGGTGATCACGACCACAGCCGACACAAAACCCCGGTACGACCTGACGATCCGTAACATTGGGAAGGGCGATGACACGTTCCGCCTTGGTTCTGAAAATCTTCCGCAGGACTGGTACGTCCGGTACGAGGAAAAAGCCGCCCCCGGCACGGACATATCAGAGGTCTTCCTCAAGAGTGGGGAGGAGAAGGCGATGGTCGTCGAGGCGATCCCACCGCACGATGTTACGGTGGGTGATTACCGGATCCCTCTTGTTATCGATTCGTCAGCGACATCCTATGCCGAAAACCTGACGGCAAAGATCAAGGGCAGTTATGAACTCAAGGTATACGCTGACCAGTACCAGTATTCTGTGAACAAGGGAGACTCCCTCACCTTCAGTATCCGTCTGACAAATACCGGCAATGCCGGAACCCTCACGAATGTCAGCACCGTCATATCTGCGCCGGACGGCTGGAACGCCGATATCTCTCCCGAAACTATCGCCGGTATTCCCCCTGGAGAGTCCGCCACCGTGAAACTGCGGATCGTCCCCCCGGGAAACATTGTGGCAAGTGAGTACAAGGTCTCGGTGAAGGTGACCTCTGACCAGACTGAGAAGAGCGATGATTTCCGGGTCGTCGTGCATGAACAGTCGCTCATCGCAATCTTCGGGATTGCCCTTCTCATGCTCATAGGAGGCGGGGTGTATTACATGTTCAGGAAGTACAACCGTCGATGATCATTCTTTTTTTATTAGAGAGAAACAGCGTCCCCTCTGACCCCCTGGCCGAGATGAGCCGAAAACAGAGATAGGGAATAGTAAAATGAACCGGGTGAAATGCCCCGGTTCAGGTAGAGGTGATGTAATTGCCTCTGGTGACCTCTTCTGTCGTGCCGTCTGTGTAGGTCAGTTTCACGTACGGACTGTAGGTGCCGGCCCATGGATAGAAGAACGTCGGCGTGGCCGCCCGCGAGTTCCAGGTGTTCCAGTGGGCCGGGTAGTCAAACGACCACCAGGCCGACCGGATGATCTTGCCGGACGCCGGCATCACGGTGAACGTGAACGCGGAGCCGTGCGGAGCCGTTGCCGGAACGGCGACGAAGCTCGCCGGTCCCGTTGTCGGGGTTGGAGTCGTGGTGGTCGTAATCGGGATATCCCCCTGTGCGAACTCGACGTAGTCCAGGTTCAGGCGTTCGGACGGGAACGCGAGCTTGATCTGGTGCGTGCCGGCCGAAAGCGAGATCGGGAAGGCGAACGTGGTGAAGGTCGTGAACGAGCCGGTACTGCCGATCTGCACCGTGCCGAACTTCGTACCGTCGACATAGACGTCGACCACCTTGTTCCACGCGTCAGGGTTTGCGGCGTTGAACTGCGCGAGGTACTGGTCCGTGTTCGCGACCTGGACCGTGTAGATCAGGTACTCGCCAGCGCGGATCCACCCGACATTGTGAGACCCGATGCCGGCGGTATACTCGATGTCGACACCCTCGGACGTGCGGTACGCGCCGCCCTCGTTCGCGAGGGACGTGTCAGCGTAGGATGCGTCGGCCACCCCGGTGCCGCTCATATCGAAGTTCTCTGCCTCGATCCGCCCGGGGATGGTGTTGCCGGAGCCGTAGGGGGTCGTCTGCGGCGTCCCCGAAATCTCAGTCGGTGACGGCGTGAACGTGGTTGTCGTCAACGTGACTATCGGTGTATCATTCACGTCCGATGTGGATGTCGGTGTTACATTCAGGGTCGTCGTGGATGTAGGGGTTGCAGTCATCGTCGGCGTGGATGTTGGGGGTACTGTCGGCGTCAGCGACGGCGTCGCTCCCTGTCTGAACATCTGGATCCGATGGTTCCAACTGTCGATGACATAAACAGTGCCCGCGCTGTCGACCGCGATGCCTGCGGGATGGTTGAATTGGCCATCCCCGGAGCCTTCGGTTCCCCACTTCGTGACGAACGTCCCGTTCGATGTGAACTTCTGGACCCGGTGGGCATAGGGTTCCGTGACATAGACGTAGCCCTCGCCGTCCACCGCGATACCCGCCGGGAGGTCGAACTGACCGTCGCCGGAGCCCGTGGTTCCCCACTCTCCGAGCAGGGTGCCGGTCGGCGTGAACTTCAGGATGCGGTTTCTCCTCAGATCGACCACATAGACGGTGCCCTCACTGTCGACCGCGATACCCGCCGGCTGACTGTACGTGACCTCATCGTCAAACGTCCGCCACTTCAAAACAAACGCCCCGTCCGATGTGAACTTCTGGATGCGGGGCCTGCTGCCCGCGTGAAAAATATCCGTGACATAGACGTTGCCCTCGCCGTCCACCGCAACATCATTGGGAGAGTAGAACTGGCCATCGGCGGTGCCCTCGGTCCCCCACTTCGTGATCAGGGTGCCGGTCGATGTGAACTTCAGGACGCGGAACGTCCCTGTTTCCGTGACGAAAACATTGCCTGCGCCGTCCACCACGATCCCCGAGAGACCATAGGAGTTGCCAGGCTCGGAGTCCCCGGTTCCCCACTCCGAAACAAACGTCCCGTCAGACGTGAACTTCTGGATCCGCTGGTTGCCCTGATCAGTCACGTAGACATTCCCGGCGCCATCCAACGCGAGGTCCGCGGGAAAGTTGAACTGGCCATCCTCGGAGCCGTCGGTCCCCCACTTCCCGGCGAAGACATAGGTCTCCTCAGCAGAGACGGTATGAACAACAGCACACAGCAGCACCAGGAGAATTAAGAATGATACTGGTTTCATAAATCGTGAATACCACGAGAGAGATGATGAGACTATCGGTCGGTCTCATGGGCGTCACCATGCCGGCACCGGAGAGGGAAGGTTACATCGTATCTTCTGGACAGGTATATGATCTGCCCTTCAGTTTAAGGGTGGTACCAATCAGAGTACAACCGACCAGGATTATGATAACTCCAGAGATCATCATGAACAACGTAAGAATTGCATCGGGAATAACGAAAATTCCCACAGCGAGGAAGAGAGAGATGACAGCAATGACAAACCTGCTGTAAAATCCCTCGAGAACAGCAGACTTTCCCTTTCTAACCCTGTTAAGCAGCATAAGTGCACTCGATAACATCCAGATACAGAGAACTGAAAGCAAAATAATATTCCAGATCATGATCGGAAATACAGAGAGAATCAGCCCTACGAATAAAATTGCTCCCCCAATGATAATTTTTTTCAGATCGGCAGTATACAGAGGACGCCATGTCATACCCCTGCCCATTGATACGAACCCGGCAATAATGACGATGAGCGGAAGAATTATCTGAAATATGCTGTAATAATCAAATTCTGGAGAGATGATGAAGGTTGATCCAAGGAAGAGGAGAAATATGCCAGAAAAAAGCCCATTCTTTAGAAATACCAGTTGATCCTTAATTATCCTTTCAGTAGTGTTCGACCTGCCTCGTGCCTCAGAGAAGAGCATTATCATCGTCTCAAAGATCATGAGAAAGAGAGGTGCATCATCGATCAGATGAAGAATTGGATGAATTTTCGGATCATATCTGTCCAGATGAACCCGCCACTCGTTTTTGGTTTCATGAACATGGTATTGACCATTTCTGTAACTCGCGATGGTACCGGGAGTTGGAACATTGATCGGAGACCGCTTCCATGCATCACTCAACGGATCGGTTACATCCTCTTTTGATATCACCACTTCCCAGACACCATGATGAAGTTGCTCCAGATAATCATCGATTGTAGGCATATTATTCAAAGGGATGAAGAGACGTTCATCATGGTATGAGTGGTTGAAGGTATTCTATAAGAGATTCACTGTATAGACACGTATTGATTGAGTTGATAATCGATATAAACATACCTTCTTCGGTTTCCAGCGCGTTATTACCATTATTGAATCCAAATGCAAGAATACTACTTTACGAGGAATTCTTTCAGCCTTGACAGCAAACAGAGAACCCTTCCTGGTATCGGATCATCAACCGGAAGCACTTCATCAAATACCCAGTCGAAGCCCTCGTACAGAACAGTGCAAAACCGACCCTCATCCTCAACCTCGGTGCCGGCTTCTCCCCGCTCGCCCTCGAACTGTCGCCATTCCTGGGCGACCGCACCCGCTTCATCAAGATGGACATGAGAAATCGGAACCACAAGCGCCAGATGTACGCCGAACTTGTTCCGGACCTGGGCGGGTTCATCTCCTGCATCGAGGCAGACATTACCGACACGGCCTGCCAGGGGAGATTCTTCACAAAGAGAAAGGGGAGCCGGGACAGTATACTTATCTGCCGGCTGGCTCTCGTGTGCCGTGGCCGAACGCCAGACGTCCACAAGTCCCATTATGAGAGTGCCAGCGATCACAAAGGAACTCTCTTTTTCAAACAAAAAACATCCACTCGAAAAGAATTACTCGACGAATAAGTGGATATCACGATGGCCCGGGCTGGAATATCTCCAATCGGTACCAAATAAAACACATTGAAAACAGCGATGAATAAGAACGATACTGGCAACGCTGTATGGTTCCCGAGGACTCGCGTACCTCAGTACAGCATACGACGTAAACCGGCTTAACTTCTGGGTTCGGCATGGGTCCAGGTGTGTCCCGATTGCTATGGCCGCCAGTACCGATGATGGATGATGATTAATAATAATAATTACGTAAAAATATCCCTTCGAAAAAAACCTGTCGACTGTACGAATGAACGGATATGAAGCGTTGTCACTCTCAAGAGAGAACAATACAAAAATTCATTGAAAACAGCATGCTTTTCGATGCATAAGAAGGGTAATAGCAGCGTATTATAGTTCCCGAGGACTCGCGTACCTCAGTACAATATAGTACGTGAACTGGCTTAACTTCTGGGTTCGGAATGGGTCCAGGTGTTTCCCAGCTGCTATGGCCGCTATTACCCAAAGCCAAGGTCCGGATTTGAACCGGAGTGTAGCTGATCTGCAATCAGCCGCGTGGCCGCTCCGCCACCTTGGCAGCCGTGTGTATATTTTTATTACTCAGATTAGTAATAAAAATAATGGTTTAGCACTCCAGATTTCGTCTGGGTTCAACTCAAGTTGCAAGTACTAGAGTTTGGACGTTAGTGCTTGCGGACTGAACACGTCGTAACCTTCGTGCTTACATCCCAAGTCTATCAAACGGATCTTTTATCCATGTCCTCAACGGAGTCTCTTTTTAGGCTGGGTTTCAAGCTTAGATGCTTTCAGCTTTTATCCCTTATCGCGTAGCTGCTCGGCATTGCCTTGTCAGACAACCGATCAACCAGTGGCGACGAGTGAAAGTTCCTCTCGTACTATTTCATTCTTGCCTTCAGACTCCTGACACTCCTAATAGATAGTAACCGACCTGTCTCACGACGGTCTAAACCCAGCTCACGATCCCCTTTAATAGGCGAACAACCTCACCCTTGGCCGCTGCTGCACGGCCAGGATGGAAAGAACCGACATCGAGGTAGCAAGCCGCCGGGTCGATATGTGCTCTTGCCGGCGACGACTCTGTTATCCCCGGGGTAGCTTTTCTGTAGTCAATAGCCCTCACCAAAAGGACATATTGGTTCGTTAGACCCGAGTTTCCTCTCGCGATCATTTGCTTTTCATGATCGCGTCAGGCCAACTTATGCTCTTGACACTCTCCTGTGAGTTTCTGACTCACATGAGTTGACCTTAGGGCACCCTTGATATTTTTTCGAGGGTGTGGCGCCCCACCCAAACTGCCTACCTATCGATGTCCTCACAAAGGAGTGAGAGTTACAGTGTAACAAGGATGGTGTCTCATTGTTGGCTCCCCGTTTCCCGAAAGAAACGGATATAACGCCTCCCATCTACACTGCGCAAGTAACACCGTAACTCAACGACAGGCTGCAGTAAAGCTCCACGGGGTCTTCACTTCCCATTAGGAGTCCCTAGTCTCTGCACTAGGACAAAAAGTTCAACGGATTTGTGTTAGGGACAGTAGAGCTCTCATTAATCCATTCATGCAAGTCGCCAATTAAGCGACAAGGTACTACGCTACCTTAAGAGGGTCATAGTTACCCCCGCCGTTTACAAGTCCTTCGTCCCGTTGAACCGGGTGTTCAGATACTTGCACTGGGCAGGAATCACAGACTATACTAGTCGTTTCCGAGTTGCAGTCTGCTATGTTGTTATTAGACAGTTAGAGCTCCCTGGTCACTGCGACCTGCCTGATCTCCAGGCAGGCACCCCTTATTCCGAAGTTACGGGGCCAATTTGCCGAGTTCCCTTAACACAATTAAATCCGACACGCCTTCGCCTCTTCAGCGAGGGGCACCTGTGTCGGTTCTCGGTACGGACATCTAATTCCCTTTTCACGGGCTCCAGGAATTTGCTGGGTTTCCCCATCACGTATTCCTCTGCTTCTCACCATTACGGTACTCCACAGAATTCGACGCTTAGACAGAGCGACAACTCTGCCCAGCATATCCCAAAGCGTCAGGGCTTGCGCTTAAAACTAGATGGTACAGGAATATTAACCTGTTTCCCTGTTGGCGTACTCGAGTTACGGTACGTCTTAGGACCGACTAACCCTTGGCTGACGAACATTGCCAAGGAAACCTAGCCCCTGCGGCGGTTGGGATTCTCACCCAACTTTGCTTCTACTATTGCCAGAATTCTCATTTCTACACGGTCCACTGGAACTTACGCCCCAGCTTCCACCCATGCAGAACGCCTCTCTACTGGATCACCTTGCGGTGCCCCGAGGTCTCTGTAGTAGGTTTTAGCCCCGTCCATTTTCAGTGCCCTAAACCTTGACTGGTAAGCTGTTACGCACTTTTTGAAGGATAGCTGCTTCTGAGCTCACCTCCCAGTTGTCTTTGGCCTAGGACCGCTTTCAGTGTTGACACTTAACCTACATTGAGGGACATTAACCTCGGTCTGGGTTGTCTCCCTTACGGACTACAAGCTTACCCCGTAGCCCGGACTTCCAGCCTTCTACGATGATAGGGAGTTTGGAGTTTGACAGGGGGGTGAGGAATTTCTTCCCCAGCTCCCCCAATCAGTGCTCTACCTCACTATCGATCTCCAGCCAGGTCATGCTGCGACATGTTTCGAGAGGAACCAGCGGATGCCTAGTTCGATTAATCTTTCACTCCTATACACAGGTCACGGGAATGATTTGCATATCAAAACCCCATTCGGTCCTCCACGCAACTTTCGTCACGCTTCAACCTGCCCACGCATAGATCACTAGGCTTCGGGTCTTATCCTGCTGACTCCGCGCACTTTTAATACGCCGTCTCACACCCGAAGGCTACAGACTTGTTGGTTTCCCTTCGGCTCCCCTTTCGGGTTAACCTTCGCCAACAGAATAAACTCTCTGGCCCGTTCTTCAAAACGTACGTTATAACATTGGCAACCATACCCGTACTACCGCCTCGCGACGGGTTTCTTCGTATGGAAGATCCTTTAACGCTATAACCCGCTATCACCTATCAATTTCAGGCACTTTTAACCACCTTTCTGGGGTTACTTTTCAGCCTTCGCTCACGCTACTAATACGCTATCGGTTTCGAGGAGTATTTAGTTTTGGAAGTTAGTGACTCCCAGATTCCCGCGAGAATTCCGACCCACGGTACTCAAGACTTCACCTAGATCTTCGCTGTGTACGTGTACGGGACTATCACCCTCTATGGTACGACGTTCCAGACGACTTTCACTTAACATTGAAGATCATAACAGTGAGCTTACAACACCACATCTCCCTTGCGGGATTCAGTTTGAACTCCGTCGTGTTCGATCGCCTCTACTAACGACATCTCGATTGATTTCTTCTCCTGCCCCTACTAAGATGTTTCAATTCGGGGCGTTCCCAATCCTTACGGATCGACACAAAAGTGCCAGGATGTCCCATTAGGGTATCTTCGGATCGTAGGCTCCGTGCGCCTCCCCGAAGCTTATCGCAGCTTGGCACGCCCTTAATCGGCTCTCGAACCGAGCCATCCACTGATAGGCTTAAATTCTAGTACTCTTTGATGTTGAACCCATTTAACGTCCAGAGTGCTAAACCATTACACGGCATCGTCAGGTCATTAACCTTCAGCCCTTCCCGGGAGATTCACATCTCCAGGTGCATCGAAAGTGGACTCAATAGGATTTGAACCTATGGCCTCCACCCCACAAGGGTGGCGCTCTTCCAACTGAGCTATGAGCCCTCTGCTTTATTGACACTGGCTATTTTGTGTTCTGTTCAGCAACTGCCAACTCCAATTCATTAGGAGGTGATCCAGCCGCAGATTCCCCTACGGCTACCTTGTTACGACTTAACCCCTCTTGCGGAACCTAGATTCGACTACGGCGAAAACCGCAGCCTCATCAAGACCCCACTCGAGTGGTTTGACGGGCGGTGTGTGCAAGGAGCAGGGACATATTCACCGCGCCATTTTGAGACGCGATTACTACAGATTCCAGCTTCATGCGGGCGAGTTGCAACCCGCAATCCGAACTACGGACAGGTTTAAGAGATTGCCTTCACCTTTCGGTGTCGATACCCATTGTCCTGCCCATTGTAGCCCGCGTGTAGCCCGGATAATTCGGGGCATGCTGACCTACCGTTGCCCATTCCTTCCTCCTCTTTAGCAGAGGCGGTCCCAACAGTGTCCTCATCATCCCGAAGGACATGCTAGCAACTGTTGGCGTGGGTCTCGCTCGTTGCCTGACTTAACAGGATGCTTCACAGTACGAACTGACGACGGCCATGCACCTCCTCTCAGCTAGTCAAGCAAAGTCTTCAGCCTGGCTATCATCCCGCTGTCTTATCCGGTGAGGTTTCCGGCGTTGAGTCCGATTAAACCGCAGGCTCCACCTGTTGTGGTGCTCCCCCGCCAATTCCTTTAAGTTTCAGCCTTGCGACCGTACTTCCCAGGCGGCACGTTTCACGGTTTCCCTTCGGCACCTCGGTGACTCGTGGTCACCGATACACCTAACGCGCATCGTTTACGGCTGGGACTACCCGGGTATCTAATCCGGTTTGCTCCCCCAGCTTTCGTCCCTCACTGTCGGAGCCGTTCTGGTGAGACGCCTACGCCACAGGTGGTCCCCCAAGGATTACAGGATTTCACTCCTACCCCTGGAGTACCTCTCACCTCTCCCGGTCCCTAGATTGCCAGTATCCCTTAAACGCCTGTCGGTTAAGCCGACAGATTTCCCAAGAGACTTAACAACCAAGCTACGGACGCTTTAAGCCCAGTAATAGTGGCCACCACTCGAGCCGCCGGTATTACCGCGGCGGCTGGCACCGGTCTTGCCCGGCCCTTTCTTCACCTGTTTTTTAAGCAGATGGACAGCCCGCGTTTACGGGCACTCGGAGTTCCCTTATCACGGTTTCCCGCATTGTAAAGTTTTCGCGCCTGCTGCGCCCCGTAGGGCCTGGATTCGTGTCTCAGAATCCATCTCCGGGCTCTTGCTCCCACAACCCGTACCGATCAAAGGCTTGTTGGGCCGTTACCCCAACAACTACCTAATCGGCCGCAGACCCATCCTAAGGCGATAAATCTTTCAACTATAGAGCATTCCAGCTTCCATAGACTATGGGGTATTATCCCCAGTTTCCCGGGGTTATCTCCCACCTTAGGGTAGGTTATCCACGTGTTACTGAGCAGTACGCCGAGGGCCGAACCCTCTCGACTCGCATGGCTTAATCGAACTCCGATAGCAGTGGCCTCTGGCAGGATCAACCAGAATTAATTTGAAATACACACAATACTATCTGAAATTTTAATGGAATTGGCAGTTACTAAACAAAATTCCACATTGCCAGTATCAATGTCAGAACCGAAACCGATCTCGTCGGTCGAATCGATTCTCCATCACAGAGGGTAATATCCTATTGTATTACCGTAAACTATCTGCACACTTGCACAGACGTTTGCTCGCTGTCGTTGTTTGTTACAACGCGAGATACTTATGTTGGACGCCGGCACATATATACCTTGCTACAGGCCCGATTCATCGAATCGGACGAGAGCATTCGTCCCCCACAACCACTCGTGTCGACTTCGCAACGCGAGATACTTATGTTGAACGCAGGTGCATATATACTTTACTGCAAAACCGGATTCTAGGAATCGGATTTGGAGAAAATCCACCACAATCACTCGGGTTGATGATACAACGCGAGATACTTATGTTGGACGCAGGCCTTAATAAACCTTGTCCACATCCACCATCAGAACCAACCTGATCCATGACCAGGCCGCTTGGTTCTTCACCATAGTTGGATATCAGCATTGCACCCGGCTCTATATAATCCTTGACCAGAATTTACCAGAATCAATTGCATAATGATCGAAAATCCAGTTATTTTTTCCAAAAATTCTCCACAATCGCGCAGATTTTATGGAATTCCAGAGACCTTCACAATCATTTCAGAAGACCTGCCACACCAGGAAGAACCGGGGCCGGCGATCGAACTGTACCGATTGCGCGCACCATGACGCGGCAAAATCAGAAAAATATCGTAAATTATTTGAGAAATTGCACTCTGGCGAACCCCTGATAATCTGCAATCCGAACATCAGGATTTCCTGGGCGGCACCCCCAAGCAACCGGGAAAAATGGTGCACGCGCAGATCCGGAACCAGGTGAACAGACCGACCTCAGTCCCCGTCCCCATACGGCATGATGCAGATCGCGCCGAAGAAATCCGATTGAACGAGGGCAACCATCCCGTCCAGCATCAGAAAGAGGAGCGGGATGTAGACATCGGCCACATTCCATCCCATCTCGACGGCCAGATCCTCAACCGTCAGCACCCGCCCCTCAGCGAAGGACTCCGTGCACCACTCCAGCACAAGCACGGCTGCATCCCGGTACCCCTCATCATGAGCGATCCCGACCACATCCTCCGCCGTGATCATCTGCCGTTCACCGATCGTCCGGGACCGCTGCCTCCGCCGCTCGTCCTTCTCCAGGTAACGGAGAGCCGTGATCAGTTCAAAGAGCGTCTCCGGCCGTTTCCGCAGATGCTTTCGCTCGAGCCGGCGCTTGATCTCCCGTTCGAGCAGATCGATCGGACTGTCGGCAATCGATGTCGCACAGTCCATATCCCAGTCAGGCACCTCCTCCTCGTCGGCGATCTCCTCGATGAACTCCTCTTCGCCATCATCATCAGGAATCCCAAAACATTCGGATTTAATCCGGAGGAGAAGAGACGCATAGAAGAGGGCCCTGCCCGATACCCGCAGGTCCATCTCCTTTCGCCGTTCCAGTTCTGAAAAGAACCGGTCGGTCACCTCGACGATATCGATCTTCCAGGGATCGATCTCGCCCCGCTCGGCGAGCTGGACAAGGATCTCGATCGGGTCCTCAGACATTCATCTTTACCCCGGTCACAAGGGTACTCTTGTCCGGACGGACCGTCACCCCGAGGATCCGATCGGCCTGTTCGATCATCGGCTTTCGGAGGGAGACGATGATGAACTGTGAGGTGTTGGAGATCTCCTTGAGCATCGCTGCGATCCGTTCGACATTCGAACCATCGAGCGACATATCCACCTCGTCCAGGGCATAGAACGGCGCCGGGATGTGCTGCTGGATCGAGAAGATGAACGCAAGTGTGGTGAGCGACTTCTCACCGCCACTCAGTGCATTCAACAGATGGACCACCTTGTCCCGGGGCTGCACCGCAAAGGTGAGACCGCCGGCGAACGGATCCTCATCATTATCGAGGATCAGCCGGCCCGTACCGCTGGTCAGGCGTGCGAAGATAGTCCGGAAGTTCTCATTGATCGCCGTATATGCAGCCATGAAGGCATCATACTTCATCTTCTCGAACCCCTCGATCCGCTCCATCAGGCTGGAACGCTCCACCGAGAGGATCTCCTTCTTCTCCCGCCGCTCACTCACCCGCTCTTCAACACGGGCATACTCCTCAACAGCCAGCATGTTCACAGCCCCGAGTTTCCGTATCGCCCGATCGGTCGTGGCAATCCCTTCCTCGATCTCATCAAGGGTCAGCGTCGTCTCGACCCCGGCGGCCTGTTCACAGATCACAGCGATCTCACTCGAGACCACTGCCATCCGCTCCTGGGTTGCAGTGATCTGCAGTTTGATCCGCTCAATCCCGGTATCAAACTCGATCAGCCGATGTTCGGACTCCTGGATCTGCGTGGCGACACCACTCCGCTTCTCCTGGAGGGCCTCAAGCTCCCCGGAGAAGGACTTCTGTTCCTCCTCCAGCCGGGCGATCTCCTCACGGTACCGGGCGATCTGTTCACCGGCCCCCTCGGCCTCCCCGTCGATCTCCAGATTCCGGCTGATCGCCTGCTCGCGGTCACGGTTCAACTCCTCGACCCTTTTCGAGAAGTAGGCCCGTTCCCGCTGCAGATCGGCCAGGTCTGACTCCTTGTTCCGAAGGCGCCGTTCGGTCTCCTCCAGTTCTTTCCTCTGCTTCTCGAGCTGCTCGGTCAGTTCCGGGATCTCGGTCCCTTCAAGCCGTTTCTTCAGGGCTGCGATCTCAAGGTTGATCGAGGCGATCTGGTCTCCCGTGCTGTCCAGGCTCGACTCAATCCCCGCGATCTCGGCGACACCGGCCTCCATCTCGGAGGCCATCTGGGCGAGGGTTTCCTCAAGGGTCTTCTGCTCGCCGGCCAGCGATTCGCTCCGATGACCGTACTCCTCGAGCATGATCCGGTACCGGGCCAGACGCTGGTCCGCCTCCGACCGCTGGGTCCGGAGCAACTCCGACTCGGCAGTCAGCCGGCTGATCCCATTCTCGAGATCAGAGGCCTCTTCACCGAGCGTGGCGATCACCGCCTGCAAACGCTGGATATCGTCATCCACCGAGGCCGAGAAGCCCTTGATCGTCTTCTTCAGGAACCCCCCGGTCATCGCCCCGCTCTTCTCGACCAGTTCACCCTCCAGGGTCACCATCCGGTGCTTCCCCATCAGGGTCCGGGCACGGGTGAGCGTATCCACGACCAGCGTGGTCCCAAAGACCTGCCCGAAGGCAGGGTCGTACCGTGGGTCATAGGCGATCAGATGCCGGGCATACCCGATGATCCCATCCCCGCCGACCGGCGGCAGGGGGACCGGTTTGAGTTTGGTCAGCGGCAGGAAGGTCAGCCTTCCGGCCTTCTCCTCCTTGAGGTAGCGAATCGCCCCGGCCGCCACCCGGTCGTCCTCGACAACCACATTATGCAGCCGGCCGCCGGCCGCGACGTTCAGGGCGGTCATATACTCAGGCGGTACCTTCCCCAGCCTGGCGATCGTCCCGTAGACACCGTCCATCCCGAGCACCGCCTCGAGCGCCCGGCCGCCGGCATCGCCCTGCACCTGCTGCTGGGCCTCGTACCGCATCAGTTCCTGCTCGCGGGCCTTCAATTCCTTTCTGATCCCATCCAGCGAAGACCGCCGGGAGAGGAGCCCGCGTTCGGATTCAGAGAGACGCCGCTCGATGCCACGCTTCTCCTCCTCGATGACCCGGCTCGCCTCGGTCCACTCCTGCTGCTGACCCCCCTTTCCGGTGCGCTCATTCCGCACCTCGCCGAGCCGCTGCGAGAGCCGGTCCTGCTCCTTTGTGCGCATCCGGCTCTTTTCGATCAGCATATCCTTCTGGTGAAGCAGAGTCGACCGCTCGCCTTTCCTCTCTTCAAGGGATGAGAGCAGACCAAAGAGTCGCTCACGCGCCTCCCCGGTCTCCGCCTGCTGATGCCCCAGGGACCCCTCGACCTTCTCGATCCTGGCCCGGATCATCGCCTGCTCCATCGCCAGCGTCGTCCGGTCGATCGTCAGCGCCCGGATCCCCTCCGTATCGGCAGTGACCTTCCCCTCGGCACGCTTGATGTCCATAAAGACGCGGTTGACCAGCTCGAGATTCGTCTCCTTCTCCCGCTTCAGCCGTGCGATCGTTTGCTCGGTGCTCCGGATGTTCCCCTTGGTCTCTTCAAGCAGACTGATCAGTTTCAGGTACTCGGCCCCGGATTTCCGGTTGATCTCGGCCTCGATCTCCTTCTGATCGGCACGGAGGTAGGCGAGCTCGTTCATCTCGAGACTTCTGTCCTGAACGGTCCGGTCCTGGGATATCCGGTACTCCTCCAAGAGAGAGGTCAGCCCCCCAAGTTCACGCTCCTTCTCATGGAGTTGGGCTGCAGCCCTGCAACCCTGGAAATATACCAGTTTCTGCTGCAGTTCCTGGAAGAGCAGAGCCTGCTGCCGCTCCTTCTCCAGCTCAACCAGACGGCGATTCGCCTCCTGCAGCAGCAGTTCCTCCCGTTCGATCCGTTCCCGGACCACCTCGAGTTCAGCCAGGGCCTGGTCACGTTTCTGATCGAACTCGGCGACACCGGCGATCTCATCAAGGATCTTGCGCCGTTCCCCGTCGCTCATCTCCATGATCCGGGTGATGTCCCCCTGCATCACGACATTGTAGCCATGAGGTATGATCCCATGGTCGGCGAGGTACGCACTGATCTCACTCTGTTTGCAGAGCCGGTTGTTCATGTAGTTATAACTGTAGTAACCGGCCGCAGTCCGCTTGATCTTTCTCCGGATCGTCGTCCCGTCAGAGAAGGTCAGGGCGACCTCGGCGGTGTTCCGGTTGGAGTTCAGGTTGATCAGGTCGGTCAGCTTCTCTGCACGCAGGTTTCGGGAGCTGGAGAGTGCCAGCACGAAGAGGATCGCATCGATGATATTACTCTTTCCCGAACCGTTCGGCCCAGAAACAACCGAGAAACCCTCAAAAAATGGAATTTTCGTCTTCCTTCCGAAAGACTTGAAGTTGTCGATCTCCAGCTCTTTGATGAACAAAAGATGGGCTCCTATCTCTTTCGCTCAGGACGGGGGATATCGCGCTCCTCTGCAAGGATCACGTCATCAACCCGGGCGTTTGGGTTCTTTCTGGTCCCCTGGCCGGAGACGGTCTTCCCCTTCCGCATCGGGTTTTTAGAGTCATAACCGGCAGGGGCGACGATATAATCCCTGCTCGTCCGCACCTCGTGCTTCAGCGTGCCGTCAGGCTGCATGATCAGGTCCATCGCCCGGGCAGGTTCCTCGGCCGGCGCCTGCCTCGATAACGCGGAAGCGAGGATCTGCTTCTCCGGGTGCACGGGTGCTGATTCGTTCAGCCGTCCTGCATTCCGTGGATGAACCATGACCGTAGAGGCGGCGGCCGGCCTCGATCTCTGAGTCTGCTGCAGTCGCGGGGCCTGTTCTTCTGCAACCTTGTAGATCTTCTGGGTCATCGCCTTCATATCGAGGATCTCCTCGATCAGCCCCTTGACCACGGCCTCAAGGTCGCGCACACGCTGTTCCAGCGCTGCAACCCGGTTATCGTCCTGTGGCTGCACCAGCGGCTGAACTGGCGGCTGCATATTCTCAGAATCCCGCATCATCTCGATAGCCCGTTCCTTCTCTTCGAGTTCCTGCTCGAGGAACTTTATCTTCGCATCCTTCAACGCCATTCCTGCCCCTCAGAAGTAAACATGAGCGCTGTACCCATTAATAATTTGCATACGTCCCCATATCAATACTCTTTTCCTGAGGCGGATCCGGACCCCCTGCCAATGCCTTCAAAGAAACACTATTACCCTTACAGCACCAAGTTTTTTTCATATGTCGTATCTTGCCACCGCCGATCCAGAGATCGCGGAATTAATCGAGTGTGAACGGCTGCGCCAGGTGAACGGTCTTGAACTGATCGCATCGGAAAACCTCGTCAGCAAGGCCGTACTTGAAGCAATGGGTTCCATCATGACCAACAAGTACGCTGAAGGGTATCCCGGCAAGCGTTACTACGGCGGTTGCGAGTTCCATGACAAGGTCGAGAACCTGGCCCGTGACCGATTAAAGCAGCTCTTCAATGCAGAGCATGCGAACGTCCAGCCTCATTCAGGCACCCAGGCGAACATGGCCGTCTACTTCTCGGTGATGGAGTGCGGCAAAGACCGGATGATGAGCATGAGCCTGACCCAGGGCGGGCACCTCTCCCACGGTTCACCAGTCTCGTTCAGCGGAAAGATGTATGAGGTCTCCCAGTACGGCGTCGATCTCAAGACCGAACTGATCGACTACGGGGCCGTCGAAGAGATGGCAAAGAAGGTGAAACCGAAGGTTATCGTCTGCGGTGCGAGCGCGTATCCCCGTGAGATCGACTTCAAGGCGTTCCAGGAGATCGCTGACAGTGTCGGCGCCTACTGCATGGCAGACATCGCCCACATCGCAGGGCTCTGTGCCGCAGGGGTCCACCCCTCACCGGTGAACGTCGTGAACTTCACCACCTCGACGACACACAAGACACTCCGCGGTCCACGCGGGGGTGTGATCATGTGCAACGAGGAGTACGGTGCGATGATCGATAAGGCGATCTTCCCCGGCATGCAGGGCGGTCCGCTGATGCACACCATCGCAGGGAAGGCTGTCTGCTTCAAGGAAGCCCTCCAGCCCTCGTTCAAGGATTACTCGCGTCAGGTTGTGAAGAACGCACAGGCACTGGCAGAGACCCTCGACGAGGCCGACCTCAGGCTTGTTTCCGGCGGGACCGACAACCACCTGATCCTGATCGACCTCTCCAACCGCGGGCTGACCGGGCTTGAAGCAGAGGTTGCACTCGGCAAGGCCGGGATCACCGTGAACAAGAACACGATCCCGAACGAGAACCGGTCGCCGTTCGTCACGAGCGGGCTGCGGATCGGGACCCCGGCCGTCACATCACGGGGCATGAAAGAGGACGAGATGCACCAGATCGGGGAGTACATCATCAGAGTCCTCAAGGACATCCAGGACGAGGCGACGATCAAGACGGTCAAAGACGAAGTGACCGCACTCGCCAGCCGCTACACCCTCTACCCTGAATCATTATGATCATCGATGGCAAGCGGGTCTCTGAGAAGAGGCTTGAACTCTTAAAAGAGGAGATCGATGAGTCGGGGCTGTATCCCCGGCTCGCGACTGTGATCGCAGGGGACAACCCTGCATCGCTCCTCTATGTGCAGATGAAGCACCGTGCCTGCGAACGGGTTCATATCGGATCGATCAGCGTCACGCTCCCCGGGGACTCGACGACTGCCAAGGTGCTCGAAACCGTCGACAGGCTGAACAAAGATCCTGATATCAACGGGATCCTCGTCCAACTCCCCCTCCCTTCCGGAGTGGAGACCGAAAAGATCATCGAGGCGATCCTGCCGGAGAAGGATGTGGACGGGTTCCACCCATTCAACCTCGGAAAGCTGCTCGGGGGCTACCCGACCTTCGCCCCCTGCACCCCGCTCGGGGTCATGACTCTCTTAAAGGAGTACAATATCGATCCTGCTGGAAAGCGGGCGGTGGTGATCGGGCGGTCGATCGATGTCGGGAGACCGATGGCAGCCCTGCTGATAAATGCAGATGCAACGGTCACGGTCTGCCACAGCAGAACAAAGGATCTGGCCTCAGAACTCAAGCGGGCCGATATCATCGTCAGCGGGATCGGAAAGGCACGGTTCATCACCGCGGATATGGTCAACGAGAACGCGGTGGTGATCGATGTCGGGATCAATCACGTGGACGGGAAACTCTGTGGGGATGTCGACTTTGCAGCGGTCAGTGAAAAGGTGGCGGCGATCACGCCGGTCCCCGGAGGGGTCGGTCCGATGACGATTGCGACCCTGATGGAGAACACCTTCAAGGCGGCGAAGATGCAGTCATGCAGAACTGTACCATAGGCAGGCTGACGATCGGATCCGGGCAGCCGATCAGACTGATGGGTGTCATCAACTGCAGCCCGGAATCCTTTTTTAGCGGTTCATTTACACCAGAAGACCAGATACGGCGCCGGGCCGAACAGATGATCGGGGACGGAGCCGACCTGATCGACCTCGGTGCACGGTCCACCGCCCCGAACTGTCCGTTCCTTTCGATCGAAGAGGAGATCGAGCGGGTCGAGGCGGCACTCGGCCAGCTGGACGGAAGCGGGATCACCATCTCGGTCGACACGATGCACCCGGCCGTGCTGGAGGTGTGTCTGCGGCATGAGGTCCATGCCCTGAACGATATCCGCGGGCTCGCCGACCCGGCCCTCGCTGCACTGGCGGCAGATGCAGGACTGCCGGTGATCGCGATGGCGGCGAACCAGATCCCCGGCGACCCGAAAGGAGTTCCAGCCACCCTGCAGGCGCTGCAGACGGTGATCGACCGGTGCGAACTGGCCGGGATCAACGACGTGGTCCTCGACCCGGCCGTCGGGCTCTGGACCGCAGAGCGGACGGTCGAGGACGACTGGGCACTCTGCACTCACTTCGCGTCGTTCACGGCCCTCGATTACCCGGTGCTTGCAGCCGTCTCCCGCAAGACCTTCATCGGAGATCTCCTCAACAAGCCGGCAGAGGGGCGGCTGGCAGGGACACTGGGGGTCACGATGCAGTTACTGAAGGCAGGGGCCGCGATGGTGCGTGCCCACGATGTCCCGGAGACCAGGGACTTGATCTCAGTCTATCAGAAGATGGGGGGGCAGGCATGACCGCTGCGTTCACCGTCTTCGGACTGAAGACCCGGGTGATCCTGGCAGGTGACGATATGACCGCCATCCTATGCAGGGCGGCACAGGAGGCAGCCGGCGGGTTTCAGAACGGGGACCTGCTGGTGATCGCCGAGTCGGCGCTCGCGACGGCAGAAGGGCGGGCAGTGGAACTGGCATCGGTGACTCCCGGAAAGGAGGCCGAGCGTCTTGCAGCAGAGCACCACATGGACCCCCGCGTCGCCGAGGTGGTGATCAGGGAGAGTGACCGTATCGTCGGCGGGATCCCGGGGTTCCTCCTCTGTGAGAAGCAGGGGACACTCCTTCCGAACGCCGGCGTGGATGGTTCCAACGCCCCGCTGGGGTGTGTGGTCCCGCTGCCCGCTGACCCAGACCGGAGTGCAGCCACGATCAGGGCGGCGGTCCTGGCCGGCACAGGGGCCAGGATCGGGGTGCTGATCGCAGACAGCAGGACCCATGCGATGCGGCTCGGCTGTGGTGGGGTCGCCATCGGCTGTGCCGGCATCACGGCGGTGGTCGACGAGCGCGGCAGAAACGATCTCTTCGGCCGGAAACTGGAGGTGACCAAACGGGCGGTCGCCGACAACATCGTATCGGCTGCCGAACTGCTGATGGGCGAGGCCGACGAGTGCACCCCGGGCGTCCTGGTCCGCGGACTCGGAGTCCCCATCACCGACGAGGTCGGGATCGAAGGGATCGCCGCCGACGAATGCCTGTTCATGGGCGCCGTCAGGGGACTCAAATCAGATCCCACCAGGGCACCGGACAACCGGAACGAGTGAACGCTCGTTCCCCCCAATTTTTAGAGAAATATCTTGAGAAGACCGTCACCGAGGTCTTCATACACGTTTTTATCAGGGTCCGCAGACCACAGTAGTGAAGAGTATGGAGCGAATGGTCAGGGACGATACAGGTGAGGTGACGATTCCCAGGGTGGTGATCGCAGGCACCTGGAGCGGGTGTGGCAAGACGACGGTCGCGAGCGGGCTGATGGCCGCGTTCACCGGAAAAGGAAGGATTGTTCAGCCGTTCAAGGTCGGCCCGGACTTCATCGACCCGACCCACCACACCCTGACCTGCGGCCGGCCCTCACGGAACCTGGACCCGTTCATGATGGGCGAGGAGCAAGTGATCGAGACCTTCGCCAGGGCCTCGGCCGGCTCCGATATCGCCGTGATCGAAGGGGTGATGGGGCTCTACGACGGGGTCGACGGAACCGGCTGCGCATCCACAGCCCATGTGGCCAGGCTGCTCGGAGCGCCGGTGGTGCTGGTGATCGATGCCAAGGGGATGTCGTCGACGGTCCACGCCCTGATCAACGGGATCTGCGCCTATGACAGGACGATCAAAATCGCAGGCGTGATCTTCAACAGGATCGGCAGTCCCCGCCACCGTCAGCTGATCGAGAAGGGGCTGACCGTCCCGGCCCTCGGCTGGATCCCCAAGCAGCAGGACCTGACGATCGAGTCCCGGCATCTGGGCCTCTCGATGGCCCACGAGTCTGACCGGGCCGCCTCGTTCGGGGCGATCATGCAGGAGCACTGCGCACTGGACCTGGTCGAGAGCGTGGCCGGGAGCGCCGGCCCGCTGGAGGTGTCCCGGCGGCCGGCCCCTGTTGACCGGCAGGAGAAGGCCACGATCGGGGTCGCGATGGACCCGGCGTTCTGCTTCTACTACCAGGACAACCTGGATAGGCTCAGGAGTGCAGGGGCCGGGCTGGTCTTCTTCAGCCCTATGACCGACCCGCTCCCAGAGGTGGACGGCCTGTACCTGGGCGGCGGGTACCCGGAGCTGCATGCAGAAGCCCTGGAGACCGCTCCCTGTAGGGACCAGGTCCGCTCGGCTGCCATGGCAGGGATGCCGATCTATGCCGAGTGCGGCGGCCTCACCTACCTGACCGAGTCGCTCTCCGCCGGCGACCACACGTACCGGATGGCCGGCGTCCTCCCTGCCACGGCAGCGATGACCTCGCGGATCCAGGGGCTCGGGTATGTGCAGGGGACCTGGCAGGGCGGGGTCGGATTTGCAGCCCCGGCCACCCCGGTGAGCGGCCACGAGTTCCACTACTCCCGGCTGGTCCCCGACCCTGACGGACGGTTCGCGATCGCCCTCACGCGGGGGAAGGGGATCGACCAGGGAAAGGACGGGCTCTTCGAGGGGGAGACGACCGGGTGCTACACCCATGCCTATTTCTCCAGGACCTTTGCGGAGGGGCTGGTCGGGGCCGGGGCGGCCTATCGCCGGCTCTAATCTATACTGGTAAATAGTCGGCCTCCCCATCTTCTCCCAACGCAGCCTCCGCCTGCCAGGAGTGGAACCCGTCATTATGCAACCAGAACAGAGCAGCCAGTACGGCATCTCAACCTACTGCCTCCACAGCCTGCCGCTTTCGCAGGCACTCGAACAGCTGTCGACGATCACCGACTATGTCGAGGTGATGGACGACGGCCCCCACCTGATAGCCAGTGCAGAACCGCTGGAGAGTTTCTCGCTGAAGTACGCCCTCCATGCCCCGGCACGAGGGGTGAACATCGCGAGTCTGCTCGAACCGATCAGGCGGGCGAGTGTCGAGGTGCTCGGGGACTGCTTTGCCATCGCCGCAGAGGTGAACGCCCCGGTGGTGGTCCACCCCGGGTACTTCGCCTGGACCCAGGAGTACGAAGCCGCGGCCAGGCAGTTCGAGACATCGGTCAACGACCTGATCCACTTCTCCGAGGAGCACGGGGTCACCTTCTTTATCGAGAATATGGGGAACTGGGACTACTTCTTCATCCGGATCCCCTCAGAGCTCCCGCTCCCCGACGGGATCGGGCTGGCCCTCGACGTAGGCCATGCCAACCTGAACCACTGTCTGAAGGGGTTCCTCTCCCAGACGATCAGTCACTTCCACCTCCATGACAACAACGGGAAGGAGGATATGCACGCGGCCTTCGGTGACGGAACGATCGACTTCTCAGCCGTGATGGCCTCGGTCCGGAGAAACAAGGTCCGGCCGATCATCGAGGTCGGGACGTACGAGGGAGTCCTTAAGAGCATCGAGACGCTCAAGGGACTCTGATCCGCGAGGATGGGGGATCGACCCCCCAAAAACAACCAGTTTTCTGCCGATCTGCCGGAATCTTTTAATCACTGTACTTCCAACTTTATGATACAACAACGCCTCAGTGGCTTAGCGGTATAGCGCGTCCTTGGTAAGGACGAGGTCGCGAGTTCGATTCTCGCCTGAGGCTTTGGAACTATCGTTTCATCTCTTTTAAAATTGTCAGATTCGAGAGCAATGCGTTTTGGTTTCTCCTGCTGCCAGGTCGACCGTTCCGCGCATACACTGTCCATGAGACCGAACATCCTGAAAGAATCACCGTCTTCAATCGGGTTTGGATATCAGTAAAAGAGAGGTCCGACCTTCTTTACTGAATCGGGTCTCCTTCGCAGGGATGCAAGAATCTGCCTTTATATTTGAATATAATAAAGTACAGAGGAGACTATGAATTTTTTACAGGTTCGGCATGCCACTTCGCTGGTGACCTATGCAGGTACAAAGATCCTCATCGATCCGGTTTTTAGCGAAAAGGAACAGTATCCACCGATTCCACTGACTCCGAACAGGAGAAAGAATCCGCTTGTCGACCTGAGCACGCCACTGGAGACCCTGCTGGATGTCGACATGGTGGTATCCACCCATACCCACCGGGATCATTTCGACGACAGAGCACGGGAGCTGCTGGATAAAAAGATCGAACTGATCTGTCAGCCGGAGGATGTGAAGACATTCGACGCATATGGATTTCAAACCATTATCCCGGTTGAGGAGTCGATAACAACCAGGAATATCAGGATCACCCGTGTCGCTGCGCACCATGGAACGGGAATCACCGGCGACATGATGGGCCCCAGCAGCGGGTATATCCTCTCTTCAGAGAATGAACCGACCCTGTACTTCACGGGAGATACCGTCTTTCATGAATCCATTAAGGAAACGATCGAAAAATTCCATCCTGAAATCCTGATTATGAATGCAGGTTCTCCCAAATTCCTGAACAGCAGTCACATTGTGATGAACATCATCGATGTTGAAGAGACACTCAAAATTGATCCGACGCTAACCTTCATCATCGTCCATCTCGACACATTCAACCACTGTATTGAAACACGAGAGGATATGCAGGAATATTTTTCACCTGCACGGCTTGCTGAAATCGGTGTTGACAAATTCTTTGTTCCCAGGGATAACGAGTTGTTGGATTTTAATCTCTAAATCGGTGGGAGCATCCCCAAAATGATTCTTTGAGTCGGTCAAATCGAGGGGGTGCTCATTGGACGATTCCGGTGCCAGACAGGTTCTCCCGACCCCCTGTCACGGGTAGAGAGCAGAGAACGGATCATGGCCTGGGTCTTCGTTCCACTCATACTCGATCTCCTGACTCACCTGATGAGCAAGAGGATACCCCAGCTGGTCTGCTACAAAGCCCAGAGCCATATCCATGCCGGCACTGACACCTGAACTGGTATAGATGGTGCCATCGGTGACCCACCGGGCTCTCTGCTCCCAGATCACCTCCGGGGCAGTCCTCGTCCAGGCGAACACCCGTTTGTTCGAGGTGGCTCGCCTTCCATTCAGAATGCCGGTTCTGGATAAGAGAATCGACCCGGTACAGACCGTCAGGATGAATTCGGCATGCTCGGCCAGTGACCTGATAGCCGGGATGAACATGTCATCGTCGACCAGGTCCCTCGCCCCCGTCCCTCCAGGGATCAGAAGAACGTAGCGGGTGGAGTCCAGTTCTGACAGGGGCTCGGTCATAACCGGGACATGCTGGGAGCTGGTGACGATTCCCCCGGCCAGGGAATAAAAAAGCGGGTTGAACTGATCGGTCAATCTTCCCAATATCTCAATCGGCCCAAACACGTCAAGGGTTTCAAAATCATTGTACAGGACTGTCACAAGATCTCTCATAAAAAATACTCCTGGTGTAAAAATACTGGGAACAAGCCCACATAATGGTATGGCTCTTCATCATTGCAGGACCGGACGATCGAGGATACTCTGGGATCGACCGATGTGGTGGTACATCTGAACCACCAGAAGAATGGGAACGTCATGTTTGATGCGAATACAGGGAGGATGGAGGAGGGAATGGGACATACCTCGTTCCAGATGACCAGTGAATCAGGGAACGATGAGACCCAGCACCCCGTATCCCTGCGAGTTTGATATGGTATGATCGAATCTGCTGCAGAGAAGTTTTAACCTGATTCAAGTGAGAAGGTCAGGGTAGAGCATGATGAGTCATCATGCCGTAAGAACATAGATGAGATGTGTATCTATCAGATCTCCGGGTAAGAGAGAATACCAGATAGTAACCCACCAGAAGCCGAACCGCAGGCATGACCGATATAATCATTAAATAATCAGGAGGATAACAATCAAACCAAAGCGTACCGTTCTCCGTTCATCGATCACTCGACATGAGTGCGTCCGGGACGTCAGATTCAGTCCGGAATATGCCGATCCAGCCGCCTGTGGCGGAGAACCTCTCCTATGGACCGGCAGTTGGATCGATTGGGAGCGGTATCTTCCATCATCGGGGTATAAATCCGTTTGTGATCACGGCGGTCGCCACCGACAGGAAGGTAGTCCATGACAACACAAAGCGGTTCAAAAATAGCGGTCTTCGCGGCCATCGCCGGCAACCTGATCATCGCGATCATCAAGTTCGTTGCGGCGGCACTCACCGGTTCGTCGGCCATGATCTCCGAGGGCATCCACTCTATCGTCGATACGGGAAACGGCTGCCTCGTGTTGCTGGGAATGAACCGTGCCAAACAGCCTGCTGATGAAAGACACCCATTCGGTCACGGCAAGTCGCTCTACTACTGGACGCACATCGTGGCGGTCTCCATCTTCGGCATCGGTGGTGGCATGTCGGTGTACGAGGGTATCTCGCACATTCGCCACGTCGCGCCGGCCGCCGAACTGGGCGACCCCACGGTGGCCTACATCGTGCTCGCCATCGCATTCATTGTCGAGGGCGGATCATTCACGGTGGCCGTGAAGCAGTTCCTGGAGGCCAAGGGCGATAGGGGTGCCTGGCAGTTCATCAAGGAGTCGAAGGACCCGAGCCTCTACACGGTAGTGCTCGAGGACAGCGCGGCCATGCTCGGCCTCATCTTCGCATTCATCGGGATCTTCCTCGGCCACCTGTTCAACAATCCGTATCTCGACGGCGTGGCATCGATCGCCATCGGGCTGCTGCTGATGAGTGTGGCAGGGGTTCTCGTGTCGCGGACCAAGGGTTTGCTGCTGGGTGAAGGCGTGAACCCCGACGAACTCGCGGACATCCGGCGACGTGTGGAGTCTGATCCGGCGGTCGAGAGCGCCGGCGACATCCTCACAATGTATATGGGCCCGCACGATCTGCTCGTGAACATGGGGGTGCGCTTCGCCGAAGGTACCACGGCAGAGCAGATGCACGAGGCGATCCGCCGCATTGAAGCCGACCTGCTCGGCGCATATCCGGAGACCAACCGCGTCTATATCGAAGCCGAATCGCTGCCGGTCGTTGTCGCGCCGGCGGCATCCGGGAATTCCGATCTTCCGCCACGAACGTAACAAACACCAGATCCGGAAGGGCACCCTCGTATCACGCCTCGTCCTGGGGTGTATGAACGATATCCCCCAGTCAACCTTTTTTTATCGGGTTTTGAAACGAATTAAAACAGGGTTTGAAAAAAGAGGGACACCCATTCTGTCACTCAGCCGCAGAGTACGCGAGCGCCCCCTCCACCGGGCAGACCTCCGTGCACCGGCCGCAGAGGTAACACTCCCGCTTCGAAGCGTCCCTGCCGGCGACCCGGGCAGGGCAGGCCTTCTCACACTTTCTGCAGTTAATACAGGACCCGGTCCGCCTCAACCGGTACCGGCTGACGTGGGACGGAATGGAGAAGATCAGCCCGAACGGACAGATTCCCCGGCAGACCGGCCGGTATAAGAACGCCGAGAGGACCAGAAGCCCCGCGAAGACGAGGAACCCGGTCGACAGGGTCAGCGAGAAGAAGTCGTAGACCCCCGTGTACTCCATGATGCTGACCAGGTACAGGCCGGCCACCACCGATGCGACGGCGATCCCCGCCCGCAGGATCTCAAGGTACCGGCCAGGCAGACCGGTGATCTTTTGGACAGGCACAGTGTAGGCCAGTTCCTGGATCGACCCGACCGGACAGATATGCCCGCAGAACGTCCTGCCGGTGACGAGGGCGAGGCCGATCCCTCCGAGGATCCCGATGATGCCCGGCGCCAGAGTCTGAGTGCCAGTGACGAGGCCGACGAGGCCAATGAACTCGATCGGCATCAGCGGGGCGAGGAGGACGAATCCGAAGAGAACACTCATGACCGTAAGCCCCAGCACGACGGTCCGTGACAAGGCCCCGCTCTTCCAGGCATAGGCGGTCAGCACGGTGCCGGCCAGCAGGTAGAAGGCTGCGAAGAGCGATGCCGAGGTGTTCTGACCTATCAGCAGGTACGTGACGATCTCAGCGGTCCCGAGCCCGAAGAGCGATGAGAGCGCAAGGGCGGGACCGGGATCCTGGGTGCGGCCCCCAAAACGTCCCGAGCGCAGCCCGATGAAGAGGACGGCAGTCGCGACGATGAAGGCGAACACACCGGCCAGCAGGGCACTGACCGGGAGGAGGCCGAGGGTGTTCGGACCTGGGGATACCGGAACCGGCGTGGTCGTTGTCGCGGTTGCCGTGGTGGTCACCCCGCTGGCCGGGGTCGCCGGGGCGGCCTGGACCACAGCGTTGCTGCCGGCCGGTGCCGAGGAGGTGGTCGACCGGGTGTAGTCGCAGATCGAATTGGTATCCACATCGGTGTACAGGAAGCACTTGCCCGGGTACGGGCAATCCCCTTTTCCCCGTGGACAGACGGCCGCACAGACCGGATATGCGAGCCCGGTTGCCCCGACTAAAACCCCCAGGCCCTTTAGCACTCTATCTCGTGTTGTCATGATCTGTCGACAGGTCTGTCTATCTCCACCAATCCTATCTGAGCCTTATGTCATTTAAACATTACATTTAGGGCAATATAACATACATTTTGTTAAGTAATTGAACCATTATCGCAGAGGAATTTCAAATACGACCAGGACCTCCCATCCCCATCGCATTGAATACCCAGTACTTCCAACCTGCATGAAGGACAGGGCCATACCATGGAACATATTCGCAGAGCCTTTGACACGATCGCCGGGGAGTACGACGCCCAGCGGCGATGGATCATCCCGGATATCGATGCATTCTACGGCGCCGCAGTCTGGGCGGCGGAGTGGGAGGGAGACACACCCACAATCCTGGACATCGGTGCCGGGACAGGGCTCCTCTCGGCCCTGCTGCTTGAGAAGTACCCGAAGGCGAAGCTGACCCTCCTCGACTTTGCAGAGCAGATGCTCAATGTGGCCAGGGAACGGTTCGCAGGCAGGACGGACGTTCGGTACATCGCCGGGGACTACCGGGACGTGGACCTCGGCGGAGGTTACGACCTGATCTGCTCCGCCCTCTCCATCCACCACCTCCAAGACGAGGAGAAGGCCGGCCTGTACCGCCGCATATACGGCGCCCTGAACCCGGGCGGTGTCTTTGTGAATGCAGACCAGGCCAGGGGGGATACCCCGGCACTGGATCGGAGATTCATGGAGTACTGGGATGCGTTCATCTCCGACGGGCCGCTCGCCCCAGCCGAACTGGCGGTGATCAAAGGGCGGCGGGACACCCTCGACCAGAGTGCAAACCTGATCGATCAGCTCGCCTGGCTCAGGGCGTCCGGCTTTTCTGACGTCGACGTGATCTACCGGAACCGGATCTTCGTGGTGCTGACCGGCAGCAAACCCAGAGACACGGAACGGGGAGCAGTGCAGGTGTCCGGCCTGTGACCGCCACCGATCCCCTGCTCGTATCCGCACTCTTCGCTGTCAATACGGTCGTCTTCCTGCTCTACGGCCTGGACAAACAGCAGGCTCGGCAACGGGGATGGCGGGTCTCCGAGCGGACGCTCCTCCTCTCGTCGATCGCCGGCCCCTTCGGTGCCTTCGCCGGCATGCAGTTCTTCCGGCACAAGACGAAGAAGACCGTCTTTCTCCTCTCGGTGCCGCTCTTTCTGCTGCTGCAGGTCGCAGGCCTCCTCCTGGTGACAGGGTGGATCTGAACACAAGGTGTGAAGGGCTTGAGGCAGTGCCGGCATTGGCACCACCGCCAACCATCAATTTAAATTCACTGACAGAGATAACGCACCACCTTTCGGGTGCTTCCGATGTATCACGTGCTCTATGTCGATGACGAACCGATCCTCCTTGCGGCCGCAAAACTGATCCTCGAAGAGACCGGGGAGTTCTCCCTCACCACCATCACCTCGGCCATCGAGGCACTGACCATCATACATAAGGTACCGTATGATGCCGTCGTCTCGGACTACCAGATGCCGGGGATGGACGGGATCCGATTTCTCAAGGATATCCGGGCGATCTATGGAGATCTCCCCTTCATCCTCTTCACCGGAAGGGGACGCGAAGACGTGGTCATCGAGGCCATCAACAACGGCGCCGACGCATACCTCCAGAAAGGGGGTGACCCGGAGTCGGAGTTTGCCGAGCTTGCGCATACGATCAAAAGGGCAGTGGAACGGAAACGTGCCGCCGACGCACTCAAACAGGATGAAAGCCGGCTCGAAACGCTCGTCTCATTCTACCAGATGACCGATGCACCGCTCAAGGAACTGATGACCTTTGCAATTGAGAATGCCGTGAAGATCACGGGCAGTTCCATCGGGTACCTCGCTTTTGTCGATGATGATGAGACGATGATGACGATGTATGCCTGGTCGGCAGAGGCGATGCACCAGTGCACCATCCGCGATAAACCGCTCAGGTACATGGTTGCCTCAACCGGTTTATGGGGGGAGGCGATCCGGCAGCGCCACCCGGTGATCACCAACGACTATGCAGCCCCAGACCCCCAGAAGAAGGGATATCCCGAGGGGCATGTCCCTATCGTCAGGCACATGAACACCCCCATCTTTGATGGCACCCACATCGTGATGGTCGCAGGTGTGGGAAACAAACGGTCCGATTACGATGACCGGGACCTTCGCGAACTCTCGCTTCTGATGAAAGGCCTCTGGCAGGTCATAAAACAACGAAGAGCAGAAGAAGCACTCCGGGAGAGCGAGGGCCGGCTTCACCATGCCCTTGAAGGTGCCGGCGAGGGGCTCTGGGACTGGCATCTCCCCTCCGGGAGCGCATACTTCAGCTCACGGTATTATTCGATGCTCGGATACGAGCCCGGGGAATTTCCACCGACCTTTGAGTCCTGGACCTCCCTGATCCACCCGGATGAACGGGACGCGGTCGTTTCGGACCTGATGAGCCAGATTGAGGGGCGACAATCCGTGTTGGAGAAAGAATACCGACTCAGGACAAAAGATGGCGACTATCGCTGGATCTTTTCACGCGGAAAACCGATCGAATGGGACGAGGAGGGGAAGGTGACCAGGGTGATCGGGACCAATGCCGATATCACCGGGAGGAGGAGAACGGAGGATGCTCTGCGACAGGCGAACCGGCAGCTCTCACTCCTCTCCGGCATCACCCGGCACGACATCCTCAACAATGTGACGGTCATCCTCGGGTACCTGGGGATCTCCGAACAGAGATGCACGGATCCTGCGCTGGAGAATAACCTGAAGAGGATAGAACTGGCCACACGTGCGATCCAGTCGCAGGTCGAGTTCACCAGGGTCTACCAGGACCTGGGCACCCTGGACCCGCAGTGGCAGAGGCTGGAGACGATCTTGTCCGGTTTGCAGGTTCCCCCTCAGATCACCCTGATCACCGACCTGCTGGGCGTCGAAGTCTACGCAGACCCGATGCTCGAAAAGGCCTTATTCAATCTGCTCGACAACTCGATCAGGCACGGCCAGCATGTAACCGCGGTCCGGGTGTCAACCAGTTCGAAAGGAGAGGACCTGACGATCGTGTGGGAGGACAACGGGGTCGGTATCCCCGGGGATGAGAAGGACCAGATCTTCATACGCGGGTATGGAAAGAACACCGGGCTCGGGCTCTTTTTGGTCCGCGAGATCCTCTCCCTGACCGGCATCACCATCAGGGAGGCCGGCATCGAAGGGAAGGGCGTCCGGTTCGAGATGACCGTCCCGAAGGGGAACTACCGGTTCGTCAGGAGTGGATGACTGACGGATATTCTTCCTGCGAGAGACCGCCGGCATGCGGGAGATCGCAAGAAAGACCGGCAGACCAGGCCCAGGGTAACCCGCAGGAACCCGGACCCCTTCGATAGGACACCAGAAAGGAGAAGGGGTTTGGAAGACCGGTTTACACAATCCCGCCCTGGATAGAGATCGTGATATCTTTCACCGGCACCTTCTTCCCCGCCATCTCCATGGCCTGATCGAGGACGTATTTCACCCCGCTGCAGCAGGGGACCTCCATGTGAACGACCGTGATCGAGTTGATCGTGTGCAGGGACAGGATCTCGGCCAGTTTGGAGACATACCCCTCAATGTCGGTATCCAGCTTCGGGCAGAAGATGATCACGATCCTGTCACGCAGAAAGTCCTGGTGAAAGTCGGCATAGGCAAAGGGAACACAATCAGCAGCGAGCAGCAGATCGGCGTTGTCAAAATACGGGGCTGCCGGGTTCAGTAACTTCAACTGTAACGGCCACTGGCGCAGTTCAGATTCAGAGCGTTTGGACCGATTCTCTCCGGCACCGTGCTCCTCCCGTGTAATACTGCGGGCTACAGCCCCCGGGCAACCTGCAAACGGACTGGGGTGCTGGGTTGCAGACGACGACCGGCGCTCAGCGACCTGATGGTCAGGAATCGGAATAAAATGTTCGATCAGGTACTCGATCGCCTCATTATACAGGGCGGTCTGTCCATGACCACTGAGGTGCTCGAGATGTGCCTTGATGACAGCCGCTCCCTGCCGTGCGATCGTCTCCATCACGGCCGACTCGTCGTATGCACCCGCCTCACGTTCAATAACGCTGATCGCCCCCTCAGGGCAGGTGCCGATGCAGGCGCCGAGTCCGTCACAGAAGAGATCGCTCACCAGCCGTGCCTTCCCTTCGATGATCTGAAGCGCTCCTTCCGGACAATCCGGTATGCAGAGCCCGCAGCCCGTGCATTTCTCCTCGTCGATCGAGATTATTTTTCTCTTCATCATTGCTCTCCCGATGACAGCATCTCCATTCTCAGATTGCCGGCCCATGCCAGCACCGACCAGGACAGGATCCAGAGGATCAAAACCACGCATTCCAGCAGGATACCGGATCCCCCGGATCAGGAGAAGTCAGTCAGAGATGCATCCCATCTCCTGGATTATAAGGTTGTTGTATCGCCCTGTCCAGAGAGGTGCTCAAGTGCCTGGAGAAGGGGCGATCCCGATCCCAGCGATAGGTCTGGTCTCCTCCTCGCTGGGGTGACAGGCCGGCTGATGGAGATGCCCGTCGCTCTTCATCGTCCGGAAACATCCCGGGTTTTCGGCATTGTTCTGCGAAGGGCAGGACCGTTCTGGGTTCACCACTGATCTGACCGGCCCGGGATCCAATCCCACGCGAGATCGCTATGAAGTCTGTGCAGCATGAACGCCGGCGATCAGTTCCTCGATCCTCTTCCCCTCCTTGATATCCTTCGTCGTGAAGACAAACTCGTCGGCGACCTCAACACCCTTCGCGGCAAGTGCTTTTCTGAGGGTCGGCAGTGTATCTCGTGCAGATGCCCCGCAGGTCGCAAAGAGGACCGCCCGCTTTCCCTCACAGCCAGAAAGTGCAGCGATCGCTGCATTGACCGGCGGAGTCGCTTTCCAGGCCCAGACCGGCGTCCCGATCACCAGCAGGTCGTAGGCTGAGACATCGATGACCTCCGGATCGATCGGTTCTCCTTCCTCCCTCAACGCACGGAAGCAACCGAGCGAATAGGCACTCAGCGACGAATATTTCTCTTTTGGTTTGACCTCGATGAGATCGCCCCCACAGGCGGCCTTCACCTTATCAGCAACACCGCGGGTGACACCTGAGTAGGAATGGAAGATGGTTATCGGCTTCATTGTTCTCCTATTCACAGAGGTCATCACATCTCAAAAGGATTTCTCTGGTCATCCTTCCTGATCGGGAGATCGTTCGCTCTGTCGGGAAGAGGATGACAGAACAGAGGTGGTAGCGCTGAAGAGCTTACACGCTTCATCCGTACTGTCCGGATGCTCAGGGATCGAAATCACCAACTCACCTCTTCGATGATTAATCGATCGGTGAGATGAAGCCCTTACAAAGACACTACCAGATACCCCATATAGCCACAATACTATAAATAATTTTTCCATAAAATTGCAGAAAATTCCCGGAGATTCAACCACTCACCACCCAACCGGAGTCAGATCCCCAGGGGAAGGGAGACCTCAATAATGATCAGATGCAACCATATGTGAAGATGAACGCTGAAGACGATCCAGCTCGCAGGGAACCGGATGTCGAGACATTTCGTCAACGCATCGCCAGGGCATCAGAGAAACGTTCATCAGAGTCATTTCAGAGTATCGCCGATGCCCTCATCGAGGAGAACCGCAGAAAACCTGCAGGCGAAGTGATAGAGTTCAGTGAAGAGGAGATCCGGGAAATCGGAAAGGTACTGAAGATCCCGGTCGACAGGGCGCGTGACCTCTGCACCTAGAGCAATGGGGGAAAGGTGAGCAGATGCTACTCACCAGAGAATGGGAGATAATCGGGGGGTTTCGCCGATTTAAAGCAGGAACCGTCTTCCCTGATGACATACTTTTTTACCGGCAGCGAAACGATCAGTACCTTGATGGAAGCACTACTGGAAGCCCGGAACCTCTCAAAGACCTATGGGAGTACGACCGCAGTGGACGGCGTCTCTCTTTCAGTTCAGAAAGGCGCACTCTTTGGTCTCCTGGGCCCGAACGGCTCGGGAAAGACGACGATGATCAAGATGCTGACCGGACAGGTCCGCCCGACCGGCGGGTCGGCCACCGTCCTCGGGCTGGATGTGGAAAAGGATCCCATCACCGTCAGAGAACGGATCGGGATCATTCCTGAACAGGAGACCCCCCCCAGTTTCCTCTCGGCCGAGGAGTACTTCCACTTCGTCGGGGCAGTCAGAGGGATCCCTGATGTCGACGAGAAAGCGGACTGGTGGTTCGACTTCCTGGAGTTCGGGGATAAGCGGGACGTTCTCTGCAAGGATCTCTCCCGGGGGACCCGGCAGAAACTGATGTTTTCCCAGGCCTTCATTCACCGGCCGGTGCTGGCCCTGATCGATGAACCCCTGATCAACTTCGACCCGATCATGCAGATGAAGGTGAAGGACTTCCTGCAGACCTACGTGAAGGAAGGCGGCACGGTCTTCATCAGCACTCATATCCTCGAGATCGCCGAGGAGATCTGTTCCGACTTTGCGATCCTGCATAAGGGGCACCTGCTTCACACTGGGGCCATCAGCGATATCGGCGACGAACACCTCCCCGAGTTCTTCCTCGCAAAAGTCAGGCAGGATTCTCATGTTTGAACTCTTCACGAGCATGATGAAAGAGGAGTGGCGCATCCACTCGACTATCTTCGGATCCCTCAGTTTCGCCCTCTTTCCGGTGATGATCGCCGGGATCGCATTCATGAGCACCTTTCTGCTCCCGCTCTTTGGGACCGTGATCCCGATCCAGCAGTTGGTCCTGATCACCCACGCCCTCTTTCTGCTCCTCGGGGTGATGGTCGGCGGGTTCGGGCTGCTCGGCAACGAGGTGATGAACAGGCGATTCGGGCAGGCAAGCCTGCTGGCGTACTCGGCACGGACCCTGCCGCTCTCTGAACGGTTCATCTTTCTGAACTTTGTGATCAAGGATACGGTCTACTACTTCATCCTCTGGGTCTTCCCGTTCGTCGCAGGGTTCGGCATCGCAGCCCCGATCCTCGGGATATCGATGGGGTACCCCCTAATGCTGCTGCTGACATTGACCCTGACCTTCCTGACCGGTCTCGCCTGGGTCTTCCTCCTCTCGACGATCTATGCCCGTTCAAAGCTGGTGCTGGCCCTGGCCGGCGTGCTCCTGGTCCTAGTCGCTGGAGCGTCCACCCTCTTCTTCGGGGTCGACCTGATCGGAACATTTCCACCACTCGCCCTGTTCGGTGCCTTCTCGCCCGCGGTGCTGCTTGAGGCGCTGCTGCTGATCATCGTCCCTTTCATCATCGCCGTCCAGGCCTTCACCACAGAACTGGCGGACGCGACGAAACGCTATCCAAACAGGTTCACTCCATTGATGAAGCGCCTCTCGTTCTTCCCGTACCCCTACCTCGCAGCCAAGGACCTGCTCGACCTTCTCCGGACCGGCGCTGCCGTGGGACAGACGATCTTCTCGTTTCTCCTCCCGCTCGGCCTCATATGGCTCTTCCTCTCGTTGATCGGCTCGTTCTTACCGCACTCGGCGCTGCTTCTTCTCTTTGCGATCCTGACCGGGGTGCTCGCCTCGACGATGTACACCTGGCTCACCGCATTCGACACGGTCGGTTCGTACGGATGTCTCCCGATCGCGGTCAGGACGATCATCTTCAGCAAGATCTGCGCCTTTTCGCTGCTGCAGGCGATCCCGGCAGTCTTCCTTGCGATCATCACCATCACCACAGGGGCCGGCCAGTACCTTCCATCGGTGCTGGTGCTCGCCCTTGCCATCTCGTTCTTCGGTCTCGCGGTCACGATCTATCTGACCGGCCTCTCGCCGAATGTGCTGGTCTATGATGCGAAGGTGCTCGTCACCTACCTGGTCAGCATGGCGATCGTGATCGTCCCGCTGATCGTCCTCTCCTTCATGAACCCGTTCTACCCGCTCGCAGCGGCGCTCCTCCTCTTCCCGACAGCGTACCTCATCAGGCGCAGTTATCCCCGGTGGGAACGTGCCGATATCGAAGGGTTCTGAGTAGAATCCTCCCCAATCCCATTTTTTCCAAGCATCCACACCTATCCCACCGTCAGGAGCGTATCAGTCGGCATCCAGATCGATTCCGCAACATTCATGTTATGCTATAGCATGACATACTATAGCAAAACCGGATGGTCGATTGTATTGGATCTGATAATCTCCTTTCTACTGGCAGTCCTCCCTATCCTCGTGATCTTCATCGGGCTCGTCTTTCTCAATCAGTCGGGAACGCGGATGGGGATCATAGGCTGGGTACTCACGGTCGTACTGGCCGTGCTCTTCTTTGGGACATCGCCACAAATCGCTCTCTATGCTTCCGAATCAGGGGTACTCTCCTCGTTCGGCATCTCCCTGATGGTGCTCTTCACGATCCTCCAGGTCACGATGATGGACCTGACCGGGGCGATCACCAGCATCACCGCCTACGTCAAGGTGATCGCGGCCGAACGGTACGAACAGATCATGATCCTGAACGTGGGTTTTGGATCATTTCTGGTCTCGATCGGCGCGACCCCGGTGACGATGCTGCCGCCGATCATGCTGGCCCTCGGGTTCTCCCCGCTCGCAGCCGTGGCGCTCCCCTGCCTCGGATATGACCCGCTCACCTCCTTCTCACTGCTGGCGGTCCCGATCACCCTGCCGGCCTCGGTCTTCAACATCGACGTCAGCCTGCTCGGGGGAACGATCGCACTCTTCCTGCCGGTGATCTCCACAGGGTTCGCTCTCGGGATGCTCTGGATTGCAGACGGTATGGCCGGCGTCAAAAAGGGGCTGATCCCCGGGATCATCGCAGGGGTCACCCTCGGGATCTCCTGCAACATCTTTGTGCGGGTGCTGCCGGCATCAGCCGTCGGGCTGGTCGGGGTCTTCTCCGGGCTGGTCACGATCGCAGTCCTCTTCCTCTTTCGGTACCTCAAGGGCAAACCGATCATTGCAAAGAACGAGGATCTGCAGAGGATGAGCACGGCGGACGGAACACCGATCATGCCGCTCTGGAAGGCTTCTTTCCCCTGGCTGCTCCTTGTGATCTTCTGTATCGTAATAAGCATCCCGGTCATCCAGACCGGCCTCTATGCCATGCTCGGGGATGTCCAGAAGATCCATGTGGTCGCCAACAAGGTCGTGGACCTGAAACTGCTGAACCAGGCCTACTTCTGGGTGCTGATCAGTACCCTGCTCGCAGCCCCGGTGCTGGTGAAGAGCAGAGAACAGGCCGAGGAGATCTTCAGGGTCTGGGCCAGACGGGCATGGGCGCCCACCCTCGCCGCAGCCGTCTTCTTTGCGATCGCCTACGTGATGGACTGGTCCGGGCAGAGCGTCATCAACAACACGCTGACCTTCGCCCCCGGCGCTGCTGACCTGAACATGAACGCCGTCATCGGCCTGACCCTGGCGATGACGTTCGGGATCGCGTTCCCTGCAATCAGCCCACTCCTCGGCCTGCTGGGAACCTTCGTCTCAGGGAGCGAGACTTCCTCGAACGTGATGTTCCACGGGATCCTGAAGAAGTCGACCGATGTCCTGAACCTGGACTTCATCAAGGTCTATGCGGCTCACTGCGTCTCAGGCGGGATCGCGTCTGCCATCGCCCCGGCAAAGATCGTCAATGCAGCAGCCGTGATCGACCAGATCGGGATCGAGGGCGAGGTGATCAGAAAGTCTGCGGTGATCGCCATCCTGCTGACGCTCGTCACCGGTGCGATGCTGATCGTGCTGCTGGCACTCTGATCCCCTCTTTTTCAAGACCCCTGCGCCGGGCAGCAGAGAATAGGTTTTTTCCCCCTATCGCCAAGAATGGTACACTATGAAAGAGGATACCCGGTGGAAGATCACCGCAGGGGCTGGGCTCATCCTGCTCTCCCTCGCGATCTATGCCGCCCACTATCTGATCTTCCAGGACGCACATCACCTGCTCATCTACTTCATCGGAGAACTGGCATTCGTTCCGATCGAAGTGCTGATCGTCACCCTGATCATCGACCAGATGCTCGAATCCCGTGAGAAACAGCATCGCATGGAGAAGATGAAGATGGTCATCGGCACCTTCTTTTCAACAGTCGGAACGCCCCTCCTCAGAGTGCTGGCCGGCGCCGACCCCACCATCGATCAGATAAAAGACCGGCTTGTTGTCGGCGCCGACTGGGAGAACAAGAGGTTTCTGGAGGTGCGGGCCTGCCTGAACACCTACACCTGCGGCATGGCCATCCATCAGGTCGACATGGATGGGCTCCGGACGTTCCTGGTGAACCAGGAGGATTTTCTGCTCAGGCTCGTCGAAAATCCGGTCATCCTCGAACATGAATCGTTCACCGACCTGATCCTCGCCATCAACCACCTGACCGAAGAGATGAAGGCCCGGGACGACCTGGCCGCGCTGCCATCTGCAGATCTGGCCCATCTCACCAACGACATCCTCCGAGTCTACTCGAAGGTGATCCCCGAATGGGTCACGCACATGGAATACCTCAAGGAGCATTACCCGTACCTCTTCAGCCTTGAGATGCGGAGAAATCCCTTCGACGCATCGGCCTCGGTCATCATCCGGCAGAACCAGTAAACCCATTTTTTAGAAAGTTCCAGTCGAAGAATCAAAAGGGATATGTACTCGAGTCTCCCAGTTGTTTTCGATGGAAGACCTCTTTATTTCCCCGGAATTCCAGATGAGCCTCCTCCTATTTGTGGCCCTCGGTGGATACCTGATCGCGTCACGCATCAACCAGTCCGCGGTGATAGGGTTGATCCTCGTCGGGATCCTGGTGGGCCCCAGCGTACTGGGCTGGATCACCTACACTGACTTTATCCAGAGCCTCGCCCACCTTGGAGCGGTCATACTCCTCTTTGTCATAGGGTTTGAATTCAGCCTCCGTGAGATCGTGCACCCGAGAAATTTTGCCATCGCCCTGGTGGGGGTGATTCTGCCGTGGATCGGCGGCTGGGGACTGGCCCTCCTCTTCGGCTATGACTCGGCCAGTGCGATCTTCATCGGCACCGCACTGACGGCCACCAGCATCGCCATCACGGCGAACGTACTCAGGGAGTTGAATAAACTTCAGACCGAGGCGGCCAAGGCGATCATCGGGGCTGCAGTCATCGACGATGTCCTGGCATTGATCGTCCTCGCCATCAGTACTTCTGTCGTCGAGGGCTCGTTCTCGTACTGGGGGATCGCCCTGATCACGATAAAAGCGCTTCTGTTCATCATCATCGGGGCCGCGTTCGGAACCCTGGTGATCGGCAGGTATCTCGTCCGCCTTGATAGGACCGATTTCGTGAAGAGGTACCCAGAGTTCATCTTCATCTTCGCCATGATGTTTGCATTTTTCTATGCGATCTGTGCCGAGATGGTCGGGCTCTCAGCGATCGTTGGTGCATTCATCGCCGGCGTCTCGTTCAAGGATGTGGAACTGAACCAGAGCAAAAGTCTGAAGGAGGGAGCCGAGTATCTCCAGATCGTCTTTGCATCGATCTTCTTTGTATCCCTGGGGATCCTGGTGGACCTCCGGGCGGTCACCCCTGAGATCCTGGTCTTCCTTGTCGCATTGACGGTGGTGGCGATCGTCAGCAAGGTGATCGGATGCGCACTTCCCGCACGGCTCGGAGGGATGTGCAGAAAGGACTCCCTGATCGTCGGTTTCGGGATGGCGCCCCGGGGGGAGGTGGCGATGATCGTCGCCCTGATCGGGCTGAACGCCGGCATCATCGATCAGGGCGTCTATGTTGTCCTCGTGATCATGAGTCTGCTGACGACGGTGATCACGCCCATCATCTATCGGAACTGGTTCTACCGGGGGGAATACGGCACCTACGATGCCGATGGGACCTGCATCAATTCAGGAGAGTGAAAGGGAGAGGTTCCGGATCATCTCTCCTGGTCGACCTCACCCTGGACCCGGCACTGGGTGCACCAGATGAAACCTTTTTTAACCAGAGCAGCCCCTGTTCCAATCATGCCGACAGTCAGGATCATCAGAGATGAGTGCACCAGTTGCACAAGCTGCTGGGAGACCTGCCCGGAGGTCTTTGAAGAGGATCCGGGAGATGGAAAGAGTAGAATAACAGAAGCCTTCAGCACCAGCGGGAACCCGGGAGAAGGGAAGGTATCCGCAGAACTTCTGGCCTGTGCGCAGGACGCGGCCGACTCCTGCCCGGTTGAGATCATCACGGTAGAAGAGTGAAGGGAAAGAGCCCCTTTTTTAAAGAAAGGCCCGTCACCGTCGGGATCAGAATCCCTGTTCAGCCACATCGATGGCGGCTTCGATCTGCTGTTGCAGGGCATCTGGAAGCCCCTGGATCTTCACATCCAGGAATCCCCGTATGATCGTCGCTGTCGCGACCTCTTCATCAAGTCCACGGGAGACCAGGTAGTCGATCTCGTCCCTGGCGATCCTGCCCACCGCTGCTTCATGGGAGAGTTCAGTACCCACGACCCGCCCCTCGATCTCCGGAATGGCGTGGATCAGACCGTCCTTGAGGATCAGCCCCCTGCACTCGATATGTCCCTTCGTCCCTTCGGCCTCGCCGACGATATGCCCGCGGGAGATCACCGTTCCGCCCCGGGTGATGGCCCGGGTGATCAGCTCCGCGCTCGCCCCCTCGCCCGAGAGGATCGCCCGGGAGCCGATATCGAGTTCTGATCCCGGATGAGCCATCACAACGCTGCTGAACCGGGCCACCGCATGGTTCCCGCGAAGTATCGCCGTGGGGTACATCTCCACCCTCTTCACCGGCTGCATGCAGACATAATTGGAGATGAAGAGCCCGTTCTCCTCGACGATCGATGCACTCCGGGGAAAGACGCTGATCTTCTCCCCCCAGTTATGGATCATCGTCGAGGTGATCCGGGCATCCTTCTTGATATAGAACTCGCTCACCCCGAGGTGAGACCCGGTCAGGTGGGAACTGGCACTCGCACATCCGGATATCAGGTGCATCTCCGCCCCCTCCTCGGCGATGAAGATGTTGTGGACATGCTGGACCTTCTCATCAGAGAGGAAGAGACAGGCCTGAAGGGGGAGCGTGATCTGTACACCCTTACGGGCGATGACCACGACCCCTCTCGGCTCCTTCTGTTTCGCAACATACCGGGTGATCCGATCCTTATCACGCGGAACAGCATTCCAGTAGTAATCCTTCATCCATTCATATTTTTCAAGGGCTGCAGCGATCCCAAGAATCTCCACGCCTTCAGTACTTGACAGGGCATGGACGATCTCCTGGTCCTTCTGGAAATAACTGCCGGCCCGCCGTGAGATATCCGTCTCCAGCCCGGTCTGGCTGAGGCGGGTTCGCTCCTCCTCGGGCAGTTTCTCGAGGTCGGTCAGATCTGTTCGCATTCGATACACTCCCGATACCCTGACTTCTTCACCACTTTCAGAATTTCCCGGGGATTCCCATGACACCGGATCATTCCGTCGATCAGCACATGCCCGGCGTCGACGTCGAGGTAGTCGAGGATATACCCGGTGTGGGTGATGATCAGCCCGCTCTTCTTCCGCCGGGGGATATGAGAGTCCTTCTCCAGCAGGTGTGACAGGGCGTTTCCCATCACGGCCATGTTTTCGATGTCCACACCGCTCTCCGGTTCGTCGAGGAGGAGAAGGTCGGGCTGCTGGACCATCAACTGCAGGACCTCGCTCCTCTTGATCTCGCCCCCAGAGAAGCCCTTATTGATATCCCGATCGAGCAGAGGCTCCATATTCAATTTCTGTGCGTACTCATGGACCTGGTCCATCCGGTGATTGGAGGTCACGTCCAGAAGTTTTCCGAGTTTCAGCCCGGCGATGGTGGGCGGGCGCTGAAACATCATCCCGATCCCCATCTGGGCCCGATCTCTGAGGGGGCGGGAGGTGATATCCTCTCCATTATAGATGATGCTGCCCCCGGTCACCTCTACGTTCCCGAAGCCCATGATCGCCATCAGGAGCGTCGTCTTCCCCGAGCCGTTCGGACCGAGAAGGGCATGGGTCTCCCCTGTCCCGATCGTGAAGGTGACATCATGAAGGATCTCCCGGTCCCCCACGCGTGCATGGAGATGATGTATCTCAAGCATTACGTATCACAGGCACCCCGTTGTCCCTGAAAGGTAATGATTGAATCGGTGGAGAGACAGGAGTCCTTGCTATAAAGAAAAAGTTTGGACCAGATGGCTGGTCATTCAACAGAAGGATAGTTGGTGATGACCAGTTCAGATATAGCACCGCGTCGCCCTGCATTGCTGTTGATAGTCCGCTTTGCTGCGACCCGGTCGATCGTGTACCCGGCGTAGAGGGAATCGAAGAAGGTGTCATCAGGGTCCTCGTTGCAGGGGTCCGAGTTGGAGAGCATAATCTTTGCCCCCCGCTGGTTCAGGGTTCCGATGAACTCGGCCAGCCTGACCTGGTCCCCCTCTCCAAAGCCGGCCCGGTAATAGCCGGTGAACTGGGCTGTGCTGCTGAGGGGACGGTACGGCGGGTCGAGGTAGACAAAGGTCCGTTCATCCACCATCTGCTCACACCCGGTGAAGTCACCATGATGGATCGCGGTCCTCTCAAGCACCGCCGAGGCCAGCCTGAGGTTCTCTGCATCCAGAATGCGGGGAGACCGGTACCTGCCGAACGGGACATTGAAGTGGCCCCTCGCATTGACCCGGAACAGTCCGTTGAAGCAGGTATGGTTCAGGAAGATCAACCTGGCAGCCCGGTCGACCCATGACCGGGAATACCGATCAAAACGAATCCCCTCCTTATCTGCATTGAAGGTCTCCCTGACCTGGTAGAAATAGGCCGACCGGCCGGCCTCGTCCAGGGCGTAGTACTCCTTCTCCATCTCTCCGAGCCCCTCGATCAGGTTCTCGACATCGTGCTTGACCACCGAATAGGCGAGGACGAGCTCCTCGTTGATGTCGCAGATATCAGCGCGTTCGAAGGTATACCGCTGGTTGATCGCAAAGAAGACGGCACCTCCACCGACGAAGGGTTCGAGGTAATGGGTGATCCCGCCCTGCAGAACCTCCCCGGGCAGACGTCGCTGGAGTTGATCGAGGAGCTGGGTCTTCCCCCCTGCCCACTTTAAGAAAGGCCGTGCCGTGCACGCACCAGGTTTATTCAATCGCATAGGTTCCATCCAGAGAATCCGTATCAGAGATCAACCAAAAATTAAAGAGAGAAGGGATATACCGCTCCATTATCGATCGTCAGGAAGATCCCCGGGGGATCCCGGTTTCTCAGGCGCAGATGGAACGTCGTTGTCTCCGATAAGGTCTCCGATGTACATGATCCCGAGATCCGGTTCTCCCGGCACCGGGGTCTGTCGGAAGAGGAGCGCTTCATTCTGGAAATCTCTCGAGACGACCACGTACCCATGATCGGCACCCCACTGGGCGACCCGTTCCGGGATCGGCAGGGTCGAGATCCCCGAGAGGCGGATCAGGTCATCAAGCCGGATCGATGGATTGTGGAGGGAGTTCTGCGAATTCTGAACCAGCCGGTTCAGCATCTGCATCAGGTGCTCGATCTCGGAGGTCGCCGGGTCATAATCTGCGATCTGATCGAGAGTGGTATGCCCCTCTGCAGAGACCGACGCTGCAGTGGCCGCTCCTTCCCCGACCTCAGGGCTCGTCCCCGCATCAGGGAGTGCTGCACCGTCCTCTCCGGGTTCCTGCTGCCGGCCGCGATAGGACCTGCTCAGCAGGGCGATACCGCCCCCGCCTGCAATGGCGAGCACCGCCAGGAGTAGAATCCTGAGCAGGTCCGGTCCCTTGACCGGTGCCGGCGTTGGCGCCGGCGTATAGGTCTGGTAGGGGCTGGCGTTGGAGATGTTCTCAAGCCGTTCGACGGTCCGCACCGGAACCTCGACCGGGGTGTTCAAAGAGGCCACGATCACCGGCGTGCTGGAGTTCGTCGGCGTCACCGTCTGGATTATCGTGGTCGGTGTGGGGATCGGCCCATCATATGCCGGCATCCCTTCGTCGATATCGGGTGTTCGGGACGTCGAGACGTCGATCGGGTAGGTGGCCGGGGTGTAGTTCAGGTTCACCGTCTCAACGATCGAAACTGCCGGCGTCTGGCTCTGGTAGGTCACATTGGTGATGAACGGGGTCGGCAACGTCGTCGGAGTAACCACCGTGGCGAGTGTCGTCACGGTGGTGGTCGGGACCGTCGTCTGGGTCGTCGTGATGGTCGTCGGAACAGTCGTCTGGGTCGTCACGGTGGTGGTCGGAACAGTCGTCTGGGTCGTTGTGGTGGTTGGAATCGTCGTCGATGTCGTCACGGTCGTAGCCGGAACCGTCGGAACCGTGGTGGACAGCGTGGCTGTCGAAGCCAATGATGTTGCAGGCGTCGTCTGCACCGAGGTCTGGCTCTCTGCCTGCGCATACGGAGAGAGGGGAACTGCCGCTGAGACGGTAACCAGCAATGACCCCGATGCAACACTGATCAGGAGAAATGCCAGAATCGCCGTAATTGTCTGATACTTCATCATAGTCTCCATAAAATTCAGGTCAGGGATACCGGATTGAATACCACCCTGATGGACATATGCAAAATGCTCGTGTGATCGTGATCAGATCTGAACAGACATAATACTTGAATAGTATTCTATCATCCATCCAGATATAAATGCTCTCAGCGATCAGGGTGACAGAGAGCGGTGCCGGGCCATGCAGACAAAAAGAAGCGATCTGGTACGATAATTCTCACCCCAAACGCACAGTGATGAGCCAGATGGTTTCCTGCAGTATCGACGGTTTTTGCGCATTCGACAGCGTCCCAAAGATTCAGAAAATCAGCATCAGAGATCTGCCAGAATTTAAAAGAGGGGAGAAATATCGCCCCATTACCGATCGTTTGGAAGGTCCCGGGAGGGTCCCGGTTTCTCAGGCGCAGGTGGGACCTCGTTGTCTGCGATAAGGTCCCCGATATACATGATCCCGAGATCAGGTTCACCCGGCACCGGGGTCTGCCTGAAGAGGAGCGCTTCATTCTGGAAATCTCTCGAAACGACCACGTATCCATGATCGGCACCCCACTGGGCGACCTGTTCCGGGATCGGCAGGGTCGAGATCCCTGAAAGGCGAACCTGGCTATCAAGCCGGATCGATGGATTGTGGAGGGATTTCTTTGAGTTCAAAACCAGCCGGTTCAGCATCTGCATCAGGTGCTCGACCTCGGTGGTCGCCGGATCATATGCTGCGATCTGATCGAGGGTGGCACGCCCCTCTGCAGAGACAGCTCCTGCAGCGACCCCTTCAACCCCCGCATCAGGGAGTGCTGAACCGTCCTCTCCGGGTTCCTGCTGTTGGCCGCGATAGGACCTGCTCAGCAGGGCGATACCGCCCCCGCCTGCAATGGCGAGCACCGCCAGGAGCAGAATCCTGAGCAGGTCGGATCCCTGGGGCGCTGCCGGTGTTGGCGCCGGCGTATAGGTCTGGTAGGGGCTGGCGTTGGAGATGTTCTCAAGCCGTTCGACGGTCCGCACCGGAACCTCGACCGAGGTGTTCAGAGAGGCCACGATCACCGGCGTACTGGTGTTGATCGGCGTCACCGTCTGGACCTCCGTCGTCTGAGGTGGAACCGGCCCGTCATAAGGCTGCATCCCGGCATCGATATCGGGTGTCCGGGAGGTCCAGAGATCGATCGGATAGGTGGTCGGGGTGTAGTTCAGCGTCTGAATGATCGAAACTGTTGTCGTCTGGCTCTGGTAGGTCACATTCGTGACGGACTGGGTCGGCAGCGTCGTCGTGACCTGCACGGTGGTGGTCGGAACCGTCGTCTGGGTCGTAATGGTCGCGGTCGGAACCGTCGTCTGCGTCGTAACAGTAGTGGTCGGAGCCGTCGTCTGGGTCGTAATGGTCGTGGTCGGAACTGTTGTCTGAGTCGTAACGGTCGTGGTCGGAACCGTCGACACGGTGGTGGTCGCCTGTGTCGTTGGATCCGTTGTCGGTGTGGTCAGCGAGGCGGTCGCAGTCAGTGATGTTTCAGGCACAGTCTGCAACGTGGTCGGACCTTCAAAGGGTGTCGGAACTGTGGTTGAGTTCTCTGCCTGCGCATCCAAAGAGAGGGGAACTGCCGCGGATACGATCCCAGACAGTGATCCTGATGCGACACAGATCAGGAGAAATACCAGAATCACAGTTATTCTCTGAAACTTCATCATAGTCTCCATAATGTTCGGATCAGGAATACCGGGCAGAATGCCTTCCTGATTTATATTCGCAGATTGCTCTCGTGATCTGTATCAACTCTGAACGGATCTGATACCTAAAAAGTATTCTATCATCCGACCTGATATAAATACTCCCAGCAATCCGGGGAGCAGGGAACAGTGCCGGGCCATGTAGATAAAAGAAGAGATCTGAAGATTAATTGGCCAATATAGAGCGCGGATCCGGACCGGGGCGAATCTCCTAACCATGCACGGGAACGGTGAAACCGGCAACCCCAATTAAGGGCAGAAAATTAAGGGATCGGGGGCAGAAATGCCGTTTTTCAGTTAGGCGTAAATTACCTGCAGATTCGCATGGATCAGCAATTTCCCAGCACGGGTGTCTCCTTTAAGTAATGTCACATTATAAATATTATTGTACCTATGATCAAGCGATTATTCAAAAGCAAGATGCATGGGGGTGTTATGCCTTGTATTCACCAGATACTACCAAGTACCTTATTCACCTTAATCTTCAGGCAGAGGGGGTGGTCGAGAAACCCGATGTAGTTGGGGCCATATTTGGCCAGACTGAAGGGTTGCTCGGCGAAGACCTCGATCTGCGTGATCTTCAGAGGACAGGACGCGTCGGAAGGATTGACGTCCAGATCAGCAGCAAACGGGGTGAGACAAAAGGGGATATCCTGATCTCCTCCTCGCTTGACCGGGCTGAAACTGCGATCCTGGCTGCATCACTCGAGACGATCGACAGGGTCGGTCCCTGCGTCGCCCATGTGACGGTCGAGGGGATCGAAGACATCCGGGTCACCAAGCGAAGAAAGATCGTTGACCGCGCAAAAGAACTGCTGCTCGATCACTTCGAGGACGGAAACATCGACAGTTATGAACTGCTCGACGAGGTACGGGAGGCGATCAGGGTCGAGAAGATCGGTTCACTTGGGGAGGACAAGATCCCTGCTGGGCCGAACGTGATGGACTCTGACGCTATCATCATCGTCGAAGGCAGGGCTGATGTGATCAACCTGCTTAAGTACGGGATCAAGAATGCGGTGGCTGTGGAAGGGACCAATGTCCCAACCCAGATCGTCGACCTCGCCGACAAGAAGACCGCGACGGCCTTCCTCGACGGGGACCGGGGCGGAGAACTGATCCTGCGGGAACTCCTCCAGGTCGCAGACATCGACTACGTGGCCTTCTCCCCACGGGGAAAGAGCGTCGAGGACATGACGCGAAAAGAGATCATCAAGGCCCTTCGGAACAAGGTCCCTGTGGAGTATGTCAGGGACCAGTTCTACGGGGATGTTCCCGGGGAGAAGCGGGCGCCGGATCAACGGCTCCCAAGACCCGGAGCCGGCGAGCAGAATCCGGAAAAGAAGGACAATGTGGAGAGCGGAAACGAATCCACACCATCCTCTTCTGATACAAGTTCCGAATTATCCTCTCCTGACGTCATCTCAAAGCCGGCCTCTCCGGTATCCCTGCGTGATCACATGGAGCGCGTGAGCGGGCATATGATTGCACGGTTCCTCTCCCCCGAGTTTGTGGTCCTGAACGAAACCGGGGTCGATGAGGTTGAAGCGGCGATCGATCAGATGACCGCTGATGTGACCGGCCTCGTGATCGATCGTGTGGTCGATCAGAAACTGCTCGACCGCCTGGTTGGGAAAGGACTGGAATTCGTTGCAGCACGCGATTTTAACGGAATCATCAAACGTCCGCTCTCTATTCGACTGATGAGAATCGTGCAGTGAACGGGCGGCACAGGTATATATAATAAAACTTACTATTTTGATCTGAAGAGGTGGGACTATTCACAAGGACGAATTGATCATGCTCCATCAGATGCTTTCTGATATCAAGAACTATTTTGAAGAGAATAGTCCTGAACTGATGTTCTCCCAGTATTACGCCCTGAAGATATCGCCGAAACAGATACAGAGGAGTAAACTGGAACATAAATACGCTATTTTTGTGCTCGGCTCCGAGCTGGCCAATGCGATGAAGTTCGTCGAGTTCTCTGCGTCAGGCAGGATCTCCGCACGGATGAAGGAACTGGCAGACCGGACCCTCAAAGAGATGGAATGTCAACATTAACCATAACGATCCCTTTTTCCTGATCACCTCCAGATCTGTAGTATGCATATGTACAGCAGATCACACAGTCCCGCCAGGAGCCGATGATGACCGGCCCTCAGAAGAGAGACGCCGATGAAGAGGAACAGGTACGGCTGGGTTATCTCGGGCTGGCCGGATCTCTGAGCGGAAGCCCTGACCCCCATATCAGGCAGTATGCGGCCTTCCTGCTCGGCGGGGCAGGGGAGGAGAGGGTAGTGCAGAACCTGATCGCGGCCCTGCACGACCCCGATAAGGGAGTCAGAACAATGGCCGTGCAGGCGCTCGTGGAGCTCGGCACCCCGGCAGTCGATCCGCTGCTGGGCCTCCTCGATGATCGGCACTGGGTGGTCCGGTACAGGGCAACAGAGGCGCTCGGGCTGATCGGGGACCGGCGGGCAGTAAAACCGCTGGTGGACAGGCTCGCTGATGAGAAGGACCATGTCCGGTACATGGCGGCAAAAGGGCTCGGCAGGATCGGAGGACCGGAGGAGGTTGATTCACTGATCAATGCTCTCTCCGACTGCAACGAGTTTGTCAGGCGTTCCGCTGCGACCGCACTCGGTGCAATCGGGGGTGAGCCGGCCAGAGCGGCGCTGCACCGGGCAGCAGAAAAGGAGACCGACCCGGCCGTGAAGACTGCGATCGCCGGGGCGATCAGGAAGACCGGGGATGGGCAGGGACCGTAGACTGCGCCACCTGTTCCTTCCAGTAGTCCCCGCAGTCTCCGTTACTGCAGTATCCGCCCGAGGCCAGATGGTCGGCGTCCATCTGACCAAGGGCACGGGTCAGGTCGGCAGGTGACGGGTCCATCAGGATCACCTGCCGTACCGGGTAATCATCCATCATATCGACCAGGGCCGGCAGGTCGGCAGGTCTGATGGCGATCACGGACTGGTGCTCGAGAAGCAGGCGGAGAACTGCAGGGTCCGGACGCTCGAAGTACAGGAGGGTCTTCACCCCGGCCAGGCCGTCAGCCTCTGCTTCGGTCAGGTCCTGGCTGCAATGGATCACATGGCCGGCCACCCCGGAGTCCCTCATCGCCCGCATCAGATCCCGGTAGACCCCGGTCAGCGCAGCCACAAACTCATCCTCGTCCCGGTAGCAGTGATCGGGATCGGCCAGTCCCAGTTCGGAGAGGCCCGGCAGGGCGCACCAGCCGCCCCGGTACAACCCGGCGATGGTGACCGCGTCCATGCAGACCCCGGCAGAGTCTGCATACACCTCCTCCTGTACGACCCGGTCGACGACCCCTTTCAACGAGGGGAGGATCCGTTCCGCATAGAAACGACCCCCTGCAGACGGGCGATCGATCCCGGCCAGAATCTGCGGCCGCAGCGAGGACTCGAGTTTATACGTGATCAGATCAGCCTCCCGACCTGCCGGCCGCTCCGACACCCAGGCCGAGAGCGTGGCAAGGTCAGGAGTCTTCATTTCAGAACCCAGCGATCTCGTCTGGATATGCACCATTCCTGCCATATATTGTACCTATTTATGCCATCATCCACTAATAGTGTAGCATGAGTAAAGGACCCATGCTGGTGACCTGCGGACTGCCGTACACCAACGGACCCTGCCACCTGGGCCACCTGCGGACCTATGTGCCGGGGGATATGTACGTCCGGTACCTCCGCCACCGTGGAGAGGAGGTGGTCTTTGTCTGCGGTTCAGACAACCACGGCACGCCGATCGTCGTCAGTGCCGAAGAGCAGGGGGTCACGCCGAAGGAGCTCTCGCTGAAGTATCACCGTCACTTTGAAGAGACCTTCATACGGATGGGTATCCGGTTCGACCGGTTCGGGATGACCGATGGCGAGGTGAACCACCACCGGACCCGACAGATGATGCAGAGTCTGATCGACCACGGGTACATCTACTCCGCGACGATCAACCAGAGTTACTGCACCACCTGCAACCGTTTCCTTCCAGACCGGTATGTGGAGGGGACCTGCCCGCACTGCGGGGCTGTGGCACGCGGTGACGAGTGCGACCAGGGGTGCGGCAAGCACCTCGAACCAGGCGAGATCAGAGACCCGGTCTGCAAGGTCTGCGGAACGAAAGCGGAACTGCGGAGTCAGGAGCATTTCTTCTTTAAACTGGGGGAGTTCAAAGAGTTCCTGGGCACGTTTTTAAAAGAGGTCAGAGGGACCGACAACGCCAGAAACTATGCGCTGGGGTGGGTCAACGATGAACTGCATGACTGGTGCATCACGAGAACGCTGGACTGGGGGGTCAGGTTCCCGGGACGGGACGACCTGGTCGTCTATGTCTGGGTGGACGCTCCGATCGGGTACATCGCCTTCACCGAGGAGTGGGCGACCGCCCATGGACGCGACTGGCGTGAGTTCTGGTGTGGGGACGGGGATATCACCCACTTCATCGGCGGGGACATCACCTACCACCACTGCATCTTCTGGCCGGCCCTGTTGAAGGGCGCCGGGTACGGCGTCCCGTCTGCGATCGTGGCGAGCGGGATGCTGAAGATCGACGACCACAAGTTCTCCAAGTCGCGGGGGTACGTGGTCTGGACCAATGACGACTACCTGGACCTCGGTCTGCCGGCCGATTATCTCCGGTATTACCTGCTCGCCTACACCAGCCACACCAAGGAGTTGAACTTCTCGTGGCAGGCCTTCGCCGACCGGGTCAACAACGAACTGGTGAACACCTTCGGGAACTTTGTCCACCGGACCCTGCACTTTGCCCACGCACAGGGGATCGGAATCCCGGACCTGGGTGCAGACCAGGAGATCCTGCAACGGATCAACGAAACGATCGCTGCCGTCGACGCCGCGATGGATGCATACGAGTTCAAGAACGCGGTCGACGCCGTGATGACCCTCGCATCCTACGGCAACAATTACATCCAGACCGCGGCCCCCTGGAAACTGATCAAGACCGATCGGCCGGCTGCGGTCCAGGTGATCCGGAACTGCCTGCAGCTGGTCCGAGCCCTGGCCCTGCTGATCGACCCGACGATGCCCGAGACGGCGTCGAAGATATGGATGATGCTGGGAGAGGGCGGCCTGGTCCGCGAACACCGGACCTCCGAAGCGATTGAACCCCTGGCAGCACGCGAACTCGCCCCCCCAACCCCGCTCTTCGCTCGGATGGAGGAGAAAGAGGTGGCTGCACTGGAGAAGACATTGATGATGAGAGTGGATGAAGCAGAGAAGAGAGGTCAGCCCGCAGAGGAACTTATCTCCATCGAAGAGTTTGGAAAGATGAAACTGGCCGTCGGGACGGTCATATCAGCAGAGAAGATCCCGAAGTCCTCGAAACTGCTGAAGCTGATCGTGGACATCGGGTCAGAGAGACGGCAGATCGTCAGCGGGATCGCCAAGTTCTACGATCCCGAGCAGCTGGTCGGGACCAGCGTGATCGTGATTACAAACCTGCAACCGGTCACGATCTTCGGCGTCGAGAGCAGGGGCATGATCCTGGCCGCCGGCGATAAGGCAGCCCTGCTGACCCCCAACCAGGCGGTCGAACCGGGTACACCGATCCGGTAAACCATCCGCTCATCTCCAAAAACCCATTTTTTCACGTCACCGGGTCGACATGACGATATGATCCAAAACCAGAGAACTGTTTTTCCTATTTCCCCAGCAATCCCTTCACCCACTCCTGGTTTGTCCAGAGAGCACAGCCGCCGTCGGTCTCCACCAATCTGGCGTGGTTCTCACGAATCTCCTGCAGAAAGTTCGATCGCAGACCCTCTTTCAATGAAACCCGTGCGAGATTGGCATCCGAAAACGGAGCTGCAGGGCAGGGTTCGAGATCCCCGGACGGGCTGATATGGACAAAACCTCTGCCAGCAGCAAGACATCCCCCATAGACTTCTTCATCGCCGGGGAATCCAATAAAGAGTGCCGGAAATTTCTCTGAGAACGACTGGATGGTGGTGGTGAGTCTCTTCCGCTGGTCAGGAGTCAATACAAGGTTTTTTGTGCCGGATTCGATCGGAACATATTCAACAAATACAAAGGCCCTGACCCCTGCATCCATCATAGATGCAATGAACCGTTCGTCAAGGACCTGGTCAATGGTACTGCTGGTGACAGTAACCGAACAGCCGGTGAAGTTTCTGCGGGACTTCAGGAGCGAACAGGTGGAGAGCAGACGGTCATAGACACCCGGACCTCGTCGACGGTCGGTCTCCTGGCGGAAGCCCTCAAAACTGATGACCGGAACGATATTTTTTTGATCTGCCAGTGATGCAACCGCCTCTTCGTCAATCAAAAGACCATTGGTAAAGACCGGGAAGAGGATCTGCGGGAACGATCGGGCGAGATCAACGATCTCCTGTTTTCGTAGCAGCGGTTCACCGCCGGCGATGACGATGACCGAGACGCCGAGTTCAGCAGCCTCAGAAACGATCGACCTGAGAATCTCCGGGGTCATCTCCGACGCAGCCGTCCTCTGCCGCTGTTTCATATAACAGCCTGCACAGGTCAGATTGCATCGCGAGGTGATGCTTACGATCATCACCGGCGGAACAAGAAGCCCACCCTTCTCGTTGTTTCTGCGAATGAGTGCGCCTTTCTTCTGGTACCGAAGCAGGGCGGTCCCGGTGATGAGGAGAGAGGGGTCAGCCCGGATGATCCGCAACGCCTGGCCGAGGGTTTCTGAGATCGTTCTATCGAACAGGTCCCGATAGCCCCCGCCAGTCTTTGTCTCTACCGTGGAACCCCGACCTCCATGAATCATGAGAATATCTCCTGTTACATTACTGAGTCTGCAGTGAAAGCCGTTGTTATTCGTAAGCACCTTCCGACCAGTCCGTCTTCCACAATGACAGGTGTAACGATGCCAAGGATAACAACCCGGAGAACGATCCGACAATGAAAGAGCAGCCGCTCGGGGAAAAATTACAGGAAATGATACGGGCCTGGAGGGATTCGAACCCCCGACATCCGGGTTAGAAGCCCGGCGCTATGTCCTGGCTAAGCCACAAGCCCCGCAGTAATTGATATAGGGAGTCCCGGTTTATTAACCCGTCGAAGAGAGGAAGGGGGCTTCCTCATCCTGCATGGCAGCAACTGACCTTTAAGACCTCTACAGTGGTCGGCGTGATGGTCTCCATCGACGAGACCTCCTTCACCGACGAGTTCGCGCAGTACCGGACCTGGATTCTGGCCGCCATCCGTTCGCGCTCCTCGAAGTGGGACCCGTGGGAGAACTCGATGATCCGCTTCATCATGATCCCGATCGAGATCACATCGACGATTATCCCGTTATCTCCAACAGCGAGGTCATCACGATCCACATTGGTCATGAAGATATGATCTCCCGGGGTGACCCCGGAGAGGGTGATCACATTGTGCGCACTCTGAACCTCAAGGGTGCGTGGCCGTCCGCGCTTCAGTTCTCTGATAACATCCGCAGATATTCCGGTTAATGCAGCACACTTCATCCAGATCACCCGTACATCGGTAGATTTTCTTTCTTCTGAGGCCCTTCAGCAGAGGACTGAACCTCTTCGGCGAGTTTATGCATCGTCGCCTCGATCTCATCGGCCTGTTCAAGCAGCGGCTGGATGTCCACCTCAAGGTTGTACATGTGGTTCAGCACCTCAAGGGAGGCGACAGCCGCCCGGGGGTCAGGGGCGTTGACGGTCTCGCCCAGCAGACCGATGGCCGGGATGCCGCGGATCTTGCACTCGGTCAACAGACTGCTGGCAATCCCCGATATCGAACCGACCGGCAGAAACTCGGTCACCTCTTTGATCCGCTCGAGCAGTTCTTCGGTGGTGGCAATCCCAAAGACCCTCTTCTGATCGTCCGTGGTGACGACCCCTGCCAGGGCCACCACCTCCTTGATGTGGAACGGCATCAACCAGTCCACCAGCCCGGTGGCGACCTCGTAACAGATCATCGGATGGATCGGAATATCGGCAACGATGGCGACGATCGCTTCCTTCTGATAGATCCTGACCGGCACATTGATCAGCCCTTTCGCCATCATCGCAAACGGGGGAAAGTACTTGCTGGTCATCGTCCCGATCTGTTTGAACTCCTTCTGGTCGACAAGGTACTGGAGAGCGATCGAACCGACCAGACCGCTCCCGGGGAAACCCATCAGTATCGTAGCCCCATCCCCGGAGATGGGCTCTGATATAATTCTGATATCATGCAAGGCTTCTGGTGACATTAGATTAACATAGTGTATCTTCCTAAAAAGTATTATGGAAGAATTCCAGATTAAACGTGGATTTACCAAAGATCTCAATAAAAATATGGTTCAGCAACTGGTCGAATGCTTCAACGCCGAGCCTGTCGAAGCGGACGGGCATTATACGATCACCTTTGGGGCCCTGAAAAGGTTCGATGTCTCACTGGGCAGCGCAGGGAAGAGCATCGTCGTCGACATCGAGGCAGATCCTTCGATCAGTGACGACCAGCTGATCCTCGACACCATCAGGCGGCGGAATACCTACCTGCAGGCAGTCACGGGATTCACGTCAAAAGAGCGGGTCAAAAAAGCTAAGAAAATTGAGTGAACCAGAATATCACTCAATAATTATCGCTGGTTTGAATGGCAGGGCAGACCCTGCCTTCGCGTGAGCACTCTCTTCTGCCCCAACGATCTTCACCGGGATCCCAAAACTCTCTTCCAGGAACCCCTGCGCCGCGGTGAAGAGCGCCACCTCATCCGGCGCCCCCACGAGCAACTGTTCGATCAGCTGCGGCGGGAACCGGTGGATCAGCGTGGTGCACTGCTTTGCAGCATCGGCTGCAGCCTTGCCCCGGGCACGCATCTCCTCGTTCTTCATGACCTCGGCAACCCCGGCCTTCCGGTCAGACGAGCCCGCGATGATCGAGAAGATCTGCTGCTTCCATGCTGGAGCGACCGCGATCTCGATCGATGACGGGGCGATCTGGATCAACTTCATGATCGACTCGATATCCTCGACGGTCCGGGCGAGCAGTTCCTCGGCCAGCTCGACCGACGGCAGGATCTTCTCCTGCTGGAGGACCGGCCAGGGTGCCACCGAGACGAAGCCTTCCTGCCCCATCTGCTGCCAGAGAGACTCGCACGTGAACGGGATGAACGGGGCGAGCAGCCTGACCCAGACCTGGCAGAGTTCCCGTATTGCCGCGCTGCCGGCCGAACCGGCAGGCACCCGGCGCCAGTACCACTTCAGGTCGGCTTCGATTGCAAAGAACGACTCCTGGAGCGCCTGGCGGGTCTGGAAGAGTTCGAGCGAATCGGTGGCCTTCTGGATATGCCGCTGGAGCCGGCTGATCAGCCAGGCATCGATGGCGGTCTGATCCCCGGTGACGGTCATCCCTTCGGTGACGGTCGCATAGAACCGCTCGATCTGTCTCCTGGTCGAGGCGACCAGTTCGTTCCGCCAGTCAAAGTCCTGCCAGGGCTCTGCACTGCCCATCAGGAACATCCTGACCGTATCGGCCCCGAACTCCTGGACCGCATCCTCGAGCAGGAAGACATTCCCCTTGCTGGAGGACATCTTGGCCCCGTTCAACAGCCCCATCCCAAAGACCACAATCCCCTTCGGCTGGTACTCCTCCGGGAAGATCGCGACATGGTGGAAGACCTGGAAGGTCAGATGGTTGGAGATCAGGTCCTTGGCCGAGAACCGGAAGTCATAGGGGTACCAGTACATGAACTCCGCTCTGATCGCATCCAGCGTTTCCCTGACCGGCAGGTCAGAGGACTCGACCCCGAGGAAGATGTAGTCAAAGACCGCCGGCGTCAGCAACGCAGGGTCGATCTCCCGGATCCGATGGGCGATCGTATAGTAGGCCATGTAGATCGTCGAGTCGCTGAGCGGCTCAAAGAGCCAGGTCGGGTCCCAGGGAACTTTAGTGCCCAGCCCGACCCTGCGGGTGCAGGCCCAGTCCTTCAACCAGTCCACGGTCCGTTCGAACTCGGCCCTGACCTCGGTCGGAACCAGCTTGATCCGTGGCAGGTGCTCGTGGACCTGCTCCTTCCAGACCGGATCGCTGTACTTCAGGAACCACTGGTCGTGCAGGATCTTCACATAGACCCTGCTGCCGCACCGGCAGACCACCGGCCGGTGGTCGAACTCGTACATCACGGCTGAACCGTACTGTGCGAGCATCAGTTCTGCGACGGTGTCCCGGGCCACCCGGACCGGAGCGCCCCCGTACTCGGGGTACAGCTTCCCTTTAGCGAACTCTGCCGAGTAGACCTCCTGGGTCAGCGCCTCCATCCGGAGATCGTGCTGGTTGGTGATATTGGCACGTTCGACGGCGTCCTTCGCCGGAACCTTGCCGTACCCCTCGACGGTGATCAGCGGCACCGGAACGATATCGGTGTACTCCCCCTGCTGCTGCAGGTCGCGGAGCGCAATATAGTCGAACGGGGCATGGGCCGGGACGCTCATCACAATCCCGGTCGCCATATCCGGGTCGACGAAGGCTGCCGGAAGGATCCTGACCTGGCCGGCAAGCGGGTGCGTGACCGTCCGGTCGACCAGGGCGCTCCCCGGGATCTCCCCGACCACCTTCACGGTGTGGTCCTGCATCGCGAGCTTCTCCGCCGCCTCGTGACTGACGATCCAGGCAACCCCGTCCACCTCTGCCTTCACATAGGTGACCGCCGGGTTGACCCAGAGGTTCGTGACGCCGTAGATCGTCTCGGGCCGCAGGGTAGCGGTCGGGATCAGCCCGTCCTCGCTCTGGTACATCACCAGCGTGAACTTGATCACCTCGGCCTTGTCCCCTTCGAGCAGGTCGTGGTCACCGACCGGGTTGTCACACTGCGGGCAATACCTGACCGGGTGGGCACCCTTGGCCACATGGCCGTCGTTATAGAGATGAGAGAACTGCCACTCGACGAACTTGCTGTACGTCGGGTCGACCGTCGTGAACCGCCGCCGCCAGTCGATCGAGAGGCCGCACATCCGCATCACCCGCTCGTACTCGTTGCTGAAGTGGTTGACGATGGCCAGCGGGTCGGTGAACTGGTCCAGCACCTGCTGCGGCACCCGGTACAGGTCGCGATAGAGGTGGATGGCCGCCTCGTCCCCACGGGCGATCCGCTTGGAGATCCCGATCACCGGGGCACCAGTCACATGGAACGCCATCGGGTACAGCACCTGCTTTCCCCGCATCCGCCAGAACCGGGCGATCACATCAGGGACCAGGTAGGTCCGCCCATGGCCCACGTGCATGGCGCCGCTCGGGTACGGGTAGGCGACCGTGATGTAGAACTTCTCTTTCTCGGACGGGTTCGCCTCAAAGAGGGTTCCCCATCGTTCCCTGCATTCGCTCTCCAGTTTGTTCATATCAATTCCGCTCATTCATACCACCTCGTTATACCGGCCTCATCCGTATCGTTTCACCACTCGTGTACCGCTTCAGCATCTCCTGGGCGATCGTGCTGCTCTTGGCCAGGTGGATCTCACCGGCATCGCTGACGGTCGCGGTGAAGAGGTACTCCTTGCCGGCAAAGACATCGACGATCTTCCCGCTCTGATCGGGCGAGATGATCGAAAGGTGCTTACGATCCGTCCTGATCCGGATCCCTCCCTCTACCGGGAGATCCTCCTCGACAACCGGACGGGTCACCTCCAGTTCGGTCAGGGGGCGGATATCGATCCCGACGCCGACCTTGTTCACAATCGAGGCGACATTCTTTCCGCCCTTTCCGATCGCTGCAGGCACGTCCTTGTCCTCGATGTACACGACGGCCTTGCTGTCGCTGATCATCTTCACCTCGACCGGGCCCTCGGTGTACCTGCCGATCTCTCGCTGGATATCCTTGGCGACCATCCGCCATGCCGGCTTCTCCTCCGGGATCTCCGGCTCGATCTCCACTTCTTCGAGCACAGGCTCTTCAACCATGCTTGAAGGGACCACCGGTTCAGGGACCGGTTCATGAACCGGAGCCACGCCAAGATTCACGGGCAGGATGACGGTCTCGCCTTCTGATCTGAAGACCTCGAGCACCGGTCGACCGCTTTCGGCGTCGGTGACCGTTATCACCGGCAGGGGCCGGGTCTCGGCCGGCATCGAGGCCGGAACCTTCAGCCCGAAACTCAGGTCATAGATGCTGCTGATATCCCCGTCACTGACGAAGATGATCGAGTTCACCACCTGGGAGAGGACACCAAAGTCCACCCGGTCTGAGAAACGCTGCAGGGCGGCGTGAACACTCTCTGCATGAAGAACTCCGATCATCCCGACCCCGGTCAACCGCATGTCTGAGAAGATCCGGAAGTCTTCATGTTTGCGCAGTTCGTCATAGATCACATAGTCAGGCCGAAGCAGCAGCAGCATCTCGGAGGTCTTCTCCATGCTGCCGTCCAGGGCCGTATACTGAGTGATCAGGTCGGGCACCTGCATATCCCGCGGAGCCTCCATCGTCTTGACCACAGACCCCCGATCAGAGAGATGAATCGCGATGTTCTGAACCAGCGTGGTCTTGCCTGCTCCGGGTTCCCCGGCCAGCAGCACCCCCCGCTTCTCATCGGCCAGCCTCTTCTTGACGAGCTGTGCCTTCCGGTAATGCTCGAGCGATATATCGACCACCGGGCGGACCGCGGTGATCTCCATCCCATCAGAGAAGGGGCGGCGTGCAATGGCGATCCGCATCGACCCGATCTGCACGACCGTGATCCCGCGCCCTTCGGATTCGACAAATCCGTCGGGATCCCGCTTTGCACGTTCAAGGATCTCCCGTGCCAGTCCGATCAGTTCATACTCGCTGGAAGGCTGGTCCCTGATCCGGACGAGCCGCTTCTCGGTGATCGAGCCCTTTCGGGCGTACGGGGGTACCCGTTCCTTGAGATAGACGGCCAGCGTCTGTTCATCGAAGAACTGGTCGATGCCGAGGGGGGTGAAGTCGCCGATCTGCGGTTTCATATATTGTACATCGAGCCCCTTGGCCCTGGCCACCTCAGACTGCACACTGTCACTGGTGATGAACTTTGCATTGTGCTCTATTGCCACGTTTCGGATCATCGCATCAATCTCTCCACCACTGGCCAGTTTCACCTGTTCGAGTGTCGGCCTGACACCCACAAACTGTATCTCTATCAATTTCTGCTCTGCCATTCTGCAGAGTTGCTGGAGTTCAGTCAGCCCGCTGAACCCAATCTCCCGTCCCTGATTGGCCTGCGACTCAAGTTCAGCCACCACCGCTTCGGGTATTATTATTGTAGCGCCGGCATATTCTCCCTTTTTTATCATAGATGTGATGCGTCCATCAATAACGACGCTCGTATCGGGCACCAGTTTCATAAAAAATCACCATAATTTAGAGGATATTATTCTTTATTAGCATATACCTTATCAGGATTGAAGACCTTCTGCAGAATCTGCTCATCGTCGATCGTCCTGAAAAAACAGGACCGGTATCCCATGTGGCAGGCAGCCCCTTCCTGGTCGACCAGATAGAGAAGGCAGTCCTCATCACAGTCCACCAGGATCCGGTGCACATGCTGCAGATGGCCGCTCTCCTCACCCTTCTTCCAGATCCGCTGCCTGCTCCTGCTGAAGTAGTGGGCGAACCCGGTCTCCTGAGTGAGGCTGACCGCTTCGTCATTCGCATAGGCGACCATCAGCACATCCTTTGTCTTCTGATCCTGGACAACCACCGGGACCAGGCCGTCTTCATTGAAGTGAAGTTCCATACATTCAGACTCCTGCGATCATCCGCGCAAGCAGCCAGTAGATCGGATCCCCCACCGTCAGGGCCGTCAGAAACCCTGCCGTGATCGGGACGATGAACGGGACCGCGTATGAGATCCAGACTGTGCCGGCCATCTTATAGAGCCGCATCTCCTCGACATAATCAGCGGGGTGAAGGCGGAGGTTTCTGGTGTAGACCCGCTGTCTGCCCGTCAGCATCCTCTTCAGCGTCTCAAAGAACCCGAAGTACCGGCGCTGCAGGGTGCCGTTCTTAAGAGAGAACTCCTCCATCACGAACCCGTAGGACCGGGTCAGGTCCGCACTGCCGACCGGAAAACCCATGAACTGGCAGAGGAGCGGACCGTTATTTCCTCTGGTCCGGTTGATGAAAAAGATCCCGACGGGGGCGATCAGGGCGAAGATCAGGGAGTCGACCAGCACTGAGAACGGGAAGAAGCCGGTCGCAGTATACCCGAGCAGCGGTTGAACCGGAAAGGTCGGGACCAGCAGCGAGATGAAGATCAGGGCCCAGGCGTCCGCCCCGCCGAAGAGGCCGAACGAGGCGCAGAGGTAGAAGAAACCTGAAAAGATCAGTGCTGCGATCAGGTATCGGCCGCCGAGCGTCCAGTCGGGCAGGGTCAGGTACGAGATAACGGCGGCGGGGACCGAGATGATCAGCATCGGGTACCAGGTCCGAAACGGTACACGCCGATCCCTGATATCGAGGACCGAGGCGTACAGCAGTGTGAGCCCGATCGCCACTGCCGCGATCAAAAGCGGGAGTATCATCATGATCTGCAGATAGTGCTTGTCTGTATTCCGGTTTATGTCTAGTGCTCACGCTGAAAAAACAGGAGGTGCTGGCAGCATTGAAACCAAAAAGAGAGGTATGGTGCAGGGGGGATCAAAAACCCTGCTGTTCAGTTGGAGAGAGTGAAGGAGTCGATGTTCTCGTTCCCGAACGAGAAGACCTTCAGCACATGAGTACCCTTGCTCAGGTGAACCGAGACGGCCGGAGAGGTCGCGAAACGGTCCATGCTGGAGGTCTGCCGGAACCAGGCCGTGGCACTGACCGATTTATCATTGTCATCGGTGACGACGACATACTGTTTGTCCGAGACCGCCGCAGCGCGGAAGGTGAGTTGATAGGTGCCGTCCTGAGGAACGGTCACGGTGTACTTCAGCCAGTCGCCGTACCTGAGGTTTGAGATATAGTAGAACTTTTCAGTCGCGTTCCGCTCGATCTTCACACCGCCGACACGGTAGATGCTGTACGTGTTGGAGGAGCCGGCATAGTGGTAGCCCACCCCTTCGCCACCCATATCATAGTCCTCTGCCTCGATCTGGCAGGGGAGGATGTGTCCTACATAGGGAACCTGGTAGGCACCCGCAGGGGTTGTCGAGGTGGTGTTTGGCTTAGTGTTTGGCGTGGTGGTTGTAGTGGTCGTGACCGGCTTTACAGAGTTATTCCATGCCGTACTTCCCGCAGACCCCTTCACCAGCGGGTGCTTGTCCACGTTGCCCGAGTTCAGCGTGTAGGCAGCGGTGGAGATGCCGTTCTCCGCCTTATCTGCATTGACCTGGGAGAACCCGTCCCCATCAGGCGTGGCCCAGTAGTTGCCACCGGTGGCAGACCCGCCGATGATGTTCCTGCCGCTGGCCACCGATCCGCTCCAGGTGTTGGTCCCGGTCGATCCGGCAAACCCGACATTCTTGGCATTGTTCAGGTCATTATTTGTGATGGTATTGCCTGAGGACGAGACAAGGGAGATCCCCTCACACTCGTTCCCCGAGATCCGGTTTCCGCTGATGGTCGCCCCGGTCGATGAAGTGAGCACGAGCCCATAGGTGTTGCCGCGCAGGACGTTGCCGGCGATCGAGACACCAGTGCCCGGGTTCAAGGAGATGCCGAAGTGGTTGCTCGTGGCGTCCACATTCCTGATAGACCCCTGCTTTGCACCCCAGTAGTAGACGCCGAAGTACCAGTCCCGAACCACGATGTTGCGAACACTCACATTGCTCAGTGTGGACGCGCCGTGTACGAGCACACCGCACGAGTTGCCGGCATCTTTTCCTGAGATCACGTGCCCGTTTCCTTCAAGCGTTACGTCAGAGGACCGGATCTCAATACAGACCGGTTCGCTGGTGCTGGTGATATCCTTCTGCAGTACATAGGTTCCGGGGCTGTCGATCACAACCGGGCCGGTCACGTCGACCGCCGATACCGGAGAGACGAGGAGCAGCCCGGCAACGAGCAGTCCCAGCACCACGCCAATTGTTATTCTGGTTCTCAAATTCCCGTTCATCTTCACTCCAGATGCGCTTGCCTGTACATGAATATAAGAGTCACTGGAAAAACCTCAAAAGAATACCAGTGAGAATATATCAGTATTTGTTACCCGCGCATATTAGTGTTATGATTTTACCAACACCCCAGATCTCATAGAATAGAGCAAAATATTCGATATTTAAAGGAATTATGAGAATATTGACGAGATATGAGACTGAACACTGCGCCAGGAATCACTGACCGGAGAGGCGACTGCTGATCTCACGGGTGAGGAGATCCATCGCCTCGAGTTCACGCGGACCGCCACAACGCCGGACGATTGCATGGTGATGATCGATCAACTGCTTCAGCCAGGGATCCCTGGTGACGCAGTACCTGGTCGCGTGCACCGTAGCCTCTATCACGCTGGAGAAACCGCGATTCACCGGATAGACCTGCAGATCGCAGATCTCTTCGGCGATCGGGATCAGGTTCACCAGCAGCGTCGCCCCGGCCTTCCGGACCACCTCCACCGAGAAGGCTGCCCAGGCCTCGGCATCGGCCAGCCGGCACATGCTGATCCCGCCGGCTGTGAACTGCAGAAACGCCTCAGGCGCCGGATCAGAGAACGCAGTCTGGACATAGAGGACCGGATCATGGGTCAGGTTCGCAACAAGCCAGCGGTCCCGCTCGACCAGTTCCGCCGTATGGCTCGTCAGGTACAGCGCCGCCTGCAGGGTACCTGCACGTGCAATGACCCCGACCGGAGCGGCGTTCATCGCGGTGGTCGCAATCACCTCGTTGATCCCCTCCCTCATCAGCCCCACTGCCAGCCCTCCCCGAGCGCCGTATAGATCGCAGCGATCGTGATATCGGCGAGTGAACCGGGATTGACCTTCTCCTGTATACACCAGGCGTCGAGCGATTCGACGGACTTCTGCCCCCGCAGGACCTCGGCTGCCATCAACCGGGTCTGTTCGGCCTTCGCCCGCCCGAACTTCTTGACGATGAAGGAGTCCTGCTCGGTGGCGAGCAGGTTCAGAAACGCCGCCGGGATCGCAGAGCGCGCGTCATCCGATGCGAGCAGGAGGTCTGCGGTGCGCCGGGTCAGGGTGAATCCGTTCACCCACTCGCGGGCGACCATGTCCTTCTCTGCAGAGTAGACCATCAGGTCGTAGAGGGTCATCCCCCGGGCATGAATCTGCTCTGTAGCAGCCGGGTCATGCACATCGAGTTCGTCCTCGGCACAGACCCGCACCTCGGTCATCCCGAACGCACGATAGAACTCGATCGCGTCCTGGACCGTCGTCGTTCCGATCTCCCGGGCCGCCCCGGGGATATCGCCCCCACAGACCAGCGGCATCAGCAGGATGAACGCACCGAAATGGGTATTTCCCCCCCGATGGGAGGAGGTGGCCTGCACGGCCTCGCGGATCAGCGTACCGATCCCGGCAGCCCGCCGCTCCGCCCGCTCGAGGACGGGCCTGACCATCAGGGTCGACGCGAGGAAGTGTTCCAGCCGGGTGTCAGGATAGTCATGGCAGCGGTCGACATTCCCCGGCTTGGGGGAGGCACAGACCTCGAGCATCATCGCCAGCTGCGCCTGCTCAGCCAGGCTCACCCGTTACACCTCATCAAAGATCCGGTCCATCAGCCTGTCGGCGAGCCGATGCTTGTAGCGCATATAGTCCTTCTTGGTGAGACCGATCTGCTGGATCGTCATGTCCCTGAACATGCAGGGGGATGACGACTTGCAGCACCAGGCCAGCGACCCGAAACAGGTGTGGTTCCCCTCCTTGAGCGGAGTTGCCTCGACTCCCTGCTGCTTGAATTGCTGGTACTCGTCCCGGGTCATCCCGATCTTCTCCAGCATCGGGAGGAGCGGACAGTCCTTGACCGGCATACAGCAGAAGGTCAGGGCACGAATATCCCCGCCCCTGCAGAGCTGCTTGGGGGAGTTGTACCACCCCTCCTCATCGGCGTACCGGGTGATCGCGGCATCGAGGCCGGCGAGGGTCCGTTCATCGGCCTGCCGTGCCAGCGAGACGAGATCCGCTCCATGGGTGAACATGTCGCGCATCTTGTCGAAGGTGGTGATGGAGTTGTTGGCGATCAGCGTCAGCGGACAGGAGTTCCTGATCTGCCGGAGCTTGGAGTAGCCGTAGTCCATCAGGTCCACGTGCAGGATATCGGCCCCGGCCTTCCAGAGCCGTTTCGCCAGCACACGGTCATCGAGGACGACGCCGGCCCGGATCTTCACTGAGACCACAACCCCGTTCTTCTTCAGAGCGCGGATGATCGCATCGAGTTTGTCCGGATGTTCGAGCAGGTACTGCCCTGCGCCGGCCTCCATCATCTCCGGCTGGCGACAGTGGGCATCGACCTCGTAGATCACCCGGGTTCCGAACGCTTCGGCGATGCGCGCGAACGCTTCAGGGGTCGACCCGCGGAGGTTCAGACCGATCACCAGGTCCGATCCTTCCAGCAGTTTGAGCTCCTCTGACAGTGCCTCCACCGGGTCCAGATAGATGAACTCGGTCCGTCCCTGCGCAACCAGCCTCTCTGATGCCTCCATCGTCGGTTGATCGATGGAGAATCCGCCAAGAAATGCAACACCGACATGGGCCGCCCGGGCTGCCGCATATGCACCATCGACCACCCCGGCCATCGATGCCAGGGCCACCGGAGTCTTGACGACCTGACCATTGATCAGGAGTTCGAATCGCTCATACTGCTCGCTCATGTGGTGATACTCATTAGGTTTTTGGTGACATAGTATTTTGGGTCAGAGGGAGAGGAGGGTGTACCCCTCTTTGGACCGCTGCAGCGGTATCTCCGCCCTGCACTCCTCGATGGAGATCCCCGGGCAGGTCCCGTATGCAGAGATCACCTTCTCCCAGGGGACCAGGTAGGCCTCGTTCGCCTTTCCCGGCCCTGGTCGGAACTCGACGGCCAGGTATCCCCGTCGGCCGGTCTTCTTCATGAACGCGGAGATCCCGTCGACCTGGTGGACATTGTGCTTGTCGGCATGGAAGTGCTGGGAAAAGTAGACCTTCTTCCCCTGCAGGGACTTGCACTCCACCGAGAGGTAATACTTCGGATCGAGCGAGTCGACCAGCACGTCCACGTACTGCATATTGAATTTCTGCTGCTTGAGCCGGTAGGCAAACCCCTGCAGCCCCTTCTCGGCGAAGTACCGGTTGAAGCAGTGAACCACCTCCCGCTCGAAGTCTCCCATACATAATTATTCGTCCCCTGATCAAAAAAAACGGATTGGTAATATTTTTTAGATCAGAATGGGTACACAGTACTACATGAGTACCAAAGGATTACTACTGGTCGGACACGGCTCCAAGTTACAATATAATAAAGAACTGATCCTCGAGACCGGGAAGATGATCGCTGCAAAGTCCTCAGAGTATATGGTAAAGTGCGGATTCATGTCGATGAACGAGCCGAGCGTCGAGGATATGCTCGAGGAGTTCTCACACGCATCCATCGACGTCCTCGTCGTGGTACCCCTCTTTCTGGCAAAGGGCATCCATATCGAGAAGGACATTCCCGCCCTGCTCGGCCTCCCCGAGGGGGGACGGAAGGGAACATTCAAGCTCGACAGCGGGACCGTCCCGCTGGTCTATGCTGAGCCGATCGGGGTCGACCCGCTGCTCGCCGACCTGATGCTGAAGAATGCCGAGAACGCACTGAAGCTGGTCTGAACCCGGTATGCGCCTCCTTGTGCTGGATACGATTCACGGCGGCGGAGTGATCGCCGCCTCGCTCGCTGCACAGGGGCACCAGGTAGACGCAGTGGACGTGTACCGCGGGGAAGACGGGATCCCGGCAGAGGTGGCGAGGGAACGGCAGTATGACCTGCTGATCGCGCCCGTCCACCTCGACCCGGCCCACCCCCTGCTCCACCACCATCGGTGTCCGGCGATCACCCACCACCAGGCGGTCAGGTGGATCCTCGGCGACCGGGTGCCTCACCCGTTCATCGAGGTGACCGGGGCTCAGGGAAAGACGACGACCGCAACGGCCCTGGCCTCGGTGATGGAGGGTCCGGGGATCCTCCACACCTCGACGGGGACCTACCAGTACCCGGAACGGACGCGCCTCTTCCAGTCGAGCATCACCCCGGCCTCAGAGATTGCTGCGGCAGAGGCCGCGCTGGCGATCGGCGGCTGGCTGATCGCAGAGGTCTCGCTCGGGGTGACCGGGGCCGGCGACCTGGCCGTGCTCACCTCAGGAAATGATTACCGGTGTGCGGCAGGGGCGCGGTCGGCGATTGACGAGAAGATCCGGTCTATCGCCGCAGCGCCGGCTGTTGTCGTGCCCCACGAGGTACAGACCGGCCATCGGCACCAGGTCAGCGTCGACCAGGTGGCCACGATCAGCAAAGACGAGTGCCGGTTCGCCTACCTGGATGAGGTCGGCCGCTTCAGAAACCCCCTCCTTCTTCTTCCCGCCTACCAGACCCCGCTAGCCCTGGCGACCACCGCGGCCCTGATCCTCGGCCAGGACCCGTCCCGGCTCGAAGGGTTTGAACCGCTCGCCGGGAGGATGAAGATCAGCAACCGCGGTACGACCCTGATCGTGGACAATGCGAACAGCGGGGTCAGCAGGTCCACGACCCGGGAGGCCGTGGACCTGGCCCGCCGCCTGAACCCGGAGAAACCGGTGACCCTGGTGATCGGGGAGGAAGCCCACGCCGTCTGCGAGGGGTTCCCCCCCGAGGGGATCAGGGCGACGATCAGAGAGACCGGGCCGGCAACGGTGGTGCTGGTCGGGGAGACGGCCAGAGCGATACAGTCCGGCCTGCCGGAAGGCCGGGTCGGGGTAGCGGAGACGCTCGATGGGGCGATGCCGATGGCAGAGAAACTGACACCACAGGGAGGCTCCATCGTCCTCGCTGTGAAGATGTGGAGATGACCTATGGACTATATCCAACCAAGACCAAGTTCAATCGTAGCGGCGCTCTATACAGCCAGGGATCTGAAGGTCGATGTCGCGATCCTGCACGGCCCTTCAGGATGCTCATTCAAACACGCCCGGCTGCTGGAGGAGGATGGGATGCGGGTGCTGACCACCTCGCTCGCAGACAACGAGTTCATCTTCGGCGGCCAGGAGGCGCTGGAGCGGGTGCTCATCCATGCCGAGAAAACCTTCCACCCGAAGAGGATGGCGGTGATCGGCACCTGTGTCTCGATGATCATCGGGGAGGACCTCCAGTCTGCGCTGCATGCGACGACGGTCCCCTCGATCGCGGTCGACGTCCATGCCGGGTTCAAGGAGAACATCGAAGGCGTGATCCTCACCCTGGTCGCCGCCGCAGAGGCCGGGTGGATCAGCGCCGAGGAACTGGCACGGCAGCGGCGACTGCTGGCCGCGGCCAATGAGGTCGAACGGCTCCGCGGGGCCGCGAGCAGGAGTTATATCGAACCTGAACGCGGGGACCTGAAGCATACGGCGGCACAGCGGCTCCTCGAACTGGCCACCAGCGGGGCCCGCGGGATGGCCATCATGAACGCCAAGAAGGAGACGGCCTACATGTTCGCCGATGAACTGCTCGCCCTCCACGAGGTGGCGCCGGACGCACCCATCCGTTACCTGGCCAACCTCGAACAGCGCGGCCTCCCCAAGGTCCGATTGGATGCGGAGCGGATCCTCCAGGGGCTGGAGGCAGGAGGGCTGACCCCGGAACTGGTCGGGGCGCTGGATGAGTACGGGGCCCTCGGCGACCAGATCGGGGAGGAGATCGAACGGACGAACCCAGACTTCGTGCTGCTCGTCGGGGTTCCGCATGCCGTCCCTGCCCGGTATACCGAGGGGCGGGAGGTCTTCTCGATAACGAACGGCCCCCGACAGGTGGCCCCGCTCCGGGAGTTGGGGCACCAGCACGTGCTCGTCGAGGTGGACCTGCACCCAAAGACTTTAGGCGTCCGCTCCATCGTGGAGAGCGAGTTCGGGGCGGTGCTGAGGTCCCTGGTATGAAGACGCTGCTGATCGCCGGCGACCGGTCCGGGAGCGGCAAGACCTCGATCACCCTCGCGCTGGCGGCGCTGCTCAGGAAACGATTCGTCGTCCAGACCTTCAAGGTCGGGATGGACTACATCGACCCTTCGTACCTGACCGGGGTGACGAGCCGGCCCTGCAGAAACCTGGACGGGTACGTGATGACCGCCGACGAGATCCAGGGGATCTACAATCACGGCTGCCAGGGGGCCGAGGTGGCCCTGGTCGAGGGGGTCCGGGGGCTCTACGAGGGGGCGGAGGCCCTCTCCAACAAGGGCTCGACCGCCGAGGTGGCCAGGCTGCTCGACCTGAACGTGGTGCTGGTGATCAATGCCCGCTCGATCACCAGGAGCGCGGCCGCGATCGTCAAGGGGTTCATGGCCTTCGACCCTGAGGTGAAGATCTGCGGGGTGATCCTCAACAATGTGATGGGGGAGCGGCACCGGGAAAAGGCTGTCGCCGCCATCGAGCACTACTGCGGGGTGCCGGTGATCGGAGCGATCCCGAGGCTCGAGGAGATGCATCTCGCCATGCGCCACCTAGGGCTGGTCCCATACCGGGAAGGGCAGGAAGGAACCGAGTTTTGCGATCGAATCCAGGCGATCACCGATCTGATCGGGCAGTACGTCTCGATCGATCGTCTCCTCGAACTGGCCGGCGACGTCACGCCCGCCCCGTCTCCGGCGTACCTCCTCCCTGCAACCGAGCAGGACCTGACGATCGGGGTGGCCTACGACGAGGCCTTCAACTTCTACTATGCCGAGCTCTTCGACATCCTCGCCGCCGGGGGGGCCGGGGTCGTCCGGTTCAGCCCGATCCACGACGCCCTCCCGAAAGCCGACGGCTACATCTTCGGCGGCGGGTACCCCGAACTCTTCGGGGCCGAGTTGGAGGCGAACACCCGGATACGGGAGGCTGTCAAAGCCGCGGCTCTGGCCGGGACGCCGATCTATGCCGAGTGCGGAGGGCTGATGTACCTGACCGAGGCGATCGTGCTGAAGGAGGGGTGGCAGCAGAGCACCAGGGAGCAGGTCTTCCGGATGTGCGGGGTCTATGCCGGCACCACCGCGATGCCGGCTGCCCGCGTGGTCACCTATGTCGAAGGAAGCAGCGCCGCCGATTCCCCGATGGGAGCGTATCCCTTCAGGGGTCATGCGTTCCACTACTCTGACGTGGACCTAGCCCCAGAGACCCGGTACGCCTACACCCTGACCAGGGGGGTGGGGATCACCGGGAACGCCGACGGTGCCCTCTCTAACAACACGCTCGGGGCCTACTGCCATCTGCACCCGGTCAGCAGCAGGGAGATGTTCGCGGCCTTTCTCCGGACCTGCAGGGCCGCCCGGACTGAAGCGTAAAGGATACTAGATCATACCCCCAATCCAGTAACTATGATCATCTATCTCAATGGAGCATATGTCCCCAAGGAGGAGGCCACGGTTTCTGTTTTCGATCACGGTCTTCTCTACGGAGACGGAGTCTTTGAGGGGATCCGGGCGTACAACGGTCGGATCTTCCGTCTTGAAGAGCACCTTGACCGGCTGTACGACTCGGCCAAGACAATCGACCTGAAGGTTCCCATCTCTAAGGAAGAGATGGCCGAGGCGATCAAGGAGACGATCCGGAAGAACAACCTCAAGGACTGTTACATCCGCCCGATCGTCACCCGCGGCAACGGGGACCTCGGCCTCGACCCCCGCAAGTGCCCGGTTCCGACCGTGATTGTCATTGCGGTCGAATGGGGTGCGATGTACGGCGACCTGTACGAGAAGGGGCTGACCGCGATCACCGTCTCAGTCCGGCGGAACCCGGCCTCGGCACTCCCACCGAATGTGAAGAGTCTGAACTACCTGAACAATATCCTGGCCAAGATCGAGGCCAACTACAAGGGCGGCGATGAGGCGATCTTCTTCGACACCAACGGCTACCTGGCCGAGGGGTCGGGGGACAACATCTATGTCATCAAGAACGGCGTGCTCTTCGTCCCGCCGACCCTGAACAACCTGCGCGGGGTGACCAGGCTCGTCGTGCTGGAGCTGGCCGCGTCCCTCGGGTTCACGGTCAAGGAGCAGAACATGGGGTACTTCGACCTGTACACCGCCGACGAGGTCTTCGTCACCGGCACAGCTGCAGAGGTCGCCCCGATTGTGACGATCGACGGCCGTTCGATCGGGAACGGGCGCCCCGGCCCGGTGACGTCCCAGATGATGAAGGCGTTCACCGCCGTCACTGATAAAGAAGGGACCCCGGTCTACTGATCCAGGGGGCCGGCATCCACAACCTATTTATTTTCGGGCGTGAGATTAAGTAGAGCAATCGCTGCTATAGTGTAGTCCGGCCAATCATGTCGGCCTTTCACGCCGACGACTGGGGTTCGAATCCCCATAGCAGCATTCTGTTTTTGGGTCAGGGTTTTTCTAAAGAGTTGTAACCCGGTTTATCATTCGTGTGGACATTCATCAGCAGGATCGATAGATAGCGACGAGAAAAAAGGGGGAAGAGGGTTCTCCCGCCCTACTGGACGATGAACTGTCCGGTCATCGTGGTCGGATGCACGTCGCACCGGAAGAAGTATGTCCCCGGCGTGGTCGGTGCGGTGAAGGTATAGGTCGTGGTGACCGGCCCGGTCACGATCGGGCCTTTAAAGAAGCTCGTGCTTGCCGATGAGTCGGTGTAGACCGCGAAGTTGTGCGGTACCCCGGAGTCCATGTTGTTGAAGGTGACCGTGACCTGCCCCCCGGCCTGAACCGTGATCGTCGACAGGCTGAATGCAAGGTTCTGGGCCGTGAGATTGACCGATGTGGTGAGGCCGGCAGGCGTCGTCGCCGCGGTGGTGACCGAAGTCGTGGTCACCGGGGCCGTAGTGGTCGCCGTGGCGGTCACGATTGGCGCCACACTGGCATTGCCGATGGGGACCAGGCCGGAGGTGTTCGCTGAGACCATCTTCCAGACCTCGCCCGAGGTTTGCGGTGTGATCCCGGGGCCGCCATTCTGGTTGATCAGGACGAGGACCTCGTGGTCGGCGTTCTCGTACATGCCTCGGACGAAGGCGTTGATCCGTCCGTTCGCGTTATTGGCGACAGTCATCTCCGAGGTCGTCCACATCGCGTTCTCAGCCGCGGTCAGGTTCGCCGCGTTGTCGGGCAGGGTCGCCGTGTCCAGGCCGGCGGGCGGCGTGGCGACGAGGAGGGTCCCGTTGCCCGCGGTAAAGCTGTCGGACCAGGTGCCGAAGATGTACGAGCCCTGCAGCGACGAGAGGGCGCTGCCACGGTAGACGACGCCGCCGACGATGACGTTGCCGACATCGTGGCCGAGTTCGACCACCGGGCCGATCAGCGGCTGCCCGTTGTAGCTGGTGATCCTGCTGGTGGTGTTCGGCACCGCCCTGTCGCTGGCCGGGTCGAAACTGTGCGTCCCCTCGCGGATGTTCCAGGGGTAGGCGCCGCCTTTGTAGATGACCAGCGCAGACTCGAAGAGATTCTGTCCGGCCATCGCGACGAACATCCGGTTGCTCCCGCCGGAGTCAAACGCCGCGAACGCCGGGTTGCGGAAGCCGTAGGCGTAGATCTCCGGCAGGACGGTCGCGTTCGAGAGGAACGGGTTGCCCGCCGGGATGCCGTAATCCTTGCCCGCGCTCGTGGTGTCCACGTCGATCCTGATCACCTTGCCGAGGAGCGTGGTCAGGTCCTGGCCGTTGCCGATGGCCGGCGTGTGGCCCATGCCGGTGTCGTCGGCACGTCCACCGTCGCCGAGGGTCAGGTAGAGGTAATTGTCCGTCGGCCCGAAGAGGAGGATGCCGCCGTTGTGGTTCATATACGGCTTGTCGATCTCAAGCAGGATCCGCTCTGAGGAGTTGTTCACCTGGTTTTGGCTGGCGTTCGATACCGTGAACTCGGAGAGGCGGTTGGTGCAGGACCAGTTCGGGTCCGCGCCGGCACGGAGCGGCGCGCTGTAATAGGCATAGACCTTTCCGTTCGACGAGAAGTTCGGGTGGAACGCGATCGAGAGCAGCCCCCGCTCGTCGTATGCCGAGCTCAGGTTGACCATCCTATCGCGGACGTCGAGGAACGGCTGGTCGAGGACCGTTCCGTTCATGAAGAAGATCTTCACGTACCCGTTCTGGTCGACGAGGAAGAGCCGGCCGCTCCCGTCACCGGGCTCTGCGACGAAGAGCGGCGACGTGAAGTTGCCGGCCACGCGCTGGAGGCCGATCGGCATGGCGGACGTCTGCAGCATCGTCGTCGACCGGTTGCCGGCGATCATTGCGGCCAGGGGCGAGTTCTGGTTCGTGAGGTCGGTGACGTTCGTGACCGGAGTCGGGGTTGGGGTCACGTTACCGGTGGGTGTCGGAGTGACGGTGCCACCGCCCCCGTCGGACGTCGGCGTCGGGGTCACGTTGCCTGTGGTCGTCGGCGTTGGGGTTCCGGTTGCCGTGACCGTGACGCTGTCGTTCATGATCGGTACGACCGGCGTGTGGTCGTTATTCACGAGCTGGACTGCGAACCTGTGCTGCCCGGGCGTCACGTTCGTGAACACGTATGTCGTCCCCGAGACATGGTTCCAGACCGCAGTCGGATCGGTCGGGATTGCCGGCTGACCCGGAGTGTCAGGGATCTGATTCACGTCCATGTAGAAGTGGACGTGCCCTTCGCCCGCGACGTTCGCCTGCCCCTGCTTGTCGACGACGCTGAAGTTACTGACCATCGCGGTCACCGTTACGTTCCCGGGGGTCACGACCGTCCCGTTCTGCGGAGAGGTGATCATGATCGCGGCCTCGCCGGCGGTCTGGTTCCCTGTCGGCGTCACGCTCGGGCCACCCGCCATCTCAAAGGTCATGTAGTCGAGGTTTTGGGCGTCCTTCACGAACTGGAGCCGGATGTAGTGGCTCCCTGCCGGCAGGGTGACGTTGGCGGTCGCGTCCTCGTAGGTGTCGAAGGACTTCGTGTCCGGGACTTTGACCTGCGCCTCTAAGACGCCGTCGACCCAGACCCATACCTCACGCTCGGCCCACGGGCTTGAGGCACGGAACGTCGCCAGGTATGTCCCGGCTTCCTGAATATCGACCGTGTAGGTCAGCCATTCAGAGGACTTGACGAACGCGACCACATGCCCGGACCCGCCGGTCTCGATGTCGACATCATCCTGGCGATAAGCGCCGCCCTCGTTACCGGAGGTCCGGTCGAACCAGGCGATGCCCTGGCCGCCGGTGTCATAGTCCTCGGCCTCGATCTGGCCGGGGATCGCGGAGGAAGTTCCTGTGAATGGATGGAACTGATGCTCCGTTGAGGTTGCGTTCCCGCTGGGGGAACTCGTTCCCGTGGGGATTGCCGCCACGGCCAATGCCACCATTGCCATGCAGAGCACGGCGATGAGGGCGATCGTAGTTCTATTCATGGGTGGCTCAGACGGCCCCTTATTATATATATTTTCTCAGAATGAAACCCTGCATCACAATCCCGACAGGCGGAGTCAGACTGCCACTCTGATGGGGCCGCCCCTGGTGCATACAGGGGCTTTGCTGAAGGCGTGGAACCAGCAGTAGCGAAGATGAAGGAGTCTCGGCGACCGTGATCAGTGCCATGAGAATCGGCTGTACCCACAACGGGCATTTATGATTATTGAGACGACGAACACCGGCCCTTCGCCTCTGTCGTTCAAGGAGAGCAGGAGGCATGACACGGCCGGGGTGCTCGGCATCGGTGCAGTTTTATTCTCCAGTAGCGGTATGAGGGGGAGGTACGGTCCCCCGTCACATCTGCTGTCACATCTGTGATGCCGCCGATTCCATCGTCTCAATTGCATGCCTCTGTCTCTGGGACAATTCCCATCGTTTTCGAATAATGTTTATAACCATTGTACCTTATTGTGTCCCCTTGAGGGTTAGTAGGGGACGACTTCCCCCGCAGCCGTCCCAGATGCCAGCGGGCAAGGACGCGGAGGCAGAAAACAGGGACCGGTCCCGGCAGAGGTGATGCCGGCACCGCGATCTCATCAGAGACTGCCGCCGGAACAGAGGGCCCCGGGTGCATCTGGCCAGTGATGATGAGAGATGCGAACACCGGGTGTCAGTGACATCCGTGCCAAATCTTATGGAGAGAGAAAGATGCATGCAAGCAAACAGTCCCCTCCGACTCAGGAGGGATCGCCATCCCCGTCGAGAGGGAGTCCTGGTGCAGGTACGATACGAACCTTCGTCATCGTGCTCCTGCTCGGCGCCATCCTGATCGCAATCGTAACGCCCGCCATCGGTGCTCCCCCGGCCCCAGGGCCGGTTCTGCTGGACCCGATGACGATCCCGAAGTATGTCAACCAGATCGACGGCCCACCGCCGGAGTACGTCCCGGTCTCCGGGAATACGTATGAAGTGAACGCGACCGAGTTTACAGAGCAGATCCTCCCCGCCGGGTTCCCCACGACGAAGGTTTGGGGCTACGGGGGTCTGGCCAGGGACACCGTCACCGGCCAGTTCCTCGGGTTCGTCCGGAACTCGCCCGGCCCCAGTTTCAACGTCACCCGGGGCACGCAGATCACCGTGAAGTGGATCAACGAACTGACCGGAAACCACATGTTCGCGGTCGACCCGACCCTCCACTGGGCAAACCCGAACAACATGTCCATGATGCCGACCCTGCCCTGGAACCTGTTCCCACCCGGGTTTACCGACGCACAGCGTAACGTTCCCCTGGTGACGCATGTCCACGGCGCCGAGGTCCAGTCGACATCCGACGGCCACCCCGACGCCTGGTGGACCGCAAACGGCACGCAGGGTATGGCATATAACACGGCCCAGGCCACCGAATCCAACGCCGCCGTCTTCCAGTATCCGAACGCTCAGCAGGCGGCCACGATCTGGTACCACGACCATGCGCTCGGCATCACCCGGATCAACGTGATGTCAGGACTGGCAGGCTTCTTCCTCCTCCGCGATCCGTCGAACCCGGTCGACGCGGTTCTGCCGACAGGGAAGTACGACATGCCGATCGCGATCCAGGACCGCACCTTCAACGCCGACGGGTCGCTCTACTTCCCGACGGTCGGTCTGAATCCAACGATCCACCCCTACTGGCAGCCCGAGTTCTTCGGCAACACGATCATGGTGAACGGCAAGGTCTGGCCGAATATGAACGTGGACCAGGGGACCTACCGGCTCCGGCTTCTGGACGGATCGAACGCCCGGTTCTACACCCTGAGTTTTTCAAACAAGATGGCGTTCACCCAGATCGCATCCGACGGCGGGTACCTCAAAACCCCTGCGACCCTGACTGAACTGACGATGGCGCCGGGTGAGCGTGCGGAGATCCTTGTCGACTTCTCGAAGCTCGCGCCAGGCACGAAGGTGATCCTGACGAACACGGCGAAGGCGCCGACACCCCGCGGAGCACCCGCGGATCCCCAGACGACCGGCCAGATCATGCAGTTCACGGTGACGGCAAATCCCGGCCCCGCGTTCCCAACCCTGCCGGCCACGCTGAACCCGACCCTTAACGGAACCTTCCCGAACCTGCCGGCGCCCACGACGACGCGCTTCCTGACACTCCAGGAGGTCATGGGAGCGGCCGGTCCCACCGAGATCCTCCTCGATGGAAAGAAATGGATGGCCCCGGTCTCCGAGAACCCCACCAACGGCACGACCGAGGACTGGGTGATCATCAATCCGACGGCGGACACACACCCGATCCACCTGCACCTGGTCCAGTTCCAGCTCGTGAGTCGTCAGGCCTTCCAGGTCAAGAAGTATCAGACCGACTGGATGGCCCTGAACGGGATGCCCCCGTTGCCGCTCACTGCCACGGTGATCACGCCGAACATTGTACAGTATCTCCAGGGGAAGGCCACCGGGCCGTTACCGAGTGAACTGGGATGGAAGGACACGATCCAGATGAAGCCGGGCGAGGTGACCAGGATCCGGGTACGGTTCGCGTCGCAGGACGGGACGTCGTATCCCTTCGATCCGTCCGTGGGGCCCGGGTACGTCTGGCACTGCCACATCATCGATCACGAGGACAACGAGATGATGCGCCCCTATCTGGTGCAGCCCTCCTGACCCCCTCTTTTTCCGGTACATTCCAGGGCCGGCACCACGGAGATGCGTGTCGACCGGCTGGGCGACCTACGATCGTCACGGATGGGGAACCCATGACCTCAGCCCTGGGGTGTCGACCACAAAAGGATTAATTACCAGATCGAAGAAAGAGCGGGAGATATGGACGATGTCAGGGAGTATGCCACGCGGGTGATCGAGGTGGTACGGCAGTCGGAGCACGCAGTCTCGGTGCGGTTCGAGCGACCGGAGGGGTTCTCGTACCTCCCCGGGCAGTACATGTTCATCACGCTCGCGAGGGGCGGAGAGAACCTGGTCCGACACCTCACCATCTCGAGCAGTCCAACCGAACCGGTGCTCGAGGTGACGAAGGAACTGACCGGCCACCCGTTTGCCGAGGCCCTGGCCGCTCTCGTCCCGGGGGACGAGGCGACGATCCGGGGGCCGTACGGGGCGTTCACCCTCGCCGGCGAGGAGGATGTGGTCTTCATCTCGGGGGGGATCGGGGTCACCCCACTTCGGAGCATGGCCCGGTACGCCACCGACACCGGGCTAATGACCCGCATCACGCTGCTGTACTCGGCCCGGAGCGAGGAGGACGTCCTCTTCGGCCCCGAGTTCGTAGAGATGGAGCGGCAGAACCCCCACCTCACTGCAAGGATCACCCTCACCCGGCCGGGTCCTGGATGGACTGGGCATGTCGGACGGATCGACCGGGCGTTCATCGAGGAAGCGGTCCCGGATCGGCAGGGCCGGGTCTTCTTCATCTCCGGGCCGGCGGCCATGGTCGACGCGATGACGGCCATTCTGAAAGAGATGGAGGTGCCGGACGAGCAGATCCGGCATGAATACTTCCCTGGGTATTGAAGCGGTCGAGCCGACCCGATCTGGTGGAGACCGGCATTCAGGGGCCGGGTAAGTCCGGGGGGACGGGAACGTCATGACCGGACTATACCCGCCGCACCACGCGGCAGGGGTTGCCCACGGCCAGCACGCCGGCAGGGATATCATGGACCACGACGCTGCCCGCACCGATCGTCGTGCCGGCTCCGATCGTCACGCCGGGACAGACGATCGCCCCGCCTCCGATCCAGACATTCTCCCCGATCGTGACCCGCGAGGCCAGTTCGAGGCCGCGAAGCCGGTCGACTGGAGAGACCGGGTGGTGAGCGGTATAGATCTGCACCGACGGCCCGAAGAGCACATGGTCCCCGATCCGGACCGTGGTTGAGTCGAGGATGACGCAGTTGAAGTTGATCGCCACGTCGTCGCCGATATGAATAGTACTGCCGTAATCGCAGGAGAACGACGGTTCGATGAGGACATTCGTACCCATTGAACCGAGAAGTTCGCGCAGCAGCGAGGCCCGCAGGTCGTCCTCGCCCTCATTCGATCTGTTGAAGAGCCCGGTCAGCCGACGGGCCCGGGCTCGGGCCTGCGCAAGCCCGGGATCGCCGGCATCGTAGAGCTCCCCTGCGAGCATCTTCTCGTGTTCAGTCCTCTCCGGCGCTATCGTCTTCCGCACAGTGCTGGTCCTCCACCAGCATCAGAGGATGCCATCCGGCTTCTCTATTGCGGTGGATGGAAGAAGCCCCGGGCGCTCTCATCTCAGGCAGCTCTTCGGCGAGGTTCAGAGCACCGAATAGATCGCAAACCCGGCCTCCTCCAGGAACCGTGGGATCGTGCGAATGGCGTCCCGGTCCTTCTCCTTAACATCGTCCGAGAGAGATCCCCAGGGAATGAGGTCGGGATGCACCCTCTCTTCATTGTCAAGCACCTCTCCTCTGACCCAGCCATTCCGCTTCATCTCCTCCATCCAGCGGCCGTGCTCTTTTTGGGCGAGCAATTCCACCTGAAGATCGGAGAATGCCATCACCACCCGGTCGACGCCCATGGCCTTCGGCATGATCCCGCAGTTCACCACCCGCAGTTTCTGCCGAATCTCCCGCGCCTGATCACGGGTGGACTCCCTGAACTCCTCCGGAAGCGTCTCCCACGGTAACGCCATCGGCGGTAGTTGACCTGCGGTGCCCGGCGTCACGTTGGCCAGATACTCCGCGTGGATGGCCAGGGCCATCGGTTCCACCATGCGCTCGAAGAGGATGTCCTGCAGCATCAGCAGCCTGAAGAGAGCCGCGTCCACATGGAGTGCGAGTTGCTCTATCGGCGGGATCGATGCAGGATCGAAGATCTTCTTATCGGTGAGGGTGCTCATCTCCACAATCGCCTGCATCGACCGCACACCGTGGCGATAGGCGGGAACCTTCAGAAACGCCCGGAGAACTCCAGAGTCGATCGGGACCATCCCGGACGCGGTGACAAGGTGTTTCGCCGTCCGTTCGATGATCGAGCGGAGAAGGAGGGCCCGGCGCACAAGATACCGACCTTCGTCATCCGGACCGGGGTTACAGCCCCGGATGTCGATCCGCCCCCGAAGCCGGCTGATGAAATCGGGTACCTTCGCATTCTTCAGCGCGGGGCCATCCTGGACACCACCCCCCTTCGCGAACTCATCGAATGAGACGCTCGTTCCGCCGGCGAAGACGAAGACCGCCCGGCCGATCGGGTGCGACGACTCGCCGTCCTTGAAGACCCCGTCCTGCATCGGGGCGAGGAAGAACCGGAGCCATCCGAGTGGGTGGTCCCCGAACCGGGCGTCGAACTCGTCGAAGAAGACAAGGGGGATCTTCCCTTCGAGGGCCGCGTCCCGGATGAGGTGAAATGCGCCGACGAGGTCACGCGTGGACTCGAACTGCGACAGGTTGAAGGTCATGGGCTCGATCTGCTCGGGGGCCATCCCCTTCGAGAGCTCGCTGACCCCAAACGACTTGCCCGAGCCCGGGGGCCCGAAGACGGCGAACGAGAGCGGTCGACGGATCTGCGTGTTACTGATGTACTCCGCCAGAAGGTTGCGGATGCTCTGGTAACTTTCGATCTCGTCCCGGTCGACGACGACCAGGTTATTGAACCGTGCGATCGGAACGGGATTCTGCAGCGCCCCCACGCCTTCCCGCACAATCCGACGGGCAATCTCCTCGAACTGGGTCCGTTCGAGGTGATGGAGGATGGTCCAGTGGGGATCGTCTTCGAGGGCCTGGAGATCGTCGAAGTCGACACGTTCGATCAGGCCGTCCTCGGGGACCGACGGCGTGAAGAGTTCGGGGCCGGGATAGGCAGGGGCGCCGGGGTCCGTCCCGTACCCGAGGCGGAAGAGGCGGCGGGAGGCGATGATCCCCTCCCTGACACCGTCTATTGTCCCGGCCTCACCGTCGCAGGCGAGGCGGCGGGTGAGTGCCGCGACGAAGGCCGGGGTCAGCCCCTGCATATCACCGGGGTACTGGTACTGGTCCTTATAGGCATCCTCGTACCCCTGGGGATCGAACAGGAACGTTGCAACCGAGCCTTCGCCGGTGCGCCGGAGGACGAGGGCGCCGTCGATTCCGATCCGGATGACCAGGGTCGAAACCGCGGTCAGCGGGCGGAGGGCAGGGTTGTAGGCGATCTGCCAGGCGAGGTCGGTAACGGTCCGCTCCCACGAGAGCCGGCGGCTGATGTTCGCCCCGAGGGTCCGGAGGTCGTTGGCCGAGATGACGACGACCAGGCGATCAGCGTGGTCTTTGAGGAGGCGATCCCAGAGTCCGCCTCTGGCGAGCGGATGGCTCATCTTCAGGACGACGAGAGGGCGGGACTCCGGGTTCTTGATGGCCGAGGGCCAGGCTGTATCGTTATCGCGGAACCCGTTGCCGGCGTCGTCAAGGACAACGATCGTCGCGTCCGCAGGATCGTCATCGAGTGTTGAGACGGCGCCGGCCCCGTCGGCCGGGCCCGAGTAGCCGAGATACTGGCGGACGCGGAGTACCGTGCTCTCTTTGTTGCCCTTGTCGGTCCCAATCCGGGCGAGGGAGTGGAGGACGGTGTCGGAGGCAGAACCCTTCAGATCATCAAAGTTGTAGGTGTGCACCGGGTAATCGACCGCGTCGACGAGCATATGGGCGACGAGCAGGGCGCCGCCAGCGTACTGGTGCCAGCGGTAACCGGGGTACTTGCGCCAGTTCCGGGGGTCGTCCTCCTTGAGGGGACAGTCGACCTGCAGCCAGTCGAGGGCGATATCACCGGCGACGACGATCTTCGGGGATTTCTTGTTCATGGTCCTGTGCTCCGTGGGTATGAGTGTCTGTTGAGAGGGAAAGGTGTGTTGTAGAGAGTGGTGGTCGTCAGCAGATCAGCCGATCTCCGCACCGTGACCTCGCACCCGCCGATCCCGCCTGACGTGTCCCAGGGGATACAAAACGTTGATTGGGACCATCGGCCTGAAGCAGAGCATTATTATCCATTTATGCCCGAATCTAGAAGGATCATATCCATGGTGAACCCCCGCCCGTCCAGGTCCCCGACGACGAACTTCGATCGGCAAAAGGTCATCAGTCTGCTTATCGCTCCGTCATACCTCGTCATCATCGCGGCCCTCTTCCTCCTGAACAGTACGGCTACCTTTGCCGAGCCCATTCTCCTCCTGCTCCTGAACTCGATCTTCCTCGGCCTGATCCCCCTGTACGTCGCATATGTCTCGTCCATATCGTTTCGGCGCAGCGGCCTCATCAGCGTCCTGATGATGGGCGCCGGCATGCTCTTGCTGGGTCTGGGGGGGATCACTACCGGGCTGGCCGGACTGCTGCCGCATTCAGCCAATATCAGCATCACCGTCTTCAACCTCAACGTCTGTATCGGTGCTTTTCTCCAGTTCGCTGGCGCCCTGACTGCGCTGGTCGGCTGGAATTTCGGGCCGGGCCGGCGTCGCACGGTGCTGGCTGTTACAGTGTACGGCGTGGTCATCGCCGGGTCCGCCGGACTCGAACTCGCCGCCCTCCTGGGGCTGACCCCGACCTTCTTCATTCCAGGCTCCGGCTCGACGGTCGTACGCGACGTCGTCCTCGCAGGCGCGATCGAATTCCTCCTGCTCGCGTCAGGGCTGTTCTTTGTACTGCACCGGAAGCGGGACGAGGACTTCTTCTTCTGGTATTCCATCGGCATGGCGATGATCGGGCTCGGACTCCTCGCCGCGAACATCGTCGTGGTCTTTGACGGCCCGCTCAACTGGGCTGCGCGGGTCGGGGAGTACATCGGAGCCTGCTTCATTCTCATGGCGTTCCTGGCGCTCCAGCGCCGGGCGTCGACCGGGAATGTCTCTGACCAGGAGATGCTCGCCAGGTTCTTCACCGAGGCTGAAGCCAGGTACCGACAGCTGGTCCAGACAGCCGCCGACGCCATCGTCGTCCTCGATCCTGCGTTCCGGGTTGTCCTCTGGAATGCTGGTGCTGAGCGCCTGTACGGGTATACGTCACACGAAATGAAGGGCACCTCAATATCCATTCTCATCCCACCCACGCAGAAGGAAGAGACATTCCTGCTGCTGGAAAAGATCCGGCAGGGGGAGATTGTCGAGCGTTTTGAGACCGAACGGATAACAAAAGACGGTACATGCCTGCAGGTCTCCCTTTCGCTCTCTCCAATCCTGAGCAACGCCGGAGAGATCATCGGGGTATCGGACATTGCCCACGACATCACCGAGCGTCAGCGGTTCCAGAATGAAATCCTGAAGGCGAAGGACCGGTGGGAACTCACGTTCGACGCGGTTCCCGATATGATCGCCATCATCGACGACCATTTCCGGGTCGTCCAGGTGAACTCGGCGATGGCCGACTGCCTTGGTGTTTCACCCGAAGAAGCAGTGGGGCTGACCTGCTATGAAGTTGTTCATCACTCCAGCAACCCCCCTCCCATCTGTCCGCACCAGAGACTCCTCCAGGACCACCAGAGTCATTCAGCGGATATCCATGAGGATACTCTAAACGGGGACTTCTTCCTGACCGTATCCCCAATTCAGGACTCCGCCGGGAAAGTGCTTGGAAGTGTCCATATCCTCCGGGATGTCACCGAGCGGAAGCGCGCTGAACTGACTCTAATCCGTTCAAACGAGGAACTCAACGCACTCAATGAGGAACTCACTGCCACCCAGGAGGAGATGATGATGAAGAACGAGGAACTCCTGACCGTCGAAAATATGCTCCGTGAGAGCGAGGCACGCCTCGCCCTCGCCCTCGACATCTCCAGGATGGGAACCGTAGACTACGAGATGGTCAACCGTACCGCATGGTGGTCCCCCCGCCACGACCAGATCTTCGGGTACGAGACTCCCCCTCCCACCTGGAATATGGAGATCTTCATCGACCACGTTCTTCCAGAAGACCGGGAGATGGTTAGAAAGGCTTTTGGCGATGCTTTCGCAGACCAGAGGGATTGGCACGTTGAGTGCCGGATACGGCGGGCCGACGGCGAGATCCGATGGATCGAAAAGATTGGTCAGGGAGAGTACAACGATGCCGGCAATCCGATCAGAGTGCTCGGGTTACTGTGGGACATCACCGAGCGAAAACAGTTCGAGGCCACCCAGAAGGAGTATGCCGAAAAGATCATCTCAAGCAACGAAGAACTGCAACGGTACGCCTACGTAGCGAGCCATGACCTCCAGGAGCCGCTGCGATCGATCGTGGGTTTCAGCCAGCTCCTCGATCGCAAATACCGGGGCCGGCTCGACGCGGACGCCGACGAGTACATCCGGTTCATTGTCGAGGGCGGCGTGCGGATGCAGAATCTGATCAAAGACCTGCTCCAGGTCTCCCGGATCGAAACACAGGCACAGCCGCTCGTCCCGACCAACGCGGGCACGGCGGTCGCCGATACCATTCGCTCGCTTGAAACCCTGATCCAGGAGACCGGGGCCGTGGTGACGGTCGACCCGCTGCCGATCGTCATGGCCGACCCGTCGCAGCTCAAGCAGGTCTTTACGAACCTGATCGGGAATGCGATCAAATATCGGCAGCCTGAGGTGCCGGCAGCCGTCCGGATCTCAGCCACCCAACAGGGCGACAGGTGGGTGTTCGCAGTCAGGGACAATGGGATCGGGATCAGGTCCGAGTTCTTTGATCGGATCTTCGAGATGTTCCGCCGGCTCCATACGATCGACGAGTACGAGGGAACCGGGATCGGACTTGCGATCGTCAAGAAGATCGTCGAACGGCATGGTGGGCGGATCCGGGTCGAGTCCACGCCCGGCGAAGGGAGCACGTTCTTCTTCACCCTGTACGCGGCCTGAACCCCGTTCTGTCTGCTACCCGGCAGAACACTCTTCACCATAATCAGGGACGCCGCCATTGACCCAAAAAATTAAATGTGCACGACGCGTCAAAGGGGGATTGCCATATTGTCCCAGGGACAAACGACACGAGGGTATCATATGAAGAAAGGATTTGTTGCAGATATTGAGAAGGAAACGAAGAAGAACACGGACTTTCGCCGGGTACTGTACACTGGGAAATTCTCCCAGCTGGTCCTGATGAGCCTCAAGCCGGGTGAGGAGATAGGGGAGGAGGTGCATGACGATGTCGACCAGTTCTTCCGATTCGAAGAGGGGGAGGGCGCAGTCGTGATCGACGACGCCGAGCATAAGGTGAAGGACGGGAGCGCAGTGGTCGTGCCGAGCGGCGCCAAGCACAACGTGCTGAACACCTCCAAGACCGCAGACCTCAAACTCTACACAATCTACTCGCCGCCCGAGCACCAGGACAAGGTCGTGCGCAAGACCAGGAAAGAAGCCCTCGACAAAGAGGAGCACTTCGACGGAAAGACGACCGAGTAGGTCGGTTGAGGCGCAAGTCTCATTCGCGGTCTTTGGATGCCGCCGGGAACTCGGTGATCGTCTGCAGTGCAGAAGGGACGAGACTTCTGCCGGAAGGATACGGTGGGGATCTGTTCGATCCCGGGTACCTGTTTTTCTTTTTTCCATTCGTGAAGAGCCGGGCATGAGCGATATGGGTTTTCCCATGCCGGAGGCCGGAGGCTGCCTCCTATCTCCCTGGATTCCAGATACGCTTATATCCCTCCGACTCGTTAGAACCGACAGCGATCCCGCGGTTGGAGAACTTCGGATCGGGCAGGGAGTTGAAGAGACGGTATGGAAGGAGAGAACGGCGCTGACGAGATCAACGACTTCGATCTTGTGGTGATCGGGACCGGGGAGGCCGGACCGGCCATGGCCCGCCGGTGCCGGCGTGAAGGCTGGTCGGTGGCCATCACCGACGAACGCCCGTACGGCGGAACCTGTGGTCAGAGGGGATGCGTCCCGAAGAAGGTGCTGAACGGTGCGGCCGAGACGGTCGACCGGGCCCGGCGAATGCGGGGATACGGGATCGGTGGTGAGTGCCATATCGAGTGGGCGGACCTGATCCGGTTCAAACGCGGATTCACCGAGCCGGTTCCGTCGAGGCGAACAGCAGCCCTTGCAAAGGACGGTATCGTCTGTCTCCACGGCCCGGCGCGATTCACCGGCAGGAACGAACTCCTGGTCGGGGACGATCCTGTCACTGCACGGTTCATCGGCATCGCGACCGGTGCGGTCCCCCTGCCCCTCTCCATTCATGGAGAGGAACTGGTGTCGACGAGCGACGACTTTCTTGCGATGGAATCGATGCCCGGACAGATCCTCTTCATCGGCGGAGGGCTCATCTCCTTTGAGTTCGGGTTCATCGCTGCAGCCGCCGGAGCCAGCGTGACCATCCTCCACCGGAGCGAGAGAGTTCTCAAAGGGTTCGACCCGTTCCTGGTGGATCTCCTGGTCGAGTCCTGCCAGGAGCTGGGGATCCGCATCGAGACGGGTGTGCCGGTCTCGACCGTGGAGCAGGCCGGCGGACACCTCCGCGTACAGAGCGGAGACCGGACCTTCGAGGCCGAGTTGGTCGTGCACGGGGCCGGCAGGGTGCCGAACACCGCCGGTCTCGACCTTGCTCGCGGAGAGGTCGCGACCGATGCACGGGGTGGGATCGTGGTGAACCCGTTTCTCCAGAGCGTCTCCAATCCGTCGGTGTACATCGCCGGGGACGCAAACCCAGGGGGAAAACCCCTGTCCCCGGTGGCGCACCGCGACGGAACGAGTGTGGCTGAAAACATGCTCCATGGAAACACGGTTGCGCCGGACTACTCGGCCGTGCCGACCGCGGTCTTTTCCAACCCGGTGCTTGCAATGGTCGGCCTCGGGGAGGATGAGGCGGCCAGACATGGCATTCCGGTCACCATCTACCGAGCAGATACACGGGACTGGTACACCACCCGGAGACTCGGGCTCGCCCGGTCTGGATACACAGTACTGACCGACGGCCCGATGGGCAGGATCCTCGGGGCCCACCTCCTGGGATACAACGCCGATGAGATGATCAACATATTTGCCCTGGCGATTCGGAAACACCTCACCCTCGCCGACCTGCAGGAGATGGACTGGGCATATCCAACAGCGATCCAGGATATCAACCGGATCAGGTGATGCCGGCGATGAACGGGGCGTTGTGGCTCGGGGATGTCCACGCAGAACAAGAATTCATGGAGGCGCACGTCCTCCAGTCCTGAATATCAAGCCTTAAATTAAATCAACAGTTATTTTAATTTCAGGTGTTTCAGATTCCTCATGATACAACCGGCCGGCACGAGGAAGACGACGGGGATTTATTTCTTCTCCAGGCCCCTAAAACCCATCCTTATCGTACTTCTTCTTGCGACGCTGCTGTGTATCCCGACGATGGGAGTTCCTCTCTCTGGAGACATCACTGCCACACCCCTCGCCGACAGCCCGCTGAGTGCTGCAGCCTATGAAAGAGAGGGGATGGCCCTGATGGCAGAGGAGAACTGGAGCCAGCTGATTGCATCAACCGACGCCGGGCTAGCGCTGTACCCTGACGACCCCGAACTGTACTGCCTGAAGGGATACGCACTCCGCAAAACCGGGCATTATACCGAAGCAGTCGATAGTGTCTCCCAGGCAATCCCACTGGACCCGCGGCCGGTCAGGTATGCAAACCGGGGATATGCCCTGCTCGCGCTGGGGCACTACGATGACGCCTTGAAGGATGCGAATGCCGCACTCTCCCTCAACGGATCCTATGCGCTGGCGTTTGGCATCAGATCATTCGCCCTTCTTCATACCGGCAACCTGAGCGGGGCTTTGCAGGAAGTCGACACTGCCAGGTCGCTCGACCCGGAGAACCCTCTGTTCTGGCACCTCAAAGGAAAAATTCTTGCAGCTGCAGGAGACCGCACTGATGCAATCCAGGCGTTCGAGCGCTCTCTTGCGATCAACCCCAATTACACGCTCCCCTGGCCGGAGTTTAGGAATGCCACGACCGACCTCGCGGACCTCAACAGAGCACATGTCATGCCCGGCCTGAGGATGGTGCCGGTCGGGGCCGGCTTCACTGCCGCCGTCGACCGTGTGGCGCTGGTCCTTACCCTCTTCAGCCCGACCCGGTGAGGGTACCCTGCCGGGTTCTTCCCCACCCCCGGTTTCCCAGAGCACCCAATCTGATCGTTCCATCTGCCACAAACGACGGAGTATCCGATCGGACAACAAACACTTTTGATCCATAATGTATATATTTGTACAACACGAGTACCATGTATGCAGACCAAGATCCTCCTCGATGAGGAGCAGATCCCAAAAAAGTGGTATAATGTCCAGGCAGACCTGCCGTCCCCCCTGGACCCGCCGCTGAATCCACAGACCCAGAAGCCGATCGTCCCTGCAGATCTCGCGGCCATCTTTCCGGCCGAGTTGATCCGACAGGAGGTCACCACCGACCGGTATGTCGACATCCCTGAGGAGGTGCGGGACGTCTTCCGGCTCTGGAGGCCGACACCCCTGTACCGTGCTCACCGGCTGGAGAAGTTTCTGAAGACGCCGGCGAAGATCTACTACAAGTGGGAAGGGGTCAGCCCGGCGGGGAGCCACAAGGTGAACACCGCGATTCCGCAGGCCTACTACAACATGAAGGAGGGGGTCGAACGGATCGCATCCGAGACCGGGGCAGGGCAGTGGGGATCGTCCATTGCATTCGCGACGATGCTCTACGAGATGGAATGCACCATCTACATGGTCAGGTCGAGCTATGAACAGAAGCCGTACCGGAAGTCGATGATGCATGTCTGGGGAGCCGAGTGCATCCCCAGCCCGAGCACCAGGACCGCCTCTGGCCGGGCCGTCCTTGCCAAGGACCCGGACACCCCCGGCAGCCTGGGTATCGCCATCTCCGAGGCGGTCGAGGACGCGGTCAACCATGAGAAGACCAACTACGCGCTCGGCTCGGTGCTGAACCATGTCTGCCTCCACCAGACCGTGATCGGGCTCGAGTGCCGCGAGCAGCTGGCGATGGTCGACGACTACCCGGACGTGGTGATCGGGTGTGTCGGCGGAGGGACCAACTTCGCCGGGATAGGGTTCCCGTTCGCAGGGGACAAGCTGACCGGGAAGCATCCGGACGTCGACATCATCGGTGCCGAGCCGGCCTCCTGCCCGACCCTGACCAGGGGGCTGTACACCTACGACCTCGCCGACGAGGCCGGGTATACCCCGATGCTGAAGATGTTCACCCTCGGGCATGACTTCGTGCCCCCGTCGATGCACGCCGGCGGGCTCCGGTACCACGGGGACTCGCCGATCGTTTCACGGCTGGTGCACGACGGGGTGATGCGGGCGGTGGCCTACCACCAGAGCGAGGTCTTCGACGCAGCCCAGACCTTCGCCCGCACCGAGGGGATCATCGTCGCCCCCGAGACCTCCCATGCGGTGAAGGGGGCCATCGACGAGGCGTTGAAGTGCAAACAGAGCGGCGAGTCCAAGACGATCCTCTTCAACTGTTCAGGCCACGGCAACTTCGACATGTCGGCGTATGATGCCTACTACGCAGGCACCCTGGTGGACTACGAGTACCCGGACGCCCTGATCAAGGAAGCGCTGGACCGGATTCCACGGATCGGCTGAAGGTCCACCGACCATGCGCAGGATCGGCTTTCTCGTCAACCCCGTCGCCGGCATGGGCGGGGCCGTCGGCCTGAAGGGGACCGATAACCAGGTGGAGGAGGCACGCCGGCGGGGTGCCGTGCCCCAGGCAGAGAGACGGGCCCGGATCCCCCTGGAGATACTGGCCAGGAACCCGGACCTCCTCTTCTTCACCGCATCCGGGGAGATGGGGGAGTCTCTCCTTGCGGAGGCCGGCGTCACCCGGTTCCAGGTGGTGCACCACTACTCTGGGGAGAGCACTGCAGGAGACACGAGGACGGCGGCCCGCCGATTCCTGGAGGAGGGCGTGGACCTGATCCTCTTCTGCGGGGGGGACGGCACGGCCCGGGAGATCTTCGATGTCGCCGGCCGGGAGGTTCCGATCCTCGGAATACCGGCAGGGGTGAAGATGTACTCAGCCCTCTTTGCCATCGACCCGGCCACGGCGGCGGAGATCGTCGACGGTCCGACGCAGTACACCCTCCGCGACGCCGAGGTGATGGACGTCGACGAGGAGGCCTACCGGAGGGGCGACCTCCGGACCCGGCTCTACGGGGTGGCCCGGACGCCGGCCCTCCCCAACCTGACCCAGGTCAGCAAGCAGGTGTACGAGGAGGCGGATGAGGAACGGGCGAAGGAGGAGATCGCCCGGTTCATCGGGGAGGTGATCCTCCCGGAGACCGTCTACATCCTCGGCGCCGGGACGACGACCGAAGCCATAGCCCGCCGCATCGGCGTGAAGAAGACGCTGCTGGGCGTGGACGTGGTGAAGGACGGGGTGGTCATCGCCGCAGATGCGGACGAGAAGACCCTCGTCGACCTCCTCCAAACCGAAGAGAACGCACGGATCGTCATCAGCCCGATCGGTGCCCAGGGGTTCATCCTCGGACGGGGAAACCAGCAGATCAGTCCGCGGGTCGTGGAGCGGGTGGGGGTGGACCATATCATCATCGTGGCCACACCGCACAAACTCCGCGAGACCCCCGTGCTGTATGTGGACTCCGGGGACCCGGCCCTCGACCGGTCATTCGGCCCGTCGGTCCAGGTCGTCTCCGGCTACCGGATGGCCCAGCGGAAGCGGGTCCACCAGCCCGGACCAGTCGTCACCCCCTCTTCTGAATCAACCCAGTTTTGAAAGAATAAACGAGGTGATAAAACCGAGGACCGTCACCAGGCCGGTCAGGTTGTGGGTCTTTGAGAACGCCTCGGGGATCATGGTGTCGACGAGCATCGCGAGGATACCGCCCGCAGCGAGGGCCAGCACCATGGCGATCGTTGTCGGGCTGAAGTGGCTGAAGACCGAGTACCCTGCCAGCGATGAAATGCCCGAACAGACGGCGATACCGCCCCACATCAGAAAGACCGGGGCAGCACGCCACCCCCGGGCCTTCAGGCCGGCAGAACTGGAGAGCCCCTCGGGGATGTTGGAGAGGAAGATGGCGATGACGGTGGCCGTGCTGACCGCTCCGCCCCCGATCATCGTCAGTCCGATGGCGATCGACTCCGGGATCCCGTCGATCACCGAACCGACGGCGATGGCAGCACCCCCGTCCTCAAACTCTTCCCCAGGGGGCAGACCCGACCGTTTCCGGTGCCGGGCCCCCCTTCTGGCCAGCAATAGATTGGCCGCGGTGAAGATCAGGGCGCCGGCAAGGAAGCCGGTGATCACCGGTACGATGCCCCCCAGGGTGTAGGCGTCGTCGAGCAGTTCAAGGGAGATGGCAGAGAGGAGGACGCCGGCACCGAAGGCCATGACCAGGGCGACGGTCCGCTGCGGGATCTTCAGATAATAGCCCGCGACCGCCCCGATCAGGAGGGCTGACCCTGCCATCGATCCCCAGAGTCCGGCCATCGCCCATGTTGGAAACACGATATCATCCACGAGACCCGGAACTCTGAAGAGATCCGCGTCTATCTCCAGAATAATTGTGAGCAGGGCATAAGAGCGTTCGGGGGCGGACCGGATCGATCGTTATCCCAAAGACAGATGAGGATGGAAGATACATGAGGTAGACGTCCCATTTGGGAGAGCCAGGGCCAGGAGGAGATTACTGTGGAGATTATTTCAGGCATCCATCAGGTAGACGGGGTGAACGGGAACAGTTATATCGTCGCACGGGAGTCTCTGACGATCATCGATACCGGTCTGCCCGGCAGCAGTGCGAAGATCATCAAGTATATTACAGGAGATCTCAGGCGAGATCCTTCTGAGATCAGTACCATCGTGTTGACCCATGCCCACATCGACCATGTCGGCGGTATCACGAAGATGAAACAGGCAGCCCCCGGTGCAAAGGTCGCTGTTCATACGGCAGAAGCGGCATATATCACGGGAAAAATTCCCATCCCCCCACCGAAAGGAGTGATGGGGTTCCTGCTGCGTATCATGAGTGTGTTTATAAAACAGAATTTTTTCGAGCCTGATATCCTCCTCGACGATGGCGACCGGATCGATGGACTCGTCTGCGTCCATACTCCCGGCCATACCCCGGGAAGCCTGGGCCTGCTCGATGAGGCGACCCGGACCTTTTTTGCCGGAGATACTCTCAGGTATGACGGGAAGACACTCACAGAAGGCCCGAAGACGGCCACCCTGGACGTCGACCAGGAGCGGGCATCGATCCGCAGAATCGCCACGCTCGATTTCGACACCCTCCTCGTCGGCCATGGAGTACCCCTCAGGACAGGGGCAGGGGAGAAAGTCCGCGAGTTTGCCGGGACGTTACCCCGGTGAAGGGGCGTACAGGCCTGGCAGACCCTCTGCTGTACCCGGACTCCAGAGACCCGCCTTCACCACCCCGTCATGCCTTCTTCCTGATGAAGGTCCCCTCCCGGTACTCCCGGAATGCCTGCCGGAGTTCCTCGTCCGTGTTCATGACGATGGGGCCCTGCCAGGCCACCGGCTCATGGATCGGTCGCCCTGAGAGGAGGAGGAACCGCATCCCCTCCTGAGAAGACCTGGCTCCAACCGATGTGCCGGCGCCGAACACGACCAGGTCCCGGTTCTTCACCTGGTGCCCCGGCCCGTTTCCAAACGTCCCGCCTCCGCCGATGACGTAGGCGAAGACGGAGTACCCTGCCTTCACCGGGTGGGAGAACGAGACATCAGGATCCAGTGTAACATCGAGGTAATCGGGATCGGCGACGATCCCCCGCACCGGTCCGACGACGCCGGCCACCGAACCGGCGATCACCCGGACCGTAACTCCTTCGGCCGGAGAGACGACCGGGACCTGGTCGGCGGTGATCTCCTGGTACCGCGGGTCCATCATCTTCTGCGCCCGGGGGAGGTTGACCCAGAGCTGGAACCCGCCCATACGACCGTTCACCGGCGCCGGCATCTCCGAATGAACGATACCCGACCCTGCAGTCATCCACTGGACATCCCCGGCATTGATGTTCCCGGCGTTCCCCATGCTGTCCCGGTGCGCCACGGTCCCCTCGAGCATGTAGGTGACCGTCTCCATCCCCCGGTGCGGATGGGTGGGGAAGCCGGGCAGGTACTCCTCAGGGCGGTCTCCCCGGAAGTCGTCGAGCATCAGAAACGGATCGAACGCAGCGCTGCCGAATGCCCGGTGCAGGTGGACACCCGCACCCTCGATGGTCGGGGCCGCCTGGTGGACCAGTTCGACTGCACGGACCTGTGTCGTCATGCACGGAACTGGGTCTGCTGGTTTTTGAACCTATGGGTCAGAGGAGTCCGAGGAAGACCCAGTAGACCGCCATCTGCAGGAGGGTCAGGGGCACCCCCACCCTGGCGAACTCGTAGAACGTCAGCGTTTCGCCCTGCTTCTCGGCGTTCTGGACGATGATCACGTTGCTGGCGGCTCCGAGGATGGTGAGGTTGCCGGCCAGGGTGCTGCCGGCCGCGAGGGCCATCAGCTGATCCGGTCTCCCGCCGGCCTGCAGGACCATCGGCAGGAAGAGGGCGACGAACGGCACATTGGAGATGAACTGGCTGAGGAGGACGCTGGTGGCGAGGAGGGCCGGCACCGTGGTGAGGCCGCCGGCCGAGACGAACTGCTGGAAGAAGCCGGTCTGCCAGACGCTCTCCATCAGGACGAACATGGCGGTGAAGAAGACGAGCGTCGGCCAGTCGATCGTCCTGAGGATCGCGAAGCGCCGCGGGGAGAGGAGGAGGACCGGGAGGGCGGCGGCCAGGGCGATCAGCGGGAGCGGGACTGCCATGCCATCGCCCATCGCCGAGGCCGCGATGTTCACCCCGGCGAGGAGGACGATTATGGCGATCGAGGACTTCGCGAGCAGGGCCAGATGCCGATCGAAGGCAGGGGGTTCCCCGGCGGAGTCCACGGGGTCGGCCGGCCTGTCGACGGATCTGCCGGGCTGGAACTCCCCGCGGTACGCGATCCGGAGGACCAGGTAGGCGACCAGGAGGCTGATAAGAGTTGGAACGAGCAGGTAGGTGCCGAAGGTGACGAACGGGGAGGGGATCCCGCCGTTCACCGCGACGAGCAGGTTCTGGGGGTTGCCGACCGGGCTCGCCAGGCTGCCGGTGGTGATGGCCACCGCGAGGGTCAGCAGCAGCAGCTTCGGGGAGATCCGGGAGCGGGCGGCGATCCCGAGGACGAGCGGGGTGCCGATGATCGCGAGCGTGTCGTTCATCAGCAGGGCCGAGAGGAAGCCGGCACCGAAGAGGACTGCCAGGACGACCTGGTCGGGGGTCTTCGTCAGGCGGAAGATCCGGTCCCCGACGGTGAAGAGGTAGCCGCTGGCGACGAGGGCCTCCCCGACGACGAACATCCCGAAGAGGAAGAGCATCACGTCAGGGTCGACGGCCTTTGCGGCGTCGACAGGGGCGATCTGGCCGGTGGCGAGGACGGCGACGGCTCCTCCGAGCATGATCTGCCAGATCTTCAGGTTGAACCGGCCGACCTGCCGGACGGCGATCAGCAGGAAGACGGCGGCCAGGACTATGATGGCGATGAACGTGGATCAGTGTTCGGGGTGCGGGGGGATGAGCGTTGGGATCTGGAGGAAGAGGGAGATGAGATCAGGGCTGCTCGTCATCGGCGCATCGCTCCTGATCGCCGGCTGCGTACAGAGCAAGCCCGGTGTGAACAGCACGACGCCGGCACATACTGCGGGCACCCCTGGTGCAGTGCCGGATGATCTTTACCGGGCCCGCCGCCGGCGCCCAAACTCTGCTCGTCAGTCATCACGATCATGGGAATGCTCTGAGTAAGGACAATTTTTTATATATCCTCGCAGATCCCTTATAAACTTCATAGCAAGGTGTTGAAGATTTTTGACTGAAGAATTACACGATCAGGCCGGCACAGATGTCGATGAAAACAAGATGACTGCAGATCCCGTATCAGATGATGTACAATCCGGGGACCAGAAGCCGGTACCTGAAAGAACACCGGTCGAACCTCACAACATGGACAGCGAGGTCACCGAATCGATCGACCAGGTGAAGCTGAGATGCCCGCAGTGCGGAGAGTCGACCCTCCGTGCAGAATTCCCTGATCAATATGAAGCCTGGCTCAAATGTTCGTCATGTAATTTTTTCATGGGGATGAGTAACGAGGACTGGCACCGGATGGAGAACAGTCCCAATATCAATGAAAAGATCGCAAAGATGGCGAAGAAGAAGGAGTGAATTCGGGACGAGCGTGATGCTGCCAGGAACGGACCGGCTTCGTCCGGTACACGTACCCCAATCCCGCCCACAACTATTCGGTCGAATCCAAACTGAGTTGTGTGGAGAAGGTGGACGATACCTGGTTCCTGGGCTCGGGGATCTATACCGGGCCGGCAGTCACGGCCACAACGAATGGTCAGGGCCTACCCAAATGAATCGGCGATAATCCCTTTTTTTTGAATCGTCCGGGGCCGGCTGGGGCCGATGATCGCGAGCAGGTCGTTCATCAGCAGGGTCGGGAAGGCCGACGCCGAACGGTCGAGCCGGGATGCCCGGACGGTGTATTATCGTATGTTCGCATCGGAGAGTTTAGGGATAACCTCATCATCAATCATTAAAATAGAGATTCAACCATGATTCCCGTACACGACGAACAGAGCAATGCGATACTTGATAGGATTATTTTAGAACGACGAACCCACAGGAGGTTCAAACCGGAGATGCCCTCTGATGCTATGATTATGGATATCATCCATGCCGGCCTCCATGCTCCTTTTGCTGCAGCTTCAGTTGGTGAGAGGGAGGATTATTTCCGAAGATTTTTTGTCGTTCGAAAAAATTCCAGGGCCATGGCCGAATTAATTCCACTGGTCTATCAAGAAGTTTTGAGAAACGCTGCTGATCTCGACGAGGCCCTGGTCACCAACGAAGAACTCCGGGTTCAAGCAGCCGGATTTGTGAAACGTCTTGCAATGATAAAGAAGATGGGCATTGTCCCGGGTGTTGGCACGGCCCCCCTGTATATTGTAACCGCTGAGAGGAGGGGGTTCCCACCCGTGGAAGAACAATCTCTTGCTCATTGCATGGAGAATATGTGGCTTAAGGCAACGGCTCTGGGTCTTGGATTTCAACTTGTATCTATAACAACTCAAATGGCTGAAAATGAAGAGTTCTGCCGAATCATCGGTCTTAATCCAGGGCAATGGGCACTCATGGGATGTGCAATAGGGTACCCTTCAGAGGAGTTGCCCCCCTCGACTCGACCCCCGGTCGAAGAAGTTACTACCTGGGTTCAGTGAGAGAGAATACGTAACAATCGTACGGGATTTGAATAACATGGTGAACCTCGATCTCTCACCACGGAGGGTGAGACAGATCGGTCCGGCGATCACGATCGAGCCGGGGAGCACGAACCCGGGAATCGTGGCGCACGAACAGGTCGAGACGGTCACGATGCAGTGTAGGGTCTCTGTCTACTTCCTGACCGCCGTCTGGTTCGCGACCGATGCTGTCGCACGCCGGATCTCCTCTTCATCGCCCAGGTAATAGTGGCGGATCGGGTGCATCGAGTCGTCGAGCTCGTAGACGAGGGGGAACCCGGTCGGGATGTTGAGGCCGGTGATCACGTCGTCGGGTACCTGATCCTGGTATTTGACGAGGGCACGGAAGCTGTTTCCGTGGGCTGCGATCAAGACCCGTTTCCCGTCCTGTACCGTCGGAACGATCGTCTCGTTCCAGTAGGGCACCACCCGTGCCAGCGTGTCCTCCAGCGATTCGGTGGCCGGCAGGTCCTCCTTCTTCAGGCCGGCGCCGAAGAGGACCGCCAGGACGACCTGATCGGGGGCCTTCGTCCGGCGGAAGATCCGGTCCCCGACGGTGAAGAGGTAGCCGCTGGAGACGAGGGCCTCCCCGACGGCGTGGCGCCGCTTTTCCCGATGGTATTCGCGAATGGTACCGACGCCGACGCCTGTTGTTCGGGGTTTAAGTTATCCGGAGTAAGATTATCTTTTCAATGTGTCCGCTTCCATCAACTTTCACCTCTGCCTCTTCGAGTGAACAAGCATCGGAGTTGGAGGGGTCCATTCCAGTACTTACGCCGGATAGACCCTTGAATAACCCTGCAGATGATCTCTTCGGTAGCGCTCCATATGCGAAGGTTCTTGCCCGGGGGATTCTGGGGATGTTCAACCCAGATGGATTCGTTGTTGCCCTTCATGGACCGTGGGGCTCAGGGAAGACGACGCTTCTCAATTTTACCCGATGTTACTTGGAAGATCCCGATCAATCAGAGCACGATCCCATCACAATCATCGATTTTAATCCTTGGTGGTTCTCAGGGAGGGAGGATCTGACTCGACAATTCTTCGCAAATTTTTCAAATGGTCTTAGCGATCAGGGAAAGACTGCGCTCTCTCTTGCAAAAGCATTGGGTGAACTAGGAAATGCCTTTTCGCCAGTTCGTTTTCCGATCGGAACAGTGATAGATGAGTTAAGGGGGTGGCTTGATCAGGATAAGAAAAATATACGGACGCTTAAAAACACCATCGCCGATGAGATCATAAAGCTCGGCCGTGTCCTCATCATCATTGATGATATTGACAGATTAACACCCTCGGAGACGCGGGAGATCTTTCAGGTAATCAAGGCGATTGGAGATTTTCCGAATGTCGTCTATCTCCTTGCCTACGATCCTAAGATAATCCTAGCATCGATCAAGGAACCATTACAATACTCTGCTGAGGACTATCTGGATAAAATCATTCAGTGTTCCTTCGATCTACCAAGTCCCACCCCGCGGGATTACCTCTTGTTATTTGAAGGTAATTTAAAAGAGATACTCGTCCCTAGCGATTACCAACTCCTCGGTCAAGACCGTGGAAAAAATATATTATCGTATATAATATCGATGAATAGTTCTCCCAGAAAAATCAAACGCTTAATAAATTCGATGCGATTGTCGTATCCCGCGGTGATGGGAGAAGTTAACCCTGTGGATTTCGTAGCCATTGAGACAATCCGAATACGATTTCCAGTTATTCATAGCATTATTCAGAGAAACGGCTCCCTTTTTTACTCTGTGAATAGTTATTCACGCACTGGAAAAAACGCTAGAATAATCCTCGATCGCGCACTGCAGGACGCCATCAGCGACAAGGACGATGACACTTATCGTCTTGTAAAGAACCTTATCGAAGAGTTGTTCCCGGCTATTAACTCCTCCCAAAACGAACCAGATGGCAACCCAGTACCCAATGATTACGACCTTCTCCGAGATCGCAGGATATGTACACCTCAAAATTTCCCGACGTATTTCCGTTGGTCAATACCAATAAATACACTATCCAACAGGGATTTCGATACAATTATTGCTCTGGAAGAAATAGATGAGATCGAAGAAAAACTGATAGAATTTTCATCGAACATCGAAGTTCTTATTACATTTCTCAATCTTTTCCTCGCTCATAATAAGGAAATATCTATAAAGGCAGCCAAGTTATTTTTTTCCGCACTCTTGAATGTTGGTGATGATCTCTTCGTCCAGATAACTGGAGATAGAAAATACCCAAGCCTTAAAATTGGCTCGAATTATATTCCGGTCATCCTATTTATTTTATTAAATCGGATCAAAGAAGATGCTTGTCTTGAAATCATCCTTGGGTCAATGGAGAACAGTCGCTCCCTCTTGATGATATCTATTCTCACTCATGACCTGGGGACTCAACATGGCAAATATGGAGTGGGGGCGCCCATGGATGAAAAGGATCGTACATTATCAACCGATGATTATCTGAAACTTGAGCAGACCGTTTCACGGAAGATTCAATCTGCAGCTCTTGATGATAGGACACTACTCGATACTCCCTCGCTCAATGTTGTCCTTGATGTATGGCGTACCACATCACCTTCAGATGGAGAGATGAGAAGATCTTGGGCAGATAAAATTATCAATAGTTCGGAAACCTGTATCCAATTTCTTGAGGGGATGCACCAGCGCGAAATTCTCAATCTCGGCCACCAAACCAACGGGCCTATAGAGTACCTTACTTTTGATTTCCATGTTTTGCAGGATTACGTTGAGATGCCCCGCCTTATTAGCATCGTCAATAATCTCCTCTCAGGAACTACCTTGAGAGCAACAGAAAAAAGGACCCTAATTGCCTTTATTAGATATGCAGAAAAAGCGGGTTTCTAGATGGACGTTTTTAATAGATTAGATTGATGATGCTAGACTGCGCTTGGGACTATGTAGGAGGGGGACCAGAAGAAAGCGTAACAGCAAACGGCAGTTCACAATACGACCGCTCACCCCCTGCATCATATCAGTCAAAAGGGAAACGGCCGGCGATCTCCCCTCGCACTGCCGGACGGCCAGGGGATCGGTCACCCCGTACTCCGCACAGACGACCCCGGCATCCCGCCCCCACAGCACCTCGTGGATGATCGTCCCCTTTGTCGTACCGTCGACCCCAGGCAGATGGCGTCGACACGACCCACTCATGAGTAGGAGACCATCCATCCGTCTTCTCCAGTTCCGATACCAAGGATACCCGTTCCAGAGCTGTGGCCGCCAGCTCCTGAACATTTTCAGCAACTGCCTGTTGTTTACAGCATGTTTGCAGCAGACTTACAGCAGTTGCTGTAAGTTTACTGAGGCTGTCACGGTTCCGGTTCTGCAATTGAGCGTCTTCAGACGACTTTTCATGTTTACTTACAGCAGATGGCGAATAACGGGGACACACACACGGATCGGCACTTGCGATCGGTGAGGTCTGTGTGTTCTTCAGATCTGCTGTAAGTAGAGTATGCTCATTATGTACGCAAGAAGATCTAACAGTATCTCCGCCATTGACCGCCGGATCTGGCTCCGGCTTATTTACAGCAACTGCTGTAAACGTGCTGTAAGTCTGCTGTAACTGCTGTAAGTCACTACCATCCGAATCCGGGTCGTGGTTGTCATCCGGCGAGAGCCAGACCAGGCCGCCCCGTGACCGGGGGAACAGTTCTCCCGGTTGAACGTGAACGCCATCATCCGCCGCCGAACCGATCCGCCGGCTTCATCAGGTGCACGTCACCCCCTTATCAGAAACGTGCCGGCCTTTCGCACAACTCGCCGGCACGACCGCCGTCCCCCAATGCAAGAACCAGTCGTTAGGTGGCACAGGTTCTCTCACCCATGGTGATCCACATCTGCACCTTTGTCATAATCCAGGGCCGAAATGGCCGTGGATTTGTACAGTACGCGTACACGTATTTCGGTAAAGTCCTTCATGAGAGGTACCTGGAAAAGTTTGCCGAAATACGTGTACGCGTACTGTACACGTGTACGCCCGTCAAGCAGGATATGACACCTCAAATCTCCCGCCCCCGGGCCGGCGCCCCCGTGGCACAGGCCGGCTTCCCAGCGGCGCCAGTGGTATGCATACAGAGAGCTCTGTGGGATAAAGTGAAGACCCCGCCACTCGGAAGATGGTCGACGGATCGGGAGAGCCCCGATCTAAAACTCTAATAAACCGGGTCGACAACATCTAATCACAGGCATACCGGTGATAGGGCACATGCCGGCAGGTGCGGCCTGAGCGTCCCCTGCACAAAAAACGGCCGTGTCACGTCCACGTACGGGATCAGAGATCGGCTCTCCGGGGCCTCTGCGGAATGCGCAGAACACCACACAGAGGAATGAGATGAAGATGATAGAGTACCAGGGCGAGTTTGGTCATTTTGAAGGCGGGGCCTGGATCCCCCGGTTCGAGACAGTGAGAAGGTCGATCGGAGATAATGAACAGTATCTCCGGGGTGCACGCCTCAAAGAGACACCCGGAGAGTGTCTGGGGCGGTATTTCACCATCTACAAGCAGTTGGTCACCATGGAAGCAGAGGGACAGAATCAGAATGTCAGGTGAGAACTGCGCAGGGGCCGGCGCAGCATTCTTCTTCTAGAAAACGTGGAATAGCCGGAGAAACCGGCTATGACCCTTCCTGCGGGGGCTGGTTGATCAGATGCCAGTACATCGCCATCTCCCGGATCACATCAGCAAACTCCTCAAAGTCGACCGGCTTTACAATATAACTGTTGACGCCGAGGCGGTAACTCTCCGCGATATCCCGTTCCTGATTTGATGAGGTCAGCATCACCACAGGGACGGTCAGCAGACCGGGATCCCCCTTGATCCTTTTGAGCACCTCAATCCCGTCGACCTTGGGCAGTTTCATATCCAGCAGAATCACCTTCGGCTTCTTCTCCAGGTTCCGACCCGCATACCGTCCCCTGCCGAAGAGATAGTCCAGTGCCTCTTCACCGTCCCAGACGACCAGCACCTTTCCCGGCAGGTTGCACCACCGGAAGACATGGAGGATCAACTCCACGTCATGGGGATTGTCCTCGATGAGGAGGATCTCAACATCCTCGGTATTCTCATTCATGCATACCACCACCATTGAGGGTGAAATAGAAGGTCGCACCCTTATCGACCGCTGACCGGGTCCAGATCGTGCCCCCGTGCCGCTCGACGATCCGCTTCACGATGGCCAGCCCCACACCGCTCCCCTGATACCTCTCTTTATGGGAGAGTTGCCGAAAGACCCCGAAGAGCGAACCGGCGTACTGCATATCAAAACCGACGCCGTTGTCCCTGACATAATAGACCACCTGGCCGTTGTCGACGAATGAACCGACCGTGACCTCTGCCGGCCGCCGATCCCGCGTGAACTTCAGGGCATTGGAGAGGAGGTTCACAAAGACCTGGCGGAGCAGGGTTGGATCGGCCAGGCAGTCAGGCATCTCCTCGACCCGGATCTCAACATCCCGCCCTTCCATCTCCTCCTTCAACTCCTCAAGGCTGCTCTGGACCAGGTCCGCTGGAGAGACCCGCTGCTTGTCCAGCGCCTGCCTCCCGATCCGCGAGAACCGGAGGAGATCGTTGATCAGCGAATCCATCCGCTGCGCACTCTCCCGGATCACCTGCAGGTACCGCTGCGCCTCATCAGGCAGGGCGGGACCATAGGTGTCCTTCAGAATGAACGCATACCCGTCGATCGCACGGAGGGGCGACCTGAGATCATGGGAGACCGAGTAACTGAAGGACTCCAGGTCCCGGTTGACCGCCTCCAGCTGGCTGGTCCGTTCGATGACCCGCTGCTCCAACTCCTCGTTGAGCCGGCGGTTCTCCGCCTCGGCCTCCTTCTGCCTGGTGATGTCCTGGCCGGCAGCAAAATACTGGACCAGGCGGTCGGCAGCGACATCCCATACCGGGAGCGTGCGATGGCTCAGCCAGCGGGTCTCCCCCGACCGGGTCATGATCCGAAACTCACTCCGGTAAGGCTGGTTCTTAAAGAGGAGACTCATATGCTGCCTGTAGACCTCCCGATCATCAGGAAATATCGCCGACTCAACCCCCCCGGCCTGGAGCAGTTCCTCCCTGGGGATACCCAGAATCCGCTCAAATGCACCAGTTGCCCAGACCAGCGACGAGACGCCCCCGGAGTCGACAGCGACACAGTAGGCATAATCGGAGATCAGGTCTGAAGTGACCCGGTAGCGTTCCTCGCTCGCGGTCAGATGGGACTCGCTCTCCTGCAGCTTGGAGATCGTCTCCTTGAGCGTGCGGACCATCGTATTGGTGCTCTCCTCCAGAACCCGGAACTCATGGGCCGGGGAGGAGGAGACCGTATGGTCGAGGTCGCCCTTCGCGATGGCGTCCACGTCCCGGACGATCCCCTCGATCGGCCGGGTCAGGTGACGGGAGATCATCACGGCCCCGATTGAACTGAAGACCAGCGCGAGCAGGGCCACCTGCAGGTGAAAGAACACAAGGTCCTGGAGCGTTCTCCGGATCTGATCATTCGAATAGGTGAGTTCGACGATCCTGCTCGTATCCGAACTATACGGGTCGGTGCTGAGATTGATGTACAGGTACCGGGTCTTCCCCCCACTGGCCGGGTCGATGAACTCCAGGTTCTTCTTCTCCAGAAGAATGGCATCGAGGGTGGCATTGAGGGCTTCATCGGGTTCAAATGCCTTATTTCCAATCAGGCGTTTCGTTGGTGAGAATATGCGAAGGTTCTCGACAGCCGGGTTATACTGGGTGATCTCTGCTATCAGCTCAGAGTACCGGAGTTGCTGTCGTGTCTCTGTAAAGAGTTCACTCTCCATTCCCAGTTCCAGCACATAGCGATGATCAGGGGTGGGCATGTAGGCATACTTCCGCAATGCCCCGTTTCCGGACTCCTGAACCACGCGGTCGGGGAAGAAACCCTGAGAGGCTCTGATCAGGTTCAGAGATTGATAAAATTCAGGGCTTGTCTTCTGAAAGTCCAGACCCAATTCTTTAGGATAGGTCGTATACTCGATAACCCCATCCGCGTTGATCACATACAGGTCGACCTGGGAGGAGATCCTGCTCTTGACAGCGTTCAGATCCATCCGGGAGGGGTCACGCCCGGATCGTTCATACTCCTCCATAAATGGGACAAACCCATCCTTCATCTGCTGGTTGAACGAGTCGTCGAAGAGTTTAAAACCGATGTCAGTCAGGTGGACTGCATTGATCAGGTAATACTCGGTCTGCTCTTCAGAAGCCAGCAGGTTTCGCCGGGAGGTCTGTTCGGCATTCAGGTAGTCGACGACCGTGATCCCGACAACGACAAGAAGGATCAGGGCCACTATCAGGATCAGGACATAATGAGCAAAGGGCCGGTGCCTGAGAGAGAGACGCAACCTATCCACCCACTGGTATCGTCGACTGTTATCTATGGGACCTTATGATCCCGTATGGGCCCTATGAGGGCCTTCGGATCGACCTCTCATAGGTCGGTCACCTATTTAATATCCACATGCCGTGTCTTCTCGCGCAATCCCGGATCCTGCACAGGGTTGTTTGAGCCCTTTTGAGAAATCTTAATATCAGGAGAGATGCTCTCTGCAGATGATGACCCTTGAGGAGGACCGGACAGCCTACAAACGGATAAAGACGCTCCTGAAGTTTTACCATAAAGGGCTGATCATCACCGAGATTGCACGAAAATTATCGTTAAACCGGAACTCGGTCGCAAAATACCTGGAGATCCTGCTGATCACCGGCCAGGTGGAGGTGCGGGTGATCGGGATGGCCAAGGTCTATACGCTCTCGCAACGGGTCCCCCTTTCAGCCATGCTCGGGTTCTCTTCAGACCTGATTATGGTCCTGGATGAGGATGAGAGGATATTACAGGTGAACGACCGTTTCCTCGCCACCTTTGGAAAGGAACGTGAGGACCTGCTCGGAGAGCCTATCGGGGAACTCGATCTCCCCCCATTCCAGAACCCGGGAATCAGGGCCCTGATCGAAGAGACCGATCAGATGGGAGAGGTCAGCCAGGAGGTCCACTTCATGCAGGAACCGGTGGAGATGCACCTCAGGATCAAAGGGGTCTCCACGGTCTTTGACGACGGAGGCAGGGGGGTCACCCTGATCATGGAGGATGTCACCAGTCAACGGGCTGCCGAACGGGAGCTGCTGATCAAGGAGAATGCGATCGCCTCCTCGATCAATGGGATCATCATCATGGACCTTTCAGAGGTGATCACCTACGTGAACCACGCACTCCTCACTATGATGGGATATGCCGGAGAGGAAGAACTCTGTGGACACCCCATTGAGGAGGTGATCCAGAGCCGAAACGGAGAGGCAGTCCAGAACGTGCTCAAGGACGCCATCAGTCGGCGAAACGGAGGGGTTTGGGAGACGGCCCTTGTCCGCCGGGACAGAACCCTCTGTGATGTCCAGATCTCGTTGAGCACCGTCACGGATCAGGCAGGAGTCCAGGTCTGCATGATGCTGTCGCTCGTGGATACCACCGAGCGGAACCGGACTCTTCAGGACCTCACCATCAAGGAGAAGGTCATAGAAGGGTCCATCAACGGGATCGCGATCTTCGATCCAGACGGCAGACTGGTCTATGCAAATCCGGCAATGCGGGAGATCATCGGCATCCAAGATGGCCTGGAACTCGTCGGCCGGCAGGT